>CAYXCW010000018.1:0-63067 GCA_964463555.1 uncultured bacterium
CGGAAGAAACTGAAGCCAGCGAAGCCGAATCTGTAATCGCAGAGGAAGCGATCGCGGTTGCAGCGCCGGAAGAAACTGAAGCCAGCGAAGCCGAATCTGTAATCGCAGAGGAAGCGATCGCCCTCGAAGAGCCGGTAGAAACCGCAGCCAGCGAAGCCGAACAATCAACAGTTGAAACTGATACACCAACACAAGAGCAACAGCCAACTGAATCCAACGATGAGGAGGAACTCGAACCAATAGCAACAGAAAAATCTGGCAAAAAAATGATGGCTTTTGGCTCGCTAATTCAAATCGAACTTGCGAACCGGCTGGGAGTTCATTCCAGTACCGTTTACAAACGCAGATACGATTCGGATTTTCCGCAGTGGAGCAAAAGCAGAGATCCACAGGGAATTGCTTGGGAATACTCAGAAGATACAAAAGAGTTTTATCCAGTAGAAAACAAGTAGCAGCTGCAAAAGCGCCAAAGCAAATTCTCGGAATAGGGTATGGGGCATCGATAATTATCCTTGTCCCTCCTACTGCGTTTCGGTTCAAACAATATTTATGAAGCCGCAGAGGGGCAGAGGTGCTTCAGGTGGAGAGGGGAAAGATAATTATTGATACCAAATCCGGGTTCTAAACCTCCTTTATTTTATAGCCCGCGTTCGCGAAGCGTGCCGAAGGCATAGGCGTTGCTCTGTTTGTGTAGCCGCGACTTTAGTCGTTCGGCATCAAAGGGGCGATCAAAGCGGATTTGGTATAATATCATGTCCCTACGCAACGGTTGTGTATAATTTTTCACGGGAGTAGGGGCGGGTTTTACCAGCCATGCTGGAAAATCACGAGAAATTTTTTAAACCCGCCCCAGCTTACGCTACCGATGCTACCGGACTTGGTATAACTCACATCTTGCACCATTATCAACAAGCCTTCAAAAACCGGGTTTCTTAACGACAAATCTAGACTTTCAAGCTGAGCTATTTGCAAGAAACCCGGTTTTTAGTCAAGGTGCAAGATGTGAGATAATGCACAAATTAATGCGTTAGATTGGTTGCAGCGTTCTAACCAATTTAATTTAAGATGGCAGGAAATTTTACATTAATAATACCAAGGATAGATGCAGTTTATTTTGAATTTATATTAGGAACTGCCACTGGAACTTACTCTTTGCCTGCCAACGATTGGCTAAATATATTTTTTCGCTTAATTCTTTCGTTAATTGTGGGAGCAATTATCGGTTTAGAACGCCAACTCAGACGCAAACCGGCTGGGTTAAGAACTCACATGTTAGTCAGTTTTGGTTCAGCCATCTTTGTTTTGATACCGCTAGAACTCGGTGCAGCTCAACAGAATTTTGATGCGGTTAGTCGGGTAATTCAAGGTGTTGCTGCTGGAATTGGGTTTCTCGGTGCTGGGGAAATTTTACGAGAATCTCAGCCAGACGGAAGATCAATGCCAGTGCGCGGGCTGACTTCAGCAGCAGCAATTTGGGTTTCGGCTGGTTTGGGAGTTGCTGCTGGATGTGGCTTGTGGCAATTGGGATTAATCGGCGCTTTTTTATCTTGGTTAGTTCTGAGTATTTTTAAAATATTTGAGCCTCGTAGGTAATTTGGTTGTGAGTACCAGTTCTCAAGAGATTTAACTAGCAAGTTACTTTATTTAACGCAACTTGCTAGTTATCTTTTTAGGGCTGCTAATAGGTAATAGCTATTAGCTATTACCTATTAGCTAATGGCTAATGGTACAATCCAAGCATATTCCCATGAGCAATGAGCAAAGAGCAATTAGCGATTAGCAATGCCATATTTAGCTCTCGACGGCTACTTGTACAGCCTTTTGTGACTGTTTGCGCTTGCGTGCAGCGACACCCAAAGCACCAAAAGCCAACAAACCCATAACAGAAGCAGGTTCGGGAACGCCAACGACTTGAGCGCCAGTTAAATCGATTCTATAAGTGCCGCTGTAGGAACTAGATCCCCTCCAATCTTGCAGCGGTCGAGAGCCGCCAGGACCAGTTGGTCCGTTGATTCCAGTGAAACTATCTGGAAAAATCTCTCGCAAACCATTAGAACCAGAAGCCATGCGGCTTACTGGGTCAAAGTCCCAGCCAGAAATCCCTAAGTAGTAGAAACCTGCTGATAATATTCCTTCGATAGTAGAACGAGTTGTTAAGTCAGAAGCGTCGTCATTTGCCAGCACGCCAAAGCCATTTGCATCAAACAAAAACAGTTGGGTATCTGAAACAGCACGATCTACTCCTCGACGAATATCAGTGAAGGGGACAGTTGTGGCGCGGAAAGAACCACCCGCCGAGTAAAACTTGAACAAGTCAGCATTCCCACCCAAGCTACCAGAAATGCTGGTGATGTTGGTTCCGGGTGTACCTGTGAGAACTCGAGCGGTGCCAAGAGTTCGACCTGCATCGCCTGTTTCGCTGAAAGAAATTGCTTGAGCCTCTCCGATTGAACCAAAAGCTACCATTGCGGTTCCAGCAGCAGCAAGAGCGAACTTTTTGATAACAGACATGGAATTTCTCTCTCCGAATAGGGGGAACGTTGACAGTAAAGATTTATTGCAGAACCACTCTGCAACAGGTGATGTTGTGAATTAGACGGGATGGTGCATCGCCGTGGTGGAAAAGGTTTCCTCTGGTGCGATCGCATACAGTACAAGTCACTAAAACTTGTGTTTCTACGCAGCCCTGGGTTTCATGGCGATCGCGTAACAATTTGTTTCTGTAGTAAATTTACTTTTTTTTCTCTGAGCGTTGCAAGGGACTAGCTTGGATCTTGATTAAAACTCAACAGTAGGCTTTGCCAATGTAAAGTTACAGTAAACAAGGTGGTAAATCTGAGCGGGCCACAGCCGTTAGATTTTGTGGTTAATCGGCTACAACCGTTAACTAGCAAAGATTTACTCCGTTTTTACCCAATCCGTCTTGCCTCAGTTGGATCTACTTATTGCAGTATAAATACGTAGCAATTATGTAAAAGTACGGAAGGGAGTATGACTGTGATGGTCATGAGAATTGAGAGTGCGATCGCCAGCCACATCCCGAGATCCAACCATCGTACCCATACTGAATGTTACTTATCTGGAGGCTCTGCCTCGCTTAGCAAATCATTAAATCAGCAGTTAGCTTAGAGGCAGAGCCTCACCGCTCTCGTTCCCAGGCTCCAGCCTGGGAACGAAAGTAACGAGGCTCCAGCCTCGTTGAACTACCCCAAAAAAGCCTAAATGTTTCCCATAAACATCGACTCAATAATTAGCGCCATTACCGGCGTCGCCAGCCCCACCGCCGTACTCAAAGAAAAACTTCAGCGCAACGAAACCGTCATCAAATTATTAAAACAATTTAACCTCGACCCCGAACATCCGCCCGCAGATTTTAGCGCCGTTTACGTCTACGCTTTAGTAGAATACGGCGTTGGGAAACCCAAAGCCATTTTAGAACTATTCCGAAAAAACGAAATTCAAAAGGCATTTCGCGAAGCATTTGACGCCTATAATTTCGCCATTTTAGAAAAAGCTTGTAGCGAATTTCTAGATACTTATGAATTAGGCGATGAAATTCGCGATTTAGGCATTGACATCCGACGAGAATTTATCGCCTTTGCCGCCGTTTATATCGAAGTTGCCAAACGCACCCGCACGCCGAAAGAAGTTTTAACCAATCAACAAATTAGTTCTTTACACAGAACTATAGCAACTCTCCAAGAACGCCTAGATAGACTCCCCACCCTAGAGGGAATTCGCACCGAAATGGCGCGCCTCGCAGTTCAAAATTATCCCGCACTTCCCGCAAGCGAACAGATACGTAGGGGCGGTGCCCCCGTGCCCGCCCCAGCAGAACAGATACGTAGGGGCGGTGCCCCCGTGCCCGCCCCAGCAGAACAGATACGTAGGGGCGGTGCCCCCGTGCCCGCCCCAGCAGAGGAGAAGTGTAAAGCCTTTGCTTTATCTCAACAAATTAAAGGTTGGTTTGAAACTTTAGGATATCGCTTTGAAAAATATGAAACTTGGCAAGATAACTACTTTGAATTTATTATCAACATTCCAGTCAGAAGAAATCGATATGACCGCATTTTAGTACGCGGAATTGAAGGCGAAGTCGGACTCAAAGATATAGCAGCATTGCGCGATGTAGTGGAAAAACAAAGAACCGATGAAGGATGGTTAGTTACCGCCCGTCGCATCAGTCGGGCGGCGCGCGATGAAGTGGAAAAGGAAGAAAATCGTCACTTGGGATGCTATACATTTGATGAATTATTAGACCAAGATGCCGATTTTAGCGGTTATCTCAACTGGCTAGAAACTGAAATCAAACGCCGCCAGATTGAAACCAAATATGTCCCCCTTGCTTGTACAAAAGAAGAACTCGACCCAGTAACGGGGCGAAAAATTGCAGTCAGTCGCTACGACGAACGGGACGGCTGGATTGACGGTTATATCGATCTGTGGATTGATGACCCTGCCAAAGAACATATCTCAATTTTAGGCGAGTTTGGTACTGGGAAAACTTGGTTTGCTTTCCACTATGCTTGGACGGCATTGCAACGCTATCGAGATGCCCAAAAACGCGGCATCGATCGTCCTCGCTTACCGTTAGTAATTCCCCTGCGCGATTATGCCAAAGCGGTGAGTGTAGAGTCTTTGTTTTCCGAGTTTTTCTTTAGAAAGCACGAGATTCCTTTAGCCGGATATTCGGCTTTTGAACAACTCAACCGCATGGGAAAATTGCTGTTAATTTTCGATGGTTTTGATGAAATGGCAGCCAGGGTAGACCGCCAAGAGATGATTAATAACTTTTGGGAATTAGCCAAGATAGTCGTTCCGGGGGCAAAAGTTATCCTGACTTGTCGCACCGAACACTTCCCAGAAGCGAAAGAAGGGCGGGCTTTATTAAATGCGGAATTGCAGGCATCAACGAAAGCTTTAACGGGAGAAACGCCGCAATTTGAAGTATTGGAATTAGAGAAGTTTAACGACGACCAAATTCGGCAAGTGTTAGCGTTACAAACCGAACCCGCGACAGTAGAACAGGTGATGGGAAATCCGGCATTATTGGATTTAGCCCGTCGCCCGGTGATGACCGATTTAATTTTAGAAGCATTGCCGGATATTAAAGCCGGGAAACCTGTGGATATGTCGCGGGTTTATCTGTATGCAGTGCGGCGGAAGATGGAGAGGGATATTAAATCGGATCGCACGTTCACCTCGTTAGCAGATAAGCTATATTTCCTGTGCGAATTGTCCTGGGAAATGCTATCAACCGACCAGATGAGCATCAATTATCGACTATTTCCAGACAGAATTCGCCGCTTATTTGGTTCAGTTGTCCAGGAGGAAAAAGATTTAGACCACTGGCATTATGACATGATGGGTCAGACAATGCTGATCCGCAATTCTGATGGCGATTATACTCCCGCACATCGTTCGCTGTTAGAGTTTTTTGTGGCTTATAAATTTGCGGCAGAGTTGGGGGTGTTGGCGGAAGATTATATGGAGTTGGTGCGATCGCAATCGGACATCCTTGAATCTGCAACACCTTTTGAATACACTTGGTCATCGTATTTTAGCCGACAGATGGAGCGGGGGGAAAAGAGAGCGATCGCGCCCATAAAAGCATTTACCAGTGAAAGTTTAGCCCACCTTCGCCATAGTTTCGGACAAGCACCGCTGACTAAAGCAGTAATCGAATTACTTGTCCCCATGCTTTCAGAAAGCCAGCTTCTAGCGCTGCTCGAAATTATACAAGCAACAAAGGACAAAACAGAAGACGAGGTAGGTTATATCGGCGGAAATGCAGCGACATTGCTAGTGAAGGTTGATCCAGGAGCGATCTCAGGTAAAAACCTTTCTCGTGCTGTAATTATGGGCGCTGATTTTACCAATGCTTGCCTGCGCCGTGTCAATTTTGCTGAGGCAAATCTGGTTCATTCTGTTTTTACTAAATTCTTTGGCAACGTTCGTTCAATAGCATTTACTTCAGATGGTAAACTGTTAGCTACGGGCGATAGTGATGGCGTAGTTCGTTTGTGGGAAGCCAGCAGTGGTAAAGAACTGTTGACCTGTAAAGAACACACAAATGTGGTAGAATCAGTTGCCTTTAGTCCTTCGGGTAATATACTTGCCAGCGGCAGTTATGACAAAACAATCAGGCTATGGGATGTCAATACAGGTGAATGTTTGCAAGTCTTGCAGGGACATACTGAATCAGTAATGTCAGTCACCTTTAGTCCTTCTGGGAATATACTCGCCAGTGGAAGTTTTGATTGCACGATAAGGTTATGGGATATTCCCACTGGTAAATGCCTCAAAATCTTGCAAGGACACACTAAAGCCGTGCTTTCAGTTGCTTTCAATCCGGCTGGGGATATGCTTGCCACTGGGAGTGGTAACAAAACGGTAAGATTATGGGATGTCAATACAGGTGAATGCATCCAAATTTTGCCAGGACATACTCAAATGGTATGGGCGATCGCTTTTAATCCTTCTGGTGAAATGCTTGCCAGTGCGAGTCGCGATCAAACGGCAAAAATATGGGACATCCGCACAGGAAAATGCCTAAAAACCTTCCAGGGGCATCTCAGTGGAGTACAGTCAGTTGCTTTCAGTTTGTCGGGTGAAATACTTGCCACTGGAAGTCACGACCAAACAGTCAAGCTATGGGATATAAACAGTGGTGAATGCCTGAAAACTTTGCATGGGCATATCAGTCAAGTACGGTCAATTGCTTTCTGTCCTTTCAGTGAAATAATTGCTAGTGGAAGTGTTGATCAAACAGTCAAGCTGTGGGATATCAAAAGCGGTGAATGTCTGAAAACTTTGCATGGGCATATCTGTCAAGTACGGTCAATAGCCTTCAGTCCATCTGGAGACATACTTGCTAGTGCTAATTATGACCAAACAGTTAGGCTGTGGGATATCAAAAGCGGTGAATGTCTGAAGACTTTACAGGGGCATTTCGATCAGGTACGCTCAGTCGCGTTCAGTCCAAATGGTGAAATACTTGCCAGTGCAGGTTATGACCAAACAGTGAGGTTGTGGGATATAAACAGTGGTGAATGCCTTAAAATTTTGCCCGGGCATAGCAAACAAGTGCGGTCAATCGTCTTCAGTCCAAATGGTAAAATACTTGCCAGTGGAAGTGGAGACCAAACATTGAGGCTGTGGGATATAAACAGCGGTGAATGCCTCAAAATTTTGCAGGGAAATACCAGTTCAATCTACTCAATAGCCTTCAATCCTTCTGGCGAAATCCTTGCCTGTGCAGGTTATGAACCAATCGTCAGGTTATGGAATATCCACACTGGTGAATGCCTAAAAATTTTACAGGGTCATACTGGTTGGGTACGTTCAGTTGCCTTTAGCCCAAATGGTGAAATGCTTGCTAGTGGAAGTGTTGACCAAACAGTAAGATTATGGGATATTCGCACTGGTGAATGCCTCCAAATCTTGCAGGGTCATACTGATTGGATTCGTTCAGTCGCCTTTAGCCCAAATGGTGAAATAGTTGCCAGTGGAAGTGTTGACCAAACAGTACGCTGCTGGAATATTCGCACTGGTGAATGTGTTAAAATTTTGCAAGGTCATACCCGCCGGATCAACTCAGTTGCCTTTAGTCCTGATGGAAAAATTCTTGCTACTTGCAGCAGGGATGGCATGATTAAATTTTGGGATATCTTAACTGGTGAGTGCTTCAAAACTCTCAGAAGTGACAGACCTTATGAACGCATGAATATCACGAGTGTTAAGGGTTTAACAGAAGCTGAGAAAGCGACGCTCAAAGCTTTAGGGGCGGTGGAAGATTAGGTGATGGGGGAAGGTGCGATCTTCCAGTGACAAGTTGCTGGGGCGATATGCCTCCCTTCGCTGCGCGATCGCATCCTCACATCTAGCTAAAATGTAATCAATCCTAGATATTCTCTAATTTACAAATCAAATAGCACCAATGATCCTCACAGAATTAAAAGCCCAATTACTTTCCTTGACGCCAGCAGAGAAAGCTGAAATCATCCAGCTATTATCCCAAAATCTTGCCAACACTTGGCAAGGAATTAACAAAACTCCCGGTGTCATGGGAGGAGACGCTTGTATCAGAGAAACCCGTATTCCCGTTTGGTTACTGGTAAGTTATCGTCGTTCAGGTATGAATGAAGCCAAAATCTTAGATAACTATCCAACTTTATCTGCTGCTGATTTAGCTAATGCCTGGACTTATGCTGAAGCTTACCCCGACGAGATTACAGCAGCAATTCAAAAGCATGAGGAAGCATAATCGATGGCACGTCTTTATGCTGATGAACAGTTTCCACGAGAAACTGTGTTGATTTTACGCACTTTGGGTCACGATGTTCTAACAGTTCAAGAAGCAGGAAAAGCTAATCAAAAAATACCAGATGAGGAAGTTCTTGCCTTCGCTGCAAATAACCAGCGAGCAGTTGTGACACTTAATCGGTATGATTTTATTCGACTGCACGCCAAACAACCAAATCATGCGGGTATTATTGCCTGTTCAGAAAATCACGATTTTGCTATGTTAGCGACACGGATTGATGAAGCAATTTCTTCAGTCGAAACGTTAACAGGTAAACTGATTCGAGTTTACAAGTCACCCCCCTCAAAATCATAAATGCATGTTAAATAATAATGGTTCTAGACGGGCATCATAAACTTCGCCCCGCTTCATTCTGATTCCCCTAACTGCAATGCTTCCCACTGTGCTGTAGCAAACTCAGCTTCCATTTTTAATACTTCCGCTTGATACTCAGGATCGTTTGCCATTTCTGCTAATGCTGCATCAATTTCTGAACGATTCTCCAAAGGAGATGCTTCGATTTCTTCTGTATTGGCATAATAATAAGCTAGCGCTGCATGAACTTGGGCTAAACTTAATCCTTCGTATTCTTGGGCAATCTCTTGCGGACTCAAACCTCGTTTATATAAAAGAGCAATCTTCTGCACAGATAGTCGCCTTCCGGCAATTCGAGGACGACCACCACAGATTCCAGGAGTACGAACAATGAGCTTACCTATGTCAACAGTTGTTGTCATATTTTTTGACGAGTTACCTTAGATTTCTAGTGTAGAGCGATCGCAACACCGATGGAGGGTGTCCATATCGCTCTCCATCATCACGCGACGTGGGATACTGTTGTTGGTTCTGGAAGCGGATCTCCCGCAGCTTCGTAGGCAATAATCAGCGACTCTAATGCTTCAATTCCATTTTTGACTGCCAATTCGTAGGTATCACCATGAGTCCGCCAACGTTGTCCCGGAAAATCAGGGAAACCTACCAAGAAACAATCATCTTCTTCAGACCATTGAATCATCATTGGATACTTAATTTTATTCATTTTCTTCGTTCCTTTCTACTTCCTCTATTGCTTTTTGAACTTCCTTTTCTTGATATGGTTTCGCGTCTGCTCCATCTTTTCCAGAAATCGTTAGCTTGCCAGCATAAAGTGGATGTACCCAGTTACTATTGACTCCCTTTACCTGAAAGTTCGCTAAAACCTACTCGGCGCAGCATTTGTTTCAGCTCGCGTATAAGCCTGAAAAAACCGGGTTTCTTGACCAAAAATCTAGGCTTTCAAGCTGAGTTATTTGCAAGAAACTAAGGTTTAGCCAAGGTGCAAGATGTGAGTAAAACCTACTCGGCGCAGCATTTGTTTCAGCTCGCGTATTTTTTTCGGCATTACAAGGAACCGCAGATTTCCTGGTTTTTCTAGTTTACAAATTCTAAGCAGGTGAGCGATCGCACTCTCTCCCACTAAAATGCGATCGCTCCCCATCATCACTCAACCCAATAACGAGTCAAAATCCGAATCACTTCACCCCTGACAGGCGAGGGTAAAGGCGGACTCCATTCACTAATTTGTGCAAAGCGCACTACATATAGCTGATGCACGACGCTTTCTACGCCCTTGGGGACGCCGCAAGCAAGCAAGCGGATGGGGTATTTGCCTGGAGGGACATCGGGAATGCTTTCCCGCAGCAGTTCCGGGACTGACTTGGGTGTTAATATCATAGAACTTACCTCTGAATAGGTATCCAAGCCCCTACCGTGTCTTGATTGGCGTCAGAAGCGGTGGGGGTTTGATTTTTGATTGATGCTTTTACGATAACACAGTGTTAACACTGTGTCTATATATAAGCTACAGTAAATAGTGTAGTGTTATCGAATAACTATCAAGTGACTACTACACCCGACTCACAGGCAAAAATGCCTACCAACCTGGTCAAAACAATGGTTTATATGCCACCAGAACTAAGGGAAGCCTTAGAGCGGATGGCAGCAAAGGAAAACAGATCGCTCTCAAACTTGATAGTTACGCTGCTACAGCGTGCTGTAGAGGAGCAGAAAGGTAATGAATCTGGCAAAGATTGACCTTCTTACCTTGCCTTCACTGCCACTAGCCAACCGCTCTGAACTGCCAAAATGTGCAGCCATCTATTTTGTCTTGAAAGGTCAGACGGTTTTGTACATCGGCAGGACTAGCAACTTGCAGCAGCGATGGTTTGGTCATCATCGGTGGCATCAGTTGGAGGCAGTGGGCGCACATATTTGTATTGCTTGGCTGCATTGCACGGATGTCAGCTTACTCCCAGAGCTTGAGACAGCACTTATTAAACACTTTCAGCCATCTCTAAATAGGGCTGCTACGGATATGGTTGAAGAAACTACTATCCACGTTGTCGTCCCTACAGAGTTGAAAAAAGAGTTCAAGTACACTTGCGTACTTGAAGAGGTAAACATGAGTCAGGTTGTATGCGAACTGATCCAAGAGTGGCTGGATAAGCGCAAAGCAAAAACAGATAAATTAAATCAACCCAGAAACAGTTGACCCTCTCACCCTCCCATCGCTACCACTGGCTACCCGTGCTGAACTGCCAAACTGTCCGGCGATCTACTTTGTCTTGAACGGTGACGCGGTTCTGTACATTGGCAGAACTAACAACCTTTACCAGCGCTGGATAGCGCATCACCGCTGGCATCAGTTAAAGGTAATGAGAGGAGATATTCGTATCGCTTGGTTGGAATGCAGCGACGCCAGTTTGCTGTCGGGCGTTGAAAGGGCGTTGATTGAAGACTTTCAACCACCTTTTAACCAGACAAAGGTTGAGGGTGGACTGGGATTCTTGCACGTAAAAATTGATGACGATATAAAGCGCCGCTTCAAAACTGCCTGTGTCGCAAGGGACAGGCAGATGGGAGAAGTTATAACCGAACTGATCGGCGAATGGTTACAAAAGGTGGAAGACAAGCCTACTCATCAACGGCAAACTGAGCAACAGCAAAAAGAATCTGCACGGGAGTAAAGCAGTTAAACGGTGATTAACTGGAGATTGGCAGTTGTAATGGCTGAGCGAAATATCAGCAATAAAGAGTTGGCTGCTTTGACTGGAATGCATCCAACTTCGATTTCCAAGATAAAGACTCGTCGCCGCCTCACCAGAATTGATGAAGATACCCTCAACACCCTGTGTGAGGCGCTTTCCTGTCAACCTGGGGATTTGATGGTTTATGAAAAGGAGGAAGCCCAGCAGCATAGGAAGCTGAAAGAATAAGCGATCGCTTCTCCACTCCCGCTGTTTTAATCATTAAGTTATGTTGAGAGCTTGTTAAAAAATATTGGATTTAACCAGAGATATTCTGGGAATGATTATCATAAAGAACGGCGCTGAAGACGAGCGCCGCGTGCATCTACGGAAAAGGAGATTTTCATGGAAAACAAATCAACCGCATTGCAAGTAATCGCGGTGTTGTGTCATACAGATACCTGCTGCCCAATTGTGGCGGTAGATCCGTCTGCTGCGACAGCACAAGAAGTGGTGATTCAAGATGATTTTGGTCAAAGCGTGAGGATGTCTCGCGAACAGTTTCGCGTATTGGTTAATTTAGCAAAACAAGGCGAACTTAACGTGTAAGCTGGAATTGCTGGCGCGATCGCACAATTTAAACCTAACGGTTGTAAATTTGGGTTAATTGTAACAAGCGATCGCTCAATTCTTCCGTCAGCAAATCAGAACTTTCATAGCGCCAGCGCCAGTTACCGGGAATTTTACTCGGATCGTTCATGCGCGCGCGATTATCCAAACCTAAAATATCTTGCAGCGGGATAATCGCTAATTTCGCCACTGAAGCTAAAGCAGTGCGGATGAGAATCCAATTTATTTCTTGGATATTTTCAGGAGAAGAATAACCCAAATATTGCGCCAAAAATTGTTTTTCTTTGTGATTAGCTTTTCCCCACCATCCAATTGCAGTATCGTTGTCGTGAGTGCCGCTGTAAACTACACTATTGGGGACGTAATTGTGCGGTAAATGGGTATTGGTGGCGTCTTCGCTAAACGCAAACATCAAGATTCGCATACCGGGAAAATTGAAGCGATCGCGTAATTCTTCCACTTCTTTAGTAATAATCCCCAAATCCTCTGCCAAAATTGGCGGCATCTCTCCCAACGCGCTACGCAAAGTTTCAAATAACTCTTTTCCCGGCGCTTTTAACCATTCGCCATTGATAGCAGTTTCTTCCCCAGCAGGTACTTGCCAGTATGCTTCAAAGCCGCGAAAATGATCGACGCGCACGAAGTCTACATATTGCAACGTAGCTTTAAATCGGTCGATCCACCAAGCAAAATTTGTTTTTTCCAATTCTTCCCAATTATAAACCGGATTGCCCCACAATTGTCCGGTGGCGCTAAAGTAATCTGGGGGAACTCCGGCGATAAATGCGGGGTCAAAAGTTTCTGAATCGAGTTTAAATATATCCCGATTTGCCCAAACATCGGCACTGTTGTGGCAAACATAAATCGAGATATCGCCAATAATTTTAATATCTTTTTCATTGGCGTATTCCCGTAACTTTGACCACTGGGCGAAAAACTTAAATTGTAAGAATTTGTGGAAGGCAATGCTGTCTTTTAAAGCTGCGGATTGGGCTTGGATAGCGTCGGGGTGGCGGAGAGCGATCGCGCGTTCCCAATTATTCCAACTTTTCCCCTCATTCGCTTCTAATAATGCCATAAATAAAGCATAATCATCTAACCAATAAGCCTGCGCTTGGCAAAATTCTTCAAACGCTGCTTTTTGTTTGCTAGTTAGCGAGGCGTGAAAACTCTTATAGGCTATTTTTAGCAATCCTATTTTATGCGGAACAACTGCATCAAAGTTGACTTTATCTGGTTCTAAATCTGCTTTTATAGGGATTAACTCATCTTGACTTAACAACCCTTCTTCAGCTAATAAATCGAGACTAATCAGCAAGTGATTGCCCGCAAAAGCGCTAAAATTCATCGTATAGGGGGAATGTTCGTATCCCGTAGGCCCCAAAGGCAGAATTTGCCACAACTTTTGACCGCTTTTTGCTAAAAAATCGACAAACTCGTAAGCAGATTTGCCTAAATCGCCAATGCCAAATCGGCTGGGTAAACTTGTCGGCTGTAACAGAATTCCACTAGCGCGTTGAAAATCCATGTTGTTTTTAGGGTTGCGAACAACCTGTAATTTTAACTAGAGCGTGAATATTATTCAATTCGACTTCAGATAGATTTTAATCTGACTTTAGATAGAAGACTCTGGCAAGTAAACCAGGTAACTTATCTTGTGAGTGACATGGCTATTTTTTAACGAACCACAGAGACACAGAGGACACAGAGCAAAGAAGAAGAGGTAATCTCAGATTGAGAAGAGAGCAATATAGCTGTTCAAAGTTGGTTAAATTTTCTCTTTCCTCTACCTCTGCGCTCTCTGTGCCTCTGTGGTTCGTTAATTTCCCTATTTTGTGACTATACCAATTAAGTAAACCTATCTTTATCGGCAGGAAAAATGCAGAACCATAACCTAAATAACGATCCGCTTTGGTTTAAAAATTCGATTATTTATGAAGCGCCTGTCCGTGCGTTTGCTGACAGCAATGGTGATGGAATTGGCGATTTTCGAGGGATGACGGAAAAGCTGGATTACCTGCAAGATTTAGGGATTACTGCGATTTGGATATTGCCGTTTTTTCCTTCACCATTGAAGGATGATGGGTACGATATTGCTGATTATACTACGGTTAATCCGATTTATGGGAATTTGGATGATTTTAAAGAGTTTTTAGAGGCGGCGCATCAGCGGGAAATTAGAGTAATTATTGAGTTAATTGTTAATCATACTTCTGACCAGCATCCTTGGTTTCAACGCGCAAGACGCGCGCCCAAAGATAGTGTAGAGCGCGATTTTTATGTCTGGAGCGATACGCCGGAAAAATATGAGGAAGCGAGGATTATTTTTCAGGATTTTGAGACATCGAATTGGAGTTGGGATGCGGTAGCAAAAGCTTATTACTGGCATCGGTTTTACTCGCATCAACCAGATTTAAATTACGATAATCCGGCGGTGCGGGAAGCGGTGTTTAAGGTTCTCGATTTTTGGTTGGAGATGGGAGTAGATGGACTGCGTTTGGATGCGGTTCCTTATTTATACGAACGGGAAGGAACTAACTGCGAAAATTTGTGGGAAACTCATGCTTTTTTAAAGGATCTACGCAAGCATGTAGATGAAAACTATCCCAATAGAATGTTGCTGGCGGAGGCGAATCAATGGCCTGAAGATGCGGCACAATATTATGGAGAAGGGGATGAGTGTCACATGAATTTTCACTTTCCCTTGATGCCGCGTTTGTTTATGTCTTTGCGGATGGAAGATTGCTTCCCGATTATTGATATTCTGCAACAAACTCCGGCGATTCCGGAGAATTGTCAGTGGGCGTTATTTTTGCGGAATCACGATGAATTAACGCTGGAGATGGTGACGGATGAAGATAGAGATTATATGTATCGGATGTATGCCCAAGATCCGGTGATGCGGGTGAATTTGGGGATTCGTCGTCGGTTAGCACCTTTGTTAGGAAATGACCGCAGACAAATAGAATTGTTGAATAGTTTGCTGTTGTCTTTGCCGGGAACTCCCGTACTTTATTATGGGGATGAAATCGGCATGGGGGATAATGTTTATGTGGGCGATCGCAACGGGGTACGCACGCCGATGCAGTGGAGTAGCGATCGCAACGCCGGTTTTAGTCGCGCTAACCCCCAAAGGTTATATTTACCGCTGGTTGTAGACTCGGAATATCATTATGAAGCTGTTAATGTAGAAGCACAAAGAGCAAACCCGAATTCGCTTTGGTATACGATGAAACGCTTAATCGCCACGCGCAAGCGTTTTCAGGCATTCGGAAAAGGCAGTTTTGAATTATTGCACCCCCATAACCGCAAAGTTCTCGCTTTCACGCGCACCTATTCAGAAGAATTTGAGATTGAAGATTTGAGATTGCAGATTGATCAATCTGCAATCTCAAATCTCAAATCTGAAATAATCTTAGTGGTGGCGAATTTGTCCCGGTTTGTGCAAACGGTGGAGTTAGATTTATCGGCGTTTAAGGGAATGGTGCCTACGGAAATTTTTGGGCATTCTGAGTTTCCACCGATTGGCGATGCGCCTTATTTTTTCAGTCTTAGTCCTTACGGGTTTTATTGGTTTACTCTTCAGTATAAAACGGCGTTTAACCAACTGCAAAAACCCAAATGCGAATTGCCAATGTTGGTTGTTAGCGGAGAATGGCAAAATGCATTCTCGCAACGAGATTACAGAAATAATCTGGAATCTATTTTGCGCGATTATTTGTATTGCAGTTCTTGGTTTGGCAGTAAAAATCGCAAGGTTCAAGCTGCACATATTGTGGAAGCGATCGCTATTCCCTACAAGCACACCCAGGGCAAGATAATTTGGTTCCAGATAGACTATATTCAGGGCAATTCGGAAACTTATCTGTTACTGCTTGCTTATGCAGAAGGCGAAGCAGCACAACAGCTTTTAAGCGAAATGCCCCAAACTTTAATAACTCGCCTTCAGGTTAATCCAGAAACAGATGGGGTTTTATTCGACGCCACCGCAGATAAATACTTTCTTTCCTCGCTGTTGGAGGCGATCGCACAAAATCATCGCTTTAAAGGAATCAATGGTGAATTAGTTGCTTCGCCTACGGATTTATGCTTAAAAATAGCACCAGCAGCGTCAGATCTTGACCCAAAAATTTTAAAAGGCGAACACAGAAATATTGCTATTGTATATGGCGATCGCTTAATCTTAAAACTCTTCCGCAAAGTCGAGTCGGGCATCAACCCGGATTTGGAGATTGGACGCTTTTTAGGCCAAAAACAACGTTTAAATCATTTCGCACCCCTTGCCGGGGCGCTGGAATACCGCCGTTTTGATACCCAAACCCCCATAGCAACTAACCCGCGACACGCTCCATCAACTCTACCGATGACGGTGGGAGTGTTGCAAGAGTTTATTCAAGATACCCGCAGCGGGTGGGATTATACCTTGGATAGCTGGCGGGATTTTTGCGATCGCATCATCACCCAACAAGCGCACATCACGCAAGTTCCCATCCCCAATGGATCTTTATTAGAGTTACAAGCGGCGGATATTCCCGAATTGGCATTTGAAACAATCGACGCCTACCTACCCAACATTCAACTATTAGGAGAAAGTACCGCTGAACTCCATATTGCTCTTGCTTCCGATGCAGAGAATCCCGATTTTGCACCAGAACCTTTTTCCTTATTTTACCAGCGGTCGATTTACCAATACGCGCGGAATTTAACCGGGCAAGTCTTTCTGTTATTGAAAGATCGATTAAACTCTTTACCGCCGGATATTCAACCCTTGGCGAAAGCTGTCTTTAACCGCCAAGAAGAATTTTTTGGACGCTTCCGGTTAGTTTTAAACCAAAAAATTACCGCCATGCGTACCCGCTATCACGGCGATTACCATTTGGGGCAAGTTCTTTATACGGGGAAAGACTTTATCATTATTGATTTTGAAGGCAAACCAACTCGCCCGTTAACCGAAAGAAGGATGAAGCGATCGCCTCTGCGCGATGTAGCGGGAATGCTGCAATCTTTCCACGATGCTGCCAATATTGCCTTTGCCAATGAAGTCGAAAGCGGCACGATTCAGTCTAAAGATCTGCCCTTAATGGAAGCTTGGAATCAGTTTTGGATTTCCTGGGTTAGCGCCGCTTTTCTCAAAGGATATCTAAAAGTAGCCAGCGGGGATAGTTTCTTACCAAAAACAACCGAAGAATTGCAACTGCTGCTCGATGCCTATCTTTTGGAAAAAGTCATTTATGACTTAGGCGAAAACCTCAACCATCGCCCGAATTTGCTGGAAATTACACTCAAACAACTGCTCAAATTTTAGTATGGCTAATTGGTAATAGGTAATAGGTAATTGGTAATTGGTAATTGGTAATTGCTAATTGCTAATTGCTAATGAAGCTCTGGTTAATCTAGCATTTTTCCTGAGATTAGCCATTATATCATGTCCGGTTGCATCGGTATTGCATCCGGGCGGGGCGGGTTTAACGACATATTTCGTGGTTCCGCAGGCTGACTGGTAAAACCCGCCCCTACAGTCAATTACCAATTACCAATTACCAATTACCAATTACCAATTACCAATTACCAATTACCAAATCAACTCAATAAACGCTCGTATTCTTGTTTAACAACGCGATAACATTCACAAGAACCAGCTTCTAAAGCTTCTCGGTCAAGAATTATTATCTTGCCGCGATGATAGTTGATTAACCCTGCCTTCTGAAGTTTAGCAGCAACTTCGCTGACAGTAGCACGGCGCACTCCCAGCATTTGGGAAAGAAACTCTTGAGTCAGAATAAACTCGTCTAAACCTACCCGATCTTGAACCTGCAACAGCCAACGACAGCATCGCGCTTCCACTGGGTGCAGCGTATTGCAAATAACCGATCGTATCATCTGGTTGATCAGCGCTTGTACGTAGCGCAGCAGCAAATTGTGAAATGGACTACCTGGAGGAACTTCCCTTTTAAATACATCCACTTTCATTCGCCAGCCATCGCCAGGAACTTGCACCATAGTTTCAGCCGGAATGCGGTCGGTTCCCAGTAATATAGGAGTGCCAATCATTCCTTCATTCCCGACTGTAGCGACTTCAACTGTGCTACCATTTCCTAAAACGCCAAGAAAAGAAATAACACCGCTGTTGGGAAAATAAAGATGCTCAATCGGTTCGTTGACTTCGTATATACGCTGCTTCAAAGCCAAAGGAATCGCTTGCATCTGAGGTAGGAGGCGTTCGTATTCCTCCCTAGACATAGCAGCTAGAAGTTTGTTGCCAATAGGGTTACGCAAGCTTTGGGACCAGGAAATAAATGAGCAGCTTTTTTGAATCATTATGTTTTAAAGCATACAATTTATCGCTGTGGTAAGTATCCCTCTCATTAGAAAGATTCTTTGTGAAGAAGATATGTGTTCTTGGTTACATACTACCCTGGATTAGGGGCATGCGATCGCGCCTTTCCCTTTTACTCTACCTATTTTAAGGTAAGAAGAATAATTGGTGGGCAATGTACGGTAGCGGACAGACAAATTAATTGCCAAGACGATAGCTTATAAACAGTGTCAACCTTACAAAACTAAACTTGGGACGGATGGTCATGCAAAACTCTCAAAATCACGCGATCTCGCCGCGAACCCAAGAATTGATTAAATACCTGCTGTTGGCAAAGTTTTCCTTGGCTGAGATTGCTAATATTACAGGGGTATCAGAACAATGGCTACAAAATTATATCGATGCCCTGTACAGCTTTGTTCATTGATAAATAGTCGATGCTTAGTTGAGTTGCATAATGCGAAGAGAAAACCGGCTTTTATCGCTTTTAAATTCAAATTTTCTACATATTATATAACCGCTTTGGGTTCGTAGTTAGCTGAATACGAACCTAACTTTTTAGCTGATACCATTTTCCCATTCATGGGAAACACTTTGGTCGGGGCGGGTTTAGTTGAATAGTTGTTTTTCCCTGACTTGGTTGGTAAAACCCGCCCCGACAATTGGTAGGTGTTGATATGTAGCATGTTTATGAATTTAATTGTATATATTTATGGGTTGGAAATTGATCGCAATCAAGCTTGGAAGGTAGAGCGATCGCATCATCCACAAAAACTATATATTCCTACAGTTAGAGTGATGTAACATCTCGAACTCTACCAAAAGATAGATAGCTTTTTGGCAGATTTATAATTTTCGCTTGTGTTCGAGAGTTTTAAGCGATCGCTCTGCTGAAAACCTTCATATTTTATGTATTCTTCATCACAATTAGTAGTTACATAAACTCCATTCTTCCGGTAGAAGCCGGTTAAGCCAGTAACACTTTAAGATAGTTATTACAGATGACTGGAATGCAATTAAGGAGGATATTTGAAAAGCCCAAATCAGAGGATTTAGCCGCGAAAATCTGTCTTTTTCGCCAATTTCAGACGATAGTCAGGGCTTTTGAAAGACTCTCCTAGAGGTTCTAAGGATTAAGGACAATAATCATTATTGTCAGAGCAAGCTGGAAAAATTTTCAATATTTCAACTTTTTTGGTTGAAACTGTTCGCTCTTGCGAACAATTATGGTTGAACCGATGTTCTAAAAAATTGGGATTTGCACATATGTACGTACCACTTTGGCCTGGTGATGTTTATCCTTTAGGCGCACATTGGGATGGCAAAGGCACAAATTTTGCAATTTACTCAGAAAATGCAACGGGTGTTGAGCTTTGCTTATTCGATCGCAACGATGAGGAGACGCGCATAGAATTAACCGAGGTCAGCAACTTTATTTGGCACGGTTACTTGCCGGGAGTTGGCCCTGGTCAGCGGTACGGATACCGAGTGCATGGCCCCTATGCACCCCATGAAGGCCATCGTTTCAACGCCAACAAGGTGCTAATTGACCCATATGCGAAAGCCATTGATGGCAATTTAAGAGGCAATGGCCCGGAATTGTTTGCTTATTCATGGGATTCTCCGGAACAAGATTTATCGTTTTCTGAGTTAGATAACGCCGCTTTGGTGCCAAAATCTGTCGTGATTGATGAGTCGTTTGATTGGGAAGGCGACACCCTGCTGCGAACTCCTTGGCACGAAACGATTATTTATGAAGTTCACGTCAAAGGCTTTACTAAATTGCACCCGGATATTCCGAAAAAATTGCGCGGCACTTATGCGGGGATGGGCCATCCAGCGGCAATTGAGCATCTCCAAAGGTTAGGAATTACAGCGGTTGAATTAATGCCGGTGCATCACTTTTTGGCGCGTCCGGGACACCTGACTGATAAGGGATTAACAAATTATTGGGGCTACGATTCGATCAATTATCTTTCTCCTTACTCGGGCTACAGTTCTAGCGGTAGTATGGGGGGTCAGGTAGCCGAGTTCAAAGAAATGGTCAAGGCGCTGCACCGCGCTGGAATTGAAGTAATTTTGGATGTGGTTTATAACCACACCGGAGAAGGCAATCATTTAGGCCCTTCTTTGTGTTTGCGAGGCATCGATAATGCTGCTTATTATCGTTTGGTAGATGGCGATAAGCGTTATTACATGGATTTTACCGGCTGCGGAAATTCGCTCAACGTTTCTAACCCGCAAGTTTTGAAGTTAATTATGGATAGCTTGCGTTATTGGGTATTAGAAATGCACGTTGATGGGTTCCGCTTTGACCTCGCCTCGGCTTTGGCGCGGGAATTATACGAAGTGGATAGCCTTGCAGCGTTCTTTGATATTATCCATCAAGACCCGGTTTTGGCGGATGTGAAACTGATTGCCGAACCTTGGGATATTGGCGATGGTGGCTATCAAGTTGGGAATTTCCCCGTGCGTTGGTCTGAGTGGAATGGTAAGTATCGGGATACGGTGCGAGACTTTTGGCGCGGTGAGGGGACGACTTTAGGAGAATTCGCTTATCGTTTCACCGGCAGCCCGGATTTATATTATCAGGTAAACGGGCGGCGTCCGAATGCAAGTATCAATTTTATTACTTGTCATGATGGTTTTACTCTCAACGATTTGGTAAGTTACAACGACAAACATAACGAAGCCAACGGGGAAGATAACCGCGATGGAGAAAGCCACAATCGTGCTTGGAATTGTGGAGTTGAAGGCGCAACTGATGAAGCGGAAATTTTGCAATTGCGAGAAAGGCAGAAACGTAATTTCTTGACAACGTTAATGCTGTCTCAAGGCATCCCGATGATGTTAGGAGGAGATGAATTGGGGCGGACGCAAAAGGGCAATAATAATGCCTATTGTCAAGATAATGAAATTTCTTGGTTTGATTGGGAGTTGGAAAAAGAAAACGAGGATTTTGTCAATTTTACCCGCGAGTTAATCTTCTTCCGGCGTCAGCATCCGGTATTTCGGCGGCGCAAGTGGTTCCAAGGTCGTGCGATTCACGGTAAGGGCGTTAGCGATATTGCTTGGTTTAACCCCGATGGCTCCGAGATGACTGACGAACAGTGGAATGTGGGTTATGCAAAGGCGATGGGCGTGTTCTTGGATGGTAACCAAATTCCTAGTCCGGGACCAAAAGGCGATCGCATCATTGATGATAGCTTTCTCCTCTTCTTTAATGCCCACTATGAAACGATCGAGTTTGGCCTACCAAGCGTGCTAGAGCTAGATGATAAAGAGTGGCTTGTTGTAATTGATACTAAAGAACCGCGCTTTATCAAGGAAGAGAAAACTTACACCAACGGTTATAAAGTGCCAGTTGCGGCGCGAAGTCTCGTAGTGTTGCGCTGTTTGGCTTGACGCAAAGAAACCCGGTTTTTTTGTTGAAACCGGGTTTCTGGCTTCGTCGCAACGTCCCCTACCTTTGGGATGCGATCGCTCTGATTACCATTAGAGGTATATTTATCCTTTGGGAGCAACGAGACTTTTTTGTTATTTGGTAAGGTAACAGCGAGCTAATAAAAATTCATCTTCCCGAAAGTACATTACCCCAGGTAGAGGAATTATGGCAGCTTGCCTGCCATAATTCATTGTATGGTAGTGGCCTAAGCCGGGGCGGGTTTATTTAACCTTTGCTTGGCTAGCAAATATTGCTGGTAAAACCCGCCCCTACAGCACCAAAAAAACTTGGACTACCTTGGCTACTGGACGCGATATAGCATAAAATTTCAGGAATAATGAATGAGTCAAGTAGAAGAAACTTCTGGGATCGATTCAGTACTACGAAGCTGGTTCGTTATTTGTTACTGTTAGCTTTGGGCTGGGCAATTGTCCAGATTTTGGCTTATTTTGAAAAAGCGATCGCCATTTTTATATTTGCTGCGATTCTGGCATTTTTGCTGAATTATCCGGTACAGTGGGTGGCTCGTTTTTTACCGCGGGGGCTAGCAGTTACCGGAGTTTTTTTACTGAGTCTGCTAATTATTGTCGGGTTGATAGCCACTTTGGGTTTTGCGATTATCTCACAAGCGGAACAATTGCTCGGTCAATCGCCCCAACTTTTTGAATCTGCGATCGCACTGTTAGAGCGCATCCAAAATATTCTCAACAACTGGAACGTTCAAGTAAGTTTTGCTGCGATTGAAGCGCAATTACGCGAGCAAGCTTTAGCCGGAATTGGCATTGGTTTGGCTACGCTTCAAACTTTAATTACCAATTTCGTCGATCTAATTTTGGTAGCCGTTGTAGCTTTTTTCATGTTGTTAGATGGAAAAATAATTTGGTATTTTATTCTTAAAGTTTTTCCTGTAAACCTGCGGGGCAGATTGAATGAGGCAATTCAGAAAAACTTTTTGGGTTTCTTTTGGGGGCGGTTACTTTTATCGATTTTCTTTGGAGTTTCGGCGTTTATTGTATTTATCGTATTAAACGTTCCTTATCCCTTGGTGATGGCAGCGATCGCAGGCATTTTCGACCTGATTCCCGGCATCGGAGCAACCATCGGAATTAGTCTAGTTTCTTTAATTATATTGCCTCAAGGAATTTGGTTAAGCGTCAAAGTTTTAATCGGTTGTGTTTTGCTGCAACAGGTAGAAGAAAATCTGCTCATGCCTCGGATTATGCAAGGCTCGATTAATATGAACCCAGTGGTGATGTTCTTTGCTTTATTAGTGGGGGCTAAAGTTGCCGGGTTAGTCGGAGTTTTTCTATCAATTCCCATTGCTGGAGTATTGATTAGTTTATTTGAAGTGAAAGAAATGCAGGGAGAACATGATGGGTAATGGGTAATGGGTAATGGGTAATATAAAAGAAAAATCATCAATAAAGACTTAGTAGATTTTTCGGACAAACAGATAACCTCGATCGTGCCATGTCCCGGCTGCTGATTACTGGCAATCCGCTGTAAAAGCATATTGAATGCCAAACGTTATTATAATATTGTAGATATCGCAAAAGCATTTCTGGTTTGGAAAAATCTGATGAAGCGATATCTGTCTTGTTATCTGGCAATTATAATCGTCGTATTTCTTACAGCCTGTGCATCATCACCAGTGCCACAAGACCCTGTTTCTCAGCTAAAAGTCGTGACGCTGAATAACACGGTTAAGATAGTCACAGGTCAAACGGTTTACATTCCCATCTACTCTTATATCTATGGTGTGGATCGGAATCAGAAGATTGACTTAGCTGCCACGCTGAGCGTCCGAAATACAGATTTGATCAACCCAATTATTATTACTTTGGTGAACTATTACAACACTAACGGCGAACTGGTTCGCAAGTATTTAGAGCAACCTGTGGAACTCAGAGCGTTGGCAACAATAGATTTTGTAGTGAATCGAGACGACACCAGTGGTGGGGCTGGAGCAAACTTTATTGTCGAGTGGGTTGCTCAGAAAGAAGTGTCTGAGCCTGCGATCGAGGCAGTGATGATTAATACAGTTGGCAACCAGGCACTTTCTTGGGTTAGTAATGGTCGAGTTATCAAAAGCAGAGGGGTGCAAAAAAATAGGTAAAAAAATCAGTCATCAAGTGCTAAATCAAGCCATCGGGCAACGGTTGCCAAGGAAAATCCTTGGATTAGTACGGAGGTGACGACGATGAAACTTACTATCGTAAAAATTTCTCCAGCTTGAGCCATGCCAACGGCTAGGGGAAACGTTGCCAGAACAATTGGGACAGATCCTCGCAACCCAACCCATGCAATCAGCAGTTTTTCTCGAAAGGGCATCTTAGTCCATGCCAAACTGACAAAAACACTAATCGGACGCGCCACAAACATCAGAAATAAACTGATGATCGCAGCAACACTGGCAACAGAATAAAGTTCAGTTTGATAGGGAACAAACAGCAGTCCCAATGTCAAAAACATGATGATTTGCATCAACCAGGCAACCCCGTCGTGAAAACTAATAATGGTGTCTTGATAGATAAAAGGACGATTTCCTTTCACAACACCTGCAATGTATACTGCCAGAAAGCCATTGCCACCGAGAAACGTTGTTGCGCTATAAGTTAACAAGACGAGTGCAATTGTTGCCACGGGATACAGCCCTTGAGGGTTGAGATTTAAGCGATTAATTGCCCAGACTAGGGCTAATCCGGCGCCATAACCGACAGCAGCACCGATTACCAATTGCATCACCAGAGAAATCCCAACATTGATCGGAGAGGTATTAGTGCCGGTGATAATATTTATCAACGTTGTTGTTAATAAAACCGCCATTGGATCGTTGCTACCTGATTCTAATTCTAGGAGCGGTTGTAAGTTTCCCTTCAGCCCTAGATGGCTGGATCTAAGGACTGAAAATACAGCGGCGGCATCGGTGGAAGAGACAATCGCAGCTAACAATAGTCCTTCTGGAAAAGAGATCCCCTTCACACCAATCAAAAAGGAGTCAAAAGATCCTAGTATGAACCAAGCAAAGGTTCCCAGTAATAGCGTGGTGATGAAAACCCCAAGTGTCGAGAGGCTCAATCCTTTTCCTAGTACAGGTTGAATTGCATTCCATTCAGTTCCTAATCCGCCAGAGAAGAGGATGAAAATGAGCGCAAAGTCTCCAATAAATTTAGCGATCGCAGGATTATTGAGCGAAATTCCCCCGACTGCCCCGACTAGCCACCCGATGAACAGAAAAAACAGCAGCGCCGGAATTCCGATTTTATTTGATAATTTACTTGCAAAAACACTTGCTAGTAAAAGCACTGCGACGATCAGGCAAACAACTTCAGTTGGTGGCATCATTTGATTTTATGGTTTAATTTTAAATTAATTGGTTAGATTTAGATCTTCTCGCATAACTTCTTCGATTTGACCGACTTCAAAAATTAAAGTAAAACGTTGACCCATTTCTCGCGCGACAAATTCTTCCAATAACCGCACCTGCTTTGGCGTTACAGGTTCTTTTGCTCTGACGCTTAAACGCACTTCTGGGGGACTGGCTAACCAGTTGATTTCACTTGTCAGCAATTGCACTCGTTGAAAAGTAACAGTTCGGTTTAATAATGCGCGCCGCAGACTGGTTTCAAGTTGCACTTGACGCACTAATTCACCAAAACTAAAACCTAAAGGAATTAACAGAATTGCCGTAAAACCTAAAGTCCACATCAAAGGTTTTTTTGCTCGTACTAAAGAGGTATATCCTGCTACGAGAAAGGTCAACATGCAAGAAAGCGTAATCCCTAACAAATTGGTAAGATAAAGTAAACTTGCTCCTAAACTTAGCGACCAATTTGTTTGAGATAATCCCAAACCAATGACGCAAATCGGAGGCATTAAAGCAACGGCGATCGCAGTCCCCGCCAAACTCCCAGAAATCTTCCGCTCTACCTTAGCGTAGCCGCTGATACCACCAGCAGCCACCGCAATACCTAAATCTAACAATGTCGGTTTCCCTCGCGCCAGCACCTCGCTACCAAAGCTGGAAATGCCGACAAGTAAACCGAGACAGTAAGCGATCGCGATCGCCAGCAAACTTCCCAGTACCAGGGAAGCTATGCCTTGGCGGAATAAGATAACATTACCCGCCAAAGCACCAAATGCTAAACCTCGAATCGGCAACATTAAGGGTGCAATAATCATCGCGCCGATGATGACAGCAGTGCTGTTGGAGAGCAAACCAAAAGTTGCGATCGCGCAGGAACTAACTATCAAAATTAAGTAAGACGAATCTAACTTTGATTCATCGAGTAATTCTGTTTGTAACTGTTGAGTTTGGTTTGGATCGGAGCCTCGGTTTCTCAAATCCCTGAATCGATCTCGAATGTTATTTGGCAAAGCTTTTCTCCTGCACTAGCTAATCGCTAATTACTACGATTATCAGCTAAGATGCCGCAGACTTCCACCGATCCAGAACATCCTGAAACAATGCCTCTTCAATCCAAGTTTTCGCCACCACCGTCAAAGGTAGTGCTATCAGTAGCCCCAAAGCTCCAAAAATGGTGGCAAAGAAGATTTGAGCCGTTAACGTCACAGCAGGTAATAGCGCCACCTGTTTCGCCATCACCGTCGGCGTTAACCAATAACTTTCAAGTTGTTGAATCACGATGTATAAAATTAACACGGCTCCGGCTTTCCAAGGGGCATCGAGAAATGCGATCGCCATCGGAAAAACCACGCTCAAAGTCGGGCCAATATTGGGAATAAAATTTAACAACCCTGCCAAAACTGCATGAGCCAATACTAGCGGTACTTGTAAAATCCATAACCCAATTGCGCTAAAAGCAGCAATAAAAACCATTTCAATTAAAGCGCCAACTGTCCAACTACCCAAACCCTCATTGCAGCGGGAAAGAATCCAATCAACTCGATGGCGATAAAAAGAAGGAAAGCAGCGCACAAATCCTTGACGGTAAGGTTGCGGATTAATCAGCAGCATTAAGGTTAAAACTAATACCAGCAATAATTCTATAACCATATTTATTGAGGAGGAGAAGAAAGCGATCGCGCGTCCGAGTAAATTAGTACTCAAAGGTTGAAGTTGTTGAACAAACCCATTGACATCGGGAATTTCTGGAATCAAAGAGCCTTGAATGCGCTCTTCTAACCAATTGATTCCCTGCTGAATCCGCTCGATTCCAGTTGGAAATAACGCTAACAATTGCTGAAATTGCTGAACAAACGGCGGTACAATTAGCCAGAAAAATCCGGCTAACAAGGTAACAACAATACCCAAACTCAGCCAGACAGCCCAAATCCGTTGTATGCCCGTTTTCTCAAGTTGCCGCACCAGTTGATTAATTGCCACTGCCAGCACGATTGCTGTAAACAATAACAGCAGCAATTGGCGAATTTGCCAGATAATGTAAAGCGAAGCAACAAATGCTATAACTCCCAACCATTGGCCTAATTTCATTGATTTTGCCGCCTCCTGAGCCACAGTCCGATTAAACCGATTATGGATGCGATCGCCAACAAAGAAATCGGATTAAACATAATAGAATAACCGCCCGGAGTATACTGCCACCGCAGAAACCAAATCGCCTCATTGCCGATGACAAAAGAAGGCACGCGCAGAAAAGTTAGAATTGGCAGCAGGATTAAAACCACCGCCATTAATAGCAGAAATGCCCCCAGTGTAATTTTTATCCAGCTCCACAAAGCCGATCGGAATTTTTTCGCTGACATTGGCAACAAAAGTTACATTGACATCAGGAATAGAGGCAAGGTTAACGAAACTTCCAGAAATTCTTCAGAGAATCCCTCACCCTACCAATCCCAGCGTTATGCCCAAATGTGACCCAAAAGTGACACGACTTTTCAACCACACCGCCCTACAAACGTGATTGATCTACGTAGGGTGCGTTAGCGCTAGCGTAACGCACCAGTTGCCATCCTAGAGATCGGATTTCTATACGTAGGGTGCGTTAGCGCTAGCGTAACGCACCAGTTGCCATATTTAGAGTATTGAATATCTTAGTAACGCACCAGTTGCCATATTTAGAGTATTGAATATCTTAGAGAGCTAATAACCAAAGACCATCCCAAACTGTCACTTTTTGGTCACATTTGCTGTTTTAGCTAGAAATAAAGCCACAAAATCCAGGACTTACGTAGCAACTCCAGATATAACGAACATGGTGAGTTACACTGCGTTAACACACCCTACATATAGAGAAGTTGCCTAAGTCCTGAAATCAAAAGCATCCATCTACTCAAAAACTTTACCGAGGTAAGTTATGGATTGGGAAAAAATTTTTCATTGGATTTACGTAGCGGGGATGGCAATAGGTGCATTGCACTTTATATCCCTGAGTAAAAATCCTCGCGGCGTTCCCAAATACGAATACCTGGTTGCCGCGTTTATTCCCATTTGGTCTGGATTGGCTTATTTATCCATGACTTTACCCCAAGGTAATTTAGAACAGGGAAAGATAGCCGTTGCCGGACAAATTGCCCACTACGCTCGCTATTTGGATTGGGTTGTCACCACGCCGTTATTGCTGTTAGCTTTAGCTTGGACGGCGATGCATTATATCTCCAAAGATTGGAGATATAATGCATCGCTAATGATGACACAAGTGATAGTAGTTGCCTGTGGTTTGATTGCCGATCTTTCCACAGTTCCTTGGGTAAGATATTTTTGGTATATCAACGGCGTTGTGGCTTTTTTGGTTGTGCTTGGGGGAATTTGGGGGCCTTTACGCGCCAAAACCCGCAGTCAAGGCGCGGAACTTTCCAACTTTTACGATAAACTGACAACCTACTTTACAGTGTTGTGGGTTTTATACCCGATTGTTTGGATTATTGGCCCTAGTGGTTTTGGTTGGATTAATCAAACCCTTGATACGTTTTTCTTCTGCTTAATTCCCTTTTTCTCAAAGGTGGGATTTAGCTATTTAGATTTGCATGGTTTACGCCGTTTACATAGCTCGGCGTCGCAAACTAATTCTGACCATTTAGTTGGTAGCACGTTCCAATTCTTGGGGAACATCACCGCTTTGTGGACAGCCCAGGGGAGGCGATCGCGCCAGCGTGCCGGAGGCATATCGCGCACAAGAGTTTAATATCGATCATCGGAGAAGCGTAAAATGAATCAGCCAATTGGAAAAACTTGTTGGGCGATCGCAGAAGGCTACATCCCTGCTTATAGCAATGGCCCCGAACCTCAGTTTACCAGTCATGAAACCGTCTGCATTTTAAATGCAGGCGACGAAGATGCCCAGATTGAAATTACGATTTACTATAGCGATAAAGAGCCTGTAGGCCCTTACCGAGAAATAGTTCCCGCGCGGCGCACAAAGCATATCCGCTTCAACAACCTCAAAGATCCAGAACCAATTCCCCTCGATACTGATTTTGCCAGCGTTATTACTTCTGATGTGCCGATTGTGGTTCAACATACCCGGTTAGATTCGCGACAAGCAGAGAACGCCCTACTGAGTACAATTGCGTATGCCAATAATTAAGTAACGTGAGTTCTACAGAGCTTTATGGGCACATTTTTAGGTCTTAGGTGTTAGGTATTAGGTTTTGGGTTTTGGGTTTTGGGCGCAGGGTTGAGATTTATTCCCTACAACCTACCACCTATCACCTTTAGTTGAGGTCGCAAAAACCGCTCTTTGAACGCTAAGGAGGTTCCACAGTGTTACCAGATGTACTCATCGTAGGAGCAGGACCAACAGGTTTACTGTTAGCCGCAGAACTAGCACGGCATGGAGTCAAGCTGCGTTTAATTGACAAAAACCCTCACCCTTCCAAAACCAGTAAAGCACTTGCAATTTTTGCCCGTACCTTAGAAGTATTTGACAGACTGGGTATCGCTGATGAGGCGATTAAACGCGGACGCAAATTACATGCTTTAAACGTTTATGCAGATAGCAAACGTATTGTTCGGATCGATTTTGATAAGTTAGATTCGTGCTTTCCCTTTGCTCTTTCTCTGCCACAGTCTGAAACCGAAGATATTTTGGCAAATTTAGCGGAAAACCTTGGGGTAAAAATTGAGCGGTCTGTCACCTTTTCTAGTTTAGAGCAAGATACTGATGGCGTTACTGCCACCCTTAGCCATGCAGATGGAAGAAAAGAAAGCTGTCGAGTTCCTTGGTTAATAGGTTGTGATGGCGCACACAGTACCGTTCGTCAGGAAGCTGGTTTAGCTTATCAAGGTGTTGATCTTGAGGCTTCGTTCCTGTTAATGGATGTGGAAATTGACTGGAATCTTTCACCTGATGAACCACACATCTTTTTAACATCTAATGGGGAATTAGGAGCGTTTCCACTACCAGAAGATAGATTTTGGCGGTTGTTTGTGGACGTACCATCAGATCGAGAAGTACCTGAAGAACCAGATTTGCAGCTTCTTCAGCAATTATTCAACGAGCGATCGCATATCCAAGCTAACTTAACCAACCCAGTCTGGACAAGCAGCTTCACCATCCGCCAGCGAATGGTTGACAAAAGCCGCATCGGGCGCGTCTTTGTCGCAGGCGATGCCTTGTCTTCCCACAGTCCCGTCGGAGGTCAAGGGATGAATGCAGGATTGCAAGATGCTTATAATCTAGCCTGGAAACTTGCTTTAGCGATCGCAGGAGAAGCATCAACCGATTTACTCGATTCATACCCAATTGAACGCGAACCTGTCTCCAAATTAATCTTAGCTAGCACTGAATTAGCAACACGAATAGTAACCCTAAGCAATCCAATATATAAGCAAATTCGGCGTTATGCTGCTGGTTTTTTCACCAATTTTGACAGCGTTCAAAAACGCATCGTCAGTACCATATCTGGATTAAAGGTAAACTATCGTAAAAGTCCCATCGTGCAGGAAGAATACCCATTTTTGCTGCCAAATTTATCCCCAAAAAGACTGAATTTAATCGACTGGTGGCATTTTCACCACGGATTAAAAGCAGGAGATAGGGCACCGGATATAATGGTGCAAACCAAGGATGGAAAACAAAGTTTATATCGTGTATTTTCCGGCATAAAACATCATCTTTTGTTGTTTGCTGGTCAAGTAACAACCCCAGCCAATTATGCCCGATTAAGTCAAATCACCCAGGAAGTCGAGAGAAAATTCGGCGCATATATTGCAGTACATATCGCGCTCTGGGAAACCCATATACCAGAATATTTACACTGGCACGGTTCAATACTGCTCGATCCAGAAGGTGAATGTCACCAGCGCTACAGCGCTTTTGGTGAAAGCTTTTACCTAATTCGCCCAGATAGCTACATCGGTTATCGCTGTCAGCCAGCGGATGTCTCAAAGCTCACAACATACTTGCAAACAGTCAACCTTTTTCAAAACGAAAGTATTATGGCGCTCCCTAATTTTTAACAGATAAAAAACAAAACTATTCCTTTGGAGGCGTGAATGCCAATGGAAACTCATCCTACTCACAAACCATTGCAAAGACTGGTGATACTGGGTACGCCTTTAACTCTAGGAATCATCCTGCTTTGGCATCCAAGGTACATTTCGATGCCGTCCTATGACAAACTGTTGCCAGTAGTGGATCGATGGCTGACCATACACCTGCTGCAATTGCCGTTATTCGGACTTTTGGCTCTAGCTGTATATCTGTTAGTTAAAGATTTGCATTCCTTAGCAGCTTTAGTCAGTCGGGTAGCTATGGGATTTTTTGTTGTGTTCTACACAGCATTTGATTCTATTGTTGGTATCGCTACGGGGAATTTCCTCTGACCCTCAGCAACATATCAAGTGGTTGCAGAAGTACGTGGAACTCGGTTTTGAGCAAATTACTCTACACAACGTTAACCGCGAACAACAGCTGTTTATTGAAGTTTTTGGGGAGAAGGTGCTTCCGGTGCTTGCAGGCGAGCGTCAAAGAGTCTTACAAGCTTAGTTTGAGCGCCTGTTCTAAGTAGGACGAGAGTAGTAATTGTTGCAATGCAACTATTAAATTCAGAAATCCTACAACCATAGGAGGATGTAAAAGCTGACCAAATGACTAAGAATAAAGCCAATTTTGCCTGTGTGTTGTATTCACTTTTTCAAGAGGTAATTATGACTAAAAAATTCGTCTTTCTAGCTTCAGTTTTTGGATTGAACTTACTTATAGGCGCTTGTCAGCCTGCTACGCAAACCCCGACAACTACACCACCAGCAACTACTCCAGCACCAGCAGTTCCACCAGCGGCTACTCCCACACCAGCAGTTCCACCAGCAACTACTCCCACACCAACAACTCCACCAGCGACTACTCCCGCACCAGGAACTACTCCCTGACACATCTTTGCTTTCTTACTTGATACTAAGTAAGAAGCTGTGCCACTCGTTGGTGTCTAGCTTTGTAGCGGTGTACCCGGAAGTACAAAGTGGACAAGAAGGTGCCGCCACCCTTGGTTGATGCAGGAAGAAAATGCCACTTCGAGCTAACAAGTTTGGCTAGGTTTGGGTAAGTTTTTCGGAGCAGTTCTGCATGGATTAGGTCTATTTGAGCAGTACAGAGAGTTAAGTCAACTTAACTCTCGCGAGTGACGGCTGAATATGTCCCCAATGCGATCGACTTCTTTATCAAACGCCGTCGAAACCGTGTTGATGCGATTCAAGCTGAATCGAGGGGTGTTGCTTTCTTCATGACTGTATCATTGCCACCGATTGCTGCTGCTCGCAATTTCGCTATGCAGTTTGTATCGATTGAACAGCTATTTCGTAATATCTCGCAGCGCATGAAGCAGCCAATCTGAATTTGTTTGCGATCGCAATTCTCAATTTCTAACGGAAAGTTTTGATTTCATGGAGGACTTACGCGCATATTCTCGGCTTCTAATTATGGGTAATCGACCGGACATGATATCACTCATGAAGCAACAGCGCTAAGTATTTTGCGATCGCTCGCGATCCGGTGATTTATCCGTCTAGCTGACGAGAAGCATCTTCTTCGTCAGCTTCTATAATTATCTAAAGCAAATGACGGGTGACACCAATTCTACAATCTTAACGATTGCTAAGTAGGAAATAAACCCAGCCAAATATTCACTTATCACAGGTAAATACAGTGGTTCCATTACGCGATAACAACCCGACCACAACCACCGCATATGTTAACTATGGATTAATTGTGGCTAATATTCTCGTTTTTATTTATCAAGTGAGCCTAACGCGGCAAGAGTTGCAGAGGTTTTTATACGCTGCGGCATTAGTACCCTGTCAGCTTTCAGCTAGTTGTCCGATTGGCGCAGAAAGTCAAGGAATTCCTGAGTGGATGACTTTGATTACATCGCAATTTTTACATGGGGGGTTTTTGCATATTGCGGGAAATATGTTATTCTTATGGATTTTTGGCAACAATATAGAAGACCGTTTGGGTCATATAAAATATTTGATTTTTTACCTAAGCTGCGGCGTTTTAGCAGGGCTGAGTCAGTGGGTGTTCTCAATAAATTCTACTATTCCTTCCTTGGGTGCGAGTGGTGCGATCGCTGGGGTGTTGGGTGCATATATTCTCCGTTTTCCCCGCGCCGAAATTTTAACTTTAATTCCCTTGGGAATCTTTCTAACTACCGCACGACTTCCTGCCTATTTATTTTTGGGATTTTGGTTTTTACAGCAAGCTTTTTATGGGTTGGCTAGCTTACAAGTTCGCACTAACGTAGGTATGGAAAGTGGCGGTATTGCTTACTGGGCACACGCTGGAGGCTTTGTTTTCGGGGCGATTCTTGGCCCGTTATTTGGGTTATACAACCGCCGCCCTGAAAATTTTTAAATTTCTACATTCCATTCAATTGAACTGCCACTGTCACTTTTTCGTCACATTTATTGCCAAGTATGAATATCTCGATAAGCATGAACAAACCGATTTGAAGTAACAGCATTAGAGATGTCCTTTGATTTTGTTGAGTTTTTTTATCTCTTACTTCGCCTCATCGCTGCTTTCCTGTTGTCCTTTCCTGTAGCATGGGAACGCGAACAGTCTACGCGAACGATGGGATTGCGTACCTTCCCGCTAGTAGCGATGGCAAGTTGTGGCTATGTGCTGGTGGCGAGTGCGGTCGTAGGTTCTGGTAGCGAACAGCAAGCGCGCATTATCCAAGGATTGATGAGCGGGATCGGCTTTATTGGAGGTGGAGCGATATTAAAGCAAGGTGGCGGAGTGCGTGGAACAGCTACTGCGGCTAGCATCTGGACAACAGGAGTAATCGGTGCTGCGGTGGCATATCAGCATTATGAGATTGCCGTAGTCGTGAGTCTGATTAACTTTCTAACGCTACGATTGCTTACTCCGGTGGAACGCAAAACCGGGAAAGCCGATCGACCAAAGAATGAATCTCCAAAAGAGTAAATACAGCATTTACACCAAGCTGACGCGCATTCTCCCTGCCACGCTGCTCCTGGCGAGCGATCGCGCTACTACTAACACAAGCCTTCCGAAGTAAATATCGTGACTTAGCAGTTATAAATAATCTATCGCTCAATCAAGGGATGGCATGATGGATTTTCTATCTGATACCGTCGTACTGTCGCGGATGCAGTTTGCGCTGACTGCCTGCATCCACATGCTTTGGCCTACTTTAACAACAGGTGTGGGGATTTATTTGGTAATAATAGAAGGGCTGTGGTTGAAAACTAAAAATCCCGACTATTACTATCATGCTCGCTTTTGGGCTAAACTTTATGCCCTCAACTTTGGTGTTGGTGTAGCAACGGGCATGGACAATTCTCATTTTTGTGCTGACGTTCATCGGGCTGGCATTAGTAGTTTTCCCTTACATCATTCCCCCCGAAATCACTATCTACGAAGCCGCCGCCGATCCTAGCTCGCTCGTGATTATGATCGTATTTATTGGCTTCCTCATTCCCGTCATGTTGTTCTATAACCTTTATCAGTACATTGTCTTTCGTGGCAAAGTTACGGGTGGTAATTATGGCGATTAGCCGAAAACTTGCTGTTTGTATTTCAATGATTAAGGATTGGTGTCGATTCAATCCATTCAACTGGGTATCGCCCACCTGCTTGCGTTAAAAAAGTGTCTAATTGTTCAAGTGATAATGGCTCTGGCATGGGGTAACATCCATCCAAATTCTTCAGCTCTGTATAGTGAGTAACAAAGGAAGCTAGATCGTTCGGGTAAGTTTGTTCATTCACGCCCAAAAACTGCCCGCGCTGTTGTGCCCGATTTAGAAGCGATCGCCATTGTTCAATCGAAGCAAGCCCCAAGGAACGAATGCCATTAGAAAACAAGGTTAAATAAATCTCATCATAGGGTTTGGTTCCATCCAGATAGTTACCGAGTTGATCGGCAGAAGTTTGATCGTTAAATACCATCCAATAGGGAACGAGTCCAAGGCGCAATGTCCACCACGGTTGCAGATACACAAACGATTCAACAAATAATCGATTGCTCGGGATGCCTCGTTGCTCATACCACCATCGATACAGATCCGCCACCAGAGAACTTAAATCCTGTGGGTAACCAAAAACAATGCGACGAACCCGAAAATTGTGCTGACGGGCAAAGTTTTCTACATCTTCGCGCAAAGTTGGATCGAATCCCCATTCCGACTCCGGAAACCAACCATCTGGTTCCGGCGGATTCCAGCGCTCTTGATTTGAATTATTTCGCTTTAAAAAGTCTCTAATTTTTTGACTATCTTGAAAATATTCTTCTGGCGTTAAACCACCTTTGCCCCCAAACTGAAACAGATGACGATCTTGAACGCGAGTCGCCAGCCAAGTATTGTGAGTTTCTAGTAAAAATATCGTTGCACCCGGTGCTAAATTCTCAGTTAAGAACTGCTTGTATGCTTCACTAAGCCGGATTTGTTTCAAGCGAAAGTAACCTACACGGGGAACCTTAACACGATCCTGATTGGGATCGTGCATTTGATAAATGGCAAGATCGGGATTGTTGTTGAGTAACCTTCGTGCGGGTTCCCTTGACCACTCCAATACGGATCTCGGATCGTCTGGATCGGCAGCATGTCGAAAACAAAATAACAGTGTCTGGGGCAACCAGGGAATTCCTAATGCTGCTCCCAAATGTACCGCAGCGCCATTTGATGACCCAATCATGGCAGCAGGATATTGTCGGCGGTGATATTGGCTAATGGCCCAGTGGGACATTATTTCTGTTCGCACTTCATCGATGGCTTTTTGGGGAGCAGCATTCATCCAGCCTCCCCATGTTGAGAGGGCTTGAGAAATCGGTTTGGGAAGATGACTGCCGACTTCTGCGGCGAATATTTTAGCGGATGGAGCTATCCCCCCAAAATGAAATTCCTTGCTTTTAAGATAACTACCAAGTGATTGTAGAGCTATGGTTGCAGAATCAAGACCTGGGATGTAACCTGGTTTCCTACCTAACGATGCCGCAATATCTGTAATTGTTAGCTTGGGTGAGGAAAATTGCATCGCGTTGCTCTCCGATTTTACTACAATTTTTTCTACTGTCCTTAGATAAATTCATAATTATGGAAACTAAAACCAATATTCCATAACTAGCAACTTGCGTTATTACGACAGTAGCCGTTTCAAACTTAGTTCGTCTATAGTTCGGCGTGAATCACTCTACAGGCTGATTTATTACCCTGGCTCAGAAGTTATCTCTTTAGGTAGAGGATAAGCTGTATTTCTTATTTTTAAGGTTAACAGTGGCACAAAAATTGTACTTAAAAACTTAATTATGTCAAGGCATTTATAATCTTTAGTCTAACCAATTTTTTTGTAAATGTAGCAATTTATTTCAATAGGAATGTCAGAAATTATGATTTCTCAACATCGCCAAACTCAACTTCAAATACTAAAGCATAAAGCCAATAATGTGACTTTAAGCTAAGTCCAGTTGTCCCTTAAGGAAAGAAGAGTACGGGATACCAACTCTGACGCAATACTTCCGCTGCAAAACTGGAAACCAACCATTCTTGAAGTTTACCTATCGTTCCGGAAGAGACTGCGATCGCGCTAATATCGTCCATTGCAGCTGCCTCTAAAACCGTGATGACTGGGTATCCTTCCCGGACTTCTGTTTCCACTTGTAAATTTACCTGCTCCAAATCTGTTTTAATCTGAGATAGAACTTCCTCAGCCTGCTGCGGTAGAATTTTCATGGGGAATTCTCGGCGACTGCTATTGTCTAAAACCCAGCAAAGCTTACACTTTTGGAGAAATCTACCTGACTGTTGTTGAGCTAACTGCTTTACCTGTTGCACCAAATAATTCGCCGTTTCAGTATCGTTGTAGGGAAGTAGCAAAGAGCGAAAAAGATGCTGACAACGGAGTGTTAATTCCTCAGAAGTATAAGCAGAAATTAATTGAGGACGCACTACCAACAGAGGAATCTTTGTTTGGCGAGATAAGTCAGCCATTGTACTACCCACCAGTTTTTCTGTGAGTAAGCTGCGACTTTGAGAACCCAGTACAATCAATTGAGACTGATAAGCTTGGGCTACTTTCAGGATGGTTTCTGTGGGCTTTCCTGATTGAACTTCTATGTTGACTTCAACATCCGTAGGACTTTCACCAACCGCTTTTTTCAATCGGGTTTGAGCTTGTTCTATTTTCTCTGTATCAACTCGTGGAATAATGCCTTTTTCCCACAATGGTACAGCGTGCAGAAACACAATTTGCTTAATCCCTGCCTGCGCCAGACTGGGAACAAAATGTGCTAGACGATGTAACCCGTCAGAAAAATCTGTGCAAATTAAAACTTGTTCAAACATAGAACGATAGTTAAGCGAATAAAAGAAAGTTAGAAATAAGTCGGTCGGCGTAAATAATTAAAGGTTTGTATTCAGCGCTGAAGCGCTGACTGAGAGCTAATTTTCAAGCTTTACGCTTCCAAATACATAGTTAGGTTTATTCTTGCCTACTTACTTAGTATACTTCTATTGCAATGGGCTATCATTAACCCAAAGCTAGAGTTATTAATTTTTACATACCTTGCTAATTATCTGCGTTGAATCTAATTTTATCTGAATTATTAAGCAAATTTTAATAAAAATTAAACAACTTAAGTAGGTAGACAAGGGTTAAACGTAAGGTGGGCATTGCCTACAAAAAGGCTACAACCTAGATGCAAGGATAGTCGCAGGCAATGCCCACCTTAAAAAGGGAGGTAACTACAGTGCAGCGTCAACCACCATCAGCCGGAGCTACCTCGCTCCATTTATATGCCATGTATCTGGTAAGCGCTACCACGTAAGGATTCCACTTGCGCCGCAAAGCAACGTACAAGTCTGCACCCGCCTCTAAATCTGTTGCTGTGCCTATGCCCTCAGCCTCGAGTTGCTCGACAGCACGGTAGTAGCGATCGCGCTTGTTTTTTGAATGTTACTCTGGAATTAGCCAAACAATTAGATATTTAAAACTTCTACAAGTTTCGGGTTGAACAGCATCCAAAAGCATCAATCAATTTAAGGACGTAACGATGACACAAGCAAATCTTACTCAAACCATTGCCGTCAATATCCCACCCACACTAACACTTATAGTTACCCACGAACAGTTCGTTAAATTAGCAGAAGCTAACCGAGATTTGCAATTAGAACGAACAGCTACGGGAGAGTTGATTGTTATGGCACCAACAGCAGGCGATACAGGATACAGAAACCTCGATCTGGAAGGACAGCTTTGGTTGTGGAACCGTCAGACTAAATTAGGTAAAGCATTTAACTCTTCGACTGGTTTTCATCTGCCTAATGGTAGCGATCGCTCTCCCGATGCAGCTTGGGTGCGTCAAGATAGATGGGACGCACTCACAACAGAACAGCAAGAAAGTTTTGTCCCAATTTGTCCTGATTTTGTACTGGAATTGCGTTCTAAAAATGACACGATGGAAAAGTTGCGAGCCAAAATGAAAGAGTACATGGAAAATGGCGCTCGTTTAGGTTGGTTGATTGACCGGAAAAACAAAAAAGTAGAAATTTATCGCCAAGTTCAGGATGTGGAAATATTAGATAATCCTTTAACTTTATCAGGATAAGATGTCTTACCTGGTTTTTTTTTAGATTTAACTGAAGTCTGGAACTAATCCCAGAGATCGCAAATTGTATGAAAGATGTCATGTCTTGGTTTAACCCAGAAAAATCAGCATATTTAGCGAGTTGGCGATGGGAGCATGTGAACGAGAGTAGGTTGGGTTGAGTTACGAAATCTAACTCTGGATTTTGTCTTGTCACTTTTGAGTCACATTTGTTTGTAATTCTGAAAAATAGCATTTCAATTTTGGATTGTATGGAAAATCAAGGGGAAGACATCTATCCTAAAAATCTAAAATCTTCAATTTGAAATCTACAATTTTCATGTTTTAGTTGGGTGCGTTAGGGTTTTCCTGACGCACTATTTATAGAAATTTGGCAAGATGAACAACAAGTTTAAAGCATGGTTTGTCAGTTTGAGTTTTGGTTGGTTGCTGCTGTTGACGAGTTGCGATCGCACTCCCCCCTTTTTATCAATTTTGGCCTCTATTCTCTTTCCCTTGGATAATTTTAACAGTAAATGTCGTGCCAATTCCTACTTTACTATCGACATAAATTTCACCTTTATGGAGATCCAAACATTTTTTAACCACGGCTAACCCCAATCCTGTTCCCATAATTTCTCTAGCATTCTTGCCTCGGCTGAAGGGGTCATAAAGCTTTTGTTGCTCTTGGATATCGATCCCAATTCCTTCGTCTCTAATCTGAAAAGTAACTGCATCAGGTTCGCAAATCAATGTGAAATAAACGGTACTTTCTGGATCTGAATATTTAATCGCGTTGGAAAGTAGATTGCTGAGAATCGAATACAGCAATTTTTCATCCAGGTTGGCGTGGGTGCAGCTTCCCTGTTTGATGAATTTTATCGTGCGCTTCGACTCGCTGAAAACCTGAAAATCCTCTACTAAATTAAGGCAGAATGTCTGCACCTCTACTAAACTTGGATTGCATTCTAGCTTTCCCGCATCTGCTCTTGCTAGGGTAAGAATATCGCTGAGCAATTGAGTCATGACTTTGGCTGAAGATTGAATGCGATACAGATTTTTGAGTTTGGCTGGTTCCACAACTGATTTGAGGCTTTCCCCTAACAATTGCGCCGAACCTACAATCAGGCTCAGAGGGGTGCGAAATTCGTGGGAAACCATCGAGAAAAATTGCAGCTTGAGTTGGCTGAGTTCTTTTTCTTGAGCTAATGCTCGCTGAAGGGTTTCTGCTTGTTGGCGTTTCACCATTTGGCGATAGAGCAAAGCATAAACGCCAAAAAAAATGATAAAGGTCAATAACGTACCCAGTAATTCAAGCCACATCCTGAATTGAAAATTAGCTTGCGATTGTTCCACCTGCGTCTCTAACAGTTCTTCTTCTTCGCTGACTAAATCTTGAAGTACGCGGCGGATTTCATCTTGATTTCGCTTTGTTTGAACAATCAGTGGGTCTTGAGGGGAGAATCTGGCTGGGGCTTTTTGGTGCTGGTCGATAACATTTTGAAATAAGTCCAACCTTTGGGCAATTAAAGATTCTAAAGTATCAAAACGCTGGCGCTGGATGGGTGTATCGTCGAGGGGTTGCCTTAGTTTATCAATTTGTTGTTTGAGCCTTTCAACGGCTTGGTTGTATCGCTCGAGTTCTTCTGGATCGCTGAATAAAATGTAACCCCGTCGCCCAGATTCCGCATCGGTGAGGGTTGCAGAAATAGCGGTGATGGCTTTGAGGACTTGATTTGTTTGTCTAACTTGCTTGGCACTTTCAGCTAACTGATTTGCATTTTGATAGGAAATAAAGCTAACAGCACCCATGAGTACAAGTGCTAAGCTGAATCCGCCGGTAATCCATTTTCCTTCAAGTGACCATTTCATGGATAATCTAAAAAATCTAAAATCTAAAATCTAAAATCTAAAATTGCTATGCGTATTTTGGTTGTTGAGGATGACGTGCAGATTGCGGATATGCTGACGGAGGCGCTAACGAATCGTCAGTATACGGTCGATGTGGCGCAAGATGGTGAGATGGCGTGGAATTGGATAGAAACTCTGGAATACGACCTGGTGCTGCTGGACATCACGCTGCCGAAGATGAATGGTTTACTGTTTTGTCAGAAACTGCGCGATCGCAACTTTTCTATCCCTGTTCTGATGTTAACGGCTCGCGACACCATTGCTGACAAAATTATCGGACTCGATGCGGGAGCCGATGCCTACATGGTAAAACCTTTTGACCTCGAAGAGTTGATGGCTCAAATTCGGGCGCTGCTGCGACGCAAGGGTTCCACCACCCGCTCTAAACTCTCTTGGGGTAGTCTCTCTCTTGACCCCGATACCTACGAAGTAACCTTTGAACAGCGACTGCTACACCTCACCCCCAAAGAGTATACCCTGTTGGAGTTACTCGTAAGCAACGGTAGGCGCGTCTTGAGCAGACCGGGAATTATTGAGCGCTTGTGGTCTATAGATGAGTCTCCCACCGAAGAAGCCGTCAAAACCCACATTAGAACCTTGCGTCAAAAACTCCGCGCCGCAGGCGCTCCTGATGATTTTATCGAAACCGTTCACGGCCTCGGCTATCGTATGAAGCAGCTCAGTTAGGCCATCACCTTGGTTTCCTCTGGTTTCCCAATCACGATTTTCTATAGCAACCCGATTTCTTTGCTCAGATCTTGCACAGTGGCTCAACCTTAGTTTCTTGCAAATAGCTAAACTTGAAAGCCTAGATTTTTGGTTAAGAAACCCGGTTTTTCAAGGCTTGTTGACAATGGTGCAAGATGTGAGTTTGGCGAAATCCCCCCGAAATCCCCCCGGAATCCTCTCGATTTCTTGGCTTTTAAATAGTAATTAATAGTAAGACTGTTGAGCTAACAAGTTGGGTTCACAAAACTTGGGGGAGAAGGATTCCTCACGACGGGAAAACCATTGATTTTTTTACCTCGCTCTCCCTTTACCTTTTTTATGTGAGAACAACAGCTTAGCTACATGTCTGAAAATAGAGCCTAAAATTCGTTATCAGTTTTTTCTTCCCGCTCTGTAGCAAGCAACCAGAACGGGGATTTTTTTTGGCAATTTTACCGCTGTTTCCCCCCGAAATCTCCCCGATTTGCTCTCGGTTTCTTAACTGCTAAGCGGTAAGTTCAAATAACATAACCTCTCACTCACTCCTTTTCATGAAAACTTGCCTGGGAATGAATTCCCAGGCTATCTCTCAAAAACATGAAATGCTTTCAAAATCCACTTACCCAAACTTCAGCTATGCTCCGCCAAGAAATATCTACGGCAGGAAAACAGCGCCGGTGCAAGTTCCAAAGGCGCTTCTGGAGAAAGCTAATCAGAATTGAAATCGCCTTGCTCCTGGCTGCACTCTTTCTCCTACTTTTTCTGGAAATTCGGTTTTTATTAGAGCTTGGCTTGGTGCTGATTTTATTTGCTTGCTGGGAACTTTCAATTGAGCGGAGCAATGCTTTTTTAGCCCTACAAGCACTGGGATTTATGCTATTATTTATCAGCTTGGTTTTGACTTAATTTAAGCCGGTTAAAATGAAATTATTGAAAATTTAGACTAAAAGGCAACAGAAATTGGATAAAAACAACTCCTAGTTTTGTACACTCCACACCACATTTTACACCCGCTCTAGAGACTAGAGCGGGTTTTTTATAACTTTTATGTAGGAAGTTCCCCCCGAAATCCCCCCGATTTCACCCCGGAATTTTGACTTATAACAGCTATGTTAAAGATATATTCTAACCACCTGGAGAAGCCTTTTAATTGTGATGAGTCTGGTTATGTTTAGTTCGCGCGCTGCTGAAGTTTTTTGGGGGCTGGAAAAGCATATGTCAGCCAACAAAGTAGAGATTATTGGCATTAAGTGCCAAAAAAATTATCAATTGACCGATAATGTCCGGGCGGCGATCGCAAAACTAAAAATCAAGGCAGAAGTCTCTCAAGTCACCGATCCAAGTGAAATTGCTAAACGGGGAAGTCTCTCGACTCCGGCTGTAGTCGTCAATGGCGAAGTTTTTAGTACGGGTAAAGTAATTGACTCAGAGCAAATTGAAAAATTACTCGTGCGATTCCCTAAGTTATTGATTGGCTAATGGCAAAGAAACCGGGTTTCTAGGAAAAATCAGCGCTTTGAAACTAGAGATCTAGGAAGAAACCCGGTTTCTGGCTTCAAAGAAACCGGGTTTCTAGGAAAAATCAGCGCTTTGAAACTAGAGATCTAGCAAGAAACCTTCAAAGAAACCGGGTTTCTAGGAAAAATCATCGCCTTGAAACTAGAGATCTAGGAAGAAACCCGGTTTCTGGCTTCAAAGAAACCGGGTTTCTAGGAAAAATCAGCGCTTTGAAACTAGAGATCTAGCAAGAAACCCGGTTTCTGGCTTTAGTAAGTCCTTATTCTTTGTTTTTTTGGATTTAAATTATGACGATTGCTCAACCACCCAAACCACTTTTACATCCTTACCTCGAATTGCCAGCAACAGAAGTTGCACAGCGACTCGACACCGATCTAGAAACAGGTTTGAGAACAACAGAAATTGTCGCTCGTCTGGATCTGTATGGGTTTAACGAACTGGCAGCTAAACCGGGAAAACCCGCTTGGTTGCGGTTTCTGCTGCAATTCAATCAGGCGCTGCTGTACATTTTGCTAGTTGCGGGTTTAATTAAGGCGCTGTTGGGATCTTGGACGAATGCGGCTGTTATCTGGGGCGTGACGGTAATTAATGCGATTATTGGGTTTGTGCAAGAGTCGAAAGCAGAAGGAGCGATCGCAGCTTTAGCAAAAGCCGTCACGACGGAAGCTACAGTAGTGCGCGAGGGCAAGAAAATCCGCATTCCTTCCAGAGAACTTGTCCCAGGCGATTTGGTACTGCTGACTTCCGGCGATAAAATTCCGGCAGATTTGCGCCTGGTAACGGTTCGCAACCTGCAAGTTAACGAATCTGCCTTAACCGGAGAATCCCTCCCTGTAGAAAAGCAAACCCAGCCGCTGAGTTCGGATACTCCCCTCGCAGAACGGGTAAATATGGCGTATGCGGGTAGTTTTGTCACCGCTGGACAGGGTAGCGGGATCGTGGTGGCGACGGGAAATGCTACGGAAGTGGGACAAATTTCCCAGTCAATCGAGCAACAAACGAGCTTGAGTACGCCTCTCACCCGCAAGTTCGCTAAATTCAGCCAAACCCTGCTGTACGTAATTCTATTCCTGGCAACGGTAACTTTTGCTGTCGGCATTGGGCAGGGTCAGTCTTGGACGGGCATGTTTGAGGCTGCGGTAGCACTGGCGGTGAGTGCGATTCCCGAAGGATTGCCTGCGGTAGTAACCGTTACCCTGGCAATTGGGGTAGATCGGATGGCACGCCGTCATGCGATTATTCGCAAGCTACCTGCGGTGGAAGCATTGGGCAGCGCTACGGTAATTTGCTCGGATAAAACGGGCACGCTGACAGAAAATCAGATGACGGTGCAAGCGATTTACGTAGGAGGTCAGCGATACTCGGTTAGCGGCACGGGATACAGTCCAGAAGGCGATTTTTACCAGGATGGGGAATCCCTCGATCCTTATACAGTTCCGGCATTGGAGGAATGTTTAATTGCGGGTTTGCTGTGCAACGATGCTCATTTGGAGCAAAAAGACGGGCAATGGGGGGTAGTGGGCGATCCGACTGAGGGGGCTTTGATTGCTGCGGCGCGAAAAGCTGGACTGGATGGTTTGCAACTGAATCAAGCGATGCCTCGACTCGATACGATTCCTTTTGAGTCAGAATTTCAATTCATGGCAACGCTGCATCAATTAGATAGTCAAGCATGGGGAGTCGCCCACAACGAGGGCGTCTGGTCTTCGCCATTATTTCCTACTCCCTATGGAATCTACCTCAAAGGTTCGGTGGAGACGGTTTTGAACCGCTGTCGCCAGATGGTAGACGCCTGGGGAAATTTGACGCCTCTGGATCGGAAATTAATCGCCGCAGAAGTTGAGAGGATGGCAAAACAGGGATTGCGAGTGCTGGCATTTGCGAAGAAACCCGTAACGCCAAAACAAAGATCGCAAACAATGTCTCTCAGTCATGAAGATGTGGAGACGAATCTAATTTTTATTGGATTGCAGGGTATGATCGACCCACCCCGAACCGAGGCGATCGCAGCTGTAAATGCCTGTCAATCTGCGGGAATCCAGGTAAAAATGATTACCGGAGATCATATCACCACTGCGAGAGCGATCGCCCAACGCATTGGTTTGCACAAAGACAGTCAAGTCCTGGCATTTTCCGGACAAGAATTAGAACAAATGGATGGTGGGCAACTAACTCAGGCAGCGGAAACCGGGGTTGTATTTGCCAGAGTTTCTCCCGCACAGAAACTCCGCCTAGTGACGGCGTTGCAATCTCAGGGGGAAATCGTCGCCATGACTGGGGATGGGGTAAACGATGCCGCAGCACTTAAGCAAGCGGATATTGGCATTGCAATGGGCAAGACGGGAACCGATGTGGCGAAAGAAGCTGCCGATATGTTGCTCACCGATGATAATTTTGCTTCGATTGAAGCGGCGGTAGAAGAGGGGCGGACGGTTTATCAGAACTTGCGAAAAGCGATCGCTTTCATTCTCCCGGTAAATGGCGGCGAATCGATGACAATTCTGATTAGCGCCTTACTGGTAAGAGATTTGCCGATTCTAGCGCTGCAAGTTTTGTGGCTGAATATGGTCAACTCGGTGACGATGACGGTTCCCTTAGCATTTGAACCCAAACCCGACGGTTTGATGCAACAACCCCCGCGCAATCCCCGCGAACCTTTGCTATCGGGCAAACTGTTCCACAGAATTCTAGCGGTTTCGGCGTTCAACTGGATTCTGATTTTTGGCATATTTGAATGGGCGCGACAAGCTTATGGAGATATTGCGGTGGCGCGCACAATGGCAATACAGGCTTTAATTGCCGGAAGAGTCATTTATCTGTTGAGCATCAGCGAGTTGGGGGCGGCGATGGTGGCAAAACTCAGGGGTAGGGCAGGGGCGATTAAAGGGGGGAGAGCGATCGCAATTGGCATTCTTTGCACCATTCTCCTGCAAATTCTGTTCAGCCAGTGGGGCGCAATGAATATCTTATTTGAAACAGCACCCCTGAACTTGAATCAATGGCTAATTTGCCTAATTCCCGCACTACCGATGATTGTGGTGGCAGCATTTATCAATCGCCTCGATCCTCCCAATTCCTAAGTCGTTGCAAAATTACTTCCTTCGCGGTAGGAGATGAACTATTTCTTACCTTCTCTTCCCTGTGCGTTCTCTGAGTCTGGAGCAGTTCAATAAATTTCTGATTTTGACTTGTAATTTTATGCCAAAACTAACTGCCGGAGATCCTGCGCCTTGGTTTTCAGCCCGTTCGACTTCTAACCCGATCTATCACTTTAATTCAGTCGGGGGATACCGCGTCGTGCTGTCGTTTTTTGGCAGTTCCAAAAGCGCTAAATCGGGTGAGGCATTGAACCGCTTTTGTGCGCTGCAAAGCGAATTTGAGCAATTGAACGTTCCATTTTTTGGCGTCAGCATAGATCCCAATGATATGTACCTTGCCAAGTGGATTAAGAATCCCACCTACCTTAAATTTATTTGGGATTTTGACTACCAAGTCAGCCTTCTGTACGGAATTTGTCGGATTATAGAAGGGGATGCTAATCAGATTGAATATACTGCAACGACTTTTGTGTTAGACGAACGCCTGACGATTTTGGGGGTGTTTGCGATCGCAGATCCAACCAACCATGTAGAACAGGTGATTAATTTTCTCAAAAACTTACCCGCTCCCGAACCTCCTAGCATAGTAACTAGACAAGCTCCCGTCCTGTTAATTCCTCATGTTTTGGAGCCAGAATTTTGCCAATATCTGATAAATTTGTACGAAGCAAATGGCGGCTCAGAGTCTGGATTTATGCGGCAACTTGACGGCAAGACAGTCGGGGTACTTGACTACAGCTTCAAGCAACGTCGAGATTTTTTGATTCAAGACCCCTCTCTACTAACAAAACTTAATAATACGATTTGGCGTCGAGTTAAGCCAGAGATTGAAAAGGCATTTCAGTTTACTATCTCTCGGTATGAGCGTTACCTAGTTGCCTGCTATGAAGACACAAATCAAGGCTTCTTTAATAGTCATCGAGATAACACAACCAAAGGAACAGCCCATCGTCGTTTTGCGATGAGCCTGAACCTAAATACAGGTGACTACGAAGGTGGATTTCTCAAGTTTCCAGAATATGGTTCGCACCTCTATCGTCCCGGTATTGGTGAGGCAGTAATTTTCTCCTGTTCTCTTCTCCACCAAGCAACTCCAGTCACCCAAGGTCATCGCTTTGTTCTTCTGTCATTCTTCTACGATGAAGAGGATGCTAAACTACGACAGCAAAATCTGAAGTATCTGGTATCCGAGCCAAATCCTGCTACTCAAAATGCTTAACTCATTCGCCCTTAGAATCATTTTGATTTTGAGGGCAGTAGTCAGAGCAATTGATTGCTTTCTTGGTGAGAACGTCTAATGGGCGTACCGCACATTTTAGATAAAAATTACCTGTAAAGTATTGACACTTTCTACAAGGAACTTGATGGAAACGATTGAAATTAAAAAAACTGTCTTTTTTCTGCTCCATCCTCCTTTTTGATAGCCAAATTGCCATCCCTGTCAAAACCACAAAAAAGCTAAAACTTCCCCCATAAATCAATGCTTCATTTGGTTGGTTTATGCTATCTTGCGGCTCAACTGCTATCTCAGTTTGATATCCCTCGCGAGCGTTATTTGCTCTAGCATATTGTAAATTGAAAAATCGAGCGTTATCCATATTTTTTACCTCCTATTATGCAAAGCTTAGTGAAGATTCCCTTCTAGATTTTTTATGGATTGGCGTTCCAACTTATAGCTAGGTACTAAGGTAAGAACGGTGTATAATAAACGGTTTCAGGTCTTCAGAATGCCCTAACTGCCTTGGCTCTTGCTAAATCTGGAAAGCCTAAAACTGATGGCAAGATTTAGGGTAAATCAAAAAATGCAAGGGATGAGAAATAGCCATATTCATAGGTTTAGCAAAAATATAAATTTTGTATATCTGCCAATAGGCTAACTTATTACTTAGCGTCTATGCCAAAAGATAGAATTTAATAACTATTAAAAGTTAAAGATTGTGGGAATTGCGCCGACAAAAATATCGCCGTTAGCCTCGTTAAAGCGACGCTTTTTCAGAGAAACCCGGTTTGTTAATTCAATGCTGTCACTTTCTAGTCACATTTAGCTTCGATCCTGAAGATAGGTGGAATCTGGAAGTCTGAAGGGTTATCAATTATCAGCTATACCTCTGATTCAGGACTGATAATTGATAACTCATGTTTCTTGATTTTATCTTGCTGGCGATCGCATGATATCCTTGTCTCTTTGTATCGGACTTGTACGGTTAATGGTGCTGTAGGGGCGGGTTTTACCAGTCCCGTTTAAACCCAAGCGAATTATTTTGATCAACCCGCCGCCGCGCAATGTTGAAGCGGACACGCTCTGACTTTCTGCAATCAAAAGAGATGCCATTATTTTTGGCATATCAGCCGCGATTGTACCAGGATTTCGCTTACGTTATGGTTTTTGGAGCGCTTTGCTCGGTTCAATTACCTTGTCAATTATTAACACTATCATTTTGCGGCTTTTGGCAGGAGTTACCTGATAATTTAGGAGCTTGATTCTGATGATAGTTATTTGGTTAGTCACCACAATCAGTTTTTTGATTATTTCCAGAATACCCTTTCTGGGAATTGACATAGATAGTTTGGGAAAAGCCGCAATTTCGGCGGCGGTTTTTGGGATATTAAATGCCGTTTTGCTGCCCATTCTGACAATTTTAACCTTGCCCGTTATCCTCGTTAGTTTGGGATTATTCTTCTTTGTTTTGAATGCCATCATCTTTGGCATATCAGCGGCGATCGTGCCTGGATTTAGCTTACGGTATGGCTTCTGGAGCGCTTTGCTGGGGTCAATTACTTTAGCGATCGTTAACTCGATACTGTTGACGATTTTGCCACCTGTTTTTTAATACAATCCTGGTTGAATAATCAGGAGTAAAATCCAGACAAATAAATCAGTTTTGAGGAGAAGAATCATGAGAAAGTTTTGGCAAAAAATTCTGGGATTTTTTGTAGTAGGAATCGGAATGGTAATCCTGCTATTCTCTTGTCAAACCAGACAAGTAACCCAGTCGCAACCGACCACAACCACGCCCGCTGCAACTCCTACAGCGACACCTACGACGGCACAAACACCTGCTAACTTTCCTCCCGTCGCTTCTGTTAACAGCGAAGCTACTTTACCAGCACAGTTACCGCCATTACCTTACGCTTTTGGAGCGTTAGAAAAAGCAATTGATGCCCAAACAATGCAATTGCATCACGATAGACATCACGCCGCCTATGTCAACAACCTCAACGAGGCAATCAAACAGTCTCCCGACTTGCAAAATAGAAGCGTTGAATCATTGTTGCGCGACTTAAATAGCGTGCCAGAAAATATTCGCAATACAGTAAGAAATAACGGTGGCGGTCACCTGAACCATACGATTTTTTGGCAAATTATGAGTCCCAACGGAGGGGGACAACCGACAGGGCAAATAGCACAAGAAATCAATCAAACTTTTGGCAGTTTTGATGGGTTTAAGAAACAGTTTAACTCTGCGGGTGGCGATCGCTTTGGTAGCGGTTGGGTTTGGTTAGTCCGCAACCCTGCTGGTCAATTGCAAATCGTGAATACACCCAATCAAGATAGCCCAATCATGGAAGGCAACTATCCAATTATGGGCAACGATGTGTGGGAACATGCCTATTACCTCAGATACCAAAACCGCCGCGCCGAGTATTTAGATAACTGGTGGAATGTAGTCAATTGGGAAGAAGTGAATAGACGCGCCCAAGCTTCACAAAAACGTAGTTAGGAGATCTATCCCGATGCAAAGTCTCTTGATGCGAAGCCCCATTTTTGTAGCATTTTGCTGGATAGGGGCATACTTATTCATTACCCTATTGCCCCTGCTGTTGCTGCTAATTTATCCCCCTTTTGAAGAGCGGGGGTTTTGGCTCGATTTTTCAGTGGCTCTCGGTTTTATTGGGTTGGCGATGATGGCGCTGCAATTTGCTTTAACTGCGCGGATTAATCGCATTGAATCATCATACGGGATAGATATTATTCTTCAGTTTCACCGCTACATTTCTATCGTTGCGGTTGCGTTTATTTTGATTCATCCGCTGATTTTATTTGCGGTACAACCGGAAACAATTCAACTGTTGAATTTTCCCGAAGCGCCTTGGAGAGCGAGATATGCGGTGTTGTCAACATTGGCGTTAATCGTGTTAATTGCAACCACAATTTGGCGTCAACAACTGAAAATTTCTTACGAACCTTGGCGAACTTTGCATGGGGCGTTAGCAGTTATTGCGCTGGTTTTTGGACTGGTTCACGCTTTGGGAGTGGGTAACTATTTGGGATTGTTTTGGAAGAGCGTATTGTGGTCAGCGCTGATTTTAGGCGCACTCTGGTTATTCGTCTACATTCGCCTCGTAAAACCCTGGTTCATGCTGAAAAAACCTTATTTAGTCGAACAGGTGCGCCCAGAACGAGGCGATGTTTGGACGCTGGCGCTGCGTCCTAGAGGACACGAAGGTTTTCCCTTCCAACCCGGTCAATTTGCTTGGATTACCTTGGAAATCTCGCCTTATGGGATGAGGGAACATCCTTTTTCCATGTCTTCTAATGGCGATCGCATGGATATTATCGCATTTAGCATCAAAGCTTTGGGCGATTTTACCAACACAATTAAAGATGTAAAACCGGGAACCAAAGCTTATCTTGATGGCCCATATGGAGTTTTTACCACAGATCGCTATGAAGATTCCGCCGGATTTGTTTTAATTGCAGGCGGTATCGGCATTACTCCGATGATGAGTATGTTGGTAACTGCTGCGGAACGCAAAGACGAACGCCCCTATTTGTTAATTTATGCCAGCAAATCTTGGGATGATATCACCTTCCGCGAAGAACTGGATGAATTAAAGGAAAAGTTAAACCTTACTATCGTCCACGTTCTGAGAAATCCGCCGGAAAATTGGTCGGGCGAAACGGGTTATGTAGATAAAGAATTGCTAGAACGCTACATTCCCAAACGGCGAGGAACGAGGAATTACTTTATTTGTGCCTCACCTAAAATGATGGATCAAGTAGAGTTAGCCTTGCACGAACTTGATGTTCCAGTTACCAACGTCCACTTGGAACATTTCAATCTTGTTTAATTGGTAATTGGTAATTGGTAATTGGTAATAGTTTTAAGTACCGATTACCTATTACCTGTTCGCCATCTAAAATCCAACATCTAAAATTTAAAACTACTTTATGCGCTACAGTATCATGCTGCAATTGGTAACGGGCATCACCTTAGTTTTAGTTGGTGCTGCTGCATTATTTGGCTGGCTGCAAAACCGTCCTAATGTAACTCCAGAAGTGAGGAAAACAGAACTTATAGAGCAACATTAAAAGCCGCTTGGTGCGTTACGCGCTTCGCTACAGATATAGCTTTTCTCGTTTTTCTCGTTCCCAGGTTCAACCTGGGAACGAGATCTGGGAGGTTCTACCTCCCGTAGTGTAAGATTAATCTTGAATTTGATAGCGTACCAGTTTTCTGGTTTGCTCAATTGACATACCTAATTCGTTAGCGATCGCACTCTCTATCTCACCCACTTCGGTAACTCCAAACTCATACTCTAATTTTTTCAGAGTCGAGTCAGTTGTCTTCACCGCAACGATGGTCGATCCTTCAGTCTTATTAATCACAGCTTTAATCAGTACAACTGTCAGGGAAAGCTTTACCTCTAATTGGGTATCTGCTTGTAGCTGATTCACCGTAGTGTAAGGGCGGCTCAATACCTGCTCTGCCATATGGTTACCACCAAACCAAAACAAGACGCCCAAAAAAGGCAGGGGCAGCCAAAATTCCAGCCCCAGAGAGTGTAATAAATGTAACCATCGATGGCGAAACATAGAGTGCGTTCGCATCCAATTACCAATTACCAATTACCAATTATCAATTACCAATTGAACTTGAAATCCCACCAGTGGAAGACGTTTTAATCAATCTGTTTCTCTAACCTAAACGGTAAAGCAAGCAAGTTGAGGCGTTTTCCATGCGAATACTGCTGGTAGAAGACGATCCAAAACAATTGGAACCCTTGTGTACAGCGCTATCGGGGGCGGGACACATTGTAGATGGTTTAAGTGATAGCGCGATCGCTCAATGGGCATTATCTCAAAGAGAGTACGACCTGCTGATTTTAGACTGGATGCTGCCCCAGATCAGCGGATTGGATCTCTGTCGTCAGTATCGACAAGCAGGCAAAACCGCACCCGTACTGATACTGACAGCAAAAGATACCACCTCTGATAAAGTGACGGGTTTAGATGCAGGTGCTGATGACTATTTGGTCAAACCCACCGATGTATTTGAATTACTTGCAAGGGTACGGGCATTGTCCAGGCGATCGCCTGTTTGGCAGGGAGATATGCTGGAACTTGCGGATCTGCAACTGCACAAACCAACCCTGACAGCGCAACGAGAACAAACAACAGTTGAGCTATCTGTGCGCGAGTTTCAGCTACTAGAATACCTCATGCGCCACCCCCGTCAAATTTTAAGCCGCGATCAGATCGAACAAGCGTTATGGGAATGGGGAAGCGAACCAGAAAGTAACGCCATGACCACCCTTGTAAGGCGATTGCGGCAACGCTTAAAAGCAGTTAATGCAGCCGATTGGATTGAAACAGTTTATGGCATGGGTTATCGAATTAATCCCAAAAATGACGCTCTTAGAAACCGGGTTTCTGCGTAGATCTTTAGTTCCAAACCCACAATTTTGCAGAGAAACCCGGTTTCTGCGTAGATCTTTAGTTCCAAACCCACAATTTTGCAGAGAAACCCGGTTTCTGCATAGATCTTTAGTTCCAAACCTACAATTTTGCAGAGAAACCCGGTTTCTGCATAGATCTTTAGTTCCAAACCCACAATTTTGCAGACAAACCCGGTTTCTGCATAGAGTTTCTTTGCCTAAATCCTGAAAACTTTGATCGAACATGCCAAGAGCAAATGCACGCAACGAAATGTTTAACCGTAGCCGTCGTAACTTGGCTCGTTGCTTCACCCTTTCAATGGGCAGTATTCTAATTGTTTTTAGCGGGGCAATTTACTACCAAGAAGCAAACGAAAACCTAGAAAATTTAGATCAATTGCTCTACAAAAAAGCTAGGGTGATGGCAGCAAATATAGAGTATGAACTATATCAAGGTGAAAGTCGCGCCATTCTGGACTCCGTGCCTTTGTTAGGAAATAATCCACCCCCGCCAGATAGTCAAGTCGTCTATGCGCGTTGGTACGATCGAACGGGAAAATTGAAACAGTTTTTTGGGGCTGCTGCCCCAGAACAGTTAAATCAAAATTGGGAATTTGAAACTATTAAAACTGATAATTATATAGCAGCAAAACCAACCGTTACAGCAGTTTGCCGCCCTATGAGCTACGGCTCTAGTTTGTGTAGGGGCACCCTTAAGGGTGCCCCTACACAAACAACAGCCAATGTGGCTCTACCTACATCATTTGCAATCCATTATATTTGGTTGCGTCAGGTCACCCTACCAGTTATGCACAATGGAGAAGCGATCGGCTATCTCCAAATAGCGATGCCGATGACTCGCCTGCAAGAATCTCTAAGAAACTTTCTTCTAATATTAATATTGACCGTATTAATTGCTTTAGGAGCTACCAGTATTGCTGGATGGTTTTTGGGGGGATTGGCAATGCGCCCGATTCTGGAAGCATACGAACAACTCCAGCGATTTACTGCTAATGCTTCCCATGAATTACGCGCTCCTTTAGCCGCGATACTGAGTAACGCTCAAGTTGCTTTACTCGCCCCAATTAACGATGATGCTGCCAAAAATTTGCGGCTAGAAAAGATTGTAGATGTTGCCAAGTCGATGAATATATTGATTGGAAATCTACTATTTTTAGCGCGTAGAACTGGGCGTTTAGCACCGGAATCTTTAAGAGAAATTGACCTAACCGATTTGCTCGGAGAGTTAGTAGATTGCCAAACTATTACTACTGCTGCTCAGCATTTGGATTTCAAAAGCGATCTGCATATTGAACCGATTATGGTAAAGGCAGATCCGGATTTGTTGCGTCAGGCAGTCGGGAATCTGCTAGAGAATGCTTGTAAATATACGCCTGGTGGCGGGATGGTACAGTTGCGCCTGTTTACATCTTTCCATCAGGCAATTATTCAAGTTGAAGATAACGGTATTGGCATTCCAAAGGTTGATTTGCCCCATATTTTTGAGCGATTTTATCGAGTCGATAAAGAACGGGTGCGAGAGACGGGAGGTTTTGGATTAGGATTGGCGATCGCACAACAAATCATCGCCGCACATGGCGGTCATCTCAGCGTCGAAAGTGAAGTCGGACAGGGTTCCATTTTTCAGATCGAACTGCCTTTGTATTGCTAATTGCTAATTGCTAATTGTTAATTGTTAATTGCTAATATAGCACTTTTGTTCCCAAACAAAAAGAAAACTTTAGGAAGAGCTAACTGTCAACGGTCAACTGTTGAACTCAACCCAACCTACAATAGACCTATCGACTGGTTCCCAGACTCCGGCTGGGAACCCTAAATCGAGGCTCTGCCTCGTTGAGGTTTCACAATCTAAAATCTAAAATTTTTGCATTTTATGGCACTACTGCACCAACCAGGGGATATCATTGCCGAAAGGTATCAAATTATCGATACTTTGGGGCAAGGTGGTATTGGGATAACTTACGAAGCCGAAGATTTACACAATTCTCAGCGGGTAGCGATTAAAGCATTGTCACTGCGCCGCATGACTGACTGGAAAGTGCTGGAATTGTTTGAACGGGAAGCCAAAGTTTTATCCCAATTAAACCATCCCGCTATTCCGCGATATTTGGATTATTTTCAGGTGGATGCACCTTTTGATCGTCAATTTTACCTGGTGCAGGAACTGGCTAACGGGCGATCGCTCTCCTCCCTAGTCGAAAACCATTGGCGCCCCGACGAACTCGAAGTCCGACGCCTCGCGGAACAAATGCTAGAAATACTGATTTACTTGCATCAATTAACACCACCAGTTATCCACCGGGATATTCAACCGCGTAATGTCATACGATCCCCCCAACCCCCCTTGCCAAGGGGGGCTAAGAGCGATCCAGATGCCCCCCTGGTGAATGGGGCTAAGACAGATCGAGAAGCCCCCCTTCACCAAGAGGGTGGGGGCGCTCGAAAAGCCCCCCTTGGCAAGGGGGGTTGGGGGGATCGAGAAGCCCCCCTTCACCAAGAGGGTGGGGGCGCTCGAGAAGCCCCCCTTGGCAAGGGGGGTTGGGGGGATCTCTTCCTGGTTGACTTTGGTGCGGTGTGTGAAAGCGATCGCTCTACTTTCGCGGCAGGTAGCACGGTTATCGGTACTTATGGCTACATGGCTCCGGAACAGTTTCGCGGACAAGCTTATCCAGCAACGGACTTGTACGGACTGGGAGCGACTTTGCTATTTTTACTCACCCACAAATCCCCCGCAGATTTCCCCCAGCGTCGTCTCAAAATTAACTTTCGCTCCCAGGTAAATACCAGCGCCGAATTTATCGACTGGTTAGAAACAATGCTCGAACCCGCACCAGAAGATAGATTTCCCTCGGCTAAAGCCGCATTAGCAGCATTGCGCGGCGATGTACAAACTTTAGTCCATCATCGGCATCAACCTGCTGGGAGTCGCATCGCACTAAAAAAGACTTTTGGGCGATTATTAGTAGATATTCCGCCAGTAGGATTGCGATTTGATAATTTGTTTTGGTTAGGCTTTGCTTTAATTTGGAGCGGTTTTTTATTTTTCTGGACTGCGGGAGCTGTTTTAGTTGGCGCTCAGTTATTTTTCCCTTTATTTTCCATCCCGTTTTGGATTGCCGGATTGGGATTAATATCAGCGTTGCTGTTTAGTGTAGCAGGTCGCACGCGGTTGGAAATTGACCGGAAATCTTTTCGCTTGCAGTGGCATTTATTCGGGTTCTGCCATCAAGTTCAGGGGCGTACAGAGGATATCGATGAAATTCAAATTGCCAATAGCAATTACTCAGTCAACGACAAACCTATTATGGCTTGTACTTTGGTAGAAGGAGTGCGTAAACATCGTTTCGGCTCCTGGTTAACCCAGCCAGAACAAGAATGGTTAGTTGAAGAAATAGCTGCTTTTCTAGGCAAACCCTCAGAACAGTTGACAGTTGACAGTTAACAGTTGACAGTTATCTCTTCCTCACGCTGATAGGATTGTCAGCGAGGGAACTTAATTTTTCGTTTCCCCCTAAAAGGGGGAGGCTAACAACCCATTTCTTGTGCTAAAACCCGCCCCTACAGCATAAAGAACTATACACAACCTTTGCTAACGGACATGATATTAACTGTGCAAGTCCGCTGCTTAAGGGCTTGATATAATTCTACGTAGTTCTTCCTCTAGCTCCTATTTCCTAGCTATACTAAATCCAAAATCTCAGATTTAAAACTGCTATGCCTCCCCAACGCATCTCACCAAAACCCGGTCAAGAATCTGTATGGGATTATCCGCGTCCCCCACGTTTGGAAGATACTAACAAACACATCCAGATTATTTTTAACGGGGTTACTATTGCCGATACCCACAATGCTAAGCGGGTGTTAGAAACGAGCCATCCACCCGTTTATTACATCCCTCCCGCTGATATCAAGATGGAATATTTAGTGCCAGAAAATCGCTCTAGTTTTTGCGAATGGAAAGGTCTTGCTGGCTACTACACCCTCGTTGTTGGGAACAAGCAAGCACCTAATGTAGCTTGGTTTTATCCCGAACCGACTCCGCCTTTTGCGTCGATTAAAGATTATCTGGCTTTTTACGCTGCGCCGATGGATGCTTGCTATGTCGATGGCGAGAAGGTGCAGCCCCAACCGGGTGGTTTTTATGGCGGTTGGATTACCAACGATATCGTTGGGCCATTTAAAGGCGAACCGGAAACTTGGGGTTGGTAGCAATTAACTCAAGTTGCTAGTTATAAACTTGGGCGTTGCTAATGGCTAATTGCTAATGGCTAATGGCTAATTGCTAATACAGCATTTTTCCTCACACTAGCCATTAGCTCCAGGTTCGAGATAACTAGCAACTTGCGTTATTGATTGTCTAATAAAATTAAGTAACGTTGGCGGCGCGCGATCGCTTGTTCCCTTTCCAACTCATTGATCAGTCTGGTTATAGTTACCCGCGATGTATTAATTACCTCCGCCAGCTCTTGATGGGTTAACCGGATCTCGATCAATCGTCCTCGCTCGGTTTGGCGACCAAATTTCTGCGAGAGCCAAACCAATAATTGCACCAAGCGATCGCGCACTTGTTGCGACTGAATAATAGTCAGAAATTCTTCAGCTTTTTGAATGTGAGACAGCACTGCATCCCATGCTGGATACCACCGCTCAGAAGGCAAAATGCTCGCTTCTACTTTGGTCAAGCATTCAATTCGATAAGGTTTAATGCTTGACAAAGGTTGTCCCACTACGTCTCCCGCACCCCAAAAACCTGTAGTAATCAACGTTCCTTCTTGATTCCAGGTCAATGTTCGTACTACGCCTTGCTCAAGTTTCCACAAAACATTGGCAGTTAGCGGCATCTCTTCTCGGTATTTAAAATGACGCTGTTCTACTTGCAGCGGAAAGGCAGACACAACTGTTGTAAGTGGCATAACAGCATTTTATAGAAGGCGATGATGATGGACATGATGACAGAGCCGCAGAGCGTCACAGGAGACAAGGAAGACAAGGAGGACAAGGGGGACAAGGGGGACAAGGAGGACAAGGAAGACAAGGAAGACAAGGAAGATGAGCAAGTAGAACTAATTTCTCCCCCAGCTCCCCCAGCTCCCCCAGCTCCCCCAGCTCCCCCAGCTCCCCCAGCTTCCTCAGCTCCCCAGCTCCCCCAGCTCCCCCAGCTCCCCCAGCTCCCCCAGCTCCCTAGCACAAGTCGGTTTGGCGTCGTCGCGACCACCACTTTCCTGGGGTCAATTCCGGATCTTCATCTGAGTAATAGGGTGCGATCGCTCCTCCCGGCTGTAATCTTTGATTGTTCTCCAACCCAGCCAGCTTGGCGCTGCTGGAAATCCCTAAATCGCTTTCGATCTCTGGTTGAGGTCTAAACTTATTGAAAATATTTTTTGATAATAACCGGGCAATAACCGGCGGTTCGGTGTGTGAGGACATGGCTATAACCTTCCTAATTGAGAATCTTACCACTCTAATTCGGGTTGAAACCCCCCAGATTAAGTATAGCGTTAATTGAAAATAAATATCAATTACCTTGGTTGAGATTGGCGTAACCAAGCTTTGAGCCAGCTTCATTGGAGCCTGGGAGGGATTATGATAATGATTATCATTACATTAATTTAGATTTTCTTAATGAAGCGACTAGCACCAACATCCCTACCCGAACAAATCGACATTGCCATCGTGGGTGCGGGTGCCCACGCCTTGACGTTAGCGACGCACTTGCTGCAAAAACGGCAGGGGATGAGGGGGAGGTTTCTGGCATTCGATCCGAGTGGTAGTTGGATGAGTCAGTGGCGGCATCAATTTGCAGGATTGGAGATACCGCACTTGCGATCGCCTGCCGTCCACCATGTAGATCCGAACCCCTACGAGTTGCGGCGCTTCGCCGAAAACCGCCCCAACGAGTTATTTCCCCCCTATGACTTGCCAGGAACCCAGTTATTTGAAGATTTCTGCTTGGATGCGATTCGCCGGTGGGACTTGCAAGATAAAGTAGTCAAGGCGAAAGTCACAGCCATCGAACCGCCGTTAGATCGGCAGCATCCTTGGTTTCGGCTGAGATTGGCAAGCGGAGAGTCAATCAAAGCGCGGCGGGTGGTGCTAGCAAAAGGTAGCAGTACGCTCAACTTGCCTGACTGGGTGAGTAAAATAACTGGAGATTATCCAAGCGATCGCCTCTGCCATTCCCAGCAAATTGATTTACCTACCTCGTATTTAAAGGGAGAAAGGATATTAATTATTGGCGGCGGGTTGACTGCCGGACATTTAGCCGTGGGCGCAATTTCACGCAATGCAGAAGTAACTTTAATCGCGAGGCGTGAATTACAAGAAAAATTATTTGATGCCGACCCCGGTTGGTTAGGGCCAAAATATTTGAAGGGATTTTGGGCAGAAACCGACTGGGAAACAAAAGCAGAAGCGATTCTAAGAGCGCGAAATGGCGGATCGATGACGCCAGCCATGATGACATTATTGCGACGACAAGCGCGCGCTAGCAAGCTAAAAATCTACGAACAATGCCAGGTTGTTGCCGCCAAGTGGCTGGGAAACAAGTGGCAGATTCGCTGCGACGATGGGCAAGAATACGAGTTTGAGCGGATCTGGTTGGCAACTGGCACAAAACTTGACGCTACAACCGAACCACTATTGACAAATATTCTTGATATTTATAAGATTCCTATAGTCAAAGGATTGCCAGTTTTAGACGAGTACCTGCACTGGCCTGGTTGCGAGTTATTTGTAATGGGTGGGTTAGCAGCTTTACAGCTGGGGCCGACAGCAAGGAACCTTTCCGGGGCGAGAATGGCTAGCGAAAGAATCGTCCCAGCTATGGTAAAATCAAGTATTTCGTTAGTAAAACTTAAAAGTGCGTGATGTTCTCAGAAGGAAAAGTATATTATGTAGATGTAATAACCAGCACCAAAGTGGATATCGACCGCAAGTAAGAGGTTTTACAACAGAAAATATAGTTTATTTTGTTTAGTAATCACCCTGGAGGGGCAGATATGAACGACCGCTCCGATTTTTTATATCCCCGCAGCCGCTATTATGGACGAGTCAAGCCAGAAAATATGGTGTTTAACGCCAATTTGCAAGAATTTGCTCAGCGGGTGAATTTTATCTGTGCTTTGGAAACTGGCGGCAAGCTTTCTCCAGAAGATGCTTATAAACAGATTAAGGGACTGTGGAAACAACTTAAACGCACTAAAAAACAACTCGGCATTGGGCAAGAACCTTTTCAACCAGAAGATAATAACGGCGATGACCCTGAAGCTGATTGATGGAAAATCTAATTGGTAATGGGGAATTTCAGATTTTAGATTTCAGATTGCAGATTTAGGATAGAAGGAGATTTGATTTAACTTGCCAATCTGCTTTGGTTTAATCTCAAATCTGAAATCTAAAATTTTCCTCAATCTGAAATCTCAAATCTCAAATCTCAAATTCCCCATTACCCATTCAGAGACCAGGTTTCTTCGCAGATTTCTCGCTGCCGAACTCAGGATTTTCCACAGAAACCGGGTTGCTTTGGCAAGGATGTAACTAGCAACTTGGGTTAATCGCAAAACAAACCCGTTTTCTCTTCTATTTGCCACAGGGAAGGGGTAGTATGTGAAAATTCTCCTGTTGGCTCCAAGAGTAGTTTCAATCATGGCAAATCAATATCCGATCCCAGTTGTGGTCAACGGCGCTGGTGGCAAAATGGGGCGCGAGGTGGTAAAAGCAGTTGCTTCCGCATCCGATATGACGCTGCTGGGAGCGATTGACCGAAATCCAGAACTGATTGGCAAAGACATCGGAGAAGTGGCGGGATGCGGGGCGTTGGAAATTCCCATCACTAACGAATTTGAACCGATGCTGGCGATGGCGGCGCAGGAAAGAACGCCGGGAGTGATGGTAGATTTTACCCATCCCAAAACAGTATATGATTCGGTGCGGTCGGCGATCGCATACGGCGTGCGCCCAGTGGTCGGTACTACGGGGATGAGTCCGCAACAACTGCAAGATTTAGCCGAATTTGCCGATAAAGCCAGCGTCGGCTGTTTAATTATCCCCAATTTCTCGATTGGCATGGTGTTGCTGCAACAAGCAGCGATTTCCGCCTCGCGGTACTTCGACCACGTGGAAATTATCGAACTGCACCACAACCAGAAAGCCGACGCCCCCAGCGGGACTGCAATTCAAACTGCCCAGATGTTAGCCGAAATGGGCAAACCCTTCAACCCGCCTTTGGTTAACGAAGAGGAAAAATTAGCCGGTGCTAGAGGTAGCGTCGCCGGAGAGGGGATACGCATCCACAGCATCCGCTTACCGGGATTAATCGCCCATCAGGAAGTGATATTTGGCGCTCCCGGTCAAGTGTACACCTTGCGACACGATACAAGCGATCGCTCCTGCTACATGCCCGGAGTATTACTATCCATCCGCAAAGTCCTGCAAATACAATCGCTAGTATATGGATTAGAAAAAATACTCTAATTTGGTAATAGGTAATGGGTAATAGGTAATTGCAAAACCGATTACCCATTACCGATTACCCATTACCGATTACCTATGCTGATCCCATTAACCCGCGAAAAATTTGAACAACTCATCCCTCTCATCGCCACAGGAAACCAGTACAAGTACGCCTGGGGAAAGCCCCGCGATTTGATCTTGCGCCTGTTAATTTCTGCGGGAATTCCCCTCGTGCTGTATTTATTACACTTTGTCTTACCCGACTTCGAGGGGATAATTTCAGTACTCGGAATTATCGCCGGTGTGTATGTGCTGTGGGGGCCGATTTTACAGTCGAGTCTGAAAAATCTCGAATGCCGTCGATACAAATACAGCGGTTTCTGGCGCGGTGAAGTATTGGATGCCTACGTTACCGACGAAGTAGTAGGAAAACAGCTAACCACAAACAAACGGGGCGAATTAATGGTGGTAGAAGATCGCCAGAAACAACTTCACGTAGAAATTGGCGATGAAACCGGCTTTTCAACAGAGTTACAAGTCCCCCTGCGTCGGGAATACAAGGGAATCAGGCGCGGACAAATTGCCGAGATGATGGTAATGTCAAATCGACCCGATTTGAGCCGGATTGCCAAAGTTTCTGATATTTTCATTCCTGACCTCGACCTGTGGGTAAGCGACTACCCTTATCTGAGACGAGATGAATTTGCCGATATCAGCCGCGAGTTACAACCAGCACCGGAGAGAGAAAGAGAACCGCGTCGCAGCAAGCGCTACTCCCAAAGAGATGCAGCCCCAAGGCGCAAACCATCCAGAAGAGAAGAGGATTGGTAAAAATCAGCCTCCTACCACAATTTCTTGTCCGTAAGCTTGCCAAGCCAAATCGACCAATCCATTAACAATAGCCGCCGCCACCACCGCACTACCTTTGCGTCCTTCAGTGCGAATGTGAGGAATCATCGAATCTTGCAGGCGTTCTTTCGCTACGTCCACATCGACAAACCCAGCAGGCGTGCCAATTACCAGCGCAGGTCGAATTTCTTCTGCCTCGATTAACTCTACCAGAGAAATCAAAGCCGTTTGAGCGCAACCAACCACAAAAATGCCCTCTGGATAGCGTCTGGCTAAAGTTTCGATTCCCCAAGCGACGCGGCTTTTTTCTTTTTCCGGTCGCGGTCGCGTCAGCGCATCCATACTGCAATATACGGGATTGGCGAAAGTGTTTTGGATATAAGGCGTAATGCCAACTTGTACCATCGGCGCATCGACTACAATCGTAGTCCGCGCCGCCAACGCCGCCGCCCCAGATTGTAACGCGCGCTCAGAAAAGCGAATTAAAGATTTATATTCAAAATCAGCCGTTGCATAAATCACCCGACGCATAATCTCGTATTCCGCAGGCGAAAACGAATGTTCGCCGATTTCGCGATCGATCGTAGCTAGGCTTAAAGCATCAGTAACGTGCCATTCCATAGTTGATGCAAGGGATTGTTTTTGTTTAGGCGGTGTTAAAGTTAACATAACCCATGACATCGCGCTACTTGGTTGCCCTCAACACATCACCCGCGACGCCCAAACCGCAGGATAATCAACGCTACCACCGCCGCCAGCAAGCCGATACCCAAACTCAAAGCAAAGACCTCTAGATTTTGACGCCTGTTGGGATAGAGAAGAAGTAGATATTGATTATCTCAGAATCCATGCTCCTAGATTGCTTAACCATGATGACCGCGCCGGACAGAAACCTAGATACAAGGGTGAAATCTTTCCATCAGATCAACCCATAGGGAATTACGGAATTCTTTTGAATTATTTCAGCGGGACAGAGATCAAAAAAATAAGCAATAATGTATTCCCCAATGCAAGATAGCCGGGAAATAAATTTCCGGCTAAAAGCTTAAACCCGTTAAAACGGGTTAAAAGAGAGGGAAATATCAAGCAGTAGGGTGCGTTAGCGATAGCGTAACGCACCATTTCTGACTATCAAGGATTTAAGGGAAATATCAAGCAGTAGGGTGCGTTAGCGATAGCGTA
>CAYXCW010000018.1:63167-65954 GCA_964463555.1 uncultured bacterium
CAAACGCCGCGCCTAACGCACCCTACAGTCTACAGTCAAAAGAAACCCGGTTTTTCTAAAAAACCGGGTTTCTTTCCAACTATCAAGGATTTAAGGGAAATATCAAGCAGTAGGGTGCGTTAGCGATAGCGTAACGCACCATTTCTGACGGTGCGTTACGGCGCGGATGGAATTTTTGCTCGCAATTTTAGACTCAAACGCCGCGCCTAACGCACCCTACAGTCTACAGTCAAAAGAAACCCGGTTTTTTAGAAAAACCGGGTTTCTTTCCAACTATCAAGGATTTAAGAAGTCTAAATGCGCGCCTGCTTTTGTTCGCAAATCTTCTGGAGTTCCTTGCAATCTCAATCTACCTTTATCCAACAATACAATCCAATCTGCCCGATTAATTACCCTTGGACGGTGGCTAATTAAAATTGTGGTTTTCCCGCGACGATGGCGCAAAAGTCGCTCTAAAACTTGCGCTTCGCTTACGGGGTCGAGTCCGGCGGTAGATTCGTCTAAAATCAGTACGGGCGGATCGTTAACAATTGCCCTCGCGATTGCCAATCTTTGCCGCTGTCCTCCGGAAATATTCGCGCCAAATTCGCCTAAAACTGTTTGATATTTATCTGGTAATTGACTGATAAATTCATCGGCTTCAGCAATTTGACAGGCGCGGACAATGCTTTCAAACGTCGCGTCTGGGGAACCTAAACGGAAGTTTTCAATAATCGATCGGCTCCAAAAATGAGGTTCTTGGGGAACTAAAACCACCTGTTGGCGCAAGCTTTCTAAGGATAAGTCTTGTTGGTTATAAATCCCTATTCTAATATTACCAGATTGGGGTTGATATAATCCAGCAATTAGTTTCGCCAAGGTACTTTTACCGCAACCGGATTTACCGATAATCGCCACCACTTTACCCCCAGGAATTGTCAGGGAAAAGTTTTTGACTAATTCCACTCTGCCCGCATAGTGAAAGTTAACGTCGCTGCAATTAATATTGGCGTCACCTGGAATGTTGGCGAAGGGCTTTTTGCCATCGTCTTTAGTTTCTGGCGTGGCGTCGATTACTTCTCCTAATCTTTGACTAGCTGTTTGGACGCGGGTGAATTCATCTACCAATCCAATCGCGGTAGAAATTATCCCAGCAAAGTTTTGATTCATGCTGTTAAATGCTAGCAATTGTCCGATGCTGAGTTCTTTATTAATTACCAGCCAACTGCCTAACCACAGTAATGCGATCGCTCCACTCCCAGAAACAAATCCCGAAAATATATTGTTAATAATCCCAATTTGAGTCGTGCGGAAGTTTAAGTTAGCCAATCGCCCAAATCTCCCCTGCACTTCTTCCCAAAATTGCGAGGAAGAATTGGTGGTTTTCATCGTCAGCGCGCCTTTAAAGGTTTCGACTAAAACTCCTTGGTTTTCGGCTTCTAAAACTAAAGTATGGCGCGTCTTTTTCTGTAAAGCAGGCAAGAAGACAATCGTCGATAAAGTCATCAATGCAGCCAGGACTACAGCCGCCAGGGTCAGCTTCCAACTGTAAAACAGCATGAAGAAGAACGAAATAATCGCAATAAATAGCTGACTGGGAAAACTGACAACTACTTGGGAAACTAACTGGTTAATGTCTTCAATATCGTGGAGGCGACTGACGATTTCACCGCTGCGCCGCGATTCGTAGTAAGAAAGCGGTAACCGCAAAATTTGCCGTCCGAATTCCAGGACTAAACCTAATTCCAATCGCTGGGCAAAGTGGGCGATAAAATTAGATTGCAAGAACTCCAAACCGCTGCTAAAAACGTTCATGACGATGACAGCGATCGCTAACCCCGTCAGCAGTTGCATATCCCCCCGCACCAACACATCATCGGTGAGAATTTGCAGCAAAAACGGCGAAGCTAAAGATAGCAAACCCAAAACTAAATTCAGCACGAATGCTTGGGTTAGCAAAGCGCGAAAAGGCCAAACCCGTCGCGCAAAGCGAGTCACACCGCCAACTTTATCGTCGGGTTGGCTAAAAAAGCGCACCGGATCGGGTTCTAACAACAACATTACCCAATCAGTCCAACCTTCCTCCATCTCCTCGCGATTGACGTAGCGGATACCAATTGCGGGATCGGCGATCGCATATTCCTTACCTTTCTGCCCGTACAAAACCACCCAGTGCGACCCCATCCAGTGAATAATCGCTGGTAGCGGTGCTGCCTCCAACTGATCTAAAACCTCCGGCGAAGTTCGCACAGTGCGGGCATTAAAACCCATCACCTCCGCCCCGCGCTTCAACCCCAGCAAAGTGGTTCCCATTTGCCCGGTACCCACCGCTTCCCGAATTCGATTGAGTGCAAAGATGCGCCCGTAAGACTTAGCAACAGAAGCAAGACACGCCGCGCCGCAGTCTTCTTCACTGTGCTGCATGACAACTGAGTATTTCATTAGAAAATAAATCTAAGTTTGATACACCAAGTAGTTAATTCGCCCTCATCCCACCCTCATCAGTAAAAAAACACCCGTAGTTTTACGGGCGGATCAAAATTATGCAATCAAACCGATCCCCCCTAACCCCCCTTGCCAAGGGGGGGAGCGGAAAGGCGAAACCGGGTTGACAGCATCAGAAAGCTTCCCTTAGAAAGCGAGTTGACACGATAAAAAAGCCCCCCTTGGCAAGGGGGGTTGGGGGGGATCGAAAGTTTTGACCGCACAACGAGTTGACACGATAAAAAAGCCCCCGCTTGGCAAGGGGGGTTGGGGGGATCGAAAGTTTTGACCGCACAACGAGTTGACACGATAAAAAAGCCCCCC
>CAYXCW010000018.1:66054-83184 GCA_964463555.1 uncultured bacterium
CGCACAACGAGTTGACACGATAAAAAAGCCCCCCTTGGCAAGGGGGGTTGGGGGGGATCGAAAGTTTTGACCGCACAACGAGTTGACACGATAAAAAAGCCCCCCTTGGCAAGGGGGGTTGGGGGGATCGGATATCGGAAAACCCGATTACCAATTACCCATTACCTTTAATAGCAATCGTAGCTATAGGAAACAGGTCTGTAGTAAGAGACATAGCTATAACTGCGGCGATAGCGGGGATAGCTATATCCGTAAGATGTAGAACGATACCGACGATAAGAACGATACCGACTCCGATAACGGGGGTAGTAGCTGGTGTAATAATAATCGCAGCCACCATTGACAGAGGAAGCTTCTTGCTCAGAAAGATCTGAGAAAAGTTGAAGTTTTTCGATAGTTTGTTGCGACATGATAAAATCCTTGTAAGATTGTTGCAAGTAAAAATTTGCCGGAAAAATGCAGATTCCCTCGAATTTCTGCGAATTACCGCATACAATTTTCACCCATAAAACTATGAGTGCTAGCTCAAGTTATCAGTTTTAGATAACTAGATACTTTTATGGGTTACACTTTAGCGGTACACTGGTGATATACAATACGTGACCTTAGTTCGACATCACAACTGAGGTAAGAGATGGGGACGCGGCGATATCCTGGAAAATCTCTCCGCGTCACCAACTTTTTTTTAGCACCAAGTTAGAAAAAGTCTTGTTTTTGGCAACTTTTCCTGGTGGCGCTTCGTTTCCAAAAGATGATTGAAATCGAACTCAGATCGCGCCATTACTCGCGTACCTGTTACTACTATTACGGTCAACCTTACCAGCAGCCGCCACGGTAGTAAACAGTCCGGTAAGAGGAGTAGTAGCGAGGACGGGAGTAATAGGAGTACCGATAGTGGCGGCGGCGGCGGTAGCTGCGATAACGACGCCGGTAGACGGGTGCGTAGCCAACCAACTGGTAGTAGTGATAACCACCGTAATAGTGGGCACCGTTCACTGTTTCGGCTTCTTCAGCAGACAGATCTACGAATAGTGCGGTTGTTTCCATTTCCTTTCCTTTCACAATGAACTCCTTTTGGGATGTATATCAGGAAAACCCGCAGGAAGCTGTACTGATTTCTAGCTTGTTCCCGCGAATTCTAATACAGATTCCCCAAGCTAAAGATCCGATCCGGATAGCCCTGAAAAGTTGTTAACGTTTCTTAACAAAACCTGAAAGCGCCATGATTAACGACAAATTTGACCTAGATACCCTAGATCCCCTCGATAGCGATGATTTCCTCCCGCCTATGGGTCGTTGGATGAAATTAAGCGGTATGTTTTTACTGGGGACATTTGGTGCAGCGATCGCGCTGTCGGCGTTCATCAAGTACAATACCGTTGTCAAAGCATCTGGGATGGTGCGTCCCGTCCGCGAATTGCAAACGGTAGAAGCGACAACAGAAGGAAGGCTCAAAGCGATCGCCGTGAGGGAAAATCAGGAAGTGCAAGCTGGAAGTGCGATCGCGCAGATCGATGATACCCCGCTCAAGCGCCGCCGCAGCGAAGTGCAACAATATATCAGTAGCCTGCAAACGCAACAAGCGCAACTCAAGAATCAAATCTATCGCACCACCAGCGGCAATAGACAAAATCCGCCGCGAGGTTTGGACATCAACGAACTCAACTTTCCCAACCTAGCGCCCCAGATTCGACAGTACAAGAAAATACAGAATAATATCGATAGCGCCCATAAAGAAGTCGAACAACTCGAGCAAGCAATTGAAAACAGCACCATCCGGACGCCAGTTGCTGGCACAATCTTTGGCTTAAACGTAGAAAATGTCGGTCAGCCAGTGCGTAATGGTGCCAAAATTGCCCAAATTATCCCCAAAAACGTACCGATGGTAGTTAAAGCCAACGTACCCGTTGATGCGCTGGGTCAAGTAGAAGTCGGACAACCAGTGCAATTGCGAGTTTCAGCCTATCCTTATCCAGATTATGGCACCCTGAAAGGAACAGTAAGCGCGATCGCACCCGACGCCATGAACGCACAAAACCAGAATAATAATAGCAGCGATGAAGGCAGCTTTCCCTCTACTGCCGCTTACTACGAAGTCACAATTCAGCCGGAAAAAAGTTATTTAACTAGGAGCGATAAGCAATACAATATTCAACCGGGAATGGGAGTTACCGCAGATATTATTTCTAGAGAAGAGACTGTACTGACATTTTTGTTGAGAAAGGCAAGATTGATGACCGATTTGTAGCAAAAAGATAGTTTGTAGTAATGACTTTAGTCATTACTACAAACTATGCGATCGCTCTCTCCATATAAGAGCGGCAAAAAGCAATCGCGCCTGAAAAATAGAAAGCGCGATCGCTCACAATTCTAACGCTTAATTTATCTGAAGGCTTCAGTTTGAACGCTGCTTTGATTTGGCTGCATTAATCTATTTTTCTGAAATTTAGGCAAAGTCACCAGTCCAACTAAAACCAAACCCCCGATTAAAAGTAACTGGGGAACTAAATCGGGAGATTTTTCTTCCTTCGCTTCAGGGATTTTCTTGGTATCGCAAATTTTTTCACAAACAGTGCAAAAGTAGAGGTGTTGTTTGTCAGAGTCAGGATGCCTTTGGAAATTACAGGGCAACGAATGAAGATTAGTGTTATTCTGGTAAGGACAATCTTTAGACATAGTTGTAGATTGGATAAAAGTTGTGTGAATCTTGAGGAAGGCGAAGAGCAATTCTGTTGTTTTAACTATGTCAGGACGCGGATTCAAACAGTAAATATGTGAACGAAGAATCACAAAATATTGGTTAGTCTACACATTTGTGTAAATCAATTATATCGAGTTCGGTAGCAACGGTTGTGTAACTGCAAGCTTGCTAATCGCTAATGGCTACTGGAGGAGGCAATTAGCAAGCTTGCAATTAGCTATCGATACACTACCGATACCACCGGACATGATATTACTTCGTAAAAGCGATCGCTCGCACTAACTCAGCATCGGAAATGGATGCGATCGCAGGTATTTTATGCACCAAAAACTTCAAAGGTGCGTTACGCTGTCGCTAACGCACCCTACGCAACAAAAACTTCAAAGGTGCGTTACGCTGTCGCTAACGCACCCTACGGAACTAAGAACTTACTATTCCCGACCATTGAACTTTTTTCTCTTTGTCTCTGCGATAAGAGAAGAAATGTTCGGGTTGCTGATAGGTGCAGTGAGGCGCGATCGCAACTTGTTCTCCACTAATTCCCATCCGTTCTAATTGCAACTCGTTCACCCGTCGCACATCCAATCGCACCTTGCCATCTTGCTCATCGGGTAATATGGGTGGATTCTGCAACCATTGCAACGTGTCTAGAATTTCTTGCGGTGAATCCGATGGTATAATGCTGGCTCCGACTTCGGCGGCAACTTGCTCATCGACTTGGTAGACTTCCCCCGCGATCGCAGGCCCCATTGCAATGCGAAGATTCTTTAGTTGACTGCCAGCAGATTGCAGACGCGCGATCGCGACGGGTACGATCTTCTGTGCCGTACCCCGCCATCCCGCATGTATCGCCGCCACTTGTCCGGTTTCCACATCCCCAATTAAAACCGGCGTACAATCTGCCGTACAAATCCATACCGCCCGATCCGCCTGCTCTGTGACGATACCATCAGCCGGGGGCAGAAAATCTTTATCCAGCTTGCCGATTTCTGTTTCCGCACCGACGAACTGTTCTATTTCCTTTGGCGTGACGACAGTATTGCCGTGTACTTGTTTTGCCCGATAAACCTTGACATCGGGACGCAAAGCTGGTAAAAATTCTGCCGGATAGAGAGGCCAAAACTGTTGCGTAAAAAAGCCGTGGGGCCACTTTTCCAACAGACTACAGGTGAGATAGGGCAATCCTTCCCAAGTGCGCCAGTGCCAGGTATGCATAGATTTGGTCATCGATCGTGGGTACTAGGTATTTTTTACCTGTATCACAGAATATCCTCAACTTTTATCGCATCCCACTCTCAATCTACAATCAAAAATCTGCAATCTAAAATTTTCCATCAGCCGTGGAATTCAATCGACAAAAATTTATCGCAGCGATAGGTGCATTTTCACCAGAAACACCCCATAATTTGCATATCTTTGAAACCGTCGCTTCAACTAACGGGACTCTGTGGCAGCTACTTGAGGAAAACGCACCCCCTAAAACCGTTGTTATTGCCACCCAACAAACGGCAGGAAGAGGACAGTGGGGACGACATTGGCAATCTGCACCGGGTGGATTATACTTATCCCTGGCGCTGTCGCCAAACGTGCCAACTCAATTGGCGACGGGGTTGACTTTATCTAGTGCTTGGGGAATTGCTACCGCTTTGCGCGACAAAGGCATTCCAGTCTGGCTCAAATGGCCCAACGACCTCGTACTTTCAGGGCGCAAATTAGGGGGCATTCTGACCGAAACCAGAGTACATCAAGGGAAAATCGTCAAAGCGGTTGTGGGAGTAGGCATTAACTGGGCTAATTCAGTTCCGGAGACAGGGATCGATTTGCGATCGCTCTTAGAAAAAAACCCAGTATCGCCGATTACCTCGCTAGAAATCTTAGCTGCTGTTACTTTCATCGGAATTATTTCTGGATACGAATACTGGCAGCAACAAGGCATCGAGAATCTATTGCCAGCTTATGAAAATCTACTGACCAATATGGGCCAAAAAGTTACAGTAGATGGACGCTCGGGGGTAGTAGTGGGGATTTGTGCTAATGGGGATTTACGAGTGCAAATCTGTCAAAAGGGAGTTGCGACACCTGTGGAAATTAGCGTAGAGCCAGGTACAATCAGTCTGGGTTATAGATAAAATTCTTGTAATTCTACGGTGTGATGGAGATGGAAAAACCAATCAACCTAGACAAGCAAATAAAATTGCAGTCCGCAGAAAATCAGTTAGAAGCGATCGCCGCCAATCCCACGGGGGGCAAATTTTGGCAGCGCGTCCTGTTAGCACAAGGCATTGGTTGCGTCAGCGCGATCGCGATTCTCGGTAGCAGCATCGTTTGGGCTACCGATCAAGCATCCAACCCTGGCGGTGCTTCCGTAGTTGTGGAAGCACTCCCCAAAGCTTCCCCAGTCGAACCAAATTTACAAGCTCCCAGACGCGCTACAACTCGGTCGGGAAGCCGTTTAAGATCCAGAATGCGGCGGCAAAGACCAACAGCCGCTGTCAGTAACAATACTTATATCGACAGAACCGATTACAGTCTGGGGGCGACTAGACGCAGAGGCAACGGCAGTGACACCTACGATGCCCCCAGTTCCGTAGTGATGACCCAACGCGGCACCAGGCGTCAAACCACGATCGTCAGAAGACAGCGAGAAATCGAAGCTGGCGAATCGGTGGCGCGGATCAGAACCAGAGTGAGGAATGATGTCTACAGAAATAATTCTGTTGCCGAGGCGTCAAGCGGCTCGATCGAAATTCCCGTTTATCGTTACAGAGTCGGTCGGATCTCCCGCCGTTCCCAAATCGCCCGCCGCAATCCCCAACCAACTCAAGTGGGGCGCATCTCCAGGCGATCGCAAATCGCCCGCCGCAATCCCCAACCAACTCAATTTGACCGCATCTCCCGCCGTTCCCAGATCGCCCGCCGTAACTCACAACCAACTCAATTTGAGCGCATCCCTCCAAGGGTAGATATTGCCCGCAACTCCCAACCGAATAATTTAGAACGGAGCAATCGACGCAGCCAAATCGCGCGCATTGGGCAACCAGAAGTACAACAAAGCCCTAGACGCAACCAAACAGCGCGGAACCGAAGAGCGGCGCAAATCCCAATCGAATACGTTCCCAGCACTTCGGCAAGCGATATGCCAAGGGCTAGCTGGCGCGATCGCATCTCCAATACCCCCACCATCAACAATTTCCGCCGTCGTTCTCAAACAGCATGGCGTTCCAGACGTCGAGGCGCCGAAGTAGCCGCAGTCGGACAAATTCAGATCGGTTCGGTTACCCCCAACCCAGACCAACTCCGCGTCCAGCATTGGAACGGGATCGGCACTCGTGCAACCCTACCACAGGGTTTTTCCTCGCAACGCAGCCAGCAAAACAGCCAACCCATCCCCCCCTGGCCCGGTGTAGCCTACAATACCGCCACCAGCCAACCCCAAGAATATCCTAGCCGTCGCACCCTTCCCATCATTTTCCCCCTCTCCATACCCGCCCAGATCACCTCAGTCTTCGGTTGGCGAATTCATCCCATTAGCGGCGACATGCGCTTCCACACCGGAACCGACATCGGCGCACCAATGGGAACCCCCGTCGTGGCAGCTTATCCGGGTCGGGTAGCCCTAGCAGACACATTAGGCGGCTACGGCTTAACCGTCATCCTCCAGCACAACGACGGCACCCAAGAAACTCGCTACGCCCACCTATCCGAGGTATACGTAGAACCTGGAGATTTTATCGAACAGGGAACAACCATCGGGCGCGTCGGCAGCACCGGCACCTCCACCGGGCCGCACCTGCATTTTGAAATTCGCGAGCAAACCCCAGAAGGCTGGGTAGCCATAGATCCGGGCGCTCAAATCGAGACTAGCTTAGCGCGACTGCTCAATAACTTGCAGATCGCCCAATCGCCGCAATCAGAAAGTACGCCATCAACCAAACTCGCCCAACCAAAAACCCAACTAGAAAACACTCAATTACCCGAAATTATCATTCCCAATACTCCAACCTATTTCGTTCCACCTTTCACTGGAGGCTAAGCCAATTGAAGATTGCAGATTTAAGATTTAAGATTAAAAATTAAATCTGCAATCTAAAATTTGCAATCTTAAATATGATGTCTGATACACCTGTGGATCGAGCTTATATTGCTGCCTTGTGGGAATACCCCAATTTGGCGATCGCTTTTTTCGGAGTCCAGTACCTGACAAAAGAAGGACAGCATCTTTACGAAGAATCAGGCGTTCACCAAGAAGTTTTACCCGCCCTCGAAGCCGCCCATGACTCTGGATTGCTGCTAACCCGTCCCATGATGACACCAGAAGGGCCAGTGGTGATGCTATACTGGCGTTCCTACGAAGACCTAGACCGTTGGGCGCGCCAGCTTCCCCACACGCGCTGGTGGAATTGGTTAATAGAAAACCAAGGAAAAGGAGTAGCTTTCTATCACGAAATCTATCAACTAAAAACCGCTGAAGCGATCTATGAACCTGGAACAAAACCTGTTGGCCCAGCTCTGTTTTGTTCCATGCATACAGTTGAAAGCGGAGAAGGAAAATCGAAGGAACGTCAGCAACGTTTTGCTGATGCAGCTAATTTACAGAGCGACAATTAACAATTAGCGATTAGCCATTAGCATCCCTCAAATTTAAAGATACCCGTGTTCGGCTAAAAAGGCAGGTGTAATTGTTTCTAAACTGGGGACTTCGCCCCAACTAGGTGAAGTTTCGCGACTCAAGCCAAAATCCAAAAATCTTTCCACATATTTGCCTAAAATATCTCCTTCAAGATTCACTAAACTATCAGGTTGGAGATATTGCAAGTTCGTCTCGGCAAAAGTATGAGGAATGACCGCAACTTTAAACCAACTTCCCTTTTTGTCGCAGTCTGAAACCGTTAAGCTCACCCCATTGACGGCGATACTGCCTTTAGGGACAATATAACGGGCAACAATTTCCGGAGCGGTAAAGGTGATTTCCCAGGAATTCGCGGTTGATTCGAGCGATCGCACTTCACCCACCCCATCCACATGACCTGTAACAAAATGTCCGCCCAACTTGCTACCAACCCGCAGCGATGTCTCTAAATTGACCCAGCTATTCTCTAATTGCTGTCGTCCTAACGTAGTTCGACGCAGGGTTTCTGGAGAAGCAGAAGCCACAAATCCCGATGAATGTATCTCCTCGACGGTCAGACAAACTCCATCCACCGCCACGCTGTCGCCGATTGCCAGACCGGGTAAAATATGATCCGCTGCCTCGGATGAGCAAGAAATCCGCAATTGATCGGACTCTTGCGGCGAAATTGTACCTAAACCTTGAATTAATCCTGTAAACACGGTTGTATTGCTGAAAAATTGTTCAAAGAAAGCTCCAACGGGCTAAAACTGCTGACAAACGCAACAATTTATCCAGCCTCATGGTCTACTTGTATAATCAAAATCCCAAACCCGACCTGTGAGATCCGCGTCAAGATCGAGGCATACTTGGGTAAAGACCTTATTATGGGTTTGACTGTAACTAGGTCTAAAAGCCCGAACATAGTACAACAGATGAACTCTAGCGACCCCCCCCAACCAAGTCGATTCTTACCGTTGGATCGTTCACTACCAGTTTACCGCTCAACTTTGATCCCCCATCGCCTAAGGTATTCTAGAGGCTAAGCTAATGATTGAGATGAAAGTCGCCGGAATTGCACTCGATGCTATGACGCGCAGCCCCATAGTGCTTCTGAAAGATGCTTCAGATAGACGGGCGCTACCTATATATATAGGCCAAGACCAGGCCAAATCTATTATTGGGGCTTTGGAAAAGCAAGCGCCTCCTCGCCCCCTCACCCACGACCTATTCGTGAATATGTTAGAAGCTTGGGGTATGACCTTGGAGCGGATCGTGATCCATGCGCTTCAGGATAATACATTCTATGCTTTGCTGATCGTCCGTCAGGGTGAAGTTAAGAAAGAGATCGATTCGCGCCCCAGCGATGCGATCGCGATCGCCCTCCGCACCAACAGCCCCATCTGGGTAATGGAAGAAGTCATCGCCGATGCCTCAATCCCCGTCGATCGAGAAGCCGATCAAGCCGAACAAGAAGCCTTCCGCGAATTCATATCCAACCTCAGACCGGAAGATTTAATCCAACGCGGACGCTTCAGCCCCGGCGAAGGCTAGTTATGCCAGGATTTTAGATTTTGGATACCAGGATTAATGGTTACTGTTATAGGACTTACGCAAAGAAACCGGGTTTCTATGAAAAATCGTTGGTTGAGAAACTAGAGATCTACGAAGAAACCCGGTTTCTCGTCTCGGCGCGCGTAAGTCCTATGTTAAAGCCCTCAATCTTTACTTCCAACCAATCCCCCCAATCTAAAATCTCAAATCTCAAATCTCAAATCGAGCCTATGCGATACCGACGTTTTGGCAAAACGAATCTGCGGCTTTCAGTGTTCTCCCTGGGAACCATGCGCTACCTCGAATCCGAAGCAAATGCAGTACAGACCCTGCAAGCAGCTATAGCCCAGGGGATAAACCACCTAGAAACGGCTAAAGGATACGGAAACAGCGAAGAATATCTAGGGGCAGCCTTGAAAGCTGGTTTAGGTTTGCCCCGTTCCCAACTTTACATCACCACCAAAGTCCCACCAACCGACAATGGTTTTACCATGCAGCGCTGGATCGATGCATCCCTCTTAAGGTTGAATTTAGATTACATCGACTGTTTGGCAATTCACGGCTTAAACACCTGGGAACACCTAAACTGGGTAAAACGCCCAGATGGCTGTATGCAAGCAATACACCAAGCTGTTGCCGATGGACGGGTGCGACACCTTGGCTTTTCCACCCACGGTAGTTTGGAATTGATTCAGGCAGCTATCAATACAGATTTATTTGAATTTGTCAATCTGCATTATTACTATTTTTTCCAGCGCCACCACCCAGCCGTTGAATTAGCCTGGAAAAAAGACATGGGCATCTTCATCATCTCCCCCGCCGATAAAGGAGGACGCCTCTACACGCCACCCGCTACCCTAACAAACCTTTGCCATCCCTTGACACCTTTACACCTGGGCTATCGTTTTTTATTGAGCGACCCCCGCATTACCACCCTCAGTTTAGGCGCCGCTAACCCAGGAGAACTGACCGAACCTTTAAAAGTGGCAAACTGCGACGAACCCCTAACGCCCCAGGAACTAGAAATATTAGAACGCTTGCAGGTGCATTTAGACAAGGCTCTAAAAACAGATAAATGCAGCCAATGTTATGCTTGTCTCCCTTGTCCGGAAAACATCAACATTCCGGAAATCTTGCGGTTACGAAATTTAGCCGTTGGCTACGACATGACCGACTATGGTCAATATCGTTACCGCATGTTTGAAAACGCCGGACATTGGTTTCCAGGCGTCAAAGGAAACCGCTGCACTGACTGTGGTGACTGTCTTCCCCGGTGCCCAGAACATTTAGATATACCCGCTTTATTGCAAGATACTCATCAGCGTCTCAATGGTGCAGCAGGCCGCCGCCTTTGGGAATAAAAACCTTAAATTTTAGATTATAAATTTGAGATTAAAATTTTCAATTTAGTAGCTTTATGTTTAATCAAAAATGCCATCTAAAATCAAATGCAAAAATGCCAGAAACTTTTGTAAGTTGGGTTGAAGAACGAAACCCAAATAGCACGCGCCTAAATCCAAAATCCAAAATCGCTTTACTGGCGATCAACCTGAGTGCAATTTTAATTTTACCAGCGATCGCAATAGCTGCCCCACAACCGCCTCTACCTCCAACAAATTGCCCGCCGTTAGAACAAGGAACCAATCCGCCACCTACCCCTACAATAACTGCTGGTTCTGTTGTGACAGCAAATACTATTTCCCAAACAGGATTGACAAGACCTAGCCTTTGGTGGGCTGAAGAACAATTCGGCAACAAATTAGTCAACAACTGGTGTGCTTACCCGGCTGAGCGTCGGATAGATTTAATTGTTAATCGACAAATCTGGAGCTTACTAACGTATTTAGAACGCTACGCATTTGTTAATCACTTTGGTACGGTAGCCAGAGATTTTCAGTACAATATTCGGGTTTTCAACCAACAAAAAACCCAATTAGCAACCTATACCTGTAACTTCAGCGCCAGTCCGGTAAGTTGCAATCTTCAGATCGATACAGCTAATATACGAGCTTTACAATGATAAAATGCTACAGATCAACAGATACCGATTGTAGAGGCGGGTTTCCTAGCCTCAGATCTTGCACCATTATCAACAAGCCTTCAAACCCTTGTTTCTTGCAAATAGCTCAGCTTGAAAGCCTAGATTTCTCGTCAAGAAACCCGGTTTTTAGTCAAGGTGCAAGATGTGAATAGCGCCATCTTTCTGCCGTTTGGCGGTCTGCTATCCTAGTCTTGCAGCTAGCTCTTTTATCGTTAACTTTACCTAAGTCCGGAGGTAGGCTTTAACGTCTTGTGCTGAAGAGAGCAATTTTACCCGATGTGCTACCCGCCTTGACAGAAGGTTTTCCTTCCGACGCCAGCCGTTCATCCTCCTCTTAAAATATGAGGGTGCAAGTGCTTCTCGTCAAGTCTGATCGGGGGAAAAGAACAAACACTTAACAGGATAGATATCTAGACGCTCATGACAACAGAAGAAGCAATCTTATTTATAGAAGCTGCCCTAGAAGCCAAAACAGGTAAACAACTGACAGCCCCAGAAAAAGAAATCCTCAAAGCTGCATGGAAAAACGAAACCTACAGCAGCGTTGCCGACAGCTTATATTTGAGTATCGGGCATATTAAAGATTTAGCCTCTCTGTTATGGCAACGTCTTTCAGATGCGCTAGGGGAAAAAGTAACCAAGAATAACTTTCGACGTTTAGTCGAGCAACTTTGCGGCGTACCTACTCAGCCATCTGTGAAAATAGAACCAAGCGAAACTTATCAAATTACAGACCCAAAAGCAAATATTTTAATAGTTGATGACCTGATAGAAAACCTGAGATTTTTAACCGAATTATTGACCAAGCAGGGTTATAAAGTTCGCAGCGTCACTAATGGCAAAATGGCATTAAAAACCGTCCGCAATAACCCCCCTGATGCAATCTTGCTTGATATTAAAATGCCTGATATGGATGGGTATCAAGTCTGCCTTGCTTTAAAAGCTGATGAAAATACTTCAGAAATTCCGGTTATTTTCTTAAGCGCCCTCGACCAAGTTATTGATAAAGTCACAGCCTTTCAAGTTGGAGGAGTAGATTATATTACAAAACCCTTTCAGCCAGAAGAAGTAATTGCCCGCATTCAAACTCAACTGACTATCCAACAACAAAAACACCAGCTGCGACAGCAAATAGAACTTCATCAACAAACAGCAGAAATCCTCTACCAATCTCGCGCCCTACTTGCAAGTTTATTGAACAATTCCTTAGATGGAATTGCAGCAATGCAAGCAGTAAGGGATACGATAACTGGGGAGATCAAGGACTTTCGCTGTTTGGTAGTCAATCCCGTCATTGCTAAACTATTTGGCAAAAAACGAGAAGATCTTATGGGTAAGTTGGTGGTCAAAAAACAGCTTAATCAACTCTTTTCAGGATTATTTGATTCATTAGTACAAGTTGTTGAAACAGGAGAACCTCTGGAGCATGAATTTGATTGGAACTATGATAGTGAATTTCAGAAATGGTATTACTTGATTGCCGTAAAATTTGGCGATGGTTGTTCGATTACTATCCGCGATATCACAGACTTTAACCGGCTTAAATTGAAGTTAAATCTGCCAGTGGATTTGGCCTGAACTTGCTTCAATTTTGGCTGTGTCTATCGTTGTTTATAAACGCTATTTTTTCCGAACTAACGGTTCAGTTAAATCCAAGATTTTTTCAAATTCAAATTTATTCACCCAATCCTTGAGAGTGATTAACTCAAGAGCCTGAGATGAAGGAATTTGCTCAATTAGTTGAGAAACTAATTCCGAATCTGCATCCAGAGTAGCTTCATGCAATTTAGCAATCCATTTTTTGGGCATAGCTGCTAACATAGCTCTTAAATTCAACGGTCTAACAGCCACATTTACGGGCCGATCGGGTGTATTTTTTTCCTCATAAATATAACTCAATCCTAGATATTTAGCCATGATATCAAATACAGTTTCTTCTTGGAATGGTTTTCGCACAAAGTCATTACAGCCAGCCGATAAAACTACCGACTTTTCTTCTTCAAATACACTAGCTGTGAGCGCAATCACAGGAGTAGCTTGACCTTTGGTCGTGCTTTTAATACGTTTTGTTGCTTCATACCCATCCATCACGGGCATAAGCATATCCATCCAGATCAGATGGGGTAACCATGATTCCCACATTTCAATTGCTTCAGCACCATTGCTAGCTTCTCTAACCTCAAAACCAAGGGGCGAAATCAGTTGCACTAACAATTGACGATTTATATCACTATCATCCACCACCAAGATACGATATTCTGGTTGGTTGGGAGCAAGGGCAATAACGCGACGACTTTCGCCTTGGTTCTCAACTACCCCATCAGCAATACCCAAGGGAATGTCAAATAAAAATGTTGTGCCTTCTTTTGGTGTTTCGTCGTCGTTCAATTCCCTGGGAGGGTTTCCCGGAGTAAACATTTTACCGCGACTGATAACGGTTATTTCACCCCCCATCAACTTGACGAATTGATGGCTAATGGTTAGTCCTAATCCCGTTCCTTCCTGCACTTTTTGCCCAGATGTGGTTTGTACAAAGGGTTGAAATAGTTTCTCAAACTCTTCTGAAGCAATACCAACGCCTGTGTCTTTTATTTGAAATTGAATTGTCTTAGTGCCGTTGTCAGTTGTCTGTTGTTTTTGGCTAATTATGACTTTTACACCCCCAGACGAAGTAAATTTAATCGCATTACCGATTAAGTTAAGCAGTACTTGCCGCAATTTAACTTCATCGGCGCGAATATATTTGCTGACATCAGGCGCGCAGTCAAATTCTAACTGTAAACCTTTGTTTTTGGCTCTCAATGAAAACATATCTTCGACATCCGCCAGTAAGTAGTGGAGGTTGAAGTTATTTTCCGATAGCGTCATGCGTCCGGCTTCAATTTTTGATAGGTCAAGCACCTGATTAATTAAAATCAGTAGATGCTCACCACTGCGATGAATAATGTTCAGGTTTTCTAGTTGTTTTTTTGAGAGATTTGCATCATAATTCATCAGTTGAGAAAAGCCGAGAATGGCGTTGAGGGGTGTTCGCAATTCGTGACTCATGTTGGCAATAAAAATGCTTTTGGCACGGTTAGCCGATTCGGCTGCTTCCTTTGCTTGTTGAAGTTCGACTTCGGCAAGTTTGCGCGAGCTAATATCTTCTACTGAGCAAAGAATTTGGGCTGCGCTGCCCAAATCGTTTCTGGAAAATACTACTTCTCGCGCCAAAAGCCAACGCCACTCCCCATTTTTGTGTCGGAAGCGATATTCAGTGGATAGAACTTCATTGTCGCCAAGATTGATGAAGCGACGGGGTATGTCGTAGTATAAGTGTTGGTCGTCTGGATGCAAGCAATCGATCAACCACTGTTTGGAAGCTTGGGAAATTTCCTCTGCCGAGTAGCCTAAAACTGTAGTATACTGTTGGTTAAGATAAACGGTTGTCTCTCGCTCAAGGTCAAAGAGTAACAAAATTTGCGGTACCGTATCGGCAAGTTTTTGTAGGAAGTATTGGCTATTGCGTAATGCTGCTTCAGCTTGTCGGCGGGCACTAATTTCCCGTCTCAGTCGGGTATTGCGCTGGATTAATTTTTGATTTCTTTGCCGCAGTTGTGCTTGCATAGAACGCAAGTTTAGTTGATGTTGTATGCGTGCTAGCACTTCTTCTACGTAAAAGGGTTTGATAATATAGTCAGCGCCCCCAATTTGAAAGGCTTTAGCTTTATCTAATCCTTCGGAAAGGGCACTTAAAAAAATAACGGGTATATCTCTGGTTTGTGGGTCTGCTTTCAGCTTTTGGCAGAGTTCATAACCGTCTAAATTCGGCATTAGTATATCAAGTAAAATTAAGTCTGGGGGACTTTTTTTTACAGCTTCTAGGGCTAAATATCCATCAGGAACGGGTCGCACTACGTAGCCATTTTCTCGAAGAACCTTAACTAACAAACGCAGGTTATCAGGCAGATCGTCAACTACTAATATTTTTGCTACAGTTTTGGTGTTTTGAGGTGCAGCCATCTTATTTTTCAGTCTGGTTTTCAAGAGGCCAGTAGGGCAATGCTATCGAATGTTTTCTGCCCAAAGTGACTGGTACTGTTTCACCGATTCTGGAGCCAGAGGCAGGAGAAATTCACTACGTTTGATAATGTCCTGATGTGGCAAAAGTACCCGATTGTTTTTTAATGAATCTGGTATTTGATCGGGTTTCATGCTGACTAATATCGGTGAGACAGCTTGGGTAAAGCGTGAAAGTTGACTGGCAATATCTGGTCGCCAACAGAAATCAATCCATTGTTGTACTAAAGGGGGAGTATCTGGACTATTTTCGTTTTTGGGGCGTACCCATAAATCTGCCCAAAGTGCGGTGCCAGATTGGGGAACGACTAACTCAATTTGACGATAGCGTCGCGCTAGAGGCAATAAATCGGTAGACCAACCGACAGCTAGCCAGGTGTCTCCTAAAATTAGAGGTTGTTGGTAGGCATTGGAACTATAAAATTTGACTTGCCGATTTAGGGCGCGGAGGTTTTCTTTCAGTTTTGGAACTTTGTCAAGGTTTGGGGTGTTATAGGATAATCCTAGTTTCTTTAAAGTCAAACCGATGACTTCCCGTGGTTGTTCGAGTAAGGAAATGCGACCTTTAAAGTCTTCCCGCCACAAATCCGACCAGTCTGTAGGCGGCTTCAAATCATTAGAATTCAATTTATCCCGCCGATAGGCGATCGCTGTGCTGCCCCATCGGTAAGGGGCGCCCCAGATTTTTCCGTTTGGATCTGGTTGTCCAGTGTCGTTACGCCGCACGAGTTGTTGCCACTCTTGGGGTAATTGTTGCCAAGCTTTGAGCTGTTTTGGGTTGAGGGGTTGAATTAATCCTTGTCTAATTGCTGCGGCTAACCAATAATCCCCCAATGTGACCAAATCGGCGATCGCTTTCGTTTGTTGTCCGCCAAAAGGCAACAGGGGCGATCGCATACCCCTATCGGTTGATTTTTTCTGCATCGATTGCAGCCGTGTAAATAAGTCCAATAGCTGAGCTTCGGCGACAAAATCCAATCTGGCTGACTGCTCCAATCCCTGGCGAAATTCATCTAAAATTTGAGCTGGGATAGAATCTTTCAGCAGCCTTACTTTTAACGCTGTGCCGGAGTTGCGATCGCACCCGCTAATCAGCCCAGACAAGGTCAGGCTTCCCGCTCCGACTAAAAAAGACCGTCTCTTCATCTGTTTTCGCTCGTGGCTGCTCATCTCCCGCTCTTTTAGATTATCTTAAGCTGACCCTTATAGGTAATGGCTAATTGCTCATGGCTAATTGCTCATGGAAAATCTACCTTCTACCCTTTTGATCCATAGGCGACAAAATTACAGTGGGTGGCGATCGCATCAGATACATGATGAAGGTGATGGAAGTGATGCAGCGCGGGGAGATGAGCGAGGTAACGAAGTAGAACTACTCAGATCTGGCAATATTATCAACAAGCCTTCAAAAACTGAGTTTCTTGACGAGAAATCTAGGCTTTCAAGCTGAGCTATTTGCAAGAAACTGCGGAGTTTACGTAAAGTTTTATAACAAAAGTGAAGAGCAGATGATAGTACCATTTCTATCAAAAGTTAAATAATCCTATTGTTAGATTGCTTTTAACTTATTGTTCTTTAGGATGAAGGAAGCAATCAGCAGTTATTGGGGCTTGGCATGGATTCACTACAAAATCAAGTCACCGCTTTGGATCGCAAAGTGGATGCACTGTATCAAATTATCGAGCAGCTAAGTCATAAATTATCCGACGTTATATCTGAGGTAAGGTTAACGGCAGGCTCTAGCATTGACGGGTCGCCGCACAAACTCAACGAAAGACGCTACTCTGCTTTAGCTAATAGCCGTCTCGATACGGCTTTTGCACACAAAGATGTCCTGGTTGATACCAACTACTTAGAGGCGGGTTCTACTACCCGCGAAAAAGAGTTGTCACCAGAAATACAAATCCAGCGGCTAACCGCGCAACTAACAGCAGCATACAACCGCATTGCCGCTTTAGAAGAACAATTACTCGCTCAAAGAGTTCATTAATCCGGTAGTTGACCTTACATTAGCTTGCTTTGTCGCAAATTTATGGAAGGAAGGCGTGCGTCGTTTCCCAACAGACAAGGATTTTTCCTTGTCTGTTTTTGATTGATAGGGCTAACTATTAAACAGTGGACAGTGGACAGTGGACAGTGGACAGTGGACAGTGGACAGTGGACAGT
>CAYXCW010000019.1:0-82904 GCA_964463555.1 uncultured bacterium
TCCACTGTCCACTGTCCACTGTCCACTGTCCACTGTCCACTGTCCACTGTTGAACAATTAAGCGCCTTGCCTGATGGCAGATTCTACCTGATTGAATTCCAGCTTTAAGCGCTGTTTCAATTTCTCAGGAATCGGACGATTTGGATAGGAAGTGTAATGAGCGGCTAGACTATTCAATGCTGTTTGCATTGTAGTGAAAGACCGGAGAGTTTTCAGCGAGCTATCCCGCCGGTAGCGAGCAAAAAAATCATTGATTTTTTGCCGTGCTTCTGTTTGCACCGCTGCTTTATCTGGCGCATCATTTGGCAACTCAATAGCTGTTTTCAGGGCACCCACTACAGCCAAAGTGTCTTGGCTGTAGTTACCAGTCAAACCCGATGGATTGTTAGAACAACCCACTAACCCAATCGCAACAACCAAAACCAGGGCAAGCAGACGGGACAAATAGCGCTTCATAAGCCTTAATAAAACACGAATTAAGCTCAATCCTATCCTGGATTGGTATCGCGGGGATCGCTATGAGGAATGATGTTGCGAAGAAAAGGGGAAAGGGGAAAGGGGAAAAAGGGGAAAAGGGGAAAGGGGGAAAGGCAAAAGCATGACTCCACCGACTCTTTTATCCTCTGTTTCCCCTTTGCCCTTCTCTAACCGAATCTGCCGCTGACATACTCGCGGGTAGATTCTTCTTTTGGACTTTGGAAAATTACCTCTGTGCGATCGTATTCGACGAGGTAACCGATGCGACCGCCTTTCTCAGTGGGTTCCACATTGAAAAATGCCGTCATGTCGGAAACGCGGGAAGCTTGTTGCATGTTGTGGGTGACGATGACGATGGTGTATTGTTCTTTGAGTTCGTGCAGCAAGTCTTCTACCCGCAACGTGGAGATTGGGTCGAGCGCCGAGCAAGGTTCGTCCATTAAGATTACATCAGGTTGAACTGCGATCGCGCGCGCAATGCACAATCTTTGCTGTTGTCCTCCCGATAGCGATAACCCGCTCTGCTTCAGTTTATCTTTTACTTCGTCCCATAAAGCGGCACCTTTTAGCGATCGCTCTACCAATTCATCCATGTCTCCCTTGTAGCCATTGATACGCGCTCCAAAGGCTATGTTGTCATAAATTGATTTGGGGAATGGGTTCGGCTTCTGGAACACCATACCAATGCGACGCCGCACTTCTACCGGATCTACCTCGGCTGCGTACAGGTCTTCTTTTTGGTAATAAATTTTACCTTCTGCCCGAAAAGTCTCAATTAAATCGTTCAGACGGTTAAAGCAGCGCAGTAGGGTACTTTTACCGCATCCAGAAGGACCAATAAAAGCGGTGATGCGATTTTTGGGGATATTCATGGTAATATCCCGCACGGCTAGGAAAGTGCCGTAGTAGACGTTGACATGTTCTGTGCGTAAAACGGTTTCGGTATGATTGATTGTTTCAGGATGGGGACGCATAAAAGTTTAGTGAGTTGGTAATTGGTAATTGGTAATTGCTAATTGCTAATTGCCAAAGGAAATCTAGATTATGGTGTTTTTTCTTTAATATTCCATTAGCCATTAGCTATTAGCCATTAGCCATTTCATCGATAAACTTTACGACGAGTTGCTAAGCGGGCAATAATACTGGTAATTAATACCATAATAACGAGAATCAGTGAAGCCGCCCAAGCTAATTCTTGCTGATTTTTGAAAGGCACAATGGCGAAGTTGAATACTAATACCGCTAACGAAGGAGTGGGGGCCATAATATTGGTAGGCCAAAATTGAGAAAATAGGGCGGTAAATAGTAAAGGTGCAGTTTCGCCGGAGGCGCGCGCGATCGCTAGCGTTACCCCAGTTATAATTGCCGGTAAAGCTGCTGGCAATACGACACCTAAAACGGTTTGATAGTTCGTTGCACCCAGTCCAAAAGCCGCTTGTCGCAAATCTTTTGATACCAGTTGCAATGCTTCGTCAGTCGTTCGCACAATAATTGGTAACATCAGAACTGCTAACGCTGCCCCACCAGCTACTGCTGAAAACGTACCCGTTGTCACAACCACAATCCCATAGGCAAATACCCCGGCAATAATCGAGGGAATCCCGCTGAGGATATTGGTAGCAAAGCGAATCCAACGAGCTAGCTTACCCGAACTAAATTCTGTCAGATAAATCGCTGCAAATACGCCAATAGGTACGCTAATTAAAGCACCTATTCCCACAGTAATTAACGTCCCAATAATCGCGTTACCAAAACCTCCTCCCGGTACTAAAGGCGGCGGCGGTAATTCTGTGAACGCATTTAAATTAAGACGTCTGAATCCTTGGATGGTGACGTAACTCAGCACTGCTAACAAAGGGATGAGCGCCAAAGCGCCGCAAAGAAATGCCACCCATGTCATCGCTGTGTTAAACAGTGTCCGGGGAGAAAAGTTAGAGCGATTCAGACTTCCCGAAGCGAATCCAGAATTATTCTGAGCCTGGAAATCATAGGTCATAGGTTAACACTCAATATCGCAATTGGTAAATTTAATTTCAGATTTTAGATTTCAGATTTTAGATTTTAATTAAATCTTACTTAAATCTCAAATCTTAAATCTCAAATTAATCCTAGATTTTCTTCACTCGCTGAACAACTAGCTCCGCCAAAATATTGACTAAAAGCGTTAACAAGAACAAAATCAACGCTGCATACATTAGCGCTGAAACTTGCAATCCGCTGGCTTCGGCGAATTGATTCGCCAGCAGGGAAGAAATTGTGTTTGCGGGGGCTAATATTGATAGGTTTACGTTGTTGGAGTTACCGATCAGCATAGTGACTGCCATCGTTTCTCCCATCGCGCGACCTAATGCTAACATTACCGCGCCCACAATTCCGGAAAAAGCAGAAGGTACCAAAACTTGAAAGATAGTTTCCCACCGCGTCGCACCCAATCCTACCGCAGCTTGGCGTAAATCGGGAGGTAAAGAAATCAGCGCATCGCGAGAAATTGCCGTAATGATTGGCAAAATCATAATCGTTAATACTATCCCAGCCGGTAACATTCCTGGCCCCGTGAGTGGCGTGCTAAAAATTGGCAGCCAACCCAAGGTAGAATTGAGCCATCCTCCGATTGGTCTGAGGATGGGAATCACGACAAAAATTCCCCACAAACCGTAAACAACGCTGGGAATAGCTGCTAAGAGTTCTACCAAAAATACCAGTACCGTGCGAATCGCTGACGGTAAAAAGTTCTCGCTCAATAAGATAGCAGTACCGACCCCGATCGGAACGGCTAATAAAAGCGCAATCAAAGCGCTGACGATAGTGCCATATACTTGAGGCCACACCCCATACTGACTGGTTACGGGGTTCCAAGCGCTTTGAAATAAAAAGCCAGCGCCAAAAACTTGGATGGCAGGTATGGCATTATAGCCAACCTGCCATGCAATCCAAAGTAAGATGACAGCGATCGCTATGGCAAACACCCGAGTTAGCCAGATAAAACCCCGATCCAGCGCCCTATCCGCTTCGGATCGGGGTTGAATAACTGCTTGAACGGTTTTCCCTTGTGAACGCATGATTGATTTCCCAAGACTGCAAAAAAATGTGGGAGCGAACCTAACTCAACTTTTGGCTACAAAACTTTGAAGCCAAATTCAAATCTCGGTTCGGTTATGGGGTAGCCGCTGGGGGAGTCGGGGTAGCCGCTGGAGTTGCCGTATCTGGGCTGAGTGGCGCTGTGCCTGGAGTTGCTGTCGCATCTGGGCTGGTGAGGCTAGCACCTGGAGTTGCTGTCGTACCCGTTGGACTCGTCGGCGTTGCGCCTGGAGTTGCTGTCGTACCAGGTAAGGTTGCCGGAGTGGCAGCCGCGACGGCTATCTTGTATTCTGGGCTAATCGCATCAGCAGCTGCTGCTACTTGTTGCACCACATTCGGCGGTAGGGGAACGTAACCTAACTCACCAGCAACTTTTTGCCCTTCAGTCAAACCATACTCAATCATTGCTTCCATTGCTTGGGCTTTCGCTGCATTCGGATATTGCCGATAAGCCAGCAACCAAGTGTAGGTAACTATGGGATAAGATTGGGCACCATCAGGGTCGTCAATAAACGCACGCATGTTTGCTGGTAAGGTTACCGAAGCCAAGGTTTGCGCGGCTGACTCGTCAGTTGGGAGGACAAAGTTGCCTGCTTTGTTTTGCAATGCCGCAAACTTGACATTATTCTGCTTGGCGTAGCCGTATTCAACGTAACCAATCGCACCAGTAGTTTGGAGAACTTGAGCGGTGACGCCTTCATTGCCCTTAGCACCTACAAACGTTGGACTTGTAGGCCAACTAACGGTTTTTCCTTCCCCAATTTTGCTTTTCCAATCAGGGCTGACAGCACTCAAATGTTTGGTGAAAACCCCTGTAGTACCGCTACCATCCGAACGATGCACTACGCTAATCTGCTGATCTGGCAGATTAACGCCTGGGTTCGCAGCTGCAATTCTGGGGTCGTTCCACTTGGTAATTTTACCCTGGAAAATATCTACGTAAACATCCCGCGGTAGCTTGAGTTCAGCTACATCGGGGAGATTGTAAGCAATGACGATGCTACCTGCGGTCATTGGTAGCAACATCACGCCCTGTTTTACCTTGGCAATTTCTTCATCGGTCATGGCAACGTCGCTAGCGCCAAAGTCTACGGTGCCAGCGGTAAATTGCTCGACCCCCGCGCCGCTACCAATTGATTGATAGTTAATCTGGACGTTGGGATTTGCCTTGTTAAAATCCGAGAACCAACGCTGATATAAAGGTGCGGGGAAAGAAGCACCCGCGCCAGTTAGAGATACCGGCTGAGCCAGGTTAAGCCTGCTGGGTGCAGCCGCTACAGGCGTTGAAGTTGTCCCCGTAGGTGTCGCACCTGCACCAGGAGTTGCAGTGGTTGTTGGGGTTTGCTGTTGAGCGCAAGCTGCTAAACCCAAGGTCAAGGCTACACCAGAAATTGTGGTAGCCAGACGATGAGGAGCGATCGCAACGATACGGAAAACCATTGTGTTTAACGTTTGGCTTTTTGTACGGAGAAACCCTTAAAATATACCCCCTAATGGTAAAGAAAAGGTTAAGGGAAGCGAAAATTGGCTAAATTTTGGCTGAATTTCACAGTTGCAGTATGATATTTATGGGTAAAATTAACTATAAGTAATTTGCGGGATAAATAAGCCTAAAATAACCATATTTTAGAGAATAGCAGTATTTGTGAGGGATATTGTCAAATTTGTAGGTTGGGCGCTGGGCACGAAACCCAACTAAGGCAAGGCTAGTTGAGTTTCACTTACGCTCAATCGAGCGATCGCTGCTAGTCAATTCGTTGATAAGATAATAAGTCTTTCCGATCAGCTCCTGTTGTGAATGTTTTCTCCCACCGAATTCTTGTGGGCGCTCATTGGGCTAATCTTGACGATTGGCGGCACTTTTCTAGAAGCGTCCGTGACTGATTTCCCTTGGCATTGGAGCCAGTCGGGAATTCCGACCCACTCTTTGGGCGTCACCTACCAAATCGGCGCCGTGTTACTTGTTGGCTGTCTGGGCGGCAAAAATGCCGGTGCTATGTCCCAAATCGCTTATCTGGCTTTGGGCTTAGCTTGGCTGCCCGTGTTTGACCAAGGCGGCGGACTCGGCTATCTCAAACAGCCGAGTTTTGGATACTTATTGGGATTTGTTCCGGGTGCTTGGTTGTGTGGCTTTTTAGCGTTTAAAAGAGCGCCAAAATTGGAAAATCTGGCCTTTAGCTGTGTCTGCGGCTTGATAGTAATTCATTTAATCGGTTTAATCTATTTAGTTTTGAGTCATTACATCGGCTGGGCAACCACAGATATGCCAATTCCGGAAGCGGCTTTGAGATACTCGTATTATCCGCTACCAGGACAGCTAGCGCTGATCTGCGCGGTTACGGTAATATCGTATATTTTGCGGCATTTGATGTTTTATTGACTCAAGTTGTGAGGTTGGTAATGGGTAATTGGTAATTGGATTCTTTGGCTGTAGAGGCAAGTTTAACCAGATACTCGGTGTGTTGCACGTGAATTGTTGCTAAACTCTCCCCAAATTTTGACAATTACCCATTACCCATTACCAGAAAAAATGGGTTGTTAGCCTCCCCTTTAATGGGGAAAGGGGAAAAGGGGAAATGGGAAAAGGGAAAAAGGGGAAAAGGGGAAAAGGGAAACACTCTTGGGGAGGAATAGATATGTGGGATGGGAATCGGCTCTGAAAACAGATATATTGCTAGAGCTATTCACTTTCCCCCTTTCTTCCCTTTTGCCCCTTTTCCCCTTTCCCCTTTTCCCCTTAAAGGTCAACTGTCAACTGTCAACTGTTGAACATCCGCAACTGACAACCGAAAACCGCTCAATCAACAATGAGTAAAAACCGCTTCTTCTGGATCGCTGCTAGTTTGGGACTATTTTTAGACCATCTGACAAAATTTTGGGTGGTGCAAACCTTCCGTTTGTACGAAACATGGCCTTTGTGGTCGGGGGTGTTTCACTTTACCTACGTGCGAAATACGGGTGCGGCGTTTAGTTTGTTTACTGGGGCGGGTTGGTTGCGCTGGCTTTCCCTGCTCGTTAGCATCGGCTTAATGGCGTATGCTTGGTTTGGGTCGCGCCTCCCGCGTTGGGAACAAGTAGGCTGGGGACTAATTTTAGCGGGGGCGTTGGGAAATGGTATCGACCGATTTATTGCCGGTAGTGTGGTAGATTTTTTGGATTTCCGGCTGATACAGTTTCCGGTATTTAACCTGGCAGATGTGTTTATTAACATAGGTATTATCTGCCTGTTGATTGCTAGCTTGCACAAGGTTGAACCCAAAAGTGAGAGCGATCGCAAATAATGGCTAATACCTGGGGACGATCTTCAGGCTCACCCAGTCTGAGCGTTCTGGTCTAAACTGTACAATCAGTTTAAGTAATAGTTGATGGTTGCGGGCTAGAGGGGAGACAAATAAAAGATCTGCCATGCCCAATACCCAATCCTCCATCCCGTTCTTGAATTATGACTCCTCCCCAACCCCAACAACGACCACCGTCTAAAACTATTCTGGGTGCAATTACGCAAGCCGTTCAAACAGTTCAGGCTAAAGTTAATTTCACCAAGTTGGTGCTAAAACCAAATACCAGAGTGCCCGAACTCTGGGTACAAGACGCCGATGCAGATAAAGCCGAAATTTTTCCGTTAATCGGCGATCGCTATGTACTAGGTCGCAGTTCCAAATCTTGCGATATTGTAGTCCGAAACCCGGTCGTCAGTCAGATTCATTTGTCTTTAATTCGGGCGGGAAGGGGTCAAAAGTCTTTTATCATCAAAGACGAAAACTCCACCAACGGCATCTACAAGGGTAGACGCCGCGTCACCTCCAAAAAGCTGCGCCACAATGAGGTTCTCACCCTTGGTCCGCCAGAGTTAGCCGCCTCGGTACGACTACAATATATCGATCCGCCGCCTAAATATGTCGATGTTGCCGAAAAAGTTGCCTGCGGTATCGGCGGCATGACGGCTTTGTTGGTCTTGTGGGTGGGTTTTGAATGGCAAAAATTCTCGGTCAAACCTTTACCCCCAGCGATTGGCGGCCCAGTAATCGTCACCACCGAAGACGGCGAAACGCCCCTACGCGCCCCCCGCAGTCAATCCCACGCGGAATTGCGCTTAAAGGAATTTTCCCCTTACCTGCCCAAAGCCGTTATTGCTTCCGAAGATAAACGCTATCACTGGCACTTGGGCGTTGACCCAATCGGGATTTTACGGGCAACGGTGATTATTAGTAAAGGCGGCGATCGCCAAGGGGGCAGTACCGTTACCCAGCAAGTCGCCCGCAGTTTGTTTCGCGACTACGTAGGTAGGGCAGACTCTTTAGGGCGCAAAGTCCGTGAAGCGATTGTTTCGCTGAAATTAGAATCGGTTTACAGCAAAGACAAGTTGCTGGAAATTTACTTAAATCGCGTATTTTTGGGCGTCGATGCTTACGGTTTTGAATCCGCCGCCCGCTACTATTTCGATAAGTCTGCCAGAGATTTAACTTTAGCCGAATCGGCAACTTTGGTATCAATTTTACCCGCTCCCAATAGTTTCGATCCTTGCGGCGATCGCGCAGATCGTCAACGAGCGATCGCTCGCCGCAATACTGTAATTAATCTGATGTTGGAGCAAGGTAAAATTAGCCAAGACGAAGCCAACGCAGGCAGGCGTTCTGCCCTCGAAGTTTCTCCCAAAGTTTGCGAAGAACGTGCCCGAACTATCGCCCCCTATTTTTACAGCTACGTGTTTGAAGAACTCAGCGCTTTATTGGGGGAGGACATCGCCAGAGAAGGAAATTTTATTATCCAAACTGCCCTCAATCCCAGAATGCAACGACAGGCGGAAGCTTCTTTGCGTAACGCCATCCGCAATGCGGGAGCTAAGCGATTTTCCCAGGGTGCGGTTGTATCTTTGAACACTAAGACTGGGGCGATAATGGCTCTGGTTGGCGGTGTAAATTATGAAAGGAGTCAGTTTAACCGCGCCACCCAAGCGCAACGACAACCGGGTTCAACGTTTAAACTGTTTGGATATGGGGCAGCGATCGCTCAAGGTATTTCGCCGGGAAAGTCTTATTCCTGCGCCCCCCTCAATTGGAATGGACAACGCTATCGCGGCTGCGAACGCGCCAGTAGCGGTGCTGTAGATATGTATACCGGGATGGCGCTATCGGAAAACGTCATCGCCCTAAGAGTGGCTAGGGATGCAGGATTGGGTAATGTAGTCGATTTGGCACAGCAAATGGGGATAAACTCCAAACTCGATGCGGTGCCGGGGTTAGTTTTGGGTCAAAGTGTGGTAAATCCATTGGAAATCACCGGAGCCTACGGAGCCGTAGCCAATCGCGGCGTCTGGAATCGTCCCCATGCGATCGTCAGAATTTTGGATAGCAGCGACTGCAAAGATCCCAAAGATATCAACACTTGTCGCGAAATATACTCCCATGCCAAAAGCTCGCAAGCTAACCAACAAGTAATATCTCCAGGCGTCGCGGATGTGCTGCACAGTTTACTGCGAGGCGTTGTTACTGGAGGAACCGGGAGCAAGGCGGCTATAGGATTGGGAGAAGCGGGTAAAACCGGCACCACTGACGACTATGTAGATTTGTGGTTTATTGGTTATATCCGCCAGCGGCAAATCGTTACGGGGGTTTGGTTAGGTAACGATGATAACTCGCGCACTAGGGGCGCGAGCGCCGATGCAGCTCAAGTTTGGGGAGATTATATGGGGAAAGTTTTTAATCGTTGACAGTGGACAGTGGACAGTGGACAGTGGACAGCTTGCACTGAGCTTGTCGAAGTGTTGACAGTTGGTTTGCCGTCCTAGAAGGAGGCTTTATAGCGGGAAAGCAACTTGGTGAAATACAGCCTTTGTGGCTTTGTTTGTGTAGCGGCAGCGTTAACGCTGCCGCTACACAAACAAAGTCCGCCTACGCGGACTATTAACTCAAGCAAAATAAAGTGTCAACTGTCAACTATCAACTATCAACTATCAACTGTCAACTGTCCACTGTCCACTGCTGTTCAAGGACAATTTAAAGTTTCGCGGGTATCGCGCCCGGTGACTGGATTAGTACCTGTGGCGACTTGACACAACATTTCTTGCTGATCGTCGCGCAGAAAGACATCAGTAAAATCTGCTCCATCGATAGTAGCGCCGTTAAACCGGGAATTGGGAGCAAAAGCACCCTCTAAGATGGCGTTAGTCAAATTCGCTTTGAGGAAAAGTGCTTGACCGATGACAGCATAACTTAGATCGGCACCTTCTAAATTCGCCTTTTCTAAATGAGCGCCGAATAAACTTACCCCGCGCAAATCTGCATGACTTAAGTTACTTTGTTGCAGCTTAGCCCTAGTAAAGCTAGCATCTCTTAGATCGCGATTGGAAAAGTCAGCACCGATGAGAAATTCTTCGTTATATTCCAAAGCGAAAGCTGGTGATGCGATCGCACTAACAATTGCTAAAATTGCGATCGCTAAGAGCGGTAAAAACCTTTTCATCAGATAGCGAAGTCTGTTATTCATGTTTTGGTCGTTAAAACCCTGTGATTGCTAACATCGATACCTACAACATCCTACCAGCAACATTTAACTGATGAGCATTTCACCAGGTCGCTCGCCATCCTCTGCCAACGATATCGGTATTTTAGGAGAAGATTTCGTTGCCCAATGGTTACAGGCACAAGGTTGGACAATTTTACATCGTCGCTGGCGTTGTCGCTGGGGAGAGTTGGATATCATTGCTCAACAGGGAGCTGAGGGAGCTGAGGGAGCTGGGGGAGCTGAGGGAGAAATTAGTTCTACTTCCTTGTCTTCCTTGTCTCCCTTGTCTTCCTTGTCTCCCTTGTCTCCCTTGTCTTCTTTGTCTCATCTGCCCCGCTGCACCTCTGCCCCTATGCCTTACATCGTTTTTGTAGAAGTTAAAACTCGCAGTCAAAGGAATTGGGATGGGGATGGTTTGCTGGCGATCGCTCCCCAAAAACAAGCTAAACTCTGGAATGCTGCTAACGCTTTTCTTGCAGCCTATCCAGAGAAAGCAGAATACCCCTGCCGATTTGACGTTGCTTGTGTTGGCTATCAAAGGCGATCTCACAAGCTATCCCAAAATGCGATCGCCTTCGACTCTCATAGCTCTATACGGGCAAATGGATACAGCCTCATCTTGCGAGACTACATCCACTCCGCCTTCGATCGTTAACAATTAAACATCAAGACATAACTTTCTTTATCTTTAATGTCTAATTTTTTTAAGCCAGGGTTTCGGGACAATATCCCAATCCATTGACAAATTGCTTGCGAAAAGCTTCAATTTCCTCCCGATCCGGATGCCCGTGAGAAACTACGGCTACTTGGTAGCGACGCATCACCTCAATGGGTGATTGTCCCGCGTCCAAACTCCAAAGTGCCATTTTTACTCTCACTTCCGGTTGATAGGGAATGCCTATTTCATTCAAGAACGCTCTAAAATCGCCATCTTGTTGTGGTTTTAGAGGTTCTCTCATTTTGGCCTTCACCACCCAGCCATCAATTTGATGAAGGACTGTGACCGAATGCACCGGAAATTGGCGGGTTGAGTGTAGGAAATCAACGACTCTCTGCGTTAGGCTGGCATTCGCGAGGAAATAGAGGTATTCCATTATGTTTTATACTTGGGGGCCAAGCCAATACTTTACTGTTATTATTTTCCCCAACTCAACAAGTAAAAACTAGGGGATTTGCCCCCATTTTTGAATGGGGAATTTTACCCAATTTATCTTGCTAATCGAGGTATGCTTTGAGAGCATATTAATCTGTATCCTTAGATAGATGACCAGACTTGACCCATATAAAGATCTAGGTGAATTATCATTTTAACCGGAGCGATCGCCTGCTAGTGAACGAATTTGCTAAAGCCATTATTAAAATTTCTCATCCTATGGATAGATGCGACACCACACTTAGTGATGAAACAAACAAAGGTGACCAGGAAGAAATCCGAGAGGATGTCTCGCTACCAACTACTGAAGACACCACCCTCGCCGCCTATGACTACTTTCTTCCAGAGCATCTGATCGCTCAAAATCCCGTCACGCCGAGAGATAGTGCCCGCCTGCTAGTCGTCGAGCCAAAAGAGCGCCACGACCATCGCGTATTTCGCGATTTGCCGGATTTGCTACAACCGGGAGATTTACTGGTGCTAAACAATACCCGCGTCATTAGAGCCAGACTCTACGGTCGCAAACTCAGCGGCGCATCGGTGGAAGTGCTGCTGCTCCAAGAGCGCGAAAATAACACTTGGTTAGCCTTGGTCAGACCGGGGAAACGCTTGCAAAAAGGCGCGAAGATTATTTTTGCACCACCATCTTCGGGCGGAGGTGCAGAGGGGCAGAAGAATACACAACAGTCTCAAATCCCAAATTTACTCAGTGCCAAGGTGCTGACGGTAGACGAGGCGACGGGGGGACGCATTCTGGAGTTTGATATCCCAGAGGGGAAATCCCTCGCCGAGTTGTTGGACGAATACGGAAACGTACCGTTACCGCCTTATATTACAAACTCCCAAGCATCACCAGAACAATATCAAACAGTCTATGCCGAACGAGCGGGTTCGGCAGCTGCGCCTACGGCGGGGTTACACTTTACCCCAGAGTTACTCGAAAGGTTAGAACAACGGGGGATTGAACGGGCGTTTGTGACGCTGCATATCGGCGTAGGAACATTTCGCCCCGTCGAGGTGGAAGACGTTACCCAGCATAAAATGCACGAGGAGTGGGTAGAAGTATCGGCAGAAACGGTAGAAAAAATCCGTTCTACCAAAGCGCGAGGGGGGCGAGCGATCGCTGTCGGGACTACCGTCGTGCGGTCTTTAGAAGGCGCGGCGGCGGTAACCGGGGAATTACAACCATTTTGCGATCAAACCGATTTGTTTATCTATCCGGGATATGAATGGCGCGTCGTCGATGGGCTGATTACTAATTTTCACCTGCCCCGGTCTAGTTTGCTGATGCTGGTGAGTGCGTTGGTAGGGCGTCAGAGGCTGCTAGATTTATATCGGGAAGCGATCGCGCACAACTACCGCTTCTATTCCTTTGGCGATGCCATGTTGATTTTGCCTCAAACGGGTAATGGGTAATGGGTAATGGGTAATTGGTAATTGGGTACAGTTTAGCTAAAATCTACCTGTTACCTATTACCTATTACCTATTACCTTCTACCAAAAATGTTTAAAAAGTCCTTGTCGATTTATCTTGTTGCTGCGGTTACCAGTTTTGCGTTAGCGCCGTTTGACCTAGCCAGCGCCCGTACTAAACAGGTGGTGGAAGGTGTTTTAACCCAAAACCTGGAAGCGGCGCGTTCGTTCCAGCAAGGGGTGAATTTCTACAACCAAGGAGACTTTCAACAAGCAGATCGCGCATTTCGTCAAGCACTGGGACAAGACTCTAATATTGCGCTAGCGTATCATTACTTGGGAATTATACAAAGCAAGCAAGGAAATTTTCCCAGTGCGATCGCTGCTTACCGAGAAGCGGTGCGACTCAATCCGGCACTGGCACAAGCTTACTATAACTTGGGCGTCGCTTTGTACCAACAAGGCGAACTGCAAGCAGCCAGCGCTGCTTTTGCCCAAGCAATTCAAATCGATCCTAGCAATCCGGATGCTTTTTACAATTGGGGACTGACTTTGTATCAACAAGAGCAATTTTCCCAAGCCAGTACAGCCTACCAGCAAGCAATTAGATTGGCTCCCAATAATGCCAATGCCTACTATAATTTGGGATTGGCTTTGGAGAAAGAAGGCCAATTAAAAGCGGCAACTTCTGCTTATCAACAAGCTGTTAATATCGACCCTCGTTTTGTCGCAGCCCGCAATAGTTTGGGCAACGTTTTAGCCAGACAAAACCAGTTAGAAGCGGCGATAATTGCCTATCGGGAAGCCGTTAACCGCCAGCCTAATAATGCCAGCGCTAACTATAACTGGGGCATGGCTTTGTATAATCTAGGTCGCATTCGAGATGCCAGCGCGCGGCTGAGAAGAGCAAGAGATTTATATAGACAGCAAAACGACCTAGAAACAGCAGATAGAATCGACCAGTTTGTGCGGGAAATTGAAGCAAAATGAAGGGGAATTTCAGATTTTAGATTTAAGATTGCAGATTTTATCGCCAAGTAGGGGTGGGTTTAACGAAACCAGAAACCGGGTTTTTTCTGGTTCACTTTCCTAGCTCAACAATTTTTCATAGAAACCCGGTTTATTTCAAATAAATGGTTATTAAAACCCGCACCTACAGGAGCAAAAACACATACTATATATAGTATGAAGAACAATCCTACAATTGTTCCGGATCGATTCCCATTGCGCGCAAACGTGCAGCAATTGCTTGTGCTTTCTGTCGTTCCTGTTCCAGCAGAGCTTCAGCCTGCTCTGCCCGTTGGCGTTCTTCTTCCGCCCTTTCTTCCGACCAGGGCAGAATATGACCCAAACTATTCCACCAACGCAGCCAGTAGCCAGTCCTCCCTTCATGGGTTCCTTCCCAGACTGCCAGGTACAAGTCTAATCCAGCCATCCAGTAGCGCCCAAACTCGTTGGGTATTTGCTGACTATAACGACCCGACTCTAAAGCATAAACTTCTAAGCGTCCTGTCGTGGGTCGGAAGATGACATAGTAGGGAACTTGAATCACCTGTTCGTAAAAATACCACTTGCCCACGCGCTCGGTATGCTCGACCGAATATTCATCCCCGTAGGTAGCAGAAAGAAACTCCATGACGATTTGGGGAACAGTCCCTTCTGTATGGGGCGTATAACTGCGACGCGGTTGGTTTGACCCGGTTGGGTTAACGGGTTTGACGTACATCCAGTCGGGTGCTTTGCAGATAATGCGCTCGTCTATCTCCGCACACAAAGCAAAATTTGATACAATCAGCGCATTTTCCATTAACTCTGGAAATGCGGTTAAAGGCTGTCTTAAAGCAGCAGCTAGGGGTGGTTGATCGGTATTTTCCACAGGGTCGTCAGGTAATATAAAATCCTCTGGCAAGATAGGCCAGCGAATCGATGGTTTGGAGATTGGTGTTTGAATGGCTTCCATCATCGCACCTCGCGATCGCATACCCTCGTAGACCGTCAATAATTCACTATAGTCAAGAAACCCGGTTTGTTAAACAAACCGGGTTTCTAATGGCAAATGCGGATGGCGAGACTCGAACTCGCAAGCCAAAGGCACACGCCCCTCAAACGTGCGCGTATACCAATTCCGCCACATCCGCGTCTGGAAGGAGTCAGATATTCATATTAACTCATACTTGCTTGGCTTAACAAGACCCAAGGATAAGAAAAGTTGCTAATTTATTCCGAAAGCCCCATTCAGCCATGATACGATTAACAGCCGAACACAAAAAGCTGCTTCGCCTAAAGGCACTTGATGGAAAGTCTTTCACAAGTCGCCTTGCTGCTTGTAGTGGTTCCTCTATCTAACTTCATGCCACTGCTGTTGTCAAAAGCTGGAAAATGCGCTTCTCTAAAATTCTAATTGCCAACCGGGGAGAAATCGCTCTCCGCATCCTCCGTACCTGTGAAGAAATGGGAATCGCGACGGTTGCGGTTCACTCTACTATCGACCGCCACGCCCTCCACGTCCAGCTAGCCGACGAAGCAGTGTGTATAGGCGAACCTGTAAGCAGTAAAAGCTATCTCAATATCCCCAATATCATCGCCGCTGCTTTGACGCGCAACGTCGGGGCGATTCACCCAGGCTACGGTTTTTTGGCAGAAAATGCCAAATTTGCCGAAATATGCGCCGATCATCAGATTGTTTTTATCGGCCCTTCCCCAGAAGCCATCCGGTCAATGGGCGATAAATCAACTGCTAAAGAAACCATGCAGCGAGTTGGCGTCCCTACCGTACCTGGAAGCGACGGGTTACTAACCGACGAGAAAGATGCACTTTCTCTTGCCCGTAAAATTGGTTATCCGGTAATGATTAAAGCCACTGCTGGCGGCGGCGGAAGGGGAATGCGCTTGGTAAAAGAACCGAGTGAATTTATCAAACTGTTCCAAGCAGCGCAGGGAGAAGCCGAAGCAGCTTTTGGCAATCCAGGCGTTTATCTGGAAAAATTTATCGAACGTCCGCGTCACATTGAATTTCAAATTTTAGCCGATTCTTACGGCAATGTTATTCATTTGGGCGAACGGGACTGTTCGATTCAAAGACGCCACCAAAAGCTATTAGAAGAAGCCCCCAGTCCGGCGCTTACCCTGGAATTGCGGGAAAAAATGGGAACGGCGGCGGTAATGGCGGCTAAATCGATTAACTACGTCGGTGCGGGTACGGTTGAGTTTCTCCTCGACCAATCGGGTAACTTTTATTTCATGGAAATGAACACCCGAATTCAAGTCGAACATCCTGTCACAGAAATGATTACAGGTCTTGATTTAGTAGCAGAACAAATTCGGGTGGCGCAAGGTGAAAGACTCAGCTTAACCCAAGACCAGGTAATGCTGCGGGGTCATGCGATCGAATGTCGCATTAATGCGGAAGATCCCGATTATAATTTTCGACCTTCTCCAGGGCGAATCAGCGGTTATTTACCTCCCGGCGGAAATGGGGTAAGGATGGATTCTCACGTCTATACAGACTATGAAATTCCACCCTATTATGATTCTTTGATCGGCAAGTTAATCGTTTGGGGGCCAGATCGTCAAACGGCGATTCGACGTATGAAACGCGCCCTGCGGGAGTTTGCCATCACTGGTGTGCCAACGACGATTGGATTTCATCAAAAAATCTTGGAAAATCCCTCATTTTTGCAAGGGGATGTTTACACCAATTTTGTCGAGAAGATGATGCAGAAAGGGTAATAGTTGACAGTTGACAGTTGACAGTTGACAGTTAGTCAACCATCCTAGAATCACCTGGCTCTAAACCCAGTTTTTCGTTGATAATTGTCGGTTGTCGGTTTTTACCAATTACCGATTACCGATTACCAATTACTTAACCGATGCCATCATCGTTATTATTCCTTGCTGTCCTAAAAGAATTTCCCGCAGCAAGCTGAAGATACCAACCCAAATAATAGGGGTAATGTCTACGCCGCCTAGCGGCGGGACGATTTTTCTGGTTATTGCTAAAAAGGGTTCCGTAGGCCAACCAATCAGGTTAAAGGGAAAGCGATTGAGATTGACCTGGGGATACCAGGTGAGTACAATCCTGAAGATAAACAGGAGCGTCATTAGCCCTAAAAGGATACCTAGAGTCCAGCTGGTGATGGTCGCAGTTGTCATGGTGGTTTAATTTGAGTTATGTCAGTCAAAAAGCAGCGATTTTCCGGCAAAGACGCGATCGCAATCCTGCTGAGGCCAAGAAAGCGCCTATCGCCTCTCCCCACACCCGGAATTTCTCCCAGGTTTGGGCAAAACTACTGCTTTTACTACAATTTTAAGATTTGTATCGCCCCATATTGTATTTTTGAGTCAAATTTTCAGAGTATTCAGTAGCTGCAATCACTTCTCAAGGTGCGATCGCAAGGGTAAAATGAGAGGACAGTATCGTTTTGTTACAAAGAGAGCCAGGATTTATGACTCCTTCATTAGCTAACTTTCTTTACAGTCTGCTCGCCGGTTTGCTTGTCGTCGTTGTGCCAGTAGTAGTCGGGCTGGTCTTTATCAGCCAAAAGGATAAAATTCAGCGGGGGTAATACCTGCTCTTTTTCCCAGTCGGTTAGACGCGGAAACAAGCTGCTGGCTATAAAGCAAGATCGAAGCGATCGCGAGGACGCCGACACGTCTTTAAGACGGGTTGTTAAGCGTCCATTTTTCGATTTAAACAAAGGCTGGGATTGATTTAAAACTAAGTGTGTCAAGCTAAAGTGGAAATGTGGTAAACCAGCTCGCTGCCATAACACTCATGCACGGAGAAACGAAATGCTCAATCTGGGCTTGTCCTTTGTCAGCTTTCTAGGGATTGCACTAGCCGTAGCTGGTGTAGGTCTATATTTTCTCAGATCGATACGCCCGGAACTAGCGAGAGATCAAGATATCTTTTTTGCCGCAATTAGTTTAGTCTGCGGCTTGATACTTTTATTTCAGGGATGGCGTTTAGATCCAATTCTGGCCTTTAGTCAATACTTGCTGGCAGGCTCGGCGGTATATTTTGCAGTGGAAAACCTTCGCCTGCGGGGAGTAACCACCGAGCAAGCAAAACGCAATACACCGATTGTAGATAGAGGGCGACCTGTTAGCCGAGAATACAACGTTTATCAGGAAGCCGAACTCGACGAATATAGCGCTATTGAGGATGAAGAGTACGAAACTCGCCCCCGCATCCGAGGTAGTAGGGAAACGCGCAGTTCCCGCAATGGAGCATATGAAGATGAACCCCGTCGCCGTCCATCGGGGAGATTATCAAGTGCCGATCGTGAAAGGGAAAGGGAAAGGGAAAGGGAAAGGGAAAAAATGGATGCCGCAGAGCGTCCCAGACGTCGTTCCCGTCCAGAAGCACGGACGCTAGAACCAACAGATGAGTGGGGAGGAGCAGAACCAGAGGATAATACCTCCTATGAAGAAAGACCCCCTCGCCGTAGCAGAACTCGTCCCCCAAGATCTGAAGAAAACAGCGAACCAGAAATAACCTCATCGCGCCCCAGGCGGCGTCGTTCGGAAGAATCTGTATCCAGGCGCAATCGAGAAGAGGTAGAAGCAACACCAACGGATTACGTTGATTACCAGCCGATTAAATCAAACAATGAAGCAGATAATTCCGGTAATTTTGACTACTAGAAGTTAAAAAGGCGGATATTGATTCCAGAGAGGCTGTTTTTTTGCCTGATACTAAACCAAGCTCACACAGACAAGCAACCGGCTTTGATTGGCAACGGTTGCTTTTTAGCATTTAGGGACAAAGTTATAGGGGTTATACGTTTTTCCCGTCAACGCACTACACATACGGGGCGGACACGGGCACTACACATACGGGGCGGACACGGGCACTACACATACGGGGCGGACACGGGCACTACACATACGGGGCGGACACGGGGGTACCGCCCCTACACATGTGTGGCATTTTCAAGGGAAATTGGTATTAGGGGCTAGGGGAAGAAAGTAATTGTATCGGGGGTTACAGCGATCAAGAGCTTTGATTGCCCATTGGCGATCGCTATAAAATTCTGCTCGATGTATGGGGATCAAAACTCGTTGTTAAACGTTGATTTGAGGATTAGACAGCACCATCGGAAAAAGTAACAATAAAAGTGAAGCTACATCATATTTCCTCTATTCAAATCCCTCACCACTTATATCCAAATCTCAGGATGAATACTAAACTTTTACCAATCGCGGCTTCAGGAGTCCTAGCTGTCACTGGTTTTGTAGGTTCGGCTGGGATGGGAGCGATCGCTCTAACCAGTCAACTCTTGCTCGACGCACCTCCAGTCTCGGCTCAACCTGTTGACGAACAAACGAATATTCGCGTCTATCGACAAGCGAGTCCGGCGGTTGTATCGATTAATACAGGTAGGGGCACGGGTAGCGGTAGCATTATCAGCCCGGATGGTCTGGTTTTAACCAATGCCCACGTAATCGGTAACTCCCGCCGTCCCATTACCCTCACCCTATCAGATGGCAGGCAAGTACCAGCCGATATTGTTGCTTTTGGTGACAACGGTCTGGACTTAGCCGTTCTGAGAATTCGCGGGGCTAGGAATCTACCAACGCTACGACTGGCGCGTCCGGGTTCTGTGCAAGTGGGTCAGCGAGCCTTTGCGATTGGCAATCCTTTTGGTCGGTTTGCCGGTACGTTCACCGTCGGCATCGTCAGCCGCATCGACCGACAGCGAGGCTTGATTCAAACCGATGCTGCTATTAATCCCGGCAATTCGGGCGGCCCATTGCTCAACAGTCAGGGAGAATTAATCGGGGTCAATACCGCCATTTTTACTAACGGTTCGACTCCCGGTAATATCGGCATCGGGTTTGCGATTAACATCGACCGGGTGCAGCCTTTCCTCACGGCGGTGCGTCAGGGAAGGGCACCCCGCGTCGCCCAAACACAACCGCAAAGATCGAGTGTGGTGCCTCAGCAATCTCAACGGCTAGTACTCAACGGTTCCCCCATTTCTGGCTCTTTGGGTAGGGGAGACAATGTGTTACCGGCAGATAACAGCTTTTTCGACTTTTACACCTTTGAGGGCAGAGCAGGTCAGCGCGTCGCGATTGAGATGATCAGCCAGGAAATTGACCCCTATTTAATTCTGCTGGCACCTGATGGCAGGGAACTAGCACAAGTAGGCGATGGTCGCGGCGGCGGTAACGCCAGGATTGCCGCAATTTTGCCCCAAAACGGGACTTATATGTTACTTGCAAACTCGCGGGAACCAGGAGAAACGGGTGCTTACCTCTTACGCGCCGTAGCTAGTAGCGTCGGTCGCCGACTGCAACTGAGGTAAGAAGATGGAAGAGCTTTCTTGAGCTTTCTTGAGCTGAGGGAGCTTTCTTGAGCTGAGGGAGCTGAGGGAGCTGAGGGAGCGGGGGAAAAATCAGTTTTACTTCAAGATTCTTCCTTGTCTCCCTTGTCTCCCTTGTCTTCCTTGTCTCCCTTGTCTCCCTTGTCTCCCTTGTCTCCCTTGTCCTCCTTGTCTTCCTTGTCTCCCTTGTCCTCCTTGTCTTCCTTGTCTCCCATCTCCCTCATCGGCTTCATTTTATGAATGAGGTTCAGATTGCTGCTCTAGATTTTGCACCGATTCGATCAGATCGCGTACTGCATCAACCCCTTCAGAAGGCTCAAATCCCAGAGGGAATTTACCCCGCAATAGCATTCGTAACCCTAAAGGCCCTAGACTAATTAATCCTTTGAGATCGCGGAACGAATTACCAACCACCTGCAAGCCAAACTTACGTTCGTCAATCCAACCTCCATCTTTGACCAGATCGATTAATACCTTGCGGTGACGAATTGATCGACTCGCTTGGGCATCCTGACGATGGAGAATTTCGCTTTTAATTTTGCCGATTTGATCCATTGGGGCGACCTCCATTGGACAAACCGTATTGCAATAATAACAGCGCGTGCAGCCCCAAGCTCCCGCAGTTCCTTGGTTATATTTTTCTAACCTTGTTTCCGTTTGGGCATCGCGAGAGTCTGCAACCATCCGATATGCCTTAGCCAGTGCGTGGGGGCCAACAAAATCTGGATTCACCTCGCGAGCATTGCACTCAGAATAACAAGCACCGCATAAAATACAATTACCCGTTTGATCCAGCTTGGCCCGTTCTTCGGGAGTTTGGAGAAACTCTCGCTCTGGAACTTGTCTAGCGCCTGTAGATACATAAGGATCGACCGCCTCCAAGTTATCCCAAAAGCTACCCATATCGACTACCAGATCTTTAATTACTGGCATGTTGCCCATCGGTGCAATAGTAATTTCCGGCAGCGTTTCACCTGAATTTGAATTTGACGCGGCTAGCAACTGTTGCAATCTTTGCATTTCGCTGCCAATATTTTCTTTACATGCCAGAGCCGAGCGACCGTTAATTCGCATAGCGCAACTACCGCAGATGGTATTGCGGCAATTTTTGCGAAATGCTAAACTTCCATCTTGCTCCCACTTAATCCGATTGAGGCAATCCAGGATTGTATTGCCTGGATCGACATCGAGGGTATAAGTTTGCATCCAAGGCTTGCTGTTTTGGCTCTGCCGTAAAATCTTAAAAAAAACTTGCATTTTCTTGAACCTTTGTCTCGAAATCTAAACCTGCCCTGCTCTTAAGTGTCGCTCAAAGCCAGCGGGTCGTTTCCACATGGGTAGCGGCATCTAGTATAGACACAACTGTCACTACTTCCAGTTTAAAGCCGAACATCGCTACAAGGGCTAAGGACAGTGCCGTTTTACCCGGTTGACGCTCCCTGCTGGCAGGAACTCTAAGCTATCTGTACTTAATTTGCTGAGTTTTAAGTAGGGATATAGGCTTATTAGGCTGGTGGAGATATCTTAACTTTTGAGGCCATCTTTAAAGGTGGGGAAGATCGGCAAGAGGGCGACGATGGGAAAAAATTCTCGTTTATCTCCCGAACATACCTCATCTGTTGCACCGAAAAGTCAGATTTTTCATCACCTTTACCCCCCATCATCTTACCTTCCTTGGGTAATCACCCCTTATTCGCCTGCACCGAGATGAAAAAGATCAACCGATCAAATGCCAGCAAATATCCTGTAAGATAGATTTCTCCATCAGTAAAGTCCGCATCATCTGGCAACCCTATGGTCAGTACCGATCAAAAAATGGCTGTAGCTATACATCGGTGCGATCGCTTCTACAACCCCAGGTAGACATTTCTTTAAAAATTCTGTAGCACAGCGCTCTTTTTTGTGGTAAGTACCCCCTGCAACCTTGTATTTTGATTGCTCCAGCCGCCTGAGATGCCCGCTACGGAAATTGCCCTGGCTAATGCAGTTTTTTAGGTTTGGTAAAAATTCTAAAAAACACTTGTCAAAAATAGCAGATTTAAGGATATATTCTTTATAAGGCCCTTTGGGCATGTACAACTTTATTAAGTTACCTAAAACTGGATATTTCCAAAAACGATGACTGAATCAACACCGACTGCATTAACAGGAAAGGCACTGCTTCAAAAAGTAAAAGAACTCTCCCACTTACCTCGCCGCGAAACAGCAAAGCGCTGCGGCTACTACACCGTCACCAAAAACAGCCAGACACGAGTCAATCTCACGGATTTTTATGATGCCGTTCTGGCAGCCAGAGGCATTCCTCTGAGTCCAGAAGGGCCAAAAGATGGTCGCGGTCGCGAACCGACGTACCGCGTCAGCGTTCATAAAAATGGTCAGATTGTTATTGGTTCAACCTACACCGAGGCAATGGGATTAAAGCCTGGTGATGAATTTGAAATCAAGCTGGGCTACAAACACATCCACCTGATTCAGGTTGACAGCGATAAAAGCTCTACCAACGGTAAAGTAGTAGACGACGAAGACGAAGACGAAGACTCTGACGAAGAATAAAATTCGCCAGCATGGGCTACAAAAAACAGCGTGGGAATAGGAGTAATTCTGCCACGGCAAGCTGGTTTGAGCTACCAAAAATCCCCCTGAGCGATCTGGGGGAGCGTCAACGATATTGACTGACAGCAAGCTAGAGAGGATTGTTAGATGCCTTTTTCGCCGACGCTTGATGTCAATAAAATCAAAGCTGTTGCTGCTGTTGCGATGAACTTCTTTGACCAGACAGCTAGTTCGCTTTTGTTGTTTTTTACCCAGGCGCACCCAATTTTACGGGTAATAGCTTTTTTTATAGCCTGGGTAGGGTGCTGGTTACCAATCGCGATCCCAATTGCGATCGCTATTAATTGGCACCCGCCAAAGCCATTGGCAGCAGGGCAAAAGCTGCCTTTATTGGCTTCCCTCTACCCGATAGCGCCTCTATTATTGTGGGGAATTGCTTGGGTAGAGGGTGAATCTTTTTCGGCTTACGGCTTGCCCTGGAATCCTGGTGTTTTAGTTTCTTTAGGGTTGGGGTTTGGCTTAGCCGTACTAAGTTTGGTCGTTATCTTTGGCCTAGAATGGGCTTTGGGCTGGATTAGTTGGCAGCAGTCAAACTGGCAGCAACTGCCAGCGGTTTGGTTGCCCACTTTTGTGCTGGGATTGTGGATTGGTGGCACCGAGGAATTGATTTTTCGGGGCTTTATTTTGAATACGCTGATGGACGGGGGGTTTAAAGAAGCCTCTGCTGTTTCGGCAGAGATGCTGGTTAAACCTACAGCTGCACTTTGGGTGGCAGCAGCAATTTCGAGTCTGATTTTTGCGGTGCTACATCTGGTTTGGGAGGTGCGAGAAACCTTGCCTCAACTACCAGGATTGTGGCTAATGGGAATGGTACTCGTATTGGCGAGGTTATGCGATCGCGGTAATTTAGGTTTGGCTTGCGGACTCCACGCCGGTTGGATCTGCGGACTCGCTAGTATTGATACGGCTGGGTCGATCAAATACACTGGTAAGGCATCTGTTTGGCTCACAGGTTTGGGAGCAAAACCTTTAGCCGGTGTAGCAGGTATTTTGTGTTTGTTTGGCACCGCAGCGGCTGTGTGGATTTTAAATTGAATCTACTCGCTACGGTGAGGGAAAATTTTATTTAACCGCGAAGACGCCAAGAACGCGAAGGAAGAAGCGCGAAGAAGTCGTAATATTTTACTATGAAAAAAGTAAAATCTAAAAGCGCTTGGCAGTTAAAATTGTGACTGGATTTAGGGGGGAAAAGCGCGTTAGCTGTCCGACAGAAACGGATCTCGATAGTTGGACTTGCAATAGGTGATAGTTCCAGTTGCGATCGCTTGCCCATTTTACGGCTTCGCTTACATGTTCGACGGTGGCTAAGGCTAGTACAATCGATCCATCAGCAGTTAAGTTGCCGCCACAAAAACTGAGAATTTTACTTAAATTACCGCCACTACCACCGATAAAAATGCGGTCGGGGGCGGGTAAGCGGTATAAAATTTCTGGGGCGGTTCCGTGGATGGAAATAATATTTCTGACTTGAAAGCGCTGACAGTTTTTTTCGATCAGGGCGCTACCGGCAGCGGTTTTTTCAACGGCATAAACTCGCGAAGTGGGAAATAAACGGGCAATTTCAATCGAAACCGATCCCGTACCGGCACCAATATCCCAGATCGTTTGTCCGGCTGTGAGGGATAATTCTCCTAAAACTAAGGTGCGGACTTCTCTTTTGGTGATCAATCCTGGGCGATCGCTAAAACTCAAAAAACTGCCATCGGGTAACCCCAGCATCGGCAAAGTTTCTAAATTGGGCAGGGGTAATGTTTCGCCGTCTCGATCTGTGATGTCGGCACGACGCAGCAAGACTACTACATTTAGCGGAGAGAAAGTTTGATTTAATACATCTGATATCGGTAAACACCTCACTCGCTCGCCGTTACCGCCCAAGTTTTCGCACACCCAGAAATCGTAGTAAATTGATAGATCTAAAACTTCCAGCAGGTGCGCGATCGCACCGGGACTGCGAGTATCGTCGGTTAATACGGCAATCTTGCCCGCACCTTGCTTTAGCGCTTGGGTTAATTCGTCTAAAGAACGTCCGTGGGCGCTAATAAATCGGGCATCTTGCCAAGGTAATTTAATCCGGTTAAAAGCCAACTGCACCGAACTGATGTGAGGATGAAACACCAGTTCTTCTGGGGGTAATTGCAACAGCAGCAGACGCCCCAAACCAAAAAACAGCGGATCGCCAGAGACTAATACTACAATGCTGCCGGTGAAGCCAGTTTCCAGACGGCGACGAATTTCCCGAATCGCGGGGGTAAAATCGTTGAGAACGATGCGTCTGGCGGGGTGATGGGGGAAATAGTCGAGGTGGCGATCGCTTCCCAACAATAGCGTCGCCTGCATTACCAGCTGCCGCACCGAATCAGTCAGTCCAGCAGCACCATCCAAGCCAATTCCAACTACATGTACCGTCATAATTTGCTCATGGCTAATAGCTAATGGCTAATGGCTAATAGTAAAAAGCTTTTATTACACAGCTTCGCAATTAGCAATTAGCAATTAACCATTAGCCATTAGCGTTTTCCCAAGCCAGAACTATTAAAGCATTAACAATGGCAGATGCAACCGGAGAACCGCCTTTGCGTCCTTCAACCCGAATTTGGGGTACTGAAGTTTGAGCGAGGACTGCTTTAGATTCAACCACGGAAACAAAGCCAACGGGTGCGCCAATTACTAACGCGGGCGATACGGATGCGTTTTGCAACTCAGTACACAGCGCTAGCAAAGCTGTAGGCGCATTGCCGAAGACAAAAATTGCTTGAGGGAATTGCTGCCAGCATTTGAGCAATCCGGTTTCGGTGCGAGTTTTGCCGGGGAGTGCAACGTCTGCTGCCTCAACTGCACAGATCAGGGGGTTGTTAAAGGTTTTGGCGACCATTCCGGCAACCCCTTTTTTAACCATGCCCACATCTGTAACAATTGGTATGCCTTGACACAGGGCAGCTATTGCAGCGGCGATCGCTCCTGGACTGAACCGCATCAGGTGCTTAAACTCAAAGTCAGCCGTACTGTGAATTACTCGCCGGATAATCGCGTATTCAGCTGGATTAAAGTTATGTTCGCCGATTTCTTGGTCGATGATGGCAAAACTTTGTTCCAGAATTGGATGATTGAGAGAACTCATGGAAACTTTGAATTTTAGATAGATGAATTTTAGATCGTGCAAACTGACGCAAAACAACCCAGTTTTTAGGAAAAATCTTTTCTTTGGTAACCAGAGATTAACTAAAAAACCGGGTTTCTGGCCTCCAATTCCCTGAATAAAAAACCCGGTTTCTAGGAAAAATCTTTTGTTTGGTAACCAGAGAGCAACTAAGAAACCGGGTTTTTGGCCTCCAATTCCCTCAATCTAAAATCTCAAATCTAAAATCTAAAATTCTAATACAGGCCAGTCGGGTTCGCGATCGTAGCGAGTCATATCGTCAAACTTGCGAAGTTCGGCGCGATGGATCGAGATTTCTTGGGGATTATCGAGCCATTGTAGGTTCAAATCGGAAAAAAGATTGCTCAGGCGATCGCTATCGAGATTTGATGGGATATCGCCAAAATAACCCAGCGTAACGTGAGCGGTGAAACCGTACTGCTGTTCGATCCCCAAAGCGATTAAATCCGGAGTTTGATAGATTGCCCGACGTAATTTGACAATGCGATCGTAAGATTGCTCATCAGCTGGTATCAAACAAACCCCCAAGGCTCTGGGCATGACGATCAGCCCTAACAGCTGCCAGCGAATCGGATTCCCACCGCTGACCAAAGGCTGGGACTGTTGGAAAATCTGATCGATAGTATGGCGCAGATGCGGTTCAAAATCAGGTTTTTCGCTGATAGCGTGACGGTAAGCATCATCCCAAATCAAATCTGCTAAGGTGAGATGAAAGCTAGATGGAGGCAGGGGAACCATTAAACCTGGGTCAATCTGCTGTGCGATTTGCTCTTGACAAGCCTTCAAATTTGTATAAAATTCCTCATTTTTTGACTCATGTTCCCAAGGCGGGGTAATCAATGTATACCCAGGGAAAGGTACAGCTTGCCTGCCACCCTCTGGACGCGGTTCAAACTTTGAAGATTCCTGAACGTGTTGTACCTGGAACCTATAAGTTTCCGGCTGCGTCATCCGTGCGACTCGGTTTAAGTAAGTTTGAAAGTTATCGTCCACCCTTGATTGCCTCGCGTGCTAATTTGATTTTAAAGTTGGGCGCTATGGAAATGCTGTTTATTTTTAGAAGCTGTTTTTCTGCCAAACTGGGAAGCCGATGCAAAAAAATGCCCAAATCTTATACGAATCACAGTTTAGCAAAGAAGAACGAAGTTTTGAATCGTTAGGGACTATGGCAATTTACTTTTACTGGGGGGAAGATGATTTTGCGTTGCAAAAAGCGGTTGACAAATTGCGCGAATCGGTTATCGATCCCCAATGGGCTAGTTTTAACTATGACAAAATTGCGGCGGATAAACCAGAGGGGGTAATCCAGGGTTTAAATCAAGCTATGACGCCCCCATTTGGCGCTCTAAGGCGGTTGGTTTGGTTGTGCGATACGACTATATGCCAGCAGTGTTCTGAAGCGCTGTTGGAGGAATTAGACCGCACTTTCTCTGCCCTACCGGATACTTCGGTTGTTTTGCTGACGGCGCGGAATAAACCGGATGGTCGGTTGAAATCTACCAAACTGCTGCAAAGACATGGCGAAATTAAAGAGTTTTCCTTAATTCCGCCTTGGAAAGAAGAGCTACTTGCCCAGCAGGTAAAGCAAGCGGCGTTAGATCTGGGAGTGAAGCTGACGCCAGAAGCGATCGCTTTGTTAGTGGACGCCGTGGGGAACGATACGCGACTGCAAGATAGCGAATTGAGAAAGTTGCAGCTTTACGCCGATAGCAGCCAAAAGCCTTTAAGTGCCGAGGTTGTTGCCGCCTTGGTCACGGCGAATACCCAAAATAGTTTTAAACTAGCAGAGGCGATTCGCGAAGGGGATACAGGGCGGGCATTAGGCTTAGTCGAGGATTTAATCGCGCGCAACGAACCACCCTTGGTGATTGCCGCCACGATTATCGGGCGATTTCGCACTTGGTTGTGGGTAAAGCTGATGACCTCCGAGGGGATTCGGGATGAGATGGCGATCGCCAAAGCTGCCGAAGTGCCGAACCCTAAGCGCGTCTACATCCTGTTAAAGGAAGTTCAGTCGATCGGCTTGCCGCAACTCCAAAAAACCTTACCCATCCTGCTAGACTTAGAAGTCAGCCTCAAGCAGGGATCGGACGCAAAAACCACCCTGATTGCCAAAGTTATCGAACTTTGCCAAATTTTGAGGACTGTCCGTCGTCCGTAGTCAGTGGTATAGGGGAAAGGGGAAAAAGGGGAAAGGGGAAAGGTAAAGCATGAGATATGCTGTCAAAGTCAATTCCCACAGACGCACTTTTACCAAATATCTATTCCTCCCTACCAGTGTTTCCCTTTTCCCTTTCCCCCTTTTCCCCCCTTTCCCCCTTTCCCCTTTCCTCCCTTTCCCCCTTTCCCCCTACACTACTGATAACTGAGGAACTTTACTCCCTTAAAATAGTTCAAAAAATACAGCCAGTTGATATGGTTGTTATCCCTCTCGAACCATTATGTCCATTCATTGCCGTCCTATTGCTCGACCTAAGTTAAATCGGATACTATCTCAATCTCTGATGGTGGGAGTTCTGTCCACCTGGGGATTACTTTCCGGGGTAACCGTCGAGTTGTCTTTGGGTGCCCCTAGTTTTGCCTTTCGTTCCAGCGCCTTAGCCCAAACTGACGATGAGATCAATCGCTACGTTCAAGCAGCTAGAGAGATTGAGTCCAGTCGTCAAAGCGCCTATAACGAAATTAAGGGAATTATCGGCGGCGAAGTACCTTCATTTGCTTGCAACCAAAGACCTGGAAGCCTCAACGCCCTCCCCGCCGGACGCGCCCGCGATATTGCCGATCGCTACTGCGACAACGCTCAGAACATCGTCAAAAAGTATAATTTCACCAATGAAAGCTTCAATGCGATTACGCGCAGGCGGCAAACAGATCAGGCATTGGAACGACGAATCCAAGATGCCCTTCGCCGTTAACCCTGGAAGCAATCTCAGGCAAAGAGTTCAGTCTTCATCATCAAAATTGCAGATAGCTTTGCGCTTGGCATGAATGTTTTTCATGTGTTTCTTTACCGTGTTGAGAGTGATGAACAGTTCATCTGCAATTTCTTTATAGGAGTAATTAGCGCGATAAAGTAACCACACCTCCGCTTCCCGCGGAGTTAAGCCGTATTTGTGGACATCGGTAGTCACCATCCTTTGGATCGACTGATATCGATCTTCCAACGTCACCAGCAGACAAGGACGCTTAATTTGTTCTAGTTTCAGCCATCGCACGCGAACGCGAAAGGCGACGGAGTCGCTTTTGGTAATTTCCGACTCAATAATCATTTTTTGAGTCGGAAATAAGTCGCGGCTTTCAATTAAAGACTCGCAAACTTGCCAAATTTCTGCTGGAACCGAGTTAGCTGGTGAATTTCCTGGTTGCAGTTGCTCGCAAATTCTGGCAGCACAATGATTGGTATGAAGGCATTCCCCTTGTTCTGTCAGAATCAAAATGCCGTCAATAAAGCCTTCCAAAACGGCTTGCAAGAGCGAAATCGGTTTCAAATTGTTTAAAGCAGCTTCTTCTAACTGTTGGGCTGGAATACTGGGTTGTTTTGATGCGAATTTAAAGGTTTCGTTACTGTAAGTTGCAAACATGTATTACCTGCTTGATTTATCAACTGTTATGGGTCATCGGTCATAGCTAGTGGGCAATTACGTCCCTATTAAGTACTACAAATTACCCATGAGCTATTACTAATGAATTTTGAGAATGCGCCCTAGAAGTTTTACTGCTAATTCAGTAATAATGTATCTAAATCAATTACAAATCACCCGTATGCGTGAATATACGGTTGTGATGACACTAAGTCATCTGACTGGAAAATTGCCCGATCTGGCTTGAATTCTGGACTTTTGAGCCACGAGAGAGCAACCAATCACGAAACTGTCTACTCTTGATGCGACAAGTCCTACCGATCCCGCTACGCCTCGATGGCGCCGATAGGGCAGCCATCCTGCCCGCTTCCCTTGCCGGATACTGCTCTTCGGGTTGGGGAGAGTGGATGCGATCGCTATAATCGTGGCAACTAATTCTATAAAAATACCTTTATGCTCCAGAATGCTGATGAGCAAATCCTGTCGCTCAAGCACAATGCAGATGCACTCTTAGCTAAAGATGAGAAGTTGCAGGAGTTTTTAACTTGGTATAGCCATCTCGCGGTTGTGCTTAATGTTCCTTACAAAGCACCGAGCATTAGAGCTTTTTATCTAGATCTTGAAATTGCTAATATTCACCCTTTAGTTAATATTATTATGCCCTTAAATCGCCTGAGTTACTGTCTAGATTTTAAGCTGGAAATGGACTGGCAAGATTTTGGTTATGGTCTGGAGCTTGACTGCGCGATCGCTCGTATTCTCAGCGAGGACAATCTATCTGCTGACAATCTTGTTTTAAATATTACCCGCAACCTTCATCACCCTTTTCTCGCGCTTGTTCGTCCATATTTAGTGGCTCGCTTACAACAAATTAAATATCAACCACCTAATCCGGATGACCAAGAGAGTTTTAGAGCTTGGTGGCAAAAGAATGGTCAAGCTTGGATTGAAGAATTAAGAGCGGTGATGAGCGCGGATTGGTACATTAGTCCAGATTGGCAATTTAGCGAACAGCAGAAAGAATTACTCAAACAGTATTACGATGCAAATAAAGCGCTGGTTAAACATCTTAACACCAGTGAATTAAGTCCTAAAGTGCGACAGGAAATTGAGGATACTTTGTTATTACCGATTGCTGAAATTGAAAAACGTAAGCAATAGGCGGTCTGCAAAATTAGATTTATAGCGGATTGCAAGCGCGTGAGGTACAGCCCTTCGGCTTCGTTTGTGTAGCGGCACCCTTAAGGGTGCCGCTACACAAACAAAGGTGTACCTCATACGGCTGCAATCCGCTGTAATTGCTAGAATCTCAACTAGAGGTATCCCAGATACAAAAAACTATTAACTATGACACTCAAAGAATTAGAAAAACAACTCCTCGCTTTAACACCAGCCGAAAAAGCACAGGTAATAGAACTATTAGCCAAAAGTTTAAGTAACACTTGGCAAGGAATCGAAAAAACTCCCGGCGTCTGCGGTGGTGATGCCCGGATTGCCGGAACTCGCATCCCTGTTTGGGTACTGGTGAACGCTCGTCGTTTAGGAATATCCGAAGCCGAACTATTATATGACTACCCAACTATATCAACTGCTGACTTAGCAAATGCTTGGACTTATGCTGAGGCATATCCTGATGAAATTGAAATAGCAATCAAAAACAATGAGGAAGATTAACATATGGCGCGTCTTTATGCAGACGAACAATTCCCAAAGCGGGTAGTATAATTGCTACGAAATGTAGGTCACGATGTTCTAACAGTACAGGAAGCAGGAAAAGCAAATCTTAAAATTCCTGACGAAGAAGTGTTAGCCTTTGCTGTAAGTGAAGCACGCGCAGTTTTGACTTTAAATCGGCAAGATTTCTTCCGACTTCACCGCTTACAACCAGAACATTTTGGTATCATCGCCTGCAAAGACGATCGAGATCGGGAAAGAATGGCGACGCGGATTAACGAAGCTATTTCTGCTGTTGATACTTTGAACTGCAAATTAATCCGAGTCAAGCGTCCGCAGGGATAAATACCTACCCTCTTTTCTCTTCCTTGGCGTTTTTGGCGTCTACCCTACGCGAAGCCGCTGCGCGTCTATGGCGGTTCAAATTCTTAAGATCTCTGACATCCTGCGAAAAAATGTAACGACGTGTAAAGTATAATCAGAAATCGGAAAACGCTTGTCACGAGTAGGGGAAGAGCAATCGAATGCGAGTTGCGATCGCTGGCGGGGGTCTAGCAGGACTCTCCTGTGCAAAATATCTCACCGATGCGGGTCATACTCCCATCGTCCTAGAAAGCCGGGACGTATTGGGCGGTTTAGTAGCTGCATGGAAAGACGAAGACGGCGACTGGTACGAAACTGGACTGCACATATTTTTCGGGGCATACCCCAATATGTTGCAGCTGTTCAAAGAACTCGGCATCGAAGATCGGTTGCAGTGGAAAGAGCATACCATGATCTTCAACCAACCCAATAACCCCGGTACGTACTCCCGGTTTGACTTCCCCGACATCCCAGCACCGTTTAACGGCGTCAGCGCGATTCTGGGTAACAACGATATGCTGACCTGGGAGGAAAAAATTCGCTTCGGACTCGGTTTAGTTCCGGCGATGATTAAGGGTCAGAAATACGTTGAGGAAATGGACAAATACTCTTTTTCGGAGTGGATGCAAAAACAAAACATCCCCCCAAGGGTAGAAAAAGAAGTCTTCATCGCCATGTCCAAGGCGCTCAACTTTATCGGCCCGGAAGAAATTTCTGCGACAATTATCCTCACGGCGCTTAACCGCTTCCTCCAGGAAAAGAACGGCTCGAAAATGGCCTTCCTGGATGGTTCTCCTACCGAACGACTTTGTCTACCATTGGTAGACAAAATTACTGCTGGTGGCGGGGAAGTACGCCTGAATGCGCCCTTGAAAGAAATTGTGCTAAACGAAGACGGCACCGTAAAGCATTTTCTGATTCGGGGACTCAACGGCGCACCGGATGAAATTGTCACCGCCGATGTTTACGTTTCCGCCATGTCGGTGGATGTGGTCAAGGTGATGCTGCCCAAAGCTTGGAAACAAATGGAATATTTCCAAAAGCTGGACGGTTTGGAAGGCGTACCCGTGATTAACCTGCATTTGTGGTTTGACCGCAAGCTGACCGATATCGATCATCTGCTATTTTCTCGTTCTCCCTTGCTCAGCGTCTACGCCGACATGAGCAACACCTGCAAAGAATACTCCAACCCCGACCGTTCGATGCTGGAACTGGTACTGGCACCGGCTAAAGATTGGATTAACAAAACCGACGCCGAAATCGTCGATGCCACGATGGCAGAGTTGAAAAAACTCTTCCCCAACCATTTTTGTGGCGACAATCCTGCTAAATTACTAAAATCCCGCGTCGTGAAAACGCCGCGCTCGGTTTATACAGCGACGCCAGGACGCCAGCAGTACCGTCCTTCCCAAACGACTCCCATCGGGAATTTCTATCTTGCAGGTAGTTACACCATGCAACGTTACTTGGGGAGTATGGAAGGGGCCGTACTTTCTGGTAAGCTGACAGCGCAGGCGATCGCTGAAACTTTTCCCAAAACAGGGGAAAAGCAAGCAAAAATCCTGACCACCTCCCAGCCTGCGACAAATGCTGCAACTGTCTAACTCCCCCCCCCGCATGAGAACGCTGGCCTCTCTGGAGCAATCTTACGAACTGTGCCGTCAGATTACCGCCTACTACGCCAAAACGTTTTATTTAGCCACTTGGCTATTACCAGCCCCTAAGCGTCGGGCGATTTGGGCAATTTATGCTTGGTGTCGTTCGACTGATGAACTGGTAGATGGCCCCCAGTCTGGTGCAACGACTCCCGAAACCCTTGACCGCTGGGAAAAACAGCTAGAATCGGTGTTCGCAGGTCATCCAGTAGATGACAACGACGTTGCTTTGGTAGATACTGTAGAACGGTTCCCGATGGAGATTCAACCGTTTCGGGATATGATCGCGGGACAGCGGATGGATTTGTACCGCAGTCGATACGAAACGTTTGAGGAACTCAATCTCTACTGCTATCGGGTGGCTGGTACGGTGGGTTTGATGTCCACCGCGGTGCTGGGTGTGGATAAATCGAATTACACCGCACCCTGGGATTGCTGGCGCGATACGTATACTCCTACAGAGGAAGCGATCGCATTAGGTATCGCCAAGCAATTAACCAATATCCTGCGCGATGTGGGCGAAGATGCCCGCCGGGGTCGCATTTACCTGCCCTTAGAAGAATTAGCGCTATTTAACTATACCGAGCAAGATCTATTTAAGGGCATAGTTGATGAACGATGGCGCGAGTTAATGCGGTTCCAAATTCACCGAGCGCGTAAATACTTTACTATGGCAGAAAAAGGCATCAGCGCCCTAATTCCCGATGCCCGTTTACCCGTCTGGGCAGCTTTAATGCAATACCAGAAAATATTGGATGCCATTGAGCGCAACGGGTATGATGTGTTTCAAAATAGAGCCTACGTTTCTACCCCGCGCAAGCTGTTAAGTTTACCCATCGCGGCAATGCGCGCTCAAGTTCTGTAATTGATTTCCATCTATCTCAAAAACCCGGTTTCTTTAAGAAACCGGGTTTCTTTGTGAGTATCAGATTCGTACAGTTACAGCGATTCTCGCTGTTATGAGCTACAGCATTACTAATACTGAGCAAGATGGCGAAGTCATTAGTTCTATCTCCCTCAGCTCCAAGAGCTAGCGAGCGTACCTCATAACAGCGCAACCCGCTGTAACTGTTTTGTAGGGGCGGTTTGTAGGGGCGGGTTTTACCAATAATCTTTGATCAAAGGCGAATTGTGCTGATAAACCCGCCCCCCGCGCGAGCAAAAACGAATTGTGCCGCTCAACCCGCCCCCCGCGCGAGCAAAAACGAATTGTGCCGCTCAACCCGCCAGAGCGTCCGATGCCGAAGCGAAGGCGGGGCGGGTTTATTTACCCCTTGGGCAAGCGTTCAAATATCTCTCGTAAAACCCGCCCCTACAGTATCAAAACTCAACATCAAAACTCAACAATTTTAACTACCTGGTTGACCCAATTCTAAAGCTTTTTGCACTAATTCATCGCTAACTTCGCCGCTAGCTACTGGGGTACGGCTAACTTCCTTTGCCATATCCATATAATCAGCCGGATCGCCCGTAGGTTCGGCTTTAAATGCGGTTTCTTTTGCGGCTGGTACTTCAAATTTAGGTGCAGTTGCTGCGGCTGCGGCTTGCGCGCCTTCTTCGGTATGGTCAATGGCGCTGACGCTAAATTCTTTAGAAGCTTCGTAATCAGCCGATACATCAACTTTTGGGACTTTTTCTTGTCCTTCTACCATGTTTTCTGCTGCAAGCTGGGCTTCATGGGTTGTAGCTTGCTCGGGATTGGGTTTGATTTCTTCAGTCATTGGGATTCTCCTAGTATGGGTTTTTGTTATCCTTGCAACAATCCTAAACTTGCGATCGCTTAGTCTCTAACTCTCTTGCGACAGATCCTTCATCCTCCTTTTGAGAGACGCTTATTCTACCTTTAGGTATTGCTTAAACTCTTTCTTTAGTAGGGCGATTTTAGCCAATTAAATTTGATAATTATTAATCTGAAATGCTCAACCTGCTGTGAGAAAAATTTATGATTTCCAGCCAAAATCCGATTCAATCTCAAGCTTTATCAGACAAAACTCAAAAAGTGGTGCAAGCTTTTGAAGGGTTAGGAACAGATGAAAAATTAGCTTTACTGTATTTTATTTACGAAAAGATGGGAGAATCGATAACTCCCGCTGCGCCAGCTGCAACGGAACCAGAACTTGCACCTTTGTTAATGGGAGACTTTTATCAATTATCCCACGAGGCTCAGCTAGAAGTAATGCGAGAAATTGTCAGTTGCCAAGACACTGAATATTCTCGTGCCTATGGTGCTTTAAAAGAAAACAATCAATTGATGGTTTGGTTTGCTTGGGCGCAAGGCATGGGCGACACAGTGGTAGATATGCCGCAAGGTTATAAAGCAACTCAAGCGATTAACGAGGCGCTGTCGCAAATTGAAGGGCTTGATTTTGATGAGCAAATATCTGTTTTGCGTACCGTTGCTAGTAACATGGGATACACAGATATTCAGCCAATTCCATCTCAGGCAGAAACGGGAAAAACTGCCAGTCTTTAATTGTCAAATAAAATTATCCCACCCGGTTTAAGGGTGGGATTTTGCCTTGTTTTTGTTTAGGTAGCTGTGTCAATAATTTGACAGCGAGATTGTCTGCGATCGCGGACAATCTCGTTATATTACAAGCCGGGAATATCCAGACCGCTGGTGAGTTCTTCCATGCGCGATCGCATTGTCGCCGTAGATTTTTCGTAGGCATCTTTCATCGCCGCTGTAACGGTAGCAGAAAGGGCTTCTGCACCACCTGCCAAGGCGTCTGGAGAAATTTCCACCCGCTGGGGTTCTTGATTGCCGTTGAGTACAACCTTAACGAGGCCATCTGGAGAATTTCCTTCGATCTCCATTTGCTCCAATTCTTCTTGAAGCCTTTTTGCCCCTTCTTGAACCTGCTGAGCTTTCTTAAAAGCCTCGGCTAGCTCTTTCATTTTGCCTAAGCCGAAGCCGAATCCCTGCTTTTGTGACATAACCTAACTTTCTGGGTAAACAACCCCATTCTTGCACAGCCACGGAACATCAGACATGGGTCATCGGTAGTAGGTAATGGGTAATTACCTCCCTATTACCGATTGCCCATTGCCGATTACGCTATCTAGATCGTTTGAAAATCGCCCAGAATTTTAACTTCTGGCTCTAACAATAAAGACCATTCCTGTTCCACTTTCTGCTGGACGAAACGAATCAGCTGGAAAATATCGCTAGCCGTTGCCCCGCCGCAGTTAAGAATAAAATTAGCGTGGCGTTGCGCTACCGCAGCATTACCAATGCGATGGCCTTTAAGACCACTTTGCTCGATTAACCATCCCGCCGCGTGAGGTTTGGGATTGCGGAAGACGCTGCCGCAATTGGGTTTATTGTAAGGCTGGGTAGAATGGCGTTGCTTGAGATGGGTAGCAGTGGTGGCAACTAATTGTGCTGCATCCGCACCTGGTTTGAGTTGGAAAGTTGCTTGCGTCACCAAGCGCTTATCTCCTTGCAAATTCGAGGTGCGATAGCTATAGCCCAAGTTTTGAGGAGTGACAATCTCAAGCTTACCGTTAGGGTAAAGTACGTGGGCGTTAACTAAAATATCTGCCGTACAGCTATTATGCGCCCCCGCATTCATCACAACGGCACCGCCAACGGTGCCAGGAATCCCAACTGCCCATTCTAGTCCTTCTAAACCCCGTTCTGCGGCTTGCCAAGCGAGACGAACCAAGGGTTCTCCGGCGGCGGCGGTGACTTGCCCAGTCTCCAGGTCGAAGTAGGTGGAACGCATGTGGCGAGTACATATTACCAAACCGGGTAGACCGCGATCGCTCACGAGCAAATTCGACCCAGCCCCCAATAGGGTAATGGGTAAATCCTGGGACTGTGCCCACTCAAAGCTGGCTTGTAGTTCCTCTAGGTGCCGAGGAGCAACATACCACTCCGCAGGGCCACCGACCCGAAAAGTCGTCAAAGATGCTAAAGAAACCCCATACTTAATCGTACAATCGGTTCCTGGCAGGTGAATGTGGCGAGATTTACTGTCGGCGGAAAGCATGTGGCTGGTTGAGGTGGTAACGTTGAGGCCCTTGGAGAGGTCGTAGGAGATTGTCATAGCTTGTAAAAACTGCAAAAAATTCCTTAAAAACAAAGCAAGCTTGAACTCCACACTGAAGCAGTGAGTTGCATTGGAAAGAGCTTTCGCTGCACCCTGAGAGGCTCTTTTCCCTTTAATGTCTTAATCCGCAACTGCAATGCCCGTGTCCGGTGAAGGAAATTAAACCCGGCAGGGATATTCGCCTAGCGCGTCTGTTTCTGATGCTGCAAAATTAGCTATCAACTCAGGAATCACCTGATTGAGGTTTCCAGCACCGAGAAATAGAGCCATGTCATTGGGGCGCAGGGTTTCTTTGAGAAACTCGACGAGCGATTGCAGGGATGGTTGGTATACCACTTGAGCATTGTGGATGCCAATTTCCCGTGCAACTTGTTGCCCGTTAACCAGCCCGTTGTTGGGTTCTCCGGCACTATAAATCTCGGTGATCGCTACCAAGTCCGCATCGTTGAAGCACTGAGCAAAATCTGCTAATAAACTCAGCGTCCGGCTGTAGCGATGGGGTTGAAAAATTGCCACAATCCGTTGATTGGGAGAGTTTTGACGGGCGGCGGCGAGGGTGGCGCGAATTTCGCTGGGGTGGTGGGCATAATCATCGATGAAGCGGATGTTGTTGACTTCGCCCCGCAATTCAAAGCGGCGTTTGGCACCAGCAAAGGTGGCGAAACCAGATGCGATCGCTTCAAACTCTAACCCCAAGTGGCGACCTACAGCCACTGTTGCTAGGGCGTTGCTCAAATTGTGCTGTCCCAGCAAAGGTAAGTTTAACTCTCCCAGGATGGCTCCCCGTTCCCAAATTTTGGCTGTAATGCCGTTCGCCAGGTACACCACATCCGAAGCAGTGTAGTCAGCACCCGCATCTCGATCCAGGCTATAGGTAATGTGCGGTTTGATGCGATCGCGCACTGCCGGACTATCGACGCACCCCACTACAATTTGACATCGAGAAGCAAAGATATCGAAAGTATTAATTACCTGCTCCAGGGATTCATAATGGTCTGGATGATCGAGTTCAATATTGGTCACCACGCCTATTTTCGGCGCAAACTTCACCAGCGAACCATCCGACTCATCCGCCTCGGCAACCAAATAAGCTCCATGTCCCAGTCGGGCGTTGCCTTCCCAAGCTTTAACTTCTCCCCCGACTACAATTGTCGGGTCTAGACCCGCCATCAGCAGTACATATCCAATCATGCTGCTAGTGGTGGTTTTGCCGTGGGTTCCCGCTACCGCGATGCTTTGGTAATCTTGGATCAGCGCTGCCAGCACATCCGAGCGATGAAAAATCGGACAGCCTAACTCAAGTGCTGCCCGATACTCAAAGTTGCTGGTATTGATTGCCGTCGAACAAATCACTTGCGGTAACGCCGCTGCACCTGTCTCCAGGGTTAATTTCGGCTCCAGCTTTAAAGATTGTTCAGTTTTCTTAACTTTTGTGGCTCCAACGCCCACCGTTGCTGGTTGTAAGGATTCACAAGCTGGCTCTACAGTTGGCAGAAAAAATTGCAAATTGGTGGCATCTTGTTCTCTAAATATATGGGCGCCGAGTTCCTGCAAGCGCTCCGTAATGTGACTAGGCCGAATATCTGAACCCGATACCGGCAGTTGCCGTTGCGCCAGAACATAGGCGAGGGCTGACATTCCAATTCCACCAATGCCGATGAAATGAAATGGCCTGCCGCTAAAATCAACAGTATTTTTCATATCAACTCCTTACACACCACACAACACCCTACTTTATGCATATCAGGCGATATCATACCAGGAATTATTTTTTCACGATACAGCGGTTAGGGGATGTACCTTCATCCCCAAAAATACTGATTTTGAGATATTCCAGGCGGGATCGTGGGGTTATGGGTCTTGAGTGATGAGGAGGCAAATCTTAATCTCTCGTTTTCCGGACAAGTTAGGACTTTTAGCGACTTTAACCAAGATACCTCTCGTTTATTCTCTGATGGCTTATTATTACTGTCTTGTTGTTCGCCATCAGCTTTTAGTATTTGATATTACCGTTTACATGGTTGAAAGCTGATATGGTTGCCAATTTTTCGCGATGTTGGTAATTATTTAGTCTACCAAAAGATCGTAGAAGCTGAGCGCCACCCTGCTGTCTTTAGGTGGTTCAAGTGTAGGACGCGCTTTAGTCTGGTCGTAAATAATGGTACAAGGGAGACAAGGCAATCGGGGATCGGGCAGACTTGTAGCAATTAGCAATTAGCAACTAGCAATTAGCAATGCCCGCCTAGCCGAAATGTCAGCGATGCAGAAACTGGGTATTTTTGGTGGAACGTTCGATCCCGTGCATTGGGGACACCTGTTGATCGCCCAAACTGCTCTCACTCAGTGCGGGATCGACCGTGCGATCTGGATACCTTCGGGTTCTCCGCCGCATAAATCCGGGGTTTCTGTGTCTTGCTTGGCGCATCGAGAAGAAATGGTGCGGCGAGCGATCGCTGACAACCCTGCTTTTGTGCTGGAATCGATCGATCGCGAGATCGCTGGTGCTTCTTACGCCATCGAAACCCTAAAACACCTGCAAAATCTTTACCCCAATACCCGCTGGTACTGGATTCTGGGCTTGGATGCTTTCCAAACCTTACCTCGTTGGTATCGCCGTCAAGAATTAATCCCGGCTTGCGATTGGCTAGTTGCTCCCCGACTCGCTCCCGCCTTTGAGCCGCAACTTGATGCGAAAGTCCAACCGATCCATTTTCTCTGCCAGCAAGTCGAGTCGCAACTATTGTCTCAATCGATATCCATTCGCTGGACGATTTTGTCGATGCCGCAATTCCCCATCTCATCGAGTCTGATTCGCCATTACTGCCGTCAGCAGCGGTCGATTCGCGGCTTGGTTCCCGAAGCCGTCAGAATTTATATCGCCCAAGAGAAACTTTATCAGAGCGATCGCCCCTTAATTTAACCTCTCGCCCTTAAAAAGACGCAGCCTTGTTGCGCCCACAGGACTGACGCTTGGGCGACCTATAAACCGGGTTTCTGCGTAAATCTTTAGTTCCCAAGCAACGATTTTTCATAGAAACCCGGTTTCTTTGCGTAAGTCCTCGTCCAAATAAACAACCCAGCGATAAATCTAGAAATTTTATTAAAATTATCAATTTTGCCCTAATAGGCGCAAAAACCTGATAAATCGAGCAAAAACAAACTTGATCCCTAAAATTGGTTGCCTGGGGTTGAATTGTACAGTATTTGCGATATCATTGGGTTCACTAGGTAATTATTACTGGATTCACAGAGGGCAAGACGCAGTGATCAGAGTCGCGATCAACGGGTTTGGGCGTATTGGGCGCAACTTTATGCGCTGTTGGCTGGGCAGAACAAATAGCAACATCGATCTAGTTGCTATCAACGACACCTCTGACCCTAAAACCAACTCTCACCTGCTCAAATATGACACGATGCTGGGTAAGTTGGATGCAGATATTGGCTATGACGAAAACTCAATCATTGTAAACGGCAAGACAGTTAAATGTGTATCGGATCGCAATCCAGAAAAATTGCCCTGGAAAGATTGGGAAATTGACCTGATCATTGAATCCACTGGCGTGTTTGTCAGTAAAGAAGGTGCATCCAAGCATATCACCGCTGGCGCTAAGAAGGTTCTGATTACAGCACCAGGTAAAGGCGATGACGGTATGTTTGTGGTTGGGGTTAACCACCACGACTACGACCATGAAAAGCACTGGGTAATCAGCAACGCTAGCTGTACCACCAACTGTCTGGCTCCGATTGCCAAGGTACTGCACGAAAAATTCGGCATTATCAAAGGCACAATGACCACCACCCATAGCTACACCGGCGACCAACGGTTGCTGGATGCTTCTCACCGGGATGTGCGTCGGGCGCGGGCAGCAGCGATGAACATCGTACCAACCACCACAGGTGCGGCTAAAGCAGTAGGTCTGGTAATCCCAGAACTAAAAGGCAAGTTGAACGGGATCGCTTTGCGCGTACCAACTCCCAACGTTTCCGTTGTGGATTTGGTAATTCAGGTTGAGAAAAAGACTTTTGTAGAAGAAGTAAACCAAGTTTTGAAGGAAGCAGCTGAAGGTGAACTGAAAGGCATTTTGGCCTACAGCGATCTGGAGTTGGTTTCCACAGATTATCGCGGCACTGATGAATCTTCCATTGTTGATGCCAGTCTGACGATGGTGATGGATGGCGACATGGTTAAAGTTGTGGCTTGGTATGACAACGAGTGGGGTTATTCTCAACGGGTTGTCGATTTAGCCGAACTTGTAGCTCAAAAGTGGACTGCCTAGTCGATATTGAGTACTGACGAAAAAGAAAAAGTTCTGAGTTATGAGGGTGGGCGATGCCCACCCTTTTTATTTTCTACAGGACTTACGCAACTGGCATATTTTATGTAGGGTGCGTGACGCTGCGAGAATATTTGAACCTAGTAATGAGACTTTTGACGTCACGCACCAACCACCGATTGTGGCACGCAGCTTTAGTCCTGTTCTAATTTAGCTGGAAAAAATCCTGCTGAGTAATTTGGTTGAGAGTATTCCCATTCAACAGCGCTAAAAATTCTCCGCTACTTTTGACACCAATCAAAACGCTATCGTTGCTTTGGATCAAAGTCAGTTGTTGGAAACTCAACCCACCCCGTAAGGCTATCAGATCTTCCCCATCTTGGAAATCAAAGACAACATCTGTTGTCCCCTTATCAGGTGCGAGGATGAAGATGTCGTTGCCGCTACCACCCCACAAAACATCGCAACCTAAGTCTCCACTCAGCCAATCGTTGCCCGCCCCACCTGCTAGCATGTCATCTTCTTGACCACCATACAGGGTATCGTTGCCCACATCCCCATTCAGATCGTCTAATCCTTCATTGCCAAACAGTAAGTCATCGCCTTTACCGCCGCAGAGTACGTCTTGTTCTTCGCCAAGAGCGATCGCAATATCACTTCCATTCCCACCATAGATCGTATCGTTACCATCATCGCCGCAGAGGCTGTCATTTCCCTTGTCGCCATACAATATGTCGTTGCCAGCATTGCCAATTACAATGTCATGATTTTGACCGCCGCGTACAGTATCTTTACCGTCATTGCCAAATAATGTGTCTTTACCTTGGGTGCCGTTCATCAAGTCATCGCCGCCACCACCAAACAGTAAATCGTTGCCGTTAATGTCTCTGTCTTGAATATCCGGAGTACCGCCATAGATAGTGTCGTTGCCGAGATCGCCCGCTACCGTATCGTTCCCAATATCTCCATAGATCAGGTCATTATCTGTATCGCCGCGAGCGAAATCGTTTCCTTGACCGCCGTACACCGTATCGTTACCCGACCCAGCGTTGATAAAATCGTTACCCGTATTAGCGCTTATCCAGTCGTTGCCTTCATTGCCTAGAATCCAATCGCGATCGCTGCCCCCAAAAATCGTGTCATTTCCGCTACCGCCTATCAGGTTATCCCCTCCGGCTTTGCCATCAAGCCAATCGTTACCGCCAACTCCATCGATTGAATTGTTAGCATCATTACCGATGAGAGTATCGTCACTATTGCTACCAGCTTGTAGTGAATCTACTGAATTGGCAGTGATATCAAGATTGAGGTTGTTGTCAATATTGGGAAGAACAATTTGGTCGCAGAAACAATTGGGTTCCATGTTAAAGATAATACAGCGGTTCCCGCTGCTAAGAGGGACAATCGATCAACGATGAAATATCATCGGGATTAGTTCCCTAATGGCTGGTACTGTATCTGATTAGTGGACAGTGGACAGTGGACAGTGGACGCAAAGAAACCAGGTTTCGGTGAAAAATCGTTTATGCAATACCAATTTCCTTTGATAATGCTACACATCAATATGTACCGATTGTAGGGGCGGGTTTTACCAGTTACTTTTGATCAAAACAAACAGTTAAAGTAAACCCGCCCCAAGTGTTTCCCATTGATGGGAAAACGGTATAACGAAAGAGTGCAGCAGAAACCCGATTTCTCAGATCTGATTGTGAGCGAGGCAAATTAATTTTTCCTTTCGGAGCATGTCAAGGCAAGCAAATCTACACCAACACCCTGAAGGGTGCGGCTATACAAACGAGAGCCATCCTTCGCGGGCTAAAACTTTTAAAGTCTGCCCTTCGGTAGGCTTTGTTTGTGTAGCGACACCCTTGCTGGGTGTCGGCTACAAAGTTGACATGCTCCCTTTCCTTTTCGCTTAAAAGGGAGAGGCTAACAACCCATTTTTTCTGATAATTTTGCACAGAGCGATCGCTGTAACATAACTCTACGATCTGGAGCGAGCGAGCAAGGGAGCAGCACCCAATAATGTTTGAGTATAAGGGTGCTGGGGATGGGAAAATACTTCCTGAGTAGGGCCAATTTCCACAATTTGTCCAGAATTCATGACGGCGATGCGCGAGCAAAAAAACCGCGCTACCCAAAGATCGTGAGTAATAAACAAATAAGTTAAATCAAAATCCCGCTTTAATTCCAGCATTAATTCCAATACTTGCGTTTGCACGCTAGCATCTAACATGCTCACAGGTTCATCGCAAATTACCAGTTTAGGACGAGTAATCAAAGCGCGCGCGATCGCCACCCTCTGTTGTTGTCCCCCAGACAAGTCTGATGGATATCGATTGTAATACTCTTCAACTGGCGTTAACCCCACTCTTTCTAACATTTGCAATACTTGCTGTTTCGCTTCTGTGGGATTAGCCAATTTGTGAATAAATAAAGGATCTGCTATACTCTGCCCTACGGTCATGCGAGGATTGAGGCAAGCATGAGGGTCTTGAAATACCATTTGAATTTGTCGCCGCTGCTGTTGCATTGACTCGCGAGATAAAGCGGTTAAATCTTGTCCCAAAAACTCTACTTTTCCAGCAGTGGGACGAATTAACTGTAAAATTGTGCGCGATAAAGTACTCTTACCACAGCCAGATTCTCCCACCAATCCCAAAATTTCACCTGGATAAAGTTCCAAGTTAATTCCATCTACCGCTTTAATTGTTCGGTTTTCGCGGGATAAAAGTTGCTCGATAAAACCGGATTCTAATGTATAATGTTGTTTTAAATCTTTAACGTGCAGAATTGGTAATTGGTAATTGGTAATTGGTAATTGGTAATTGGTATTGCTCCTTTGCTCCCCAAAAGGGGCGGGTTTATTTACGTTGTCTGTTTGAGTTGAAAGTTTTTCGGTAAAACCCGCCCCTACAATGCTCCCCTGCTGCTCTGCTTCAGAGCTTTCATCCACGGCTTGAATGTGTAACGCTGCTGCTAGGAGACTGCGGGTATATTCGTGCTGGGGATGTTTAATTATCGCTTCGGTGGTGCCGGTTTCTACTATTTTCCCGCCGTACATTACTGCCATGCGCGAGCAATATTCTCCCACCATTGCCAAGTCGTGGGAAATTAACAGCAATGCCATATCTCTTTCGCGGCACAAGCGAGTTAGTTCTTGTAAAATTTGGGCGGATACGGTGACATCTAAACTCGTCGTCGGTTCATCGGCGACAATTAGTTTGGGGGAAAGTAATAGGGCGAGAGCGATCGCTACCCGCTGTCTCATCCCACCGCTAAATTCGTGGGGATATTGCGACCACCGATTCGCCGGTATTTTCACCGCTTCTAAGGTTTCAATTGCCTTGTCTTTTGCTTGACGTTGAGACAATTGTGGTTGATGTGCTTTTAACGTTTCAATGCAATGATCCCCAATCGTCATTAAAGGATCGAGGCGCGTCATGGGATCTTGAAAGATCAGCGCCACTGCTTCCCCGCGAAACCGGCGCAATTGCGCGGCATCGAGGTCGAATACCGACTGTCCGTTAAAGGTTACTCGCCCCTCAATCCGCGTTTCCGGCGGTAATAACCGCATCGCCGCCCGTCCCAAGGTGGATTTACCACAACCCGATTCTCCCACCAATCCCAGTCTTTCCCCCGGTTGCAGGGTGAAAGAAACGCCATCCACCGCCCAGTTCGACTCGCTGCTAGACTTGCGACTGGGATAAGCTACCCGCAGGTTTTCTACATTAAACAGAATTTCGTTATTAGTCATTGGTAATTTTTCTTCCCGATTACCCATTACCCATTACCGAGGCGGAATCGTTATCTAGAAGGGCATTGCAGTAGCTTATCAGAGTTGTGATGCGCGAGCGAATCTGAGTCAGGCGCTGCTGGGTAGTAGCTGACTGACGGGAAGCTTGTAAGAAAGTGACATCGATTGAGAGTAAGCGCATCTGCTTGTTGAGTTCGGTCAAGAAAGATTGTACCCGCGACATCATCGAGGGGTCTAAGCTATCGCTATCCAAGCTGATAATTTGCTGTTGAAAAAATATTTGTAGTTGCTCGAAGCTTTGTCGCACGAGAGTTGGGTCTAAATTGTCATCAGCGACAGTTTGTTGCAGCTGAGCTAGGAAAGTGGAAAATTCTTGATAGCGATCGCGGTAAAACTGCGGTAACATTTGTGGTTCATTAGTATAGAATACAATGTAAAGAATTTTGTCGATTCTATCAAGGCGGTTGCTCGCGCGATCGCCTGGTAAAGGCGTTAGCTCTAGCAAGGATTAAGTTCTTTCCCCAAGCGCTGGAAACAGTTTTATCCTCCGCAGACACTTGTGGAGGGTATAAGTTATTAGCTGCTAGTGGAAAATTTTCTGAAGATCTAACCACCTTGGATGATTTGGCAGTGTCATTAAGGTAAAGGATCTTTCCTTGTCAGGAGCGACGAGCCAATTTTGCACCCGTACCACCGCCCACTTTCAGGCAGATTCTTCCAACAACCTCATATTTTTAGGATTTGAGCAAGGGTAGCATGAACGCATTAGCTCTGACTTCCACGATAGATTGTGCGATCCCCGATTGGTTACAACAATGTTTGATCTCGCAGCAATCCCGCGAATCACCAGCAGCAGCAACAGAAGCGATCGCCACTAAGAAACCGGGCGGCGCACCAGAGGTGACTCTTTCACCCGCAGACAACGAGTTAGTCTGTCGCGCCTTCACTTTTGCTTATCAGTTGCATCAGGGACAGCGTCGCGCATCGGGAGAACCGTATATCTGCCATCCAGTTGCCGTCTCTGGATTGTTGCGCGAACTTGGTGGTAGCCCTGCTATGATAGCAGCCGGGTTTCTCCACGACATTGTTGAAGATACGGATGTGACGCCGGAAGAACTAGAAAAGCTGTTTGGTGTCGAAGTACGACAGCTAGTAGAAGGCGTCACCAAACTTTCTAAGTTTAATTTTTCCAGCAAGACCGAGCGCCAAGCGGAAAACTTTCGTCGCATGTTTTTAGCAATGGCTAAAGATATTCGGGTAATTGTTGTCAAGCTGGCAGATCGCCTGCACAACATGCGAACCTTGGAACACTTAGCTGATGAAAAAAGGCGGCGCATCGCCCTGGAAACGCGAGAAATTTTTGCTCCCCTGGCGAATCGTTTGGGAATTGGGCGGTTTAAGTGGGAATTGGAAGATTTATCCTTTAAATATCTCGAACCGGAAGCCTATCGGCGAGTACAGGAATTAGTAGCCGAAAAACGCACCGATCGAGAAGCAAGACTGGCGCAAGTGGGGGAAACTTTACGCGAAGGTCTAAATCAAGTAGGAGTAGAATGTACCGACATTAGCTGGCGTCCCAAACACCTGTACGGGATTTTCCAAAAAATGGAGCGACAGCAGAAGGAATTTCACGAAATATTCGATTTGGCAGCAATTCGCATCATCGTCCAAACTAACGAGGACTGTTATCGCGCTTTGGCAGTTGTCCACGATGCTTTTCGACCGATTCCCGGTCGGTTTAAAGATTATATTGGATTACCCAAACCTAACCGCTATCAATCATTGCATACGGTTGTTATCGGCCCTACTGGGCGTCCGGTAGAAGTGCAAATCCGCACCTTGGAAATGCATCGGGTGGCAGAATACGGGATCGCAGCCCATTGGAAGTATAAAGAAACTGGTCGCTCCGACCATAGCCAACTAACGGCAGCAGATGAAAAGTTTACTTGGTTGCGCCAGTTGCTGGAATGGCAAAACGACCTGAAGGATGCTCAAGAATATATCGAAAGCGTTAAAGATAATTTATTTGAAGACGATGTTTACGTCTTCACGCCCAAAGGAGATGTAATTCCCCTCTTGCAAGGAGCAACATCGGTCGATTTTGCCTATCGAATTCACACCGAAGTAGGAAACCGCTGTGCGGGTGCGAGGGTGAACGGGCGGATGGCGCCCTTGGGGACGCGGTTGAAAAATGGCGACATTGTGGAGATTATTACCCAGAAAAACGGTCGTCCGAGTTTGGATTGGCTGAATTTTGTCGTCACCCCCAGCGCCCGCAACCGGATTCGACAGTGGTACAAGCGATCAAACCGCGAAGAAAACGTCGCTCGCGGACGGGAACTGCTAGAAAAGGAATTGGGTAAAACTGGTTTTGAAGCGCTGCTGAAATCTGACCCGATGCAGGCGGTAGCAGAAAGATGCAACTACCACAGTGTAGAAGATTTACTCGCCGCTTTGGGTTACGGTGAAGTGACGCTAAATTTAGTCGTCAATCGACTGCGGGATGCGGTGAGGGCTGCACAACCGATTGCGCCTGCGCTTGACAACTGTGCCGAGTCGCGCTTAAGTTGCGAGTTGGCAAAAAGCGGGGCTATTAGCAATCCGGTGAAAGAACGGGACGGATTGCGCCCTCCAGCGCCGAATACCCAACGCTCTCCGATTGCTGGTGTTGAAGGGTTACTGTATTCTCTGGCTGGGTGTTGCACTCCTATCCCTGGGGAAGCAATTATTGGATTGGTGACGCGCAGCAATCGCGGCATTTCGATTCACCGGCAAGGGTGTCCGAATCTGGAGAATGTAGAAGGCGATCGCTTAATCCCCGTCAGCTGGAATCCCATCGACTCCGATAGCCTTCGTCCCCAAACCTACCCGGTTAACATTCAAATTGAAGTCCTCGATCGAGTCGGCGTGCTGAAAGACATTCTTTCTCGCTTAACCGACAACTTGATCAACGTCCGCAGCGCCCAAGTCAAAACCTACGATAACCGCCCTGCTTTGATCAACTTGGGCATCGATATCCGCGATTACGACCAATTAGAGCGGATTTTCACCCAAATTAAAAAGATGAGCGACGTCTTAAATATCCGCCGTCTCAGTCAGGTGGAAGATTAGATCTGGTCATAGATAATAGGTCATGGGTAATGAGGAATGAGGCATCAATCGTCATTCTTCATCAATCCTATGTTATATGCCTATGGCTATGCCCCATTCTTCTATATATCAGCTAGACTGGTGCTTATGCATTTTTCAGGAGCAGTATGGCTTTTAGTTTAGCCAAGTGCGTTTCAATCGTCGCTACCGCAGTAGCCCTGACAACCGTCGTTCCCGGTGTTGCCTATTCCCAGTCGGCTAATCCAGGTGCGGCACCTCGTCCGGCTCAAAATCAACCCTCTAGCCCTTCTAATCGTCCATCTGCTGGACAACAGGACTTAAATCTTTCTGCTCAACAGAGGGAACGAATTCAGTCTATTCTCGTCACCAGACAACAGCAAATTGAGGCGGTGTTGACCAAAGAGCAACGGGATAGAATTGTAGAAGCACAACGTTCTGGTCAGCAAATTACCGCACAAACGTTGAATCTGACACCCGACCAGATTAACCGGATTCGCCAGATCGTTCAGACTTCTAACGAGCAAATCAAACAGGTTCTGACTCCAGAACAAATCCAACAATTGCAAAATCAATCAAGTCAGTAGTAAAGAATTATTAGTTATTAGTTATTAGGCAAAATAATAACTAATAACTAATTCTTTAATTTAGTGAATAGCTGCGCGATCTGCCTCCGGCACGCTACCCGAACGCAATCATGGACGCAACTGCAACAATGCCAAATTCTCCCAATCCATTTTTCTCCCTCAATTACCTGCCTGCGTTTGAATCTTTAGGGGACGATTATTTTGACATAGTAGCAGCGTCAGAATTTCCCAAACATATTTTAAGATTTCGCAACGACGAATTGCTTCCTCTACTGGGACTAGACCCCAAAAGCGTTACTGATAACGATTTTATCGAAGCTTTTGGTAAGTTTCAGGGCAGTCAACTGTGTTTGGCAATGCGTTACCACGGCTACCAATTTGGCGAATATAATCCCATGTTGGGAGATGGTAGGGGTTTTCTTTACGGTCAAGTTAAGGGCGTTGATGGCACACTTTACGACTTCGGCACTAAAGGTTCTGGTACTACGCCTTATTCTCGCGGCGGCGATGGGAAACTCACGCTTAAGGGTGGCGTGCGAGAAATTTTAGCGGCGGAAGCTTTGCACTATATGGGTGTGAAAACATCCCGCACTTTAAGCACGATCGAAACAGGTGAAGCGCTGTGGCGAGGAGATGAACCATCACCCACTCGCTCATCCGTAATGGTACGTTTTAGCCGTTCTCATATCCGGTTTGGTACGTTTGAAAGGTTGCACCGTATCGGTCGTAAAGATTTGACTACCAAGCTGTTAAATCACGTGATTGAATATTATTACCCGTCGGTGCAGGGCGAACCCGAACCTTACTCTTTATTTTATGCAGAATTAGTCCAACGAGTCGCAGAATTGGTGGCGCAATGGATGGCGGCTGGCTTTTGTCATGGGGTATTAAATACAGATAATATGTCGATTGTGGGTGAAAGTTTTGACTATGGCCCCTATGGATTTATTCCCAAATACGACCCTAATTTTATCGCTGCCTATTTTGACTATTACGGACGTTACAGTTACGGCAGTCAACCCGGTATTTGTAAGCTAAATTTACAGATGCTGCAAGTTCCGCTAGGTGCTGTAATATCGGCGGATGATATGGAAGCAGCGTTATCGCGGTTTGACGAACATTATTATTTGAGTTACAAGCAATTAATGCTGAGAAAGTTGGGTTTGGAAAATTTACAATTACCCGAAGCCGATGAGCTATTGAAATTAACGATTGCTATTTTAAAGGAAACCGAGTTAGGCTACCACGACTTTTTTACCGAACTCACCGCTCTTTTCCACAGATATTCCCCTGAAGATGTTGATAATATCTTCAGCGATGCTGATTTTTTGCGGTATGTAGGCAAATCGGATCATCTAGACAATTGGCGGCAGGTTTTGGCTCGAATTTTGCAGAATTTACCGCTGGATGTGCGCGGTCAAATTCCTCAAATAATGGCGCGTTGGAATCCAAGAACCGTATTGCTTAGACCGCGAATTGAAGCGATTTGGCGACCGATTGTGCTGGAAGATAATTGGGAACCTTTTTATGAGTTGGTCAGGCAGTTACAATCTGGAGAGTAAAAAATAATTTTAGATTTTAGATTGCAGATTGCAGATTTATTAATTCAAATCTAAAATCTAAAATCTGCAATTTTCAAGTTCCTAAATTTTGCTTTAAGGGAATTTCGATTGTGAACTCTGTTCGCTCTCCTAACCAAGAATTACACTGCAACTGTCCTCGATGTTTTTCAGTCACAATTTGATAGCTAATCGAAAGACCTAAACCAGTACCGGAACCTACAGGTTTAGTAGTAAAGAAGGGGTCAAACAATCGCTTTTGAACCTGTTCTGGAATGCCGGTGCCGTTATCTGCTATTTTGATCAGGACTCGGCCTTTATGGGATAGTTTAGTGTCGATCCAGATCGTCGGGGTTTCTGCATTACCGCTTAAATTGGTCTTTTCTTCCAATGCATCAATAGCATTAGAAAGAATGTTCATAAACACTTGATTCAGTTGTCCGGGAAAGCATTCTACTAAAGGTAAATCGGTATAATTTTTAATGATTTGGATGCCTGGAAAATTGGGTTTAACTTTGATGCGATTTTGCAAAATCATTAGCGTGTTATCAATTCCTTCATGGATGTTAACATCTTTCATTTCAGCTTCATCCATGCGAGAAAAATTACGTAAAGAAAGCACAATTTTCTGAATGCGTTCTGCTCCCACTTTCATCGATGCTAGAAGTTTTGGTAAGTCTTCAATAACGAAATCGATTTCGACTGCTTCTGCTTCGTCTTGAATTTCTGGATGCGGATCTGGGTAGTGTTGCTGATAAAGTCGCAACAGCTTGAGCAAATCTTGGGTGTAAGTATTGGCGTGTTCGATATTACCGTAGATAAAGTTAACCGGATTGTTAATTTCGTGAGCAACGCCTGCTACCAGTTGCCCTAAACTTGACATTTTTTCACTTTGGATCAGTTGAGATTTGTTGCGTTTTAGTTCCTCTAAAGCTTGTTCGAGTGCTGCGGCTTTTTCGGCAATTTCGGCTTGCGATCGCTTCAATGCTGCCTCTGCTTGTTTGCGCTCGATCGCAAATACAATATAATCGGCAAATGTTTCTGCTAAATGAACTTCTTCTTCGTCAAAATTGCGGACTTTATAGTAATAAACCCCGAAGCGTCCCAACAGTCTTCCCCGACTTATTAACGGAATCCAGGCACAAGAACCAATCCCTTCTCGCAACAGCTCGTATTGCATTTCTCCCAATTCCTGGCTGTCTGCTACGCTAGGAATTAACACTGGCTGGGGTTCTGAACATGATGGCAACCAAGGGGAGTATTTGGCTAGGGATAGCATGAATTGTCCTGAAATCCCTTTTCCTACTTGGAACATCGTGCCACCGTCTTCTTGATAGATCGAGATGGCAGATCCATCCGCATTCAAAACTCCTTTGATACCCGTTAAAGATTGTTCGTAAATTTCTTCAATCGTGCTAGCTCTGCTAACTCTTTCTACCAGATCCGCCCAATGGTAGACGGATTGAAGTTGAGCGAACTGTTGCAGCAGTTCTTTTTCGGCTAACTTGAGTTCTGTGATATCTCGAATCGCGGCTTCTATTAATTGTTGTTGCTGGCAATATCTGGCGTGCCAGGAAAACCAGCGATAATATCCATCTTTGCACCGCAGGCGATTCTCAAAGCAAATAATATCTTGTTCGGTAGATTTTTGATTCAGTAATGCGTTAATTTTTTGCTGGGTTGAGAGTTGCTCTTCTGGATGGACGAATCCTAAGTAAGAATTTGAGCGCAATTGGGAACTTGTCCAACCTAATATTTTCTCCCAAGCTGGATTGAGGTATTCAAATAAGTCATTTAACCCGATTGTGCAAAACAAATCCGATGAGAGTGTCAGCAGATGATGTTCTGGCAAAGATGCTATGCCAAGGCATTGAGTCCTATTCTGTAACTTCAACTCGGTTTGCACCCAAACTGCCAGATCCTGGAGTGCTTGCACGTCATTTTCGCTCAATTGACGAGGACTATAATCCATGATGCTGAGAGTTCCCAGTTTATTGCCAAAAGTGTCTATTAAACAACATCCGGCATAGAAACGAATTTCTGTTTTTTCAGTCTCCAATCGGTTAATGGCAAAGCGAGGATCTAAATGCGTATCGGGAACGATCGCAACATCATCGCTGTTGGGGCAGTTTAATAACAGGTTGAGCTTTTGCGCTGCGGAAATCGATAAACCGTGGCTAAATCTTACCGATTGAGAATTACTCTCAACCAGCGCGATCGCCACGATAGGAACTTTGAGGGAAAAAACCGCGATTCTGGCAATGCGCTCAAATTCGATAGCGGTATTTGCGTCGAGCGTTGTAGAATGGTTGTCGGCGGCAGGGTAGCTAACATGTTGGAGCTGCATTGATCGGATGTTCCTCAGCGACTAGACAAAACTGGGACAGGGCGATGGTATTAGTTTTGGATATTAGTTTTGCTCCTCGCCAATTCACCCTGAGAGTAGACTGCTGGCAATCAAGTGATATTAAAGATTTAATATAATATTAAATCGTCATGGCTTTGTTAAAAAAAATCTTTGATATCCTCACCGGACTAAAGCCACGGTGATTCCACGCATGTCAAACACAGACAACTGAATGACTTTTGGGGTGGGTAAAGCGGATCAATAGACTCTCTAGACTGGCTGAGTCAACACAGCCCTATTTTTTAGCGATCGCCAGCTCTGGCACTATTGTCAACAACCTGGAAAAACCGGGTTTCTTGACGAAAAATCTACAGGACTTACGCACGACGATCCTAGAAACCGGGTTTCTGCGTGGATCTTGAGTTTCTTGCGCGACGATTTTTCATAGAAACCCGGTTTCTGCGTGGATCTTGAGTTTCTTGCGCGACGATTTTTCATAGAAACCCGGTTTCTGCGTGGATCTTGAGTTTCTTGCGCGACGATTTCTCATAGAAACCCGGTTTCTTTGCGTAAGTCCTGATCTAGCCTTTCAAGTTTAGCTATTGGCAAGAAACCCAGTTTTTAGCTCTGGTGCAAGATGTGAGGATTCCTTCCAACGCTTTAATGCGATTTGGTCTCACTCTCTACTGCGCCGCTATTGATGCCAGCCGTAATTCGCTTCACTTCCTCCAACAAATACTCGAAGAAAGTCTGCGCTACAACCGAAAGCTGTTTTCCAGCGGGGTAGATTGCATACCATTGACGCCGAATGGGAAAACCCTCTACGTCGAGGATAGCCAGTTTATCGCTTGTACCTTCGAGTCCTAACGTGTGCAGAGATAAGACTGAAATTCCCAACCCACCTATGATTGCTTGCTTAATCGCCTCATTGCTACCCAATTCCAGCCTGACTTTCACGGAAATTCCCTGCTCATCAAACAATTTTTGCACCGAACTGCGCGTTCCCGATCCGGGTTCCCGCATAATAAACGGTTCATCAATCAGGCGTTTGAGAGGAATATTTTTTTCGTGTACCAGGGGATGATCCATCGGAGCCAACACTACCAAGGGATTTTCCAAAAAAGCATGGTAACTGATATCGAGATGTTCAGGTAGTTGGCTGAGAATATACAAATCGTCTAAATTTTCCGACAGACGCGCGACTAACCCCTCGTGGTTGGTTACCTGGAATTCAACGTCAATGCCGGGATAGCGCTGGCAAAACGGCCCCAATAAGCGCGGGACGAAGTATTTTGTGGTAGTGACTGCCGCCAGTCGCAACCTTCCCTGTTTCAAACCTTTGAAATTGGCGACAGTCATCTCGAACTGATCTAACCTGTCGAAGATTTCGCGACAAGTTGTCAACAGTTCTCGCCCTGCGTCTGTGAGGTAGAGGCGCTTACCTACCTGCTCAAACAAAGGCAACCCCACGGCTTTGGTGAGTTGCTTGACTTGGATCGAAACCGTTGGCTGGGTGAGAAATAGTTCCTCAGCGGCACGGGTAAAGCTGCCGTGTCGAGCGACGACTTCAAATACTTTTAGCTGGTGCAGCGTTGCCTGCTTCAACCGCCCCTCTCCTGGCAGGTAACTATAGACACCAGTCTATCATAACTATCAATAATAATGTCTTTTATCTAGGAAAATTCGTGGTTATGATGTAAGTACTGAACAAAGTGACAGTCTTCCTTCGCAGGAGCGTTGCACGTTGGCAGGGTAAACGATTGGGGAAGGAATTATTGATAATTATCCTGTGAAACACAGGTTCATTCCCCGAACGCACCTAAAGCTGAATGAGCAGCGCTTTTTTATTTGTATCGATTTGCTGCTAGGCGGTTTAGATCTAATTATCCACCTTTTGGTGACCAATTCATCCGGGGCAACTATTCTTTGATCGAAATTGGCAACTTGGTTAAATCTGGTAGTTCTACCAGTTGTTTTTCTTCTTCCTTGACGTTGACGGGTAGCATGAGCGGTTCGGGTTTTGGTTCGATCCAGCAACTGGCGAGGGGGAGAGTCTTTTCCAAGTCATCCAACGGGCGGGGAATTACCATCAGCGAGTGGAATTCGCCAATACGCTCGGCTTCGCGCATCCCGGCGTCTACGGCAACGGCTACGTTGGCGACAGAACCTCGGATAATCGCCGTACACAAGCCATCCCCAGTAGTTTCGTAGGCAGCTAAAACGACATCTGCGGCTTTCATCATGGCATCGCAGGCGCCCACCATAGCTGGAAAGCCTCTAGTTTCCAATAATCCCATCGATTGGTTGCTGAGGCGACTGGTATGATTTTCTGCCAGATCGACTAAACGACTGCCGATGGGTAGAATGACTTCTAAATTGGGTTGAGGGCGCGGAATGACTAAGGAAGAAATGAATTGACCCATTTGTTCGGCGACTTGGGCGCCCGACTCGACGGCGAGGCGGACATCGGCGATCGCTCCTCGCACGATAGCGGTACAGTAACCGCCGCCGATTTTTTCAAATCCGACTAAAGTCACTCCCGCCGATTTCAACATCATATCGGCTGTGCCGACGATGGCAGGAAAACTGCGGGTTGAAACCATTCCCAAGGAAGTATCCCTGAAGTTTCTGGTTTGACTTTGCGTTTGACCTGACCTTTGGTATTGAACCAGCCCTGGCTTTCTTTGCTCCACCGATAACCTCCGCGAAAAAATACAGAAGCTCCTATTTTAAGTATGACCTTTCTTAGGGGTTGATGGATGGTTCGCAGTAGAATTAAAGATTTTAAATTGCGGATTGAATGTCGATCTAAAATATATAATTCCGTTGCTTCGCTGCTATATCCTGATTTACCAGAAAAAACGGGTTCTTAGCCTCCCCCTTTGAGGGGGAAAGGAAAAATTAATTTCCCTGCTTCGCAATCCGATCTTAGAAACCGGGTTTCTTCGGCGCTCTTTCGTTTGATCAAGGATTTTTCAGCTTGTACCCGGTTTCTTTCCCTAACTGTCAACTGTCAACTGTCAACTGTTAACTGTTGAATTCACTCCTCGTTTGGGGGAGGGTTGGTCGCTGATTTATAAGGAAATAGGGTCAACAGCAGTTTGTTTAGGTGCGCTTGACCGTAAACTGTCACGCCAACAGAAATACTCTCTGAGTCGGGCGCTTGCTGTTGAGTGACTTCAACTTCTGGGGTAGCAGGTGTCTCAGTTGGGGCGGTAGCTGATTGCTCAATAGCCGTTGGTGACTTACCGTTGATGCCATTATCCTCAAAAGCAGTTGGCGCGGGGGCAGGTTCTGAGGTCGCTACTGCAACTTCTTGTTCTTTGACTGCTACAGATTCGTCACTTACTGCTTTGACTTCTTCGTTTGAGGTCGCTGTTTCCAAGTTGGCTGCTTTAACTTCTTCGGTTGAGGTTGCTGCTGCCAATTTTGGTGCTTTGACTTCTTCGGTTGAGGTTGCTGTTTCCAAGTTGGCTGCTTTAACTTCTTCGGTTGAGGTTGCTGCTGCCAATTTTGGTGCTTTGACTTCTTCGGTTAAGGTGGTTGTTTCAAAGTTTGCTGGTTTAACTTCTGGTGCGATTTCGGGGGTTTCTGGTGGTGGTGGTGGGGAATTGTCGGCGATTTTACGTCCGGTTTCTCCTACCATTGACCCTGCTGGCAAGACTTGCCAAGAGTCAACGGAACTGTTCCAAATTGTCGTCGCGGCACCGATACAGGCATTTGCTCCAATTTTGCCAACCCCGACGACGAGGACGCCTGCGCCTAAAATTGCTCCTGCGTCTATTTCGAGGATGCCTTTGTGGGCGTGAAGGATTGCTCCCATACCGATGCATACACCGGCGGCTATAGTGATTCGACTGTCTGGATCTGCTTGGAGAATTACCCCGGGTGCGATCGCGGCACTTTTATCAATGCTCACATCGCCAGTAACGATAACGTGAGAATTAATGATTGACGGTAGTGGCGGCAAATGCATGGGGCATAGGTCATGGATCGTGGGTCATGAGTCATGGGGAATTGCAGATTGCAGATTTGGAGATTGCAGATTTGGAGATTGCAGATTTCAGATTGCAGATTTCAGATTGCAGATTTGAAGATTGCAGATTTGAAGATTGCAGATTGCAGATTTAATCCCATCCCAAATCTCAAATCTGAAATCTCAAATCTCAAATCTAAAATTCCCCTTGACCTTTGCTTCTACCGACTACCGTTTTTAGCGTGCGGTTGTTGAATGATAGTTTCGCGGACGCGGCGTTTGGCTTTGGTATCAATGCCAATTAAGCGCACGTATTCGCCGCTATACTCGCTCAATGAAGCTTCTAAAGCTCTGATGGCTTCGCGCGCATCTTTAGCTTCGATAGGGCCGCAACTTTGCCAAGAACTGGTGCGGTAGCGACGCTCGTCGGCGTGTTCCAAACCAATCCGGTAGCCTTGGGATAGCAGTTCGCGTACTTGTTCCACTGCTTGGGGATTCAATACAGAACTATCTGCGGCTGGTGTGCTAGCAACACTGGCTGTGCTGCGAGCTGGGGCGGCGGTGCTGCTGCCAACTGTTACAGTTTTGCCGTTGGGACGTTGGATGATTTGCTCCATGACGCGGCGTTTGGCTTTGGGGTCGATACCAAACACGCGCACGTATTCTCCCGCGTGTTCGGCTAAGCAACCTTCCAGATGTGCCAAAACTTCACCTTCTGGCTTGGATTCGATTGGGGTGCAGGTGTGCCAAGAGCTGGTGCGGAAGCGGCGTTCGTCTGCGTGTTCGGTACCAATCTTGTAGCCTTTTGCTAATAGATTGCGGACAAATTCTACCACGTCTGAGGCGATCGAGCCGCTTGCTGCTGCACCGTTGTAACTTCCGTTACCGTTGCTCGAGTAGGGTGAATAGTTAGTTGCAGGGGCGCTAGCTTTGGCTACGGGTTGGCTGCCGTCGGGACGTTGAATAATTTGTTCGACGACGCGGCGCTTGGCTTTAGGGTCGATGCCGATCAGGCGGACGTATTCGCCAGCGTGTTCGCTGAGTGCGGATTGGACGGATGCGATCGCTCCCCGCTCGTTGTTACCATCTACAGACCCGCCGCTTTGCCAGGAACTGGTGCGGAAGCGACGTTCGTCTGCATATTCGATACCGATACGGCATCCTTTAGAAATCAAGCTGCGGACGAGGGAGGCGATATCTGCGGTGTTCATAGACGTGCTTTCTGATTCAAAACTATTGTTATTTGTACCTATTTGTTCGTTCCGGATATTGGTAATGCAAGCGACGTTGTCGGCGCACTGATAACCGGATCTGAGGGCGTCGTTAATACCGACGACGTGGCGGCTAAATTCAGTATCTTCTTCTTGCACGTCTGGCAGGCGATCTGCTTGCTGTTGCGTGGTAATAATCGACCCGGAAGGTACAAACTTACCGGGAGGAATTTCCACATCTTGGATCAGGGCGTGCATCATTACGATGCAGCCTTTCCCCACTCTGGCGTTAAATACGGTAGAGCGAAACCCGATAAAGCAATCATCCCCGACGTAGCAAGGACCGTGAATCAAAGCCATATGGGTAATTGAAGCATTTTTTCCGATCCAGACAGAATACTCTTCTGCATCGTCTCCAATCACCCTACCTTGTTCTAAACCGTGAATTACCACCCCATCCTGGATATTCGTGCCTTCACCGATATAAAAGGGCGTGCCTTCATCGGCGCGAATCGAAGTACCAGGGGCAATCATCACGTTAGCCCCAATTTGCACATCTCCGATGATATTGGAAAACGAATGCACGTAGGCAGTTGGATCTATCTTTGGCTCTGCCAAAGATCTTGACCAGGGCGTCGGCGGTGCCGCAATCCCACGGGCAGCCATATTGAAATTCCTCGCTGACTGAACAAAGTGGACTGATTTGACTAACGATAATCTTCCTTCTTGCTGTAGAGCGAGCGATTATCAACCGATACCGTATCGATAATCCCTACCACCATTGCATCGATAGGACTCTTTTCGCTGCCTTCGATTTGACGGGCGGCGCTGCCACGGCTGATGAGAACCCATTCACCCATGCCAGCACCAACCCGATCCCCTGCTACTTCATATTTTGGAAGTAGCTGTCCTTCCTCATCTATTAGTTGCACCATGAGCAGTTTTAACCCTCGGAGCGATTGCTCTTTTTGGGTACTGACTACAGTGCCGCGAACTTTGGCAATTTGCATTTTTAGTTGTTGGTAATTGGTAATTGGTAATTGGTAATTGGTTTGTGTTTTTGATGCCGATTAGCGATTACCCATTACCTATTACCTATCCTATGGTCTGTTGAGAGGGCGAATGCCGCTGACGCTCTCGCGGAATTGTTCTACTGCTTCGGTGTAACGAATAGGTAGGACGTACTCCAGGTTTTCGTGGGGACGAGCAATGATGTGTGTAGAGACTACTTGCCCGCCGTTTACGCGCTTGACAGATTCTACTCCTGCTGCTACGGATGCTTGCACCTCGGAGACATCTCCCCGCACAATTACGGTGACGCGACCGCTGCCAATTTTTTCATATCCGACCAAAGTGACGCGGGCGGCTTTCACCATTGCGTCGGCGGCTTCTACCACGGCAGGAAAGCCGAGGGTTTCAATCATTCCAACTGCAATTGCCATTAGTTCTTCCTTCGCTGAATCAAAGTGCTGCTGCTAGAGAGTTTGGACTTGGGGCTTCCGAGTAATCAAGACGCGAGTCTATTTTGCTGGAAAACTTAAGTCCGGAATTGTTCGACCGCTTCGGTGTAACGAATTGGTAGGACGTATTCCAGGTTTTCGTGAGGACGGGCGATGATGTGGGTAGAGACGACTTCGCCGCCGTTTACCCGTTTGGCTGCTTCTACGCCTGCTGCTACCGAGGCTTGTACTTCGGATACGTCGCCGCGGACGATTACCGTGACGCGGGCGCTACCGATTTTTTCATAACCGACCAAAGTGACGCGAGCTGCTTTTACCATTGCGTCTGCCGCTTCTACAACGGCAGGAAAGCCTCTGGTTTCAATCATTCCAACTGCAATTGGCATTATCTTCCTCCTTAAGCGATCGCCAACCTATTTTCGTCCATTTTTTGCATCTAACATAAATTTGGACGAGAATACCCATTTTTTCTGATCGAGATCTATTTTTAGCCTCGTATCATTAAGCATAGAGAAGCATGGATACCTTGACAATATAAATTATTATGATAATTCCATATAACACATGTTAATAAAACTTAACACTCCCGGACTGTAGGAGCGGCAGCAATCAAATTCAATCGATTGGGAAACGATCTGGTTATGTTTTATAATTTTTTCATAACTATTGAATAACTGAAAATTATCTAACCCGTCACCCAGAGGATAGATGATTTTTGTCTGGAGTACCCTAAACTAAAAAAACAGCCTGGATGCCGGGGCATTTTCGATGGGAGATGGGTTACGCCGACGCGATCTCGACTAAGCCCGTAGATAATCTAAATACAAGCAGACTCAGTGAAGGCACCGAGGAAACTATAGATAGGATCGGCAGCTATGGGGGTGGTCGTTAATAATTATTTTAGGTGTGAAGTATTAATCTTGAGCAATTTAAAGGTTAAAGTAACAAAATCTAATCAATTGAATATTAATCTCTAATGGCAAGCCACTTCCAGCGTTTCTTGCCATTGGTAAGCGGTGCTTCTTTGTTTTTGAGCCAAAAATAGCAAGGACATTCATAGTATGACAGAGTTTCTCACCCAAACAAGTTGGTGGGTGCCTTTTTATGGATTGATTGGTGCGCTATTGACTTTACCTTGGTCGATGGGCATCATTCGTCGCACGGGGCCTAGACCGGCAGCTTACTTTAACTTGTTGATGACCGTGGTAGCATTTGTTCACGGCACAATTGTGTTTAGATCTACCTGGAACCAAGAGCCACAAGAATTAATCCTCCACTGGCTAACCGTAGCCGATTTAGATTTATCATTTGCGATTGATATCTCATCGGTGAGTGTGGGGGCGATGGAGTTGGTAACGGGTTTAAGTTTGTTAGCCCAACTCTTCGCGCTGGGATACATGGAGAAAGACTGGGGATTAGCCCGCTTTTTTGCCCTGATGGGATTTTTTGAAGGGGCGATGAGTGGCTTGGCAATTAGTAACTCGTTATTTTTGACTTACGCCTTGCTGGAAATGCTGACGCTTTCTACTTATTTGCTAGTCGGTTTTTGGTACGCACAACCATTAGTGGTAACCGCAGCTAGAGATGCGTTTTTAACCAAACGGGTGGGAGACGTGCTGCTGCTGATGGGAGTGGTAGCATTAGCGACAATGGCGGGAAGTTTGAACTTTCCCGATTTGTATGATTGGGCCGAAAATACTACTTTGTCGCCAACGGTAGCTACTTTATTAGGATTAGCTTTAATTGCGGGGCCAACGGGGAAATGCGCTCAATTTCCGCTGCACATGTGGCTAGATGAAGCGATGGAAGGGCCTAACCCAGCTTCGATATTGCGAAACTCGGTTGTAGTTGCTGGCGGTGCTTACGTGCTGATTAAACTTCAGCCGGTATTGGTACTTTCCCCAGTAGCTTCGCTGGCTTTGGTAGTAATTGGTACAACGACGGCGATTGGTGCATCAATGGTGGCGATCGCGCAAATTGACATCAAACGTGCATTATCTCATTCCACGAGCGCTTATTTGGGATTGGTATTCATCGCCGTTGGTTATCAATGGACGGGATTCGCGCTGATATTACTGCTGGCTCATGCGATCGCTAAAGCTTTATTATTCATGAGCGCAGGTGCAATTATTCTGACCACAAACAACCAAAATTTAACCGAAATGGGCGGTCTGTGGTCAAAAATGCCCGCTACCACCACTGCTTTTATCGTCGGTTCGGCTGGATTAATCGGATTGCTGCCTTTGGGAGGTTTTTGGGCGTTGCGATTGGGGATAGACGACTTTTGGACATCGCAACCTTGGATAGTTGCAGTCTTGCTATTAGTTAATGCCTTGACTGCTTTAAATTTAACCCGCGTCTTCCGGCTGACATTTTTGGGACCAACTCAACCGAAAACTCGTCGCGCCCCAGAGGTAGCATGGCCTATGGCAGTGCCGATGGTTTCATTGATTATTTTCACTCTTTTAGTGCCTGCAATCATGCAGCGCTTGGAATTGCTGCCAGACTGGATGTATATCAACCGAGATGCAGTTTTGCTGTTAATGGCATCGGGGTTATTTGGTACGGCATTGGGTGCAACGGTCGATTTGCAACGCACTTGGTCAAGACCGATACAAGTACCTTTGAGATTTGTGCAAGACTTGTTGGCTTATGACTTTTACATGGATAAACTGTATCGCTACAGCGTTGTTTTTGCAGTGAATCAATTGTCTCGGTTAAATTCTGCGATTGACCGGTACATTGTAGATGGATTGGTTAATTTAGTGGGTTTGGGGACAATTTTCAGCGGTCAAAGCTTGAAATACAGCGTTTCTGGTCAATCCCAGTTTTACATGCTGACAATTTTGCTGGGGACTAGCGTTTTTGCCTTTTTGATGAGTTGGTTCATCGATCCAGAAGCTGTTAAAGCAATTTTAGATTGGGAATTTTGGCGAGTAGCACTCAGTAAATAGGTAATGGGTAATGGGTAATAGAACATACCAATTACCAATTACCAATTACCAATTACCAATTATCAAAAAGTTAGGAGAAAGATCGATAAATGCTTAGTGCCTTAGTTTTGATTCCGTTGATAAGTGCGGTGATTGTGGGGTTATGGCCTGGAACTGTAGCGCCTATAATTATCCGAAGAGTAACCTTAGCGATCGCATGTGGTTTATTTCTCTGGTCGCTTGTGGTGGGGAGTCAGTTTAACCCCTTGGATATCAACCAGCAATTCTCCGAGTTTCTACCTTGGATTGATAGCTTAGGTTTGACTTACCATCTCGGTGTGGATGGGTTGTCTTTGCCTTTGCTGGTGTTAAATAGTCTGCTGACTTGTCTGGCGATTTCCAGCACCGAGACATCGATCTCGCGTCCGCGCTTTTACTACACTTTGGTTTTGTTGTTGAATGCGGGTGTAGCTGGTGCTTTTCTGGCGCAAGATTTCCTGCTGTTTTTCTTGTTTTACGAGTTGGAATTAATTCCACTGTATCTGTTAATTGCCATTTGGGGCGGTCAGCGTCGGGGTTATGCAGCTACGAAATTTCTGATTTATACAGCAATTTCTGGAATTCTGATTTTAGCGGCTTTCTTTGGGTTAGTTTGGCTTACTCATAGTCCCAGTTTTGCTTACCAACCGCTACTAGGTAATACCCTACCTTTGGCAACGCAATTATTGCTTTTAGCTGCAATTGTGGTTGGATTTGGGATTAAAATTCCCCTCGTACCTTTCCACACTTGGTTACCCGATGCACACGTCGAAGCTTCTACGCCGATTTCCGTGCTATTAGCGGGGATACTGTTGAAATTGGGAACTTACGGGTTACTGAGGTTTGGATTGGGTTTGTTTCCTCAAGCTTGGGCGTATGCCGCACCTTGGTTGGCGACTTGGGCGGTGATTAGCGTATTGTACGGGTCGTTTAATGCGATCGCTCAAACCGACATGAAAAAAATGGTGGCTTTTAGTTCGATCGGTCATATGGGTTACGTCCTCCTCGCCGCCGCCGCCGCTACACCCTTGGCTCTATTGGGCGCAGTTATGCAAATGATTGCTCACGGCTTGATTTCTGCCCTGTTGTTTCTACTGGTGGGAGTTGTATATAAAAAGACAGGAACGCGGGATATTGAGATTCTGCGCGGACTGTTGAATCCGGAACGAGGTTTACCCGTCGTGGGTAGCTTGATGATTTTGGGCGTGATGGCGAGTGCTGGAATTCCGGGAATGGCGGGCTTTATTTCGGAATTTTTGGTATTTCGCGGCAGTTTGCCGGTATTTCCGACTCAAACCTTGCTGTCAATGATTGGGACGGGGTTAACCTCGGTTTATTTCCTGCTGTTGGTGAACCGGGCATTTTTTGGCAGACTATCGGACAAAGTGACGTATTTACCACCTGTGCAGTGGAGCGATCGCGCGCCTGCGATCGTTCTTGCTATCCTGATTGTAATCCTGGGCGTGCAACCAGCTTGGATGGTGCGTTGGACTGAAAACACTACTACCGCAATGCTGACAAATTATCCAGCAGTTGCACAAGTTTCTAACATTAGTAGTCATTAATCAACGGCACCCTACACGGATTTTGACACGGATGCACGGAAACACGGATTTGGCGACGGATGTACGGAAAAATTGAATTTAATTCTCAGTGCATCCGTGTTTAAACTGCTCAATTATCAATTACCTATTACCTATTACCCATTACCGATGACCAACACAATTTTAAAACATCAACACCCGCTCACAGAATATATTAACCGCCTGCACAATGGACAGGCGCTGCTGAAAGATACGCCTGAAAATGTCTTGGAAGTGGTGGGAATTCTCAAAAGTTATGGCGTGGTGATGGACGCCTATTATAAAAATCTCCTCTACATTTCCGAAGAGCAATTTTTAGTGCTGTTTCCCTTTTTTAAGTACTTCAACGGCGAGATTACTTGGGGCAAATTGCTGCGTCATTGGTGGCACGATCGCATAAATTTTGAGTATGCAGAATACTGCATGAGAACGATGATGTGGCACGGCGGCGGCGGATTGGATGCTTATTTAGATTCAGAGGAATTTAGAAAGCGATCGCAACCCGCAATCCAAGCCAAAATTAAGGGTAATTTCTTCATCCAAGGATTGCAACAACTGTTTCCCGAATTTTTACCAGAACAGGTGCGTCTCTTTGCTTATTACAGCGCCTTGGGTCAATTTTGGCAGGTGATGTGTCCGATGTTCCTCGATTTATCTGACCTCTATGATCGAGGCGAAATTAAAACGATTCCCCAAGTCGTACAGCATATCTTGGATGCCTTAGTTGCAGCTGCAAATTTACCGATTACCTACTCGGTTAAAATTGACGGTAAAGTGTATGAAATTATCCCAAAATCCGCAGGGTTAACCTTCCTTGCCGATACCGCCGTACCTTATGTTGAGGCAGTTTTCTTTAGAGGAACGCCATTCCCCGGTACGGTTTCTTACAACGCACAAGCTCAAGCTATTTCCCCGGATCAAGGTAGATTTGAATATGGGGCATTGTATGCCGATCCATTACCTATTGGTGGTGCAGGAATTCCACCGACGCAATTGATGCAAGATATGCGTCATTATCTCCCAGAATATTTGCACGAAGTTTACCGGAAAAGTCGTCGAGGAGAAGACGATTTACGAGTGCAAATTTGTCAGACTTTTCAAAAGTCTATGTTTTGCGTTACAACCGCTGCAATTTTGGGATTGGCACCTCATCCTATAAACACAACCGATCCGAAGGAACAAAAAGCAATTCAAGCTTATTTGGAAAATTGGATGGATCGGTTTATGACCTCGCGTTTGCTGTCTGCCAATAGTTAGAAAGACTTTGATACCCTCTTTCTTGGAATAGGAAAGGGGGTATTTTATTTTATGCGATCGCAAATTGTCGGGGTAGGGGCACGGCATCATACAGCGGGTTGCGCTGTTATGAGGTACTCACTAGCTGGGGGAGCTGAGGGAGCTGAGGGAGAGGGATTGGCAGTTTTATCCCGATATTAGAAATATATAAATTAGCTGCGCGTTAGCTTATTTGATTTTGTGGGAAAGATGCTCGATGCCGTGTCTCGGCAAATCGATCGGGGTGCGATCGCACATTCAATTTTTGATGTTGTGGGAAAGATTATGGATGCCGTGTCCCTACTTTAAGCCGCGATCGCGCTCTATATTGTAAATTGCTTTTTCCCAATACCAATCTTCTGGCATTCCGGGGTGTTTCTCCCTTTCTAACTCAACCAGTCGCCATGCTGTATCCCAATGACCGCCAACGAGTATCATTAGTCTTTGCTGTACTCTGAAACTCGGTCTGCCTCTGGGAATATCTCTGGATAAATATGCTTGTTTTGCTCGCATTCTGTTACGGTATTGTTGCGATGCTTCCACTTTTTTAATGTCTGATAATGCTTGTTGATAACTTGCTATATTTCCTCGATCCATAAACAGATTAGCAGCATAGTTTAAATCGGCGATCGCACTCGCATAATCGCCGGTTGCAGATCTAGCAATTCCCCGATGATAATATGCTTCGGCGTAGTTGGGTTTGAGCCTGATTGTTTGATTAAAATCTTCAATCGCACTCCAATGACTTTCCAATCTGGCATAAATTAACCCGCGATGAAAGTAAGCCTTGTCTTCTTGCGGATTGAGTTGGATTACCCAATCTAAGTCGCCAATTGCTGCACCGTAATCCCCTGATATTGATTTTTTCAGCGCTTCATTGATGAACTGTTCAGGGTTAAATGGGGAATTTTTAGGTTGATTTTCCGCTGTTTGAAGCTTTTTAATTGTTTCTAAACACTGACGGCATTTAACAGCGTCTTTTTCTTCTAAATAAATTTCTGCTGCCTTTTTAAAATTGGCGATCGCAGCCTGTATATTTCCCATTCTTTGGCAAGCAGTTCCTCGCAAACTATATGCTGGAGCATGGTTAGGATTGATGCGCGTCGCTTGCGTTGCATCTTCGATTGCTACTTCCATATTTCCTAGCGCCAAATTGGTTAAACTCCGACCACAATAAGCGTTAATATGATCGGGATACATCTGCAATACTTCGTTGTAGTCTTCAATTGCACCGGGCAAATCACCGAAGTCAAAGCGCGTCACCGCCCTTTTGTAGTAGGCATCAATAAATTGGGGATTCACCTTTAACGCACGGCTAAATTCTTTAATCGCTCCCGCGAGGTCGCCTTGACGAGCTTTCTCCAATCCTAAGTTGTATAGTTCTTGATGCATAGCGATTTCTCGGTAAAGTGTAATTAGCGGCTACTAAATCAGCCTAGAGATAGATGTTATTTAATATTAACCATGCAGTTTACCGACCGGCTCGTTAATTTTCCCTGTCTAGAGCAAGTCATCGATCGCTGCCCTTTGATTGTGGAGCCAAATACTTCTGTACTCGATGCCATTGGTTTGATGTATAAAGCACGAGGCAGCATTTGTCAAGTCTCTAAATCAAATTTGTCCCCAAGTTTGACTTGTAGCAGTTCAACCACAACCAGTTGTGTCTTGGTGGTGGAAGATTCCCAGTTAGTGGGTATATTCACGGAAGGGGATTTAGTCAGGCTGACTGCGGCTTCTGTTGACTTATCTGGGGTGGCGATCGCAAAGGTGATGACGCGAGAAGTTATTACCCTCACTCAGTCTAATTCTGGCAATATCCTGACGGTTTTGTCCCTATTGCGCCAGTATCAAATTCGCCATCTGCCGATTTTGAACGATCGGGGTCAGTTGCTAGGAGTTGTCACCCCCGAAACTATTCTTAACCTCTCCCCAAAAGCCCACGAATGTCAGAAAATCGAGGAATCGCTGCTGGAGGGCGAAACCTATCGTTTGCTGTTTGAAAATAACCCCCAGCCTATGTGGGTTTACGATCTAGAAACTCTCGCTTTTCTAGCAGTTAATCAGGCTGCAATTCATCACTATGGCTATTCTCTTGCCGAGTTTATTGCTATGACGATTGACGATATTTTACCGCCTGAAGATATTCCAGCCATGCAACAAGAAGTTGCTAATCTGGATGTTCAAGGTTACGCCGTTTCAGGTTTGTGGCGACATCAAAAGCAGGACGGAAAGATTATTGATGTAGAAGTTACTTCTCATGCTTTAACTTTTTTAGGCAGACGTGCCAGGTTTGTTTTAGTTACCGATGTGACCGAGCGCCAGCTGGCTGAAAAGTCCCTGCGTCAGAGCGAAGATAAATATCGCCGAATTTCGGAACTGACGTCAGATTACATTTATTCCTGCTACGTCACTCGCTCCGGGGCAATTATTGATGAATGGGCAACAGCCAATGTGAGTCGAATCACAGGTTATACTTTTGCAGAATTGCCAGGGGGTGAAAATGGTTGGTTCAATCTGGTTTATCCGGAGGATCTGCCAGCATTTATTCAGTTTATTAACGAACGAATTGCAACTAATCAACCTGGAACGCTAGAGTATCGAATTGTTACCAAACAAGGGGAAATTCGCTGGATTTGCGATCGCATTCAACCCGAATGGGACGATGGCGAAGGGCGAGTGGTGCGGCTTCTCGGTGCAACAGAAGATATCACTGCGCGCAAGCAAGCAGAAGCAGCGCTGCGGGAAAACAACGATCGCCTTACTTTGGCTCTAGACTTAGCCAAAATCGGCTCGTGGGATTGGAATATGCTGACAAACGAGACAATATGGACTTCTCACCACGAAAGTATCTTTGGCTACGAACCCGGAACGCCGCGCCGTTCCTTCTCCGATTGGTCGAGTCGCATTCACCCGGAAGATTTACCCCGGATTCAGGCATCTGGAAAAACGGCGATCGCATTGCGACAGGATTTGGAGTGCGAGTACCGCATTGTTTGGCCTGATGCTAGCATTCACTGGGTTGATTCTTTGGCTCGTTTTTATTACAATGCCCAAGGACAGCCGACGCGCATGGTGGGGGTACTTTACGATATCACGGATCGCAAACAAGCCCAAGCAGCTTTACAGAAGAGCAAAGAGCAATTGCAAACAGCGATCGCCGAATTAACTCGTTCCAACCAAGAACTAGAACAATTTGCTTACGCTGCTTCCCACGATTTGCAAGAACCTTTGCGGAAAATCAATAGTTTTGCCGAATTGCTCGCTCACGATTACCGTCAGCAATTAGATCAAATAGCCGACAAATACATTGATTACATCACCGATGGCGCCTCCCGAATGCAAGCGCTGATCGAGGATTTATTGCTCTATTCGCGGGCAGGGCGACAAGAGTTAAATAAACAGCCAACAGATTTAAATACTGTGGTATCTCAGGTAATTATCGATCTCGGTTTTGCGATCGCAGACAACAACGCTATTATTACCACAACCTCACTGCCTACATTGTCAGCGAATCCCGTCCAAATGGCACAATTATTGCAAAATTTAATTGCCAATGCGATTAAATTCCGCCGCGAATCCCCGCCAGAAATCCACATAGCAGCTGCGTTGCAAAAAGAAAAATGGCTGATTTCGGTGCAAGATAACGGTATTGGGATCAAACTTGAATATACCGAGCGGATTTTCGCCATTTTTCAACGACTGCACAGCCGTTCTCGCTATCCCGGTAACGGCATTGGCTTAGCCTTGTGTCGTAAAATTGTTGAGCGTCATGGCGGAGATATTTGGCTAGAATCCGAACCAGGAAAAGGCACAATATTCTATTTTACTATCCCGGCATGACAAATTCTGTTCCATTAAAAGAGCATGGGGAATTGATTGCAGTGCTGTTAATTGAAGACGATCCGGGGGATGCAGATCTGATCGCGATCGTCTTTCAACGCCAGCGAGAGACGATTCAATTAAAAATTGTTCATGACGGGGAGGAAGCGATCGCTTACTTGCGTCAAAAAACCGATGAGGTGCTACCAGACTTAATTTTACTAGACCTCAATCTCCCCGGCAAAAGCGGACGCGAAGTCCTCAAAGCAATCAAAAGCGACGAACAGCTCAAACAAATTCCTGTTGTCATCCTCACCGCATCCAAAGCGCCTGAAGAAGTTTTAACCAGCTACAAATTAGGAGCAAATGCTTACCTGACAAAACCGGCAGGTTTGGCAGGATTTACCACTATTATCGAGTCTATAGACAATTTTTGGTTAACCTTGGTTCACTTGCCCCCCAATCTAAGGTAAGATTGTGAAGAATTTTGGCATCAATGGCTTGTTTAAGTAGTACGGCATCTTCAAGATCTGGCGCGGGATAGATAACATCAATAACATCTTGCCCCTAGAAGCACGACATCTTAAGTATTATATTGAGCGGGACAGCTAACATTAATAACGCCTTGCCCTCAGCAGCACGGCATTTTAAACTTGCTCGAGGCAGATAACATCAATAACGCCTTGCTCCTACTCATTGCTTGACTCTTCGATCCACTATTCCTGGTAAAATTTCTTGAATACAAAATAATGAAAGATTTAATCTAAAACTATGCTTAACATCGCGCTCAGGATGCTTTTAATCGAAGATGATGCAGGGGATATCGATCTGATTCAGATTTATTTAGCCAAAGCTAAACAGTTTTCCCATCGCCTAGAAACCGCTACCAGCTTAGAAGAAGGACTCGAACGCCTACAGCAAGGAGGCATCGACATTGTTTTAAGCGATTTGACCTTACCAGATGCTCAAGGACTAGAAACTTTTCGTCAAATTCATACTCGGTTTCCAAACATACCAGTGATTATTCTCAGCGGACTCGATGATGAAGACATCGCCGTGAATGCCGTATCATCAGGCGCACAAGACTACCTAATTAAAGGCAAATTTAACCAGTACTTGCTAGTGCGAGCCATTCGCTATGCTTTGGAGAGGCATCAACTATCCCAAACGCTCAAGCAGCAGGCACAATTGCTCCAGGAACAGGTAATCGAGCTAGAGCAGACAAAACGCGCCGCCGAAGCCGCAAACAAGGCAAAAAGCGAATTTTTGGCAAATATGACCCACGAACTGAGAACGCCGCTCAACGCCATCCTGGGTTTTACTCAACTGCTGAGTCGCGACCAAAACCTCAACTCTCAACAGCAGGAACAATTACAAATTGTGAGTAAAAGTGGCGAGCATTTGCTGGAATTAATTAACGACGTTTTAACCATGTCGAAAATTGAAGCAGGAATGATTGAAATACATCCATCTTGCTTTAATTTGTACAGTTTGATTAGCTTCCTGCAAGATATGTTTCAGCTTAGAGCCACATAGAAAGGCTTGCAGTTAAATTTTAGAATCAGTCCCGACTCGCCCCATTATATCGAAACTGATGAAAGCAGATTACGTCAAATTTTAATCAATTTACTATCAAATGCAATTAAATTTACTGAATCCGGTAGGGTGACGCTGGAAGTCAAACTGGGCAATCGGGAAAATTTTTCGGTTTCAAACCTGAACAATAACCAATTACCAATCATTTTTGAAGTAGAAGATACAGGGTGCGGTATTGGGACAGAAGAGTTAGAGAAATTGTTTAAACCTTTTGTCCAAGGGGAAGCGGGGCGTCAATTGGTAGCTGGAACTGGTTTAGGTTTGACAATTAGCCAGTATTTTTCCCAATTAATGGGGGGAAATATCAAAATAGCAAGCCAAGTGGGTAAAGGAACAGTTGTTAGTTGCGAGATTCCGGTAACGACGGTGACGCCAGAAAACGCCGATGAGTTCCTGGAAAAAGTGCGAAAACCGCGAGCGATCGCATTAGCACCCAACCAACCCCAGTATCGCATTTTAATCGTCGAAGATAAATGGGAAAGTCGTCACTTACTGGTAAAAATGCTATCGCCGCTAGGCTTTGAAGTGTTTGAAGCCGAAAACGGTCAAGCTGGTATTGAAATGTGGGAAAAGATAGAACCTCACTTAATCTTAATCGATATGCGAATGCCCGTAATGGATGGGTATGAAGCCATCAAACGCATTAGATCTGATATAAAAGGTCAAGCTACTGCGATCGTTGCCTTGACTGCTAGCGTGCTGCAAGCAGAAAAAGAGATCGCGATCGCAACAGGATGCAATGACTTTATTTCTAAACCGTTTCAAGAACAGGTTTTATTAGAAAAAATTGCCGAGCATCTGGGAGTGCGCTATCTCTACGATTCCTACCAACAACCTGCTGGGAAAAATTCAGTGCAGCAAAATCGCACAATTACCGGCGACGACTTAAAAATTATGCCTTCTCAATGGCACCAGGATTTAAATCTGGCAGCGATTATGGGCGACGATGAAAATATTTTGGCTCTGATCGAACAAATTCCCGACCAATATGGAGATCTCAAAGAAACTTTAAAAGATTTAGTTGATAATTTTAGGTTTGAAATCCTGGTTAATTTAACCGATAGTTTGCTGGCATAATTTTGGGAATTGGTAATGGGTAATGGGTAATTGGGCTGCAAATTTTAACTTCTTCTTCTATTGAGGAATCGTTTATCGCGCACGCGACGCACGAACCACAAGCAGAGGAAATAACTACCAAGGGCACAAAGGGAACCTACTACAAAACAACCTACCAACAAATCGGCTAAAAACACCGTTCCCATTTGCATCATTCCATCCCAAGAACTTAAACTCTCAGCCGAAAAAGATTGATCGTGAGATCCCAACAGCCATCGACCGACGTGAAAGTTGAATGCATAAATTGGAATGGATGTCAAGGGATTGCTGACCCAAGTTGCGGCGGCGGCGACGATTTTATTGCCTTTAACTAAAGCGGCTAACAAGATAGCAACAGCCATCTGGGTGGCGATCAGGGGAAACCATCCGGCGAACACACCTGCCGCGGCACCTCTAGCGATCGCTTCCGGAGTGCCTCTGAGGCGCACAAAGCGCAAGTAAAAATATCGCCAGCTGCGCTGCCAATTTTTTTGGCTGCGTTTGCCCCGCCGTCGGGCAACTGATGTACATAGGGAGGATTTGTTAAACCTGCGCTGCCTCATGTTGCTAGACATTGGGGTGAGTTCCACCGAGTGAAGAACCTATTATTTAAGGTAAGCGATCGCTCGGCTTGTAGACCAGGGCAATCGAGCGATCGCGATTTATTTCAACGACTAAATCCACCCAGTTAGAGTTTCTCGCCATTGGCTGAATAAACAATTCTGGGTGGATAGACTTCCAGAAATACTCAACAAATAGATTCACCGTTTGATCGCTCATTCCTGATTTTCCCTTAGCCATCATTTGTTGTTCTGCTTGTCGTCGCCACTGCTGGGAAAGGCGATAATCAGTCGGCAAAAGCAGGATTAAACTATCTAATCGTTGCCATAAGGGTAAATAATCCTGCAATTTGGCGTTGACATCGCGGGCAAATGTGCGATCGTCTGCGGTTAAAATCGGTGGTGGCGGATTGTCGAAGGCGCTGGGATCGATCGGATGCACCCCGACAAACCAGCCTTCAAACAAGACGATATCGATATTTTCCACCATTTCTGGTTCTGCGCGATCGCCCGCACCTCCCCAAGCCGATTTATCGAAACGAGGCACGGCGATGGATTTCAGATTGTAGATTTCAGATTGCAGATTTGGCTTTTCTTGCTGTCTGCGTAATTGATCTAAAACTTTTATACCTAACTCGATATCGTGGGTTCCGGGTGGGCCGCGCCAGATGAGGCGGGGATCTTGTTGCTGTAACGCTAGGCGTTCGGGATATGTTTTATACAAGTCGTCTAAGGAAAGGCTCAGAGTTTGGTATCCCAGGTGTTTGAGGATTAAAGTCAGAATCGCTGCTAGGGTGGTTTTGCCGGTTCCCTGACCGCCTAAAATTCCTTGAATTAAAGGGCGTTCTAATTGCTGCCGGTGATTTGCTAGCTGCATCGCTAAAGGTAACCAGAGGTTCCAGAGATTGTCCAGAAAAGCAGAGTGCCCCTTTATACCTTTTGTCTGGCAGAATTGAATTAGGTCTGGGTAGATAGTATGGAAGAGATGCGATCGCCACTCCAACACCTGAATCGCATTCTCTGGGGTAATGCCAAACGCTTTCGCGCTTAATTCATCCGCCAGCGTCCAAGTTGCCAATTGTTCGATCGTGGATAAAGGTAGCGCTTCTGATTTGGTTAACCGTTGCAGGAACTGACTTAGCAATTCATTCGTCATACTCGATCAAGACCCTAACTTGAAAGCTTCCACAAACAAACTGTAAGTAAGGCCGATTTTGAGCGCGTTCAACATATCGATGACTAGCGATCGCGTCCCTCTTCTACGGTTAACTGTGTAACAAACCCAACTAGCCGATTCCGTAAATATAACTAATATACCGGCGGCGATAATATCCCAGTCGGCGGCTTGTCCGGCGGTGGTGGAAATCGCCGTGCCCAGAAAAATACCGAACAGCAGGCTGATGACCATCAGGGATAGACGCCGCCAGGGGTTGCTCAGCCAGCCCGCAAGACGAGTGCCGACAACATCTAGTAGATTGTTCAGACGGGTGTTTTGCATGAATTTTGCCTCAGAAAATCCGGACGCGGAGGATATGCCCTTGTATAGATTATGTTTTTGACCTTAAAGTGCTTTCCATACCACTGGGGATCTGGTATAACGAACTGACAGTCTGTAAGGGCTTCAATATTTAAGACTAATTATTAGTAAGGACTATGAAAATAAATTTACAGGTTTATGCTGCGGCTATTATTGCTACGGCATTTTTGCTCGTAATCTGGCAAGTAATGGGACAATTCCAGTTCAGCATCACGGTTGAACCCCCAGAAGCCGAAGTTCCACCCGTTCCAACCTCCGAAGTGCTACCCGTTACCAAACCGGCTTCTAATTCCGCCTCCAACTCGACACCAGCGCCAACTTTGAGGCAGCCGTTAGAACTGACCAATTCCACCAAGGCTCGTTCTAACGCACCAGCGACAGCCGCAGGCAGCTTGCGAGTCAGCAATCAATCAACCCATCCGGTAAGGTTAGCTTTGCTACCCGTACAGTCAACCGCCAAATCTGGCAAGCAGCCAGCTTACGGCGTACCAGCACACTGGGATTTTGCTCCCGGAGAAGGGGGCAGCCGCGGATTGGTGTTGGCGCTACCTGATGGTAATCTGAAACTGAATCGGGGGGATGTTTTGGTAGCTTTTGCTCAAGATGGTTCTAGCCGCTATTGGGGGCCATATGTGGTAGGGGAGACAGGCACGCCCCTGTGGAATAGTCAGAGATCTGAATGGCAGTTGATTTTACAGCCTTGAATTGCCGATCATATCATGTCGGCTTGTATCGGCATCGCGGGGGGGCGGGTTGAGCGACATCATTCGCTTCGGCTCAACAGCAACTGGTAAAACCCGCCCCTACAACAACATTAAACGTGCAAGTCCGATACCAAGGGACTCAATATCATATCTGTACGGGCACGGCATCATAAATATTTCGTTTACTGTCACAATGTTGAACGTGCCGTGCCCCTACTAATTTGCGATCGCATGACCAACCCTGTGAAAAAATACTGGCAGCAGCATCCGCGCTATCGTTGGATACTGTCGATTTTGTGGGTGCTATTAATTGGCTTAGTGGCCTTTTTCTGGAATTTAGGCAGCATTGGTTTAATCGACGAAACCGAACCCCTATTCGCCGAAGCGGCGCGGCAAATGAGCGAGACGGGGGATTGGATAGTGCCGTATTTTAACGGCAAAACCCGGTTTGATAAACCGCCTTTGGTTTACTGGTTAATGGCGATCGCATATAAAATTATCGGCGTTAACGAGTGGGCAGTGCGCCTACCAAGTGCAATTGCCGCACTAGGGCTAACCGCACTCGGATTTTACACCCTACGCCGTTTCGCATTTCCCCAAACGCGGTTAATTGAACCAAAATTCCCGAATTATCTTTGGTTTTCCGCCTGGATTGGTGCTGCCTTAATTGCCTTAAATCCGCTTACCATAGTTTGGGCCAGAACCGGCGTCTCGGATATGCTACTCGTAGGTTGCATGGGATCGGCGCTGCTATGCTTTTTTATCGGATACGCCGAAACTGGTAATCGGGAACAAGGCGAAGCGTCACCGATGAAGATTTCCCCTTGGTATTTAGCATTTTACGTCTTAAGTGCGTTAGCAGTTTTGGCGAAGGGGCCGGTGGGAATAGTATTACCAGGGTTAATAATTGGTGCTTTTCTGCTGTATCTGGGCAAATTTAGGCTGGTTGTGCGGCTAATGCGCCCGCTTTTGGGCGGGTTCATTTTTGCGGCGATTACTATACCTTGGTACGTTCTGGTAATTTGGAAACAAGGCGACGCTTATATTAATTCGTTTTTTGGATATCACAACGTGCAACGGTTTACCAGCGTTGTCAACGATCATGCTGGGCCGTGGTACTTTTATTTTTTAGTGGTGTTGGTGGGATTTGCTCCTTGGTCTACTTACTTGCCATTAGCGATCGCTAGACTCCGCTTTTGGGATCGAAAATACTGGCAAGCTGTACCCGCTGCAAGTCAGTTAGGTTTATTCGCCCTATTTTGGTTTGCAGGCGTTTTCGGTTTCTTCACCATTGCCGTTACTAAACTACCCAGTTACGTACTGCCCTTAATGCCTGCGGCAGCGATTATGGTAACGCTGTTGTGGACTGAACAAATGTTCCCGATTGTAGGGGCGGGTTATACCAATAATTATACAACCAGAACAGGCAATTTAACTAAACCCGCCCCGCCTCGCTGGTTGTGGTGGAGTGGGTTATTTAATTTAGTCTTGGTATCAGCGATCGCATCTTTTATTTTCTTCAGTCCCAACTTAATCGGATACGATCCCGCCGTACCTGACTTAAAACAGGTGTTGCAAGATTCAGGCATCCCCCTGCGCGGAGGAATTATTTGGGGATTAACTGCCACTGCGGTGGTATTTTTATTGCAAACCAAACAGCTTCGTCCTTGGCTTTGGAGCGCGAATTTAGTAGGATTTATCGCCTTTTTGATTTTTGTGTTGACTCCGGGGTATTTTTTGGTTGACAAAGTGCGCCAAATGCCCTTGCGAGAATTGGCTGCGATCGCAATTCAACAACAAAAACCCGGAGAAGAATTAATCATGGTGGGATTTGAAAAACCTAGCGTGGTATTTTACACCCAACAACCAGTAACATTTTTCCCCAACTTTGAATTTACTATTTTCCACATTCAGCAACTCGCGGCTACTAATCCCGATTCACCTTCAGTACTAATTCTGGCTCAATATAACAAAACCGGAGAAGAATTTTTACAGCCAGATCGATCCAAAATTCTCGGCGAATCGGGAAGCTACAAACTAATCCGAGCGTCTAAAAAGCAATTTTTACACTTTCCTTGAAAAGTAGGTTGGGTTGACGTAACGAAACCCAACAGAAAATAGGAACTGTTGGGTTTCACTATCGTTGAACCTAAACTACAATACAAATCAACTGCGGCAAATATTGTATTTACCAACCCGTTTTAACGGGTTTTAGCTTTAAGCAAGAAATTTATTTCTTGGCTTTCGTTACTTATCTATTTTCCGATCGATTCTCTGGTAACTCTCCAAATTGCTCTCGGTAACGCCCCAGCAGAGATTCAAGTTCATCAGCGCGTTGGCGTTCCGCTTCGGCGCGTTGGCGTTCTTGTTCTAATTGTTGTTCTGCTTCGATGCGTTTGAGAGTTTCTTGATTTAGCGCTGATGCTAATTCATCGGGAATTAGTAATTTTTCTCCATTATCTTCCCGATAAAAGCCAATCAGTTTTCCTTCTATTGTTAACCGCAATTGCAATGGTTCGCTACGGCTATCTGCAATTATCTCATAACTATCTCCTCGCAGTCGATATCCTTGCAATTTTTCAGCAATCCACTCGCCTTTCGGATCAAATAACCAGTATTCTTGGACTTCTAACCGTTCATAGAGATGTTTTTTGGTATTTTTATCCTCGTCTTGCGTGCCTTTCGACGTGATTTCAAAAATTACTTTTGGTACTTGTTCTTCTTCCCAGATTTTGTAATTGTCTCGTCCGCCTGGTTCTACGTCAAAGATTACCATTACATCGGGAGCAACGCGCAATTTTGGAAAACCTTGCGAATAATAAAGAAATTGATTTGCTAGGACAGTAGCACGACGATCTTGGAGATATTGTTTGAGGACTTCTAGAGTCGTTAAAATTGCATAGAGATGGTCGTAAGTTTCTGCCACGGGTTCTCCATCTGCGCTAGGGTAGATGATTTCTTTTTGTTGGGGAGAAGGGACAACGGTGGTCATAGTGGTATTTCCCAAAAACGATTGTAGACTATATGTAGCATTTCTGGGCATTAAGCTTTTTTAAACAAAGCTCGATAGACGGGTTCGCCTTTTGCTTGAGTAGCAATTTCTCGTTCTGTAGGCACTGCAAGCGGGTTTTCTGCTAACCAATTATCCCCATTTTGACTCAAAAAAGCTGGATGATTGGCGAAGCGCTGACGCATTTCTATCGCCACTTCTTCGATATCCGATTGCAGCAAAACTATTGCGCCTGGTGCTAAATAAGTTGCCAACAAATTAACTAATTCTGGTTGTACGATGCGCCGCTTTTGATGCCGTTTTTTAAACCAGGGATCGGGAAATTGAATCGTAACGTACTGTAACGTTGCCGGTGGCAGAGAAGCGAGCAATGCTTGCAAAGTGTTATTGGCGTTGCAATACAGATAATGGAGATTTGTCAACCCCAATTCATCGCGCAAGCGATTTGCTTCTTCTACCAAAGGTTCGCGAATTTCTAACCCCAGATAGTTCCAATCTGGTTGTAGTTGTGCCATTTTTAGCACGAAACGCCCCCGCGCGCAGCCAATATCTAGATGCAACGGCTGTGTCGGATTGGCGTATACTTTATCCCATAGGGGAGGCTCGGAAGGTGTCTGATACTTTCTACACAGGGGATTGACATGTTGTCGAACTCTAACCGCAGACAAGGTGACGCTCCTTTTGAGAATGGGTAATGGGTAATGGGTAATTGGTAATTGGTAATTGGTAATTGGTAATTTTCCGAAATTCACCCATGACCTATTACCAATGACCCATTAACCAATCTAAAATCGAATATCTAATATCTAAAATTTTCCTATCGGTGTTATGAGTTTAAATTTTCGGTTTGCGGTGGTAAGCGACTTACACATTGCGGTGCCTCACACCGTTTGGGATCATCCTAGTCGGTTTCATCTGGTGGAAGTGGGTATCCCGGCTTTAGAAATTGTACTGCGGCATCTGGAACAACTCGACTTGGATTTTATCCTGTTACCGGGGGACTTGACGCAGCACGGGGAGGCGGATAACCATGCTTGGTTGAGCGATCGCATCTCCAAGCTCCCTTTTCCAGCATACGTCGTACCGGGCAATCACGACGTTCCCAGTTTACTACCCAACGAGCAATCTATTGGTTGGGCAGATTTCCCCCGCTACTACCGTAAAGCGGGTTACGACGACCCCTCACAACTTTACTATACCTGCGAAGTTATGCCGGGGTTGCGCCTGATTGGACTCAACTCGAATCAATTTAACGAGGAAGGTAAGCAGATTGGATGTTTAGATGATAGCCAGTTAATTTGGTTGGAACGAGTTTTAGCACAAAGCAAAGACGAATTTGTTTTGGTGATGGTGCATCACAACGTTGTCGAACACTTACCGAATCAATCGCAACATCAACTGGGACGGCGGTATATGTTAGACAATGCACCCGTTTTAAGGGAAATGCTGCGAAAAGCTGGGGTGCAATTGGTATTTACCGGACATTTGCACGTGCAAGATATTGCCCAGGATAGCGGTTTATACGATATCACTACCGGGTCTTTAGTTAGCTATCCCCACCCTTATCGCATCTTGAATTTCCGCACCGATAATTATGACCGCAAATGGTTGCAAGTTGAATCGTATCGGGTGGGAGAAGTTCCGGGGTGGAGGACTTTGGCGCAGACATCGCGGGAGTGGATTGGAGAGCGCTCTTTTCCTTTTATGCTCAAATTGCTGACAGATTCTCCTTTGAATTTACCCACTGCAACCGCTGAAAAACTCGCACCGAGTCTGCGCTATTTTTGGGCAGATATTGCCAACGGGGATGCTATTTTTGATTTTCCCCAATTTCCACCCGCAGCGCGGCGGTATTTTGAGCAATTTGGTGCGATCAACCGCGATGGTATTCCTAATTTAATCGACAATTATACAACGCTGTTGCTTTAGTACCTACCCTCGAAGGGTAGGTCTACACTAACAAAGCCTGCCTACGCAGGCTAAAAAACTTTTTTGGCAGCACCTACCCTCGAAGGGTAGGTCTACACTAACAAAGCCTGCCTACGCAGGCTAAAAAACTTTTTTGGCAGCACTACAATATCGCCAAACCAAACACGTTCGTATCTTGTCAACAATCAACCCAAACATTCCTGATTTGCCATAAGGTAGGGGCACGGCATCAATCAATTTTGTCGCCAATCGAAAGATGCTTGAAAACCGTGCCCCGGCAATATCGCCAAACCAAACACGTTTGTATCTTGCCACAAATCATATCGTTTCCGGTTACATCTGTATGATTTAAACCGCTCCAGACGCAGAGGACGCAGAGGAAGAAAAAAAATGAATAATTCCGATGCAGACGGATTTGATATCAAGCCTTCACCAACTGTCTCAATGTGCAGAAAGTTTGCGGTAGGGGCACGGCATCAGTAAATTATCCCATGCTCCAAACATGTTGGAATGCCGTGCCCCGATCTGGCACCATTGTCGAATTAAGGTTGGCGACAAATCCCAAATACGGAAGTGTAACCGTGGAGAAAAGTACTACCACCCACAGGACCAATTTCCCCATTGCAGAAGAAACCACCCAGAGGGATATTACTTAAATAGCGTTGGAACAGATGGGAATCAAAATTAGGACTGCCATAGAGTCCTTCTCCGCGTCCCATACAAGAGAACATTAAAGCACCGCTCGCGGTTGTAGTAGTCGCTTGCTGTTGATAGCGTAAAAGTAACAGTTCCAAATCTTCAGCCGAAGTGTCGGCGTCGCGGAGGTGGAATTGGATGCGCTGTCCAGCACGCACCCGATCGCCAATTGCGATCGCTCCCGCTGATGGTTCAACTCCCAGCAAGTTGCGGATTAAAAAGTCTCCTTGTTCTAAATTTTGCTTAAATTCATCCCGCGCCACGCCGACAAATAGCGAATGCTGCGCCAGCATCCGATCTTCTTCGCTCAAACTTTGGATCAAATCCCGCAACACTTCTAACGGCGTGGCAGATTTGGCAGTTGTACCCACACCTGCACTTTCTGCTTCCATTCCTAAGACGATATTGCGATCGCCGTTAGTCACGCGATAAGGGTGACCGATCGGGCGACATCCTTGCGCCACAATCGTTTCCATCACAATATTACCGCTAAGGGCAACGCCGATCGTACCTTCGCGATACAGCTTGTAGTTACAAAACAATCCCGTACCGCCAATCCTAGCGCTACCGCTGGCAAGTCCCCCGACTTTGACGCACCCTGGATAGGCAAAATCTAAACCCTGAATCAAATCGTTGACTTTAGACGAAAACGGATCGGCTAATAAAATAAACTGGGGTTGCTCCTGCGGCGAGACGCCGATTAATTCTACCCAAGCATCTGGAGGACTATCCAAATCCGGCATCGATTCGGCAAAGATATGAAACGCTTTCACATTGACGCCGGGAAGATGCGCCAGATGCAAGCTTAAACCGGGTTCGCCTTCTACCTCTTGCGCTTGTTGGTTCGAGTTCATCCCCACCACGCCACCGCCGCTGCAACCGATTAACACCGGCACCTCTAGTCGCTCTTGCAGTAAAGGCATCAGCCGCGTATACTCGCTGGCAAAGGCAGCGGAAATGAACACCAGTCCCAGATCGGCTTTTACGGGTAACGCTGCTTTTACCCTTTCTACAACTTCCTCAACTGCGCCTTCTAAAGAAGGACGAGTTGAAAGCGCATTCACCCACTGCATCTGGTTATTTACGGGTTCGACCATTTTGCTTATCCTATTTAAAGTTATTCAGTGCTGCGCCCCCACAGCCATACTTCAAAGATTACTGTATAACATTTATGGAGATGGCATAGAAGCCAAACTCACGACTACAGCCGCGCGCCAGAGCAATTTTACTTAAAAGCGATGGAAAAAATTATTACCTGGGTGATAGCGCGATCGCATTAACAAGTGTTAAGATGTATGTAGTCAAAAAAAATTTACCGTCAACCGTGGTTGTAGAGTGAGGTTTGGTTAAATCTTAAAAAATAAACATCATTCCCCAGTCAATGACTAGGCTTGCTGTAATACTGAACAGTTAGGATCTTTTAAATACCATCTTTAGCCAGGTAAGATTTTCCAGAAAACTCGCTCTATAACAGTGAAGATCCTAACGAACGAAAGTATCTGTTGAAACCAAGAGCTATGAACAACATCCAAACACAAATCGAACAAGAACTCGAAAACGCCCGCGCCGTATGCGATACCGAAGGCGCAACCTCTAAAGAATGTGCCGCAGCTTGGGATGCAGTAGAAGAACTGCAAGCAGAAGCATCCCATCGCAAGCAAGAAAAACCAAAAAATTCTTTTGAGCAATATTGCGATGACAACCCAGACGCAGTAGAATGCCGGATTTACGATGACTAAGTTCAACAGTGGACAGTGGACAGTGGACAGTGGACAGTGGACAGTTACCTTTTCCTCAAGCTTATAGGATGGCAAGCGAGCGTAATTGATTTTTCCTTTGCCCCTAAAAGGGAGAGGCTTTAAACCAATTTTTTCCGGTCAGTCATAGCAGAGAATCATCTCTGTTAGGTAAACAATAGTACTGAAACCGTAACCAAAGCAACCGAAACCAAACCAAGGTTCGAGTTGCTTATTTTTTTGGCGAGCATTATCAAAATTACTAGGCGTAGGTGCAATTAGCAATTAGCAATTCAGCAATTTTGATCCGAAAACACAATAAGAATTATAATAGTAATTTGTGCCAGGTCAAGCCAGAAAAAAAGCAGATCGAAGCAATATATGGAAGAAAATGTTTGGTTTAAACCGCTAGTTTGGATGGATTATAGGCTGGCGTTGTTGTTCACCGTTTTTATCCCCCTAACTCTGCTAATCTGGGCGCTATATCAAAAATCAGAAGCGGTGCAACGCCTGTTAACGATCTACTGGCGAGTGGCGAGCCTGCTTTTGATTACGGTATACCTGTTGATTGCGTCATTGCAGATAGGTTTTATCACGGCGGCGATCGCGCGTATCCTAACTCCCGTATCCCTATGGTTTTGGGCGGATATCAACGAAGAAATCAACGATCTGCCGCAGCGATCGCTTAAACTAGCGCTCAAATCCTGGCGGTGGGCAGTCACAGTTTACCATCTGATCGGCTTTGTGGCTCAGCTCTTCTTCCTCGGTTGTGCCTTTGGTGGCGGCGCTCTCGAACAACCATCTTGTCGCGTTTGGCTAGAAGCACCTTGGCGCTACAAGGAAATTTTCCACGGCGGTTACAGCACCGGGTTTGTAGGCTTTCTCGGCATCGTGGGCTTGATAATTTACGTCCTTTACCTGAGCTACTTTATTTTTGTGCGCCTGGGTAAGCAAGGACGCTCCGCAATGGAACAATGAATTGAAGCAGTGGACAGTGGACAGTTGACAGTGGACAGTGGACAGTTGACAGTTGACAGTGGACAGTGGACAGTTGACAGT
>CAYXCW010000020.1:0-5602 GCA_964463555.1 uncultured bacterium
CGCAAGTTGCTAGTTACAAATATTGTCGGTTCGATCCCCCCTAACCCCCCTTAAATAAGGGGGGAACCGGATTCTTAGTCCCCCTTTTTAAGGGGGATTTAGGGGGATCTAAAATGCTTGACCTCATAACTAGCAAATTGAGTGATATCGTGTCCGTTAGCTTTGGTTGTGTATGGTTTTTGATCCTGTAGGGGCGGGTTTTACGAGAGATCGTTGCTACCAACGCAAAGTATAAATAAACCCGCCCCGGATGTGCAGCTACCGATGCTACCGGACATGATATTAGTTATATCATGTCTGCTTTTATCGGCATCGCGCGGGGGGCGGGTTTATCAACACAATTCCCTTGAGATCAAAGGTGAAGGGTTTTATATCATGTCCGGTCGATTACCCATAATTAGAAGCCGGGACACGGCACGATTAACGTCCATTGTTTATCCGAGATATCTCTGATGCCGTGTCCCTACGCAACTACTCTGTGCGGTTTTTTGATTATGGGCAATTCAACGGACATCATATGATACCAAATCCGCGTTAGCTACCCCCTTTATGCCAAACGACTGAAGTCGCGGCTAGACAAACAAAGCCCGTCTACACGGGCTATAATTTTCCGTAACTATCAAAACGACTGAAGTCGCGGCTAGACAAACAAAGCCCGTCTACACGGGCTATAATTTTCCTTAACTATCAACTCTCAACTGTTGCACTACAACCGGGCAGCACTAACGGCAGCACCAATTAAACCGACTTGGGGATTTAAAACTACATGGACTGGCATTTTTTCTAGAATCGGATTCATCCGACCTTTTTGACTAAAAGCCGTGAGGAAATTTCCGCTTTGAATTAAAGGTAAAATTTTGGCAGCAATCCCACCAGCCATATAAACACCGCCATAAGGTAATAGTTTGAGGGCGAGGTTACCTGCTTCTGCACCGTATGCTTCAATAAATATTTGCATGGTTTGCTCGCAGAGGCGATCGCTTGCTTCTAAAGCTGCTTTGGAAATGACTGCTGCTGGATCGATGGTTTTCTCAGTTTGTCCAGCTTGTTGTTCCCAAGTTCTGATGTCGGCGGCGATATTGGGAGATTCAGGGATGGATAAGCGATCGCGCAAAAATTGGTAAATTGAAACTATCCCTTGACCTGACACAACTCTTTCAACCGATACGTGTTGAATATCGTGTTTATCCATCAAGTATTTCAACAGTTGAAATTCTAATTCGGTGCGGGGGGCAAAATCTGTATGTCCGCCTTCACTGCTAAATACTTGATAGGTATCTCCCACAGGAATTAAAAATCCTTGCCCTAACCCCGTACCCGCACCAATAACCGCGATGGGGGCGTTTTTTTGCGGTGCTTCTGCTTGTAAGGTGTGTAAGTCGGGTGTGCCGAGTCCCAAAACGCCATAACCGACGGCGGCGAAATCGTTGATTAAACTAACCTTAGAGATGGCTAATTCTTGTTCTAAACGCTTGGCATCGAGTAACCAAGTTAGATTGGTCAACTTGGCGGTATTGTTGACTACAGGGCCTGCGATCGCAAAACAAGCTTTCTCCGGTGCCGGAACATACCCCAAATGTTCCGCAGCTGCTTGGAGAAACTGTCGCACCATCGGCACTAAATCGGGAAATTCGCCGCTTTTGTAAGTCGCTTCATCTAAGCTGTACATTTGCCCTCGATCTGGCGACTTCACCAAGCGCAGAATTGTTTTAGTGCCGCCAATATCCCCTGCTAATAATAACGTCATATATCTAAAGCAATTAGTTACTTATAAACATTGGGCATTGCTAATAGCTAATAGCTCAAAGCTAATAGCGAGAGGCTTTGTTAGCTGACTAATATAGCATTTTTCTCGTTATATTCATTAGCCATTAGCCATTAGCAACTTGAGCGATTTAGTGGAACCTAACTACTTTTTCAGTTTCGCTCAAGTGGGAGGTATCGCCATTGAGTTCCATGATCCATTCTCGATCTTGACGCACAATTTTGACCAAACAACACAAAGTGGCATTAATTTCTGGTTGAGTTGTTCCACCGAGTAACCCCATTGCCGTACCGATTACCGATGCACCGTGTCCCACCAGCAGGATATCTTCTGAAAATTCATCTGCAAGGATTTTGGCAGTTTCTCCAGATCTACGAAAAACTTTGTCGCCGGTTTCGGGGTATTCGGCGATGATTCTGGAAGTGTAGCTGAGGTCAATTCGCGGATATTTTTCATGCAATACTTCTAGTGGCAATTTTTCCGGCATCGACGGCATCCACTGGGGATTTAACCACTCGCTTAAACCAGATTCTACTTTAATCGGTAAATCGAGCGCTGCTGCCACTTCGTTTGCCGTTTGTACGGTTCGCAAAAAAGGGGAGGCAAAAATATGGGCGATATTTTCTCTTTTCAGGCGTTGCCCTAATTGCTGCGCTTGTATAATGCCACCATCCGATAATGGGGGATCGTATGGTCGTTCTGCCGTAAGGAACCAGTCGGGGTTAACAAAGTCGAGGCGGTTCCCGTGACGGGCGATCCAAACAATTTGGGACATGGGATTTTAGATTTTAGATTTTAGATTTTAGATTTTAGCTCGTTCCCTGGCTCTTGCCTGGGAACGGGGATTTTAGAGTTAATCTTAATCGTACAAGGCTTCTACATTATGTCGATAGGCGATCAAGGCGTGACCGTTTTGATTTTCTTTTAGCGCGATAAAAATAGCATCGGATACTTCTGGCGATACGAGGGTTTGGATCTCGATATTGGTGTTGTAGCCTGCGATATCACCCATTCTTCTTCCATGACCGCCTTCACCCCGCGCTTGAGTGATGGTGTAACCGCTGACGTTGTGGGCTTTCAGCAGCTTAATCAGGCGGTCTTGCATAACAGATTCGCTAATGATGACGATTAGCACGGCAGGTTTTACGGGAACTGCTTCGGGGGACATGGGGAACTCCAGAGGACACTTTTTCCAGTATGAGGTAGTTTGGGGTGCAAGCGATCGCCTGAGTCGGGAATTTTAGATTTTAAATTTTAGATTTTAGATTTTATTCAGGAAGGTTTTGCAATAGCTCTCCGGCTGAGAAAATTGGTATTGTACAGCCTGCGAAGTCTGCGCGATATGCCTCCGGCACGCTACGCGATCGCGCGTCACAATCGCATCGAGATTCAAACTGGTTGCACAAACTAGCTGAACCGCATCTTCAAAATCGCTCAAATTAGATAATATAGCTGCCTGCAAAATCCGACGGTTAACCGGACATATTTTCATCGTTGCCAATAATCTGGATACCGCATCTTTACCCGTCTGTATGCCTTTACTCTTTCTAACGATGTAGAAAATATCTGTTAACGTTGTTGCTGTTACATATCCCTCAACGGTTTGAGATTCAATTGCATCGAATAAAGCTTGAGCGTCCGTTACAAACGGTTCTCGCTCTAACAAAACATCCAGAATGATATTGGTGTCTAACAATACACGCATTACTGGTATTTTTCCTCCAAGCGTTCTTCTAACATAGCCTTAACTTCTTCATCATTAGGTGGTGGTGCATCTGTTTTCAGCAATCCGCGCAATCCTGTTAATGTTCCTTTTGTTACTGGGAGGCGCGTTTCAAGTTCGTTCATCAGTGACTGCACGATCGCTTCTATTAAGGCTAAGCGATCGCTCACCGATAATTTGTAAGCTTCGTTCTTTAATTCTTGCAAATTCATATTTTACTCCTGGTTTTGATCGCGATCTTAACATTTGAACCCGGTTAACCCGAATCAGGCGCTCAATTAGCCTATAAAAAGCCTTTTAAAGCCTGTTATCTTTTAAATTGCCAGCTTGATGCTGTTTTTCTTAGGTTGACAATATTTACCATTGCGTTGTAGGCGTTTCTATTAAGTAATATCAATATGTTACAGGGGGATCATGAAATTTTCTCCCAGTTTTTGGCTGGCGGATGCCTTTTGTCTAGCCGCAGGTTTTCAGCTGATGGCGTATGCGAGGATCTTGTGCGATCGCATACCACCCCCAAGAGTCAAACTACTCTACCAAAGCCAGAGGTTGCCTTTCTATAATTTAAATAGATAATTTAATTAGCAGCGCTCTGAGCATAAAAGCTACCCAGTATGCAAATTACTGAAACCGATCGCGCCTCCATTCGCATTGCGATCAAACGCCAACTTCAAGCATTTCAAGATGACGATGCCGTTGGTGCATTCGCCTTTGCCAGTCCGGGGATTCAGCAAACATTCCAAAACCCGGAAAACTTTATGCAAATGGTTAAGAATTATTACCAACCAGTCTATCGTCCCCGTTCGGCGATCTTCGACGATCTGGCTGTTGTGAATGGCGCTTTAGCACAACCAGTTCTTCTACTCGGCCCCGATGAAATTCCCGTCAGGGCGCTTTACTTAATGGAAAAGCAGCTAGACGGCACTTGGAGAATTCATGGTTGCCATCTAGTTCCCATAGAAAATGCTTTCGAGTCTGACTAAATTGCAGATTTCAACAGTTGACAGTTGACAGTTATCCAAAGAAACCGGGTTTCACCTGAAAAATTTTTTATCAAACGAAAGAGCGCAGAAGAAACCGTTCGGCTGAAGCTCACGGAAGCCCGGTTTTTAAGATGGGGTTGGGAGCGAAGAAATTAATTTTTTTCCCCCTCGAAGGGCAGGAGGCTAACAACCCATTTTTTCTGGGAATCTGTTGGAAAATCTCAAATCTGAAATCTAAGCTCTAAAATTCCGCATTACCTGTAACATTTGGTTGCCAGACTTCTGAAACTGGTAGGGAACTTGCTCAACTTTCAGGGTGTAGCCGCGCTTTTCTAATTCAGTCATCACTGGCGCAAGATTCGGCGATATTTCCCCCGATATATTTAAAAGGGGAAATAGCCGCACTTGTGGGGCAACGCGACACATTTCCAGAATTGAATCCAAATGAAATTGTAGTGAAAATTGGTCGGAATAAGTAAATAGAAAATGCGAACACAAAGCTAAATCAAACCGATCGGTATCAAATGGCAAAGTGGGCAAACTATCAGTTAGGTAACGCCCTTCTTTTTGCCCTTGGGGGAAATCTGCTAAAAATTGTTGCATCGCTGCCATGCGAATTTCTCCCAGATGTTCTGGTGATTGGATATCTTGCCAAACGTAGCTATCTAAATTAGCGCGAACACCTTCAATAACAGTTTGATAAGTATCTTGAATCCGCGCTTGAATTTCCTCGACCGAGAATTGATAAACTGGGTCGCAAGATATCACTTTGTAACCTTCGCGGATCATTTCTGCATTGAAACTAGCAGGGCCGCTGGCACAGTCGAGAATATTTAATTTGAGGTCATCTGGCGTCAGGTTAAACATCCTGACATATTCTGGCATGGAACGACCCCAAGGAATGACTTTTTCTAGTTTTAAACCCATTTGTTCGAGCATAAATATTGGGATATAAGAAACATTTTATATCGAAATAAATAGCAGTAGGGGCACGGCGTCAGTAATCTTTGTTGCCAGGGCAAAGTTGATCGGTTGCCGTGCCCCTACCAATGATTCAGAAACACCCGCCCAAAGAAACCGGGTTTCTATGAAAAATCCTGGCAAGGAAACTAGAGATCGCAGCCAGAAACC
>CAYXCW010000020.1:5702-49614 GCA_964463555.1 uncultured bacterium
CCTGGCAAGGAAACTAGAGATCGCAGCCAGAAACCCGGTTTCTATGAAAAATCCTGGCAAGGAAACTAGAGATCGCAGCCAGAAACCCGGTTTCTATGAAAAATCCTCGCTTGGAAACTAGAGATCGCAGCCAGAAACCCGGTTTCTAAGAGCGTCGCGCGTCAGATTTGCCCATCAAAACGGGGCGGGTTTATTTAACTTAAGAAACCGGGTTTCTTTGCGGAATTATTCAAATGCGGGAGATGCTTCCATCATCTCTAGAGGAACGTAATGGAACCGGCGGAAATTTTCTACAAACCTCCTTGCCAAATCTTTAGCTTTTCGTTCGTAAGCAATTGGATCGCTCCAAGTTTTTTGGGGGTCTAAAATATTGCTGTCAACCCCTGGAACTGCTTCGGGTACTAACACTTTAAAGATGGGATGGTGATGGAATGTGACTTTATTTAATGCGCCAGAAAGCGCCGCCCATACCATCGCCCGAGTATGTTCGATCTTAATCCGATTCCCGACGCCGTAAGGCCCACCCGTCCAACCAGTATTTACTAGGTAAACATCCGCATCGTACTGGATGAGGCGTTTGTACAACATCTCAGCATAAACTGTTGGGTCAAGTGGTAAGAATGGACTGCCAAAACAAGATGAAAAAGTCGCTTGCGGTTCGGTAATGCCGCGTTCTGTTCCTGCTAGTTTGCTGGTATATCCTGACAGGAAATGATACATTGCCTGCCGGTTAGTGAGTTTGGCAATAGGCGGCAGGACACCAAATGCATCTGCTGTTAAGAAGATGACCGTCTTGGGATGACCGCCAGCGCCGGGAACGACGCAATTAGGAATATAATCGACGGGATAGGCGGCTCTGGTATTTTCGGTGATGCTATCGTCGTCATAATCTGGAATTCGGCTTTTTTCGTCCAGAATGACGTTCTCTAGTACCGATCCAAAGCGCAGTGCTTCCCAAATTTGCGGTTCGTTTTTCTTGCATAATTTAATGGTTTTGGCGTAACATCCGCCTTCAAAATTGAAGACGCCGCGATCTGACCATCCATGTTCGTCATCGCCAATTAACCGCCGGGAAGTATCGGCAGATAAGGTGGTTTTGCCAGTTCCAGAAAGGCCAAAAAATAGCGCCGTGTTGCCATATTCATCCATGTTGGCGGCACAGTGCATCGGCAAAACGTTCTGCTTCGTCATCATGTAGTTGAGGAAGGAGAATACCGATTTTTTCATTTCTCCGGCATAGTGCGTTCCGCCAATTAAGACGATTCGTTTGACTAAGTTCAGCACTATAAATGCTTCACTGTGAATGCCGTCGATTTCTGGATCGCCTTGGAAACCTGGAACGGCAATTACAGTAAAGTCGGGACGGTGATATTTTAATTCGCGTTCTGTTGGTCTTAAGAACAATTGGTGAACGAATAAGTTGTGCCAAGCAAATTCGTTGATTACTCTCACACCCAAGCGGTATGTTGGATCTGCGCCTACATATCCATCAAAAATATACAAATCTCTGCTTTGGATGTAAGCAAGCATCCGCTTGTAAAGTTGTTCAAATTTATCGGGAGAAAGCGCAATGTTGATGCTGTTCCAGTCTACTTCATCGAGGATTTCTGGTTCTTCAACGATGAATTTATCGTTGGGCGATCGCCCGGTATATTTCCCCGTCTTCACGCACAGGGCGCCGTTCGCTGCTAAAGTGCCTTCTTTCCGCGCTAAAATGTGTTCTGTTAGCTCTGCTACTGATAGGTTTCGATACACGCGACCGATGTTTTTGATGCCTAAAGACTCTAGTCCAAAGTTTTTGTCTTTGCTTGGTTCGATCTCTTGGGCGAAAGTATCGAGTTCCCAATTCAGGTTGTTCGGGTTCAAAGAATCCAGGTGGGATGCGATCGCATTCATTTTATCCCCCACTTTGTTAGCTAGGTTTTACTTCACATCTGCAATATTTTCGATCAATTGCACATCTTTATTTTCAGTCCTGAGACGATCGATGTGCGATTTATTCTGTAAGTATTGATACTCTTTTTTTACCAGGTTGCCAAAAGCTATGGATTTTTTATTTAAGATTATTTGCCTTAATTAAGACAAGTTCGTGCTTTGAGAATAAAGTTTAAATAAATAAGAGGCGCACAAACAATGCACCTCTACTGAGTTAGCAAGTTGCAAATTTTACATTACCCTTTGAGGCTCAAAACTTCCCGATCCAGAACCCGGTTCAGTTTGCCGCTCTTGTACCCTTCTAAATCTAGGGTTACGTAGATAAAACCGAACTCTTGAAATGCCGCTACTAAGGTAGGTAAATCGGTGGTTAAGACAAATTCCTTAATTTGCTCTGAGGGTATCTCAATTCTGGCGGTATCGCCTTCGGATCGCACTCGCAGATTTTTCAATCCCTGTTTCCGCAAATAAAGTTCTGCCCTGCCAACTCGCTGCAATTTGGCGACGGTAATTTCTTCGCCGTAGGGAAAGCGCGAACTGAGACAAGGTTGGGCGGGTTTATCCCACCAGGGAAGTTCTAATTGTTGGGAAAGTTGGCGGACTTCGATTTTGGTGATGCCAACTTCGGCGAGAGGCGATCGCGCGCCCCTCTCTTTCGCCGCCTGTATTCCTGGGCGATAATCTTGCAAATCGTCGGCATTGACGCCATCGACGACGTAGGGATAACCCCGCTGCAACGCCAAGGGTTTGAGGGTGTCGTGCAATTCGCTTTTGCAAAAATAACAGCGGTTGACGGGATTGGCGGTGTAGTTGGGATTGTCCATTTCGTGAGTTTGGACAATTTCGTGGGTAATTCCGATCGCTGCCGCCTGGATGCGTGCTTCTTCTAAGTCTTCCGGTAAGAGGGAGGGAGATTCGGCGGTGATGGCAAGTGCGCGATCGCCCAACACATCGTAAGCGATTTTCGCTACCAAGGTGCTGTCAATCCCTCCAGAATAGGCAATTAATGCCCGATCCATTTCGGCAAATATTGTTTTTAGTTGCTCCAGTTTCTGCGTTAGCATTACAAGTTTACAAACAACAGGGTTTAACGATTTCACCTTTTCTTTACAATTTTACACTTTTTAACGAACCGCAGAGACGCAGAGGGCGCAGAGGAAGAGATCGAAGAGGAGATGCGAATCAATTATTTGGCAAAGTTCGCTTTTACACAAGTGATAACTGGCAACTGATGGGTTTGACTGGGATGGCGATCGCAAACTCGGTGCCTTCACCTGGGGATGAAAAACACTGCAAGGAACCTCCATGTCGTTCGACGACAATTTGATAGCTAATTGCTAAACCCATTCCAGTGCCTTTTCCTACCGATTTTGTCGTAAAAAACGGGTTAAACAAGCGCTGTTTAACTGTTTCGTTCATGCCTATCCCATTGTCGGCAATGCTAATCACTACTTTATCTTGCGTCCAAATTCCATCTTCTGATAGCTGACCTTTGACTAATTCGGTTTTAATCCGAATCGTTGGTTTGAAACAGTAATCATTTTCGATTCTACTTTCTAAAGCATCAATGGCATTACTCAAAAGATTCATAAACACTTGATTGAGTTGTCCGGCATAACATTCCAAATTCGGCAGCTTGCCATATTCTTTGATTGTCTCAATCCCCACATGGTCGCATTTGGCTTTTAGTCGGTGTTTTAGGATCAGTAAAGTACTCTCGATGCCGTCGTGAATGTCTACATCTTTGACCTCGGCTTCATCCATGCGGGAAAATGTTCGCAAAGACACCACAATTTTCTGGATTCTATCTGCTCCTATCTTCATCGAATTCAAAAGTTTGGGCAAGTCGTATAACAAAAAATCTAAGTCAATAGCTGAAATTACTTCTTGGATTTCTGGTTCGGGATCGGGATATTTTTCTTGATAAAGCTTGAGCAGGAAAAGCAGGTCAGAAACATACTCGGTGGCATGGGTAAGATTGCCAAAGATAAAGTTAACTGGGTTGTTGATTTCATGGGCAATACCAGCTACGAGTTCACCCAAGGAAGACATTTTTTCACTTTGAATCAGTTGGGTTTGGGTGCGCTGGAGTTGTTGCAAGGTATGCTTTAAATCTTGCGCCTGCTTTCTCAGTTGTGCTTCTGACTGTTGCAAAGCTGACTCTGCTTTGATGCGATCGCTTAAAAGTTGCTGCAATTTTAAATTATTTGCTTCCAATTGTGCTGGACTCGCCAATGCTAAGGCTTTAGGCACTAATGGCACTAACATCGCCGCCGTGTAAACTGAAATCATCGCCGTAATTGCTTTCAGCGCTCCACTCACCCAATAGATCGGATGCCAAAGCGTCCAAATTTCCATCAGGTGAGTAGTGCCGCAAGCAATAATAAACGCTCCAAATAGTTGGAAAATCCAATTAAATGGTAAGTCCTCCCGCTTGCGAACAAAATAAAGCAGCGTCAAAGGAATTGAATAATAGGATAGGGCAATCAGGCTGTCGGATAATATATGCAACCAGACTAACCCAGGCTGCCAAAGATAGCAATGACCGTGAGGGATAAAACTAATTGGAGTCAAAAAGTTGTGGAAATTTTCTAACATAACTAATTAGGAGCTTTTACTGTTGAGCTAGCGATTGAAAAACACCAGGTAACTTTTTCAAGAATTCTTAATATTTCTTAAATTAAAGCAACTTGGTTGATTGCACCCCCACACCGAAAGCTGAATGGATTCTATAGAACCCAGTCGATTGAATAATAAACCCCAATTATGTATTTTTTGTGTAGAAGCAGTTAAAGGTAGGTTAAATATATGGGATCTACCCAATTTTGCCCAACCAACTTGGGAACGAGATCGTCAAACGGAGGATAGGGATTAATGGATATTTTGGTGATTGGTAGCGGTTTTGGCGGGCTTTCGGCGGCGATTCGGCTGCAAGCGCAGGGACATCAAGTGACAATTGTAGACAAGCGCGACAAACCAGGAGGGCGGGCGTATGTCTACGAACAAGATGGTTTTCGCTTTGATGCTGGCCCTACTATTATTACTTCTCCCTGGCTAATTCGGGAATTATTTGAGTTATGCGGTAAGCAAACTGACGATTATGTGAAACTGGTTGCTTTAGACCCGTTTTATAATATTCGGTTTGAGGATGGATCGATTTTTCATTATAGCGGCGATCGCAACCAAATCCTCAAACAAATCGAGCAGTTTAATCCAGCAGATGTAGAAGGTTATCAACGATTTTATCAAGCATCAGAACGAGTGTTTCAAAAAGGCTTGCCTTTGATGACCAAACCTTTTACTCAGATTGCCGATATGCTCAAGGTTGCACCCGATATGGTGCAGTTGCAATCGTTTAAATCTGTTGCGGGTTTTGTGAATCAATATATCAAAGATGAACGGCTGCGAATCGCGTTCAGCTTTCATCCTTTATTAATTGGCGGGAATCCGTTTCAGAGTACTTCGATTTACGCCATGATTCACAAACTAGAGCAAGAATTTGGCATTTGGTTCGCGATGGGGGGGACGGGTGCTTTGGTGCAAGGTTTGGCGCGGCTTTTCTGCGAGATTGGCGGCAAATTGTTGCTCAATACAGAAGTGGCTGAAATTGCGATTGATGACAAGACTAAACTAGCTACCGGAGTGCAAACTACCGACGGTAATTTTTTTCAGGCGGATGCAGTTGTTAGCAATGGAGATGTGGCGTTTACCTATCTGAATTTGATTGGGGAGAAGTTTAGGAAAAAGTGGAGCGATCGCAAGCTCAAAAACCTGCAATATTCCATGTCATTATTCGTACTATATTTCGGCACAAATTGCCGTTACGACAATATGGCACACCACGAAATTCTCATGGGGCGACGCTATAAAGGCTGGATTGAAGATATTTTTACTCGCAAGCATTTACCCGATGATTTCTCATTATACCTGCACCGACCCACGGCAACCGATCCATCTTTAGCGCCAGAAGGTTGCGATTGTTGGTACGTACTTGCACCCGTTCCTCATTTAGGCGGAAAAATTGATTGGAAAACTCAAGCTAAACCTTATCGAGATGCCATTATTCGGTATTTGGAAGAGCGTTACTTACCAAAGTTATCTGAACATATTGTCACCGAAAGCTATATCGATCCTTTGCACTTTCGCGACGGTTTAAATAGTTATTTGGGTAGTGCTTTCTCTGTAGAACCAACTTTATTTCAATCTGCTTGGTTCCGTCCCCACAACCGAAGCGAAGATATTCCCAATCTTTATTTTGTCGGTGCGGGAACTCATCCCGGCGCGGGTATTCCTGGGGTGATGAGTTCGGGGAAAATTGTTGCTGAAATGCTAATGGCTAATGGCTAATGGGTAATTGGTAATTGGTAATGGTATAACGATAAAAGTGACAAAATTTGTTAAAATGGGTTAATGACTCTATTTTTGGCAAAAGATAAAGATGAAAGACCCAAAAAAACAAACGCTTAATATCGATGCTGGAACTCTGGTTTTAATTATCTCGGCACTTATACTGTTACCTTTGTTATTTACAGGTTTTTTCTTTCAATGATTTGTTGATTATTCTCCTGCTGCTAACACTTGCTCAACTGTTAGTTCTAACTCAGCGAAAGTCTGGGATACAATGCGTTCAGAACCAACAAATTCTGCGGCTTCATACAGTCCATCAACCAAAGTGAAAACGGTTATTTTATTAGTAGACAAATCTACAACCCAATATTCTGGAATGTTCAGCACATTATACTCAACCCGCTTGGCTCGGTAATCTGTAGTTTTAGTTGATTCGCTGACAACTTCTACCACTAGCAAAGGCGGGGGTTCGTTGAGTTCAATAACTGCTTCTCGGTTTCTCAATTCTTGCCATTGAGATAAGGGAATTACTACAATGTCTGGAATTCGAGATGTTTCCCATCTACCACCGCGAGGGGAACGAACGCCAATCGCCATTTGTTTAGATGTCCAGTCTAAACTTAAACGTCTAATTTCACCTCGAAATTCATCGTTAAGAAATTCTGCTATCGCCCCATGTTGTCCGCTACCAAGACTCATTGGAACTAATTCCCCATCTACTAATTCATAGCGAGTATCCGTACCATCGTCGTATTTGAGGTACTCTTCAAAGGTAAGCCGTTTAGCGGTGGCTGCGGTTATAGTCATGTTAATATTCCTACCTTTACCTAATTCTACCAAAAAATTTTCTAATAACGTGGGTTGCTGGTTACTTTTTAAGCGCTGCTAATAGCTAATGGCTAATCGTAGAGCGGGAAAATATTCCCATTACCAATTACCAATTACTAATTACCAATTTAGCGATCGCATCCACTAATTCCGCAGGTTCTACAGGTTTGGTAATGTGGCGTTGAAAACCTGCTTCGATCGCGCGATCGCTATCTTTTTTTCTAGCATAAGCTGTGAGCGCGATCGCTGGAATTTGTCTTTCTCCCTTTTGTGCTTCTACTAATCGCAACTGCTGGATTAATGAGTAGCCATCTTCCTCCGGCATTCCAATATCGCTGATTAAAATATCTGGTTTAAATTGATTAAAAACTGCCAATGCTTCCGTTACCGATGCAGATTTTTCTACAATTGCTCCAGACTCGTTTAATGCAAACTCTAGAAAATCGCGGATATCGGCTTCATCATCCACAACGAGTATCCGCATTCCCGCCAGAGAAACTTCAGCATCGCTGCCAGAAGGAGAAGCAGAAACGGGGCAAGATATCAGCGGTATTCTAACTGTAAACGTCGCACCCTGTCCTTCTCCTGCACTTTCTGCAAACACATTACCGCCGTGCAGTTCTACCAAATGTCGTACAATTGCTAAACCCAATCCCAGTCCATCTTTCGATCTGGTGGTAGTACTATCTGCTCTCCGAAAGCGCTCAAAAACGTAAGGTAAAAATTCAGGACTTATCCCTTTGCCGGTGTCGGTGACGGTAATTTGAGCATAATTGGTAATTGGTAATTGGTAATTGGTAATTGGTAATTGGCTATTTTGATCTCCTATTACCAATGACCCATTACCCATTACCACTGACAATTCTACTTCGACTTGTCCGCCAGAAGGAGTAAATTTGATCGCGTTGTTGAGTAAATTTCCGACAATTTGCTGTAAGCGATTGAGATCTCCCGATACTTGACAGAAAGTGCAATCTAGTTTACTTTCCAGGTGAATTTGTTTATGTTCGGCGGTAGGACGGACTGTATTAATGGCAGTTTCAACGACATAATGTAGATTAACTGGTGCAATATTTAGCTGAAGATTGCCGCGAATCATGCGGGAAATATCTAATAAATCTTCAATTAATTGGCATTGGGTTTGAGCGTTGCGTTCGATGGTTTCTAAGGCACGATTAACTACCGCCGGATCGAAGGTGCGAGTTCTCAACAACTTTGCCCAACCTAAAATAGAATTCAACGGACTTCGCAATTCGTGGGAAACTATGGCGAGAAATTCGTCTTTGGTGTGGTTGGCATGTTCTGCTTCTTCTCTGGCGGCTTTTTCCCGTGCTAAAAGTTGTTCCCGTTCGGTTTCTAATTGCTTGCGATCGCTTATATCCAAAACAAACGCCACTCCGCGATCGCGATATCCGGGCAAGAACGCACAGCCGAGTAAAATTGGGATGCGACGCCCGTCTTTACAGATGTATTCTTTCTCGAATGGTTCGTATTTCCCTACCGTATGCAGCAGCTTGAGTTTTTCCTGATCTGTTTCGCAATATTCCGGTGGAGTAATGTCGCGATAGTATATTTTTCCAGCTTGCATTTCTTCTCTGCTGTAACCAGTCATGCGAATAAACGCATCATTGGCATCGGTAATTTGTCCTTGTATATTCCAAAATAAAATTCCGCTCAGCTCTGACTCAAATATGCCTCTAAATAACGCTTCGCTTTGTCTGCGATCTGTAATATCTTCTGTAATCCCCATCAGCGATTCCAGCGTGCCGTCTGGTGCGTATTCTGGAATAATTCGCGAGTAAAAATGCCGCTCTCTGTAGCTAAATTCCATCGGCGTTACTTGTTTGCTAGCGATCGCTTCGTGGCATTTGCTTTCAAACAAGTCACACATCTCTTCTTCAAACCCTAATTCCCGTCCAGTTTTGCCGATAAACTGCTGCGGAGGCATCCCAGATACTTGCTCTACAGAGGGACAAATGTAAAGGTGACGCAGATTGGTATCGAGTCGGAAAATCACATCGGGCAAGTTTTCTACTAAAGTTGAAAACTGTCGTTCGCGACGGCGCAATTCATTTTCCATTTGCTTGCGTTCCGATAAGTCTACGACAAAGCTAACACCCCGACTTTGGGAACCTTCAAACATTACACCACCGAGCAAAATAGGGACGCGGCTGCCATTTTTGCAGATGTATTCTTTCTCTAGGGTGCCAGCAGTTTTTCGCCGCATTTCTTTAAGCGATCGCTCGCTCAAATCTATTTGTTCTGGTGGCGTCATCGCCCGCCAATTCACCCTACCTGCTTGCAAATCTTCTCGCGTATATCCCACCAAATTCAAAAAGGCGTCATTCGCATCGAAGACGGTTCCATCTGCATCCCAAAACATGACGCCGAGTAGATTTAATTCCACCAGTTGTTTGAGTCTAGCTTCGCTTTGCCGCAATGCTTCTTGTCCCTGTTTGCGATCGCTAATATCCGTTGTACTGCCGACAATTCTAATCGGATGACCTGCCTCATCTCGCACCACAAACTTTCGATCTTCTACCCAGACATAGTGACCGTTTTTGTGCCGCACTCGATATTCAATACAATGGCGATCTCTGGTGGCGATCTCGGCTAAGAAATTTTCTGGATTCTTTTTATGCATGTCTTCCGGATGAATGCGATCCATCCACCATTCCACCGTGGGTTCTGCTTCCTCTGGCGCATATCCTAAAAGCTCGGTTAAACCGCGAGTTCTTTCAACTCTATTGCGCTGAAAATCCCAATCATAAATCAAACAATTCACCGCCGCCGCCGCTAATTCATATCGCTCGTTGGCGCGGGATAATTCAATTTCTGCTTGTTTGCGTTCTGTAATGTCTAAAGCTGTTCCCAAAACTTGGCGCAACGAACCATCAGTATTTCTGCTAAAGACAACTTCACGACTACAAAACCAGCGCCATTCACCATTCGCACGTTGCATCCGGTATTCGATTTCCAAAATTGCCCCTTCAGGTACCCTAGAAAGCCGCTGCAAATGGTCAGGAATGCGAGCCATATCTTCTGGATGAATCAGGGTGGGTAAAAGGTTTGCTCCCATTGCCTGAACTTGTTCTGATGAGTACCCAAGCAATTCTGCAACTTGCCTATTTGCATAAACATTCCGCTGCTCTACCAAGTCGTAAACGTACAAAATTCCCGGCGTGGTGTCAGCAATTTGCTCGATCAATTCCCGACTTGTTTGCAATTCCTCCTGCGTTTGCTTGCGCTTCGTAATATCTCGAATCAGCCACCGCAAATTAATGGTTTCCTCCTCCAAGCTATCTGCAAAAGCTACCGAAACTTCTGCCGGAAAAGCCTCGCCTTTGAGCGGTTTCAATATTAGCTCCCAAGTCTGCCTTGAAGGCAATGATTTATTGCGGCTTTTCCTATCCAACAATTCGTTAAATTGGCTGCGAAACCACGAACGCACTTGTGGGGAAACGAAGGTAAATAAGGGTTTCCCAATCAAAAATTCTTGGTTTGCCGATAGCAGAGCAGCAGCGGTACGGTTTGCTTCTTGAATTATTCCTAATTTATCCGTAACTAGATATCCGTCTGGGGCAAAATTAAACAAATTATGATACCGCTGACGCTCCATATCGCTGGCGGCACGAGCTATTTCCAGTTCGGCATTTTGTACATTCAGTTCCTCTTGAAAACATTGCAGTTCTTCTAGCGTTACCTGTAAGTTTTCGTTAGTTTCTGTTAGAGCTAAAGCGCGATCTTCCAACTGGGTGTATGCATTGAGCAAGGCTGCTTCTGTTTGCTGGCGCTGAGTGACATCGCGCCAGGAAGCAACAAAGCCATCACTCAATTTAGTGGCGCGAATATCGAAAGCTCTGGTAAGTTCTTGACCACCAAATACATCCGCATAAATTAGGGATTCTTTAATTAAAGGTTGCCCCGTTTCTACTAAGCGACAGTATTCATCAAACAGTCCGCTTTCTCTATTACCCGGTAGTAGTTCGCATAGCCTTTGCCCAATATGTTCTGGCATCATTCGATTGCTTTCGAGGGCGGCTGCGTTGAGATACTCGATGCGAAAATCTACTATTTTTCCCGCTTCATCTCGAATTGCCGAATATATGCCAAAGCAATCGAGCATGTTTTCTACCGAAGTGCGAAAACGCTCTTCACTCTGTTGCAATCTTTGCCGCAATTGGGCATTTTCAATCGCACTTCGCACCGCACTTCGCAATTCATCCGGCGTGGTTTTTTGTTTAATTAAATAATCTTCTGCGCCGCTTTTGATCGCCTTGACGGCTACGCTTGTATCTTCGCGATCGCCGATCATCACCACCGGCGGGCACTTGCTCCCTGTCTGCTGTTTCAGCTTTTCGATAAACTTCAACCCATCAAATTCTGGCAGCCAAAAATCTACTAATATCCCATCTGGCAGTTGCCCCCGACACAAAGCCAATGCTCCCTCTGCCGATCTCTCTTCTAAAATCCTATAGGAATATTCCGGCTCTGCCATCAGGCAATTCCGATATTTTTTTCGGTCTTGAAGACCTCTTTCAACAATTAGAATGGTTCTTTGCTGTTGTGTCATCATGACCTATTTTGGTGCTAGCGATCGCCTTGAATCAAATTTTATTGCTCGACCGTTTCTTGTTTGCTTTCATTCATTTTTATACCATATCATTTTGTCACTAGGGGCTAGGGGCTAGGTACTGGGGAAAAATGGCGTAAATTCCTTTGCAGTTGCTATATCTTATCTCCCTATCTTAATTGAGCAGATTATTGCTGGTATACTTGGTAAATTAGTCTGATTTTTTCCCAACCAATCCACCCAGATTCTATTTATTCTATTTAATTTCTCGGCTTTTTCAGCTCAATTTATTTCCCGGACTCTACAGCGTACAGAAATAAATTAACCCTAAAGAGCGATTACAGCTTCTATCTTAGGGAGGATAAAGTGAAAGAAATTTACCAAATCAGGCAGGCGGCAGGGAGTATTTCCCCCTATCGCCAGATCAAATAAATTGTTAACCTCTCTCTTTGAGCGGGAAAGAAAAATAAATTTCCCTGGTTATCAATCCTCTTCCCTTGAAGGAGAGCTAACTGTCAACTGTCAACTGTCCACTGTCAACTGTCCACTGTCAACTGTCCACTGTCCACTTCTCGCACCAAGAAAGCAGCGCATTCAACGTGAGAGGTTTGGGGGAAGAAATCAGCAGGTTGTGCCCGCGTTAATCGATATGTCCCATCCTGACATAATAATTTCAAATCGCGCGCAAGGGTAGCCGGTTTACAACTGACATAGACAATGCGCTGGGGCTTAATCTGTAATAGAGTATCTATCACATTGCGATCGCATCCCTTCCGCGGCGGATCGAGCAATACAATATCCGGCGTTACATCTAACTGCGGTAGTAATTTCTCCACCGCTCCCACCTGAAACGAAATATTATTTATCCCGTTTAATTCTGCATTCGCCTTCGCTTGTTCAATCGCTTCCCCTTGCAATTCCAAACCCATTGCTTGACCTACCCTTTTTGCTAAGGGTAACGTCATCGTCCCAATGCCACAATAAGCATCGACTAGCATTTCATCCCCTTGCAGGTTTAACTCATCTATAATCGCCCCCACCAGCGCTTCGGCAACTTCTGTATTCACTTGGAAAAACGTATCCGGGCGAATGCGGAATTTCAGATTGGCAAATTCTTCTTCCAGATAATGTTTTCCCGCAATACAGCGAGTTTCATTGCCAAAAATGGCATTGGTGCGTTGAGGATTGCGATTTAACGACACACCCACCAATTGAGGATATTGCTGCAACCATTGTTGAGCTTGCGCTTCAATTCCCGGCAAATGCCAATCCTTTACAACCAGGGTTAACAACATTTCCCCAGTGCGCCGCCCAATTCGCAAACCCAAATGGCGCACCTGTCCTTTATGGCGCTTTTCATCGTATACCTGCCAGCCTCGGTTTTCGATATCTTTCTTTACATTGGCAAGCAAAGGATTTAACCGCGAATCTTGCACCGGGCATTGATTTAAATTAATGAGATGGTGGCTCGATTTTTGGTAATATCCCGCTTGCACTTGTCCAGTAGATGAGACTGATAGGGGATAAGTAACCTTGTTGCGGTAACCTAAAGGCGGATTCGCCGCCAAAACCGCATCCACAGGCGGAGAAGAAATGCCGCCAATGCGTTCTAAAGCTTGAATCACCTGATTTCGCTTCGCTTCTAGCTGAAATTGGTAGTTAATGTGCTGCCACTGACAGCCGCCGCATTTATCCGCCACAAAGCAGCTAGGGCGGATGCGCGAGCGCGAAGGTTCGAGAATTTGGTGTAACTTGCCAAAAGCGTATTCTGGTTTAACGCGGACTAAGCGAGCCAGAATGCGATCGCCCACTACAGTATCCGGCACAAACACCACCCGCTCAAGGCTGCGCCCCACCCCATCCCCGTCATCAGTCAAGTCAGCAATCGTCACCTCCACCAATTCCCCCTGCTGCCAGCTGTCTTGAGATTGCGGATTGTAAATTTTAGATTTTGAACTAGCTATTCCCATACACCTCTGCTCCTCTACTGCTCTACTGCTCTACTGCTCTACTCCCCCAGCTCCCCCAGCTCCCCCAGCTCCCCCAGCTCCTCAGCTCCCCTCCCTTTCTTTGTGTCCCACTCAATCGTTAAACTACAAATTGATATTCACCCAACCTCTAATAATCATGAGTGTAGTTAGCCAAGTTATTCTCAAAGCCGACGATGAACTTCGGTATCCCAGCACCGGCGAACTCAAAGGTATCAAAGACTTTTTTCAAACCGGCGAACAGCGGGTGCGGATCGCCAATACATTAGCCGAAAACGAGAAAAAGATAGTAGAAGAAGCCAGCAAACAGCTTTGGCAGAAACGTCCCGATTTTATTGCACCAGGTGGAAACGCCTACGGGCAACGTCAGCGGGCGCTTTGCCTGAGAGACTACGGCTGGTATCTGCGTCTAATTACCTACGGAATTCTCTCCGGAGACAAAGAACCGATTGAAAAAATTGGCTTGATCGGCGTCAAGGAAATGTACAATTCCCTGGGCGTTCCCGTCCCCGGCATGGTTGAATCGATCCGCTGCCTGAAAAAAGCTTCTTTAGCGCTCCTTTCCGAGGCAGACGCTGCTGAAGCCGCCCCTTACTTTGACTACATCATTCAGTCAATGTCCTAAGCCTGCGGCAGGCAGCTGCACCAAAAAGCGGCTATCAGCTGCGTAGATTGATACCTCTTGTTTGATCTTAGCTAAGTTCCCCACCCTTGGCGGTGCTTCTGGCATAAGCTGTGTCAGAGTGCCGCCAAGCGGTGGGGAAATTTTCATCGGGTAATGGGTAATGGGTAATTGGTAATTGGTAATTGGTAATTGGTCATGGTTGGAAAGCAGGACGCCTAGCCAAAAGCAACAAAGACTCTCGTGGCATAAGCATCCTGCCGATCGAGTGGTATTTTTGCCACAGGTATAATTACCAATTACCCATTACCCATTACCAATTACCAATTACCCATTACCCATTACCCATTACCCATTACCCAATAAAAATAAAAAACCGACAGTCTGCTTGGAGAAACTGTCGGCGGCTCGTGTGTTCCCTGTCGATGACTCGGCTAGAGTTCAGTTGTCTATTAGTATTACCCGTTCGCATCAGGCAGAACGCGATCTGAATCATTCTTGTTTGTGATGTTCATCATAGTTCCCAGTTCCATAGTCAAATATGTACATACCATTTAATTAGATACCAACCCGCTGCCAACTTCGTAAACTATTGCAGGTCGTCAATCGCAATAAAATAATTGTGCTTCTGTAGGTGGGTGCTTTCCCTATAGCCTCATTTAGGAAAGGATTTCTAGTGTATTCGCGCTTTTTGCTGCTTCAACTCTCGATCGGTAGTATTTGTCTGACTGGTGTCTTCGCACCGGCTAAATCCCTCGCTGCGGCTGAAATACCTGCTGCGACACAACCCATCGCCCAGACTGCACCGCCCGTAGATAATCCTCAACCACGAGAAAATCTGCCAATTCCACCGTTTAATCCTCAACCCAACCCCAACGAAGATCGTTTCCTACAACCCGCCCCAACGCCCCTACCCACAACCCCCCAACAACAGGAACCCGTCTTACCGACTCCCACGCCTACGCCCTCGCCAGAAACGCCTCCCGTGAGGATTTCAGTGCGGAAAATCCAAGTTAGCGGTAGTACTATTTTCTCTCAAGATGAACTTAATCGCATCGTCCAACAGTATGAAGGACGGGAAGTAACTTTAGAAGAATTGAGGAGCGTTGCCGATGCGATTACGCAACTTTACATCGACCGGGGTTTTATTACCTCCAGGGCGGTGTTGGTGGATCAAACGATCGCCGATGGGATCGTGCAAATTCGGGTCATAGAAGGCAGTGTAGAGCGGATTGAGATTGAAGGAACGCGGCGATTGAATAGTGGCTACGTGCGATCGCGCGTGCGTCTGGGAGCGGGTACGCCCCTCAATACCGCCCAATTAGAAGAGCAACTCCGACTGCTGCGGACGAATCCTCTATTTGACAATATAGAAGCCAACCTGCGCTCTGGAAGCCGTCTAGGTCAAAGTATTCTGCGAGTTCGCGTTACCGAAGCCAACCAATTTAGACCTAACTTTAGCGTTGACAATTACTCGCCCCCTAGCGTTGGTTCGGAAAGATTGGGGGTTAATTTCCTCTATCGCAATCTTACCGGCTGGGGAGATGAAATTTTTGCTTCTTATTACCGTTCTACAACCGGAGGATCGAATGCCCTTGACTTTATCTATCGCATACCCTTGAATGCTAGAGAAGGCACTTTGCAATTGCGAGCGGCACCGAATTGGTTTCAAGTAACCGCCCCAGATTTCGACGAATTAGATATTAGCGGCGATTCCCAATTATACGAAATTAGTTTTAGACAGCCGTTGATTCGTTCGGTGCGTGAAGAATTTGCTTTATCGGTTGGTTTTACATTTCAAAACGGTCAAACATTTATTAGCGATAACCCGATTCCTTTTGGCATTGGGCCAGATGAAGAAGGTAGAAGCCGCACCAGCACTTTCAAGTTTGGACAAGACTATATTCGCCGAGACGCAATGGGAGCAACCGCACTGCGAAGTCAATTTAGTTTTGGCACCAGTTTATTCGACGCCACCACCAATCCCGACCCCATACCAGATGCTAGATTTTTCAGTTGGCTGGGTCAAGTCCAGCGCGTGCAAAGGCTTTCAGAATCTAATTTGCTAATTTTACAAGCCGACGTTCAACTAACACCAAATAGCCTATTACCGTCCCAGCAATTTGTCATCGGCGGCGGTCAATCATTGCGCGGCTACCGGCAAAACGTTCGCTCTGGTGATAACGGTTTTAGATTTTCAATTGAAGACCGCATTACCTTACAAAAAGATGCCAACGGTGCCCCTATATTCCAGGTAGCACCATTTATCGATGTTGGTTCAGTTTGGAACGTATCAAACAATCCCAATGTGTCATCAGATCAAAGATTTTTAGCTGGAGTAGGTTTAGGATTGTTGTGGCAACCGATTCCTAAAGTAAACCTGCGCCTTGACTACGCTTATCCGCTGATTAATCTCAGAGACAGAGGAGAAAATATTCAAGATTCCGGCTTTTATTTCCAGTTAGTTATTAGTCCCTAACCTGTAATACCAAATCCACTTCCATTAGCCCCCTTTTAACAAACCACGAAGACACGAAGGACACAAAGAAGAGAAGAAATAAGATAAGGGGGATTATCGAGCCGGATTTGGTATAACCCCTAACCCGAATGGCATTTAGTTAAAGAAGCTTTTGGAGCTTTCTTGAGATGATAATTACAGGAGTAAAGCTGCGTGTCACAATCGGTAGTTGGTGCGTGACGCTACAAGTCTCCTTGCTACGTTCAAATATTGAAGCAGCGTCACGCACCCTACAGAAAAATATGCTTTAGCGCGGAGAGTGTCAAGAACAATTAACCAGAATTTGGGCAATTCGCTAAAGAGGAACTGTTAGCAATTAGCCATTAGCATTGACTACCAAGGACTACCAATCATGGTAAAACCTGCCCAGTAAAAGGGATGTGTCAAAGTTTTATCACCTACCTGCGCTAATTCTGGGGGTAGGGAAAGCGATGATAACCCTGGAACTTGTAATTGTCCTCCTTGCAGGCGTACTTGTCCCCTCAGCATGGCAATTTGTGCTTCCCTGAGTGCATCGGCTTTAATTGCCACTCGCTTTAATTGGGGATAAAACTCTGTCATCAGGGCTAAAGTCGCTTCATCGGATACATACCACAAACTAGCTAACGCTGTTTTGGCACCCGATGCTACTGCTAATCCAGCAAAACCTAATTCGGCTTGTTCATCTCCCACGGCTGTGCGGCAGGCACTCAGCACTAATAATTCTACAGGTGGTTTATTCCATCCCAAGTGCCGCAATTCGTCTAATTTGAGTTGGGTATCCCACAGCTGGATAAAAGAGTTGTTGGCTTTCCCCGGTTGAAATTCTCCGTGAGTTGCTAAGTGAATGATGCCAAAAGGTGTAGCAGCGCGTTGGGATTTGAGATTTTCCAGGGTGAATTGTTCGTTGAGGAATCCTTTACCCGACCATTGCTTAGTAATAGTAGTTAATTCTACTGGGACGGCGGGTAATGGACTTAATTCTTTAAATGTCGATGCACCCATTGCTAGAACTTGGGCGCTTTTGATATCGCCAAGGCTGGTATCGGTTAAATTGATGCTGGGAATTAAGCTGGTACTGTACTTTTCCACGAGAAACTGTTGCCCGTCGTACAAAGCAGCGATGGGAAGGGTTCGCAAACCAGCATCCATCGAAAATGCGATCGCATCTATCCCCCTCGCTTGCAATTCGGCTGCTAACGGTGCAATTAACCACTGATATAGTTGTTGCGCCGATGCTTTGTAACTATCGGTATCTCTTTGGTTGGGATCTGTGATCGATTGACGAAATTCCCTCGCCACTTGCAGCAAAATTTCCCGCTTCGCCTCTGGAACGCTTACGTAAACTGGTTTGCTGTTAGGGGCGACTAACACTAAATCTAATTGTTCTGGGCTAGCCAATACATAAATCACAGCCGGTTTTTTCCCTGTACGATCGGCTATTAAACCCAAAAGTTCGCTAGTTTGTTCCAAAGATACTTCAGCATTTGGCGGTTCAACCAAATTGCCTTCAAAGTGATTGACAAATTCTTGTTGTCTTAGTTGCTCAATCAGCGATACTGCCTGTTCTAAGTTGCCCCTTTGCAGTGCCCGAGTAATATTTTCGCGCCAAGGAGCTGTAGTATCAAAAGATACTCTTGTCGTTGCATTTGTACTATTTGCCCGAATGCGTGTAACAGTTCTCCCCTCAAGATCTGTTGCAATTCTGGTTTCGTCTGGAACTTGTCCATCACCACTATTGTCACGATCCGGATTGTTAGGGTTCCCCGGATTATTAGGATTGTTGGGATTGTTAGGATTCCCCGGATTATTAGGATTCCCCGGATTATTAGGATTATTGGGATTGTTAGGATTCCCCGGATTATTGGGATTATCCGGATTATTAGGATTATTGGGATTGTTAGGATTCCCCGGATTATTGGGATTATCCGGATTATTAGGATTGTTAGGATTCCCCGGATTATTAGGATTGTTGGGATTATCTGGATTATTAGGATTATTGGGATTCCCCGGATTGTTAGGATTGTTGGGATTGTTAGGATTGTTTGGATTCCCTGGGTTATTGGGATTGTTGGGATTATCCGGATTATTGGGATTGTTGGGATTGTTGGGATTGTTTGGATTCCCTGGGTTATTGGGATTATTGGGATTGTTGGGATTGTTGGGATTGTTTGGATTCCCTGGATTATTCGGATTGTTAGGATTGTTTGGATTCCCTGGATTATTGGGATTATTCGGATTGTTAGGATTGTTTGGATTTCCAGGGTTATTGGGATTATTGGGATTGTTAGGATTGTTAGGATTGTTGGGATTGTTGGGATTATCCGGATTGTTGGGATTGTTTGGATTATTGGGATTGTTGGGATTGTTAGGATTATCCGGATTATTGGGATTTTCAGGATTCTGACCGCTACCGGGGGTGGTAATGACTTGCGTTAAACCCTGGGTAAAAGGCCCAAAATAAGATCCAGGTCTTACGGTTTCTTGGGAACCAGTGCCAGCTGTAATGTTGCCTCTGGTGCCGTTGTTCGTTGTATCAACCGTGTTGCCGTTGTTTGCGTCGCGCTGCACGATAAAGGCGGTGTTTGCTCCTCCTCCATGCCGAATTGCAATCGACCCGCCGCCAGTTCTTCCAGCAGTCGAAATGCTAGATTCTATCCCATTTCTATCTGTGAAAATGCCTAAAGCGCGGAAAAACTTTTCGGTGGTAATATCAACCGTACCCCCTTTACCTTGCTCTCCGCCTTGAGCGTTGATCAAGTCAACTTGGATGTCGCCTTGGGGATCTAGCAAAACGTTGCCGCCATCACCGATACTCGCACTGGAGTTGATTTGCTTGGTGGTAATTTGAATTGGTGTTTGCACGGTAATTGTGCCACCTTTGGTAGTGCCAGATGCGTTGAGGTTACCGCTGGTAATGGCTCCTGTTTGGCTGTTGAGGGTGATGTTACCGCCAGCACCTGCTGTGGAACTGGAAGTGATGTTACCTGTAGTAATATTGCCTGCTGCGTTGAGCGCGATCGCTCCCCCGTCTCCCTTATTATTACTAGCATCCAGCGCCCCGGCACTGGTGTCGATCGTGCCACTTTTGCTGGTAATTCCTATCCCGGCTGGGGCAGTAATATTGCGAGTATTTATGTTTCCATTGGCACTCAGGGTAATCGAGGCGTTACCTTTGCCGGTGATGTTGGCGTTGGCAGCGATCGCTCCCTGCCCTGTTTGAATTGTTACCGGGTCTTGAAAGGTAACGTCGTTGGGGATGGTAATGCTGGTGCTGCTATCGGTTGCACCGATGGTAATCGAACTAAAGCCATCTTGGAAAGCGTTTATCTCTGCTGCTGTAAGATCGAGGGTAGCAGCGCCTGTGTCGGTAGCAGCGCCTAATGCGATCGCTCTATCCTTTGCTAAAGGCTGCAAAGTTAGCTTGCCTGTCCCCGCCACCGTACCGCCAAAGTTAATTTCATCACCTGTAAGGACGATGTTACCGATAACTTCGACGTTATCGTTATAAATTTGACCGGCTTCTGAAGTTGTAGTAACGTTACTTTTAATTTGAGTCGTTCCACCCGCATTAGTAGTAACGGTGGCAGCATTAACGGTACTATCAAAGCGAGTTGTGCCGGTACTGTTAGCAATCAAATTATTCAAGGCAACGGTATTACCCACAGCGCCATTAAAGGTAATGTTACCCGTTCCTGCATTCAAGGTTAAAGAATTACTGTTAGTTGTGCTGCCATTGACCGAATTATTAAAAGTTATATTGCCGCCGGATGTGCCGCCAAATGTATCGATACTTAAAGCTGAGTTATTTAACGTCACATTGCCAGTAAATGTAACATTTCCTCCTGCACCAGCAGTACCAACAGCATTGGTGCTAGAGAAAGAGGCAATATTATCCAAAATATTAATCGTGCCATTTTTAGCAGTTAGGGTAATATCGCCCGCCTGACTTGAACTTCCAGGTAAGGAATTACTGCCCTTGAAAGCCGTCACTTGGCTATAAGAGTTAAGCGAGCCTGCGGTAATATTACCACTGGTGGAATTTAAGCTAATGTTGCCACCTTTTCCAGCATTGCCGTTGCCATCATTGACCGAAAATGCTCTCAAAACACCCGTATTAATGTCGTTTTTGGCATTAATATTAATTTCGCCAGCATTGCCGATGGTTTCCGTTGCAGTAGCTTGGGTAAAAGAAGCAATATCTTTTGTGGTGACGCTACCGTTGTTAGCGGTGATATTAATCGGCCCGCCAGTGCCAAAGCCAGATGATAATAAGTTGGTGTCGATCTTGTTAGCAACGATATTGCCATTGGTGCTGGTTATGCTAACTGGGAAACCTGGATTTTTAATATCGTTGGTGGTAATATTTCCATCGGCTAGCAAGATAATTCTGGCGTTATCTTGTCCAGTAATGGTAAAACTGTTGGTTGAGATCGAACCCCCTGCACCAAAAGCGTTTAAAATTATCGGATCGTTGAAGGTAATATCATTGGCTAAAGTAATAGCACCGCTTGTACTGTTGCTGCCGATAATGATACTGCCAAAGCCATCTACTAAGGCAGCTAAGTCAGATTGGGTAATGTCTAAGGTATCTTTTCCGGTATCGCTGATGCCGTTAATGACAATATTTTGACTTGGGGTGGCGGCTTCTAGTTGTATAGTTCCTCTACCTTTGATGGTAGAAGTAGTTTCATTTCTTACGTTGAAAAAGTCAATTTCATTAGCCTTGAGATTAATATTACCGCTACCGGGTGCGCCCGTCGAATCGATGCTATTGGCGGTAATAGTATTGGCAGCATTGAGGGTAATATTGCCGCCCTTACCGGGAGCAGTAGAATTTATCAGACCTGTAGTGATGTTACCAGAGGTGGCGGTTAATGCGATCGCACCCCCATTCCCATTGTCCGACTTAGTTTCTAAACTCCCCGCAGTAGTATTGATATTGCCGCCGCTGCTGATAATAGTAATATCCCCGCTTTTACCGCTGCCAAATGTTCGCGAATGAGTAAAACCTGTGTTGATATTGCCAGCAGCTTGCATGGTAATATTACCGCCATCGCCGCTAGCAGAATCGGCATCCAAAATCGCCCCAGCAATATTAATTGCTCCTGCACTGCTGCTAAGAATAATATCCCCGCCTTTGCCAGCACCATCGGTGTCTGCTGATAAAATATTGCTAGTAGTAATATCGCCAAAAGCTTTAAAGGTAATTGTACCGCCATTGCCTTGAGTGGTAAAACCGGCTAGCACATTTCCCGTTGCATTAATGGTTCCAGCTTTGCTAGTCAGGGTAATGTTACCGCCGTTGCCAAGTCCGGAGGTGTAGGAAGATAGTTCGGATACGGTAATATTGTTATTGGCGGTGAGTGCGATCGCGCCTCCAGTGCCGCTAATTGAAGTAGAGTTGATACTACCATTGACGGTAATTTCGTTATCAGATTCGAGCCGAATTTGTCCAGCTTTACCGCTTTCAGAAGAGCTTTTTAATAATCCATTTATCGCCATCGAACCACCACTACTGATAAGATTAATTTCTCCACCATCTCCAGTGGTATCAGAGGCATCGTTCAAGGATGCAGATAATAGCTCTGTATTGACGGTAATATTGCCGTTATTGGCCTTAAGCGTAATATTTCCCCCGTTGCCCGGTATAGCGGTAGCTAATGCCCCGACGCGAGAAAATGCCTGTACCTGGTTAACAGTAATGTCACCGTTAGTTGTAGTAATGCTAATCGGGCCAGCATTGCCAGCATTAGTTGCACTACCAAACTCTCTAGCGCGAGATTGTATTGAGCCGGTTGAAACAATATTACCGCCGTTAGCGCTAATATTAATTGCACCACCAGTGCTAGCAGCGGTGTCAACAAAAACACGCGAAAGAATTTGGCCTTTAATTTCAATTCCGCCTTTTGTAGCGATCAAGTTAATATTGCCGCCTTGGGGTAAAGGGACACTACTATCTACTGTAATCGCGCCAATATTTAAGCTAGCACCTGAAATTGAAACACCGCCCCCCTTAGTTTGAATAGTGTGCCCTGGCTGCATCGAAAAAGAGCCAACTCCATCGTTATCTGTATCGGCTTTAAAGGCAATTGAACCAGTAATTGCTTTAAGGTTCAGAATGCCGTTGCTTAAACTTTCAATCGTGATATTATCGGTCGCTTCTAAAATGATATTTGCATCATTGGGTAAAGCTTCAAGTGCGGCTTCGGATATCGTGAAAGTTGCGCCCGGACTGTCACCTGCCAGGATTTGGTTATCCGTCAATTCTCCATCTTTAGGCGCTTCACTACTGCTGACAATGATGATATCTTTCGGGTCTAGTAACAGCGTTCCCAGGTTACCATTGGGAGCAGTTAAATCAACTTTACCGGCAAAAAATAGCGTATCTTTCCCCGATATTTCTACAAATCCACCATTACCCGAATTGCTGCCGCCTTTAGCGCTGATGCTGCCATAAAAATCCGTGGCTTTATCCGCCCAAACAATCGCCCTACCGCCATTCCCTACCGTAAAACTATCCACCGAAATTGTCGAAGTTGGATCTACAAAAGTGCGAGACGCATTGGGAACAGTTCCCTGTCCGCGATAGTCTCCTCCAATCAAAACATTCCCGCCACCATTTGTCCCCGAAGCGTTAATATTAGCGCTAACCAATCCAACTTTATCGCCTAAAACTTGTACCGTTCCTCCGGTCTTTCCAGAAGTATCAACATTGCCCGCTACAATAGTTGTACCGGCATCGGTTGGGATGGCAATTCCCGAACCCGTGAGAACGACTTGACCTTTTTCGTTAACGCTTACACCCGTCGCATTTCCTCCACTTCCACCTGTGAGCAATTGCGGCAAAGATAATATCGGTAACGTCCATTGATTGGGTTGATTTCCTAACCGTGGCGTGACATCCAAACTGAGTAAAAATCCGGGTTGAGATAGCCGCACAGTTCTTTCTCCCGGTACGGAGAGAACCGCAATCTGTCCCGCCGGTGCAGTTAACTGTCCGGTATTAACAACCGTACCGCCCACTAACGCCAAATTTTGCCCAGTACCTACTGTCAGATTGCCGGAGTTGATAATACTTCCCGGCTGACTCATGGTAAAAGCTAATGCATTGGGCACGCCATTTAAAATGTTATAATTATTAGCACCTATAGCATTAAAGAAATTATTACCAAACCCAATCCCGTTTGCCGTCGTCGCGATAAAAGAAGCTGGAACGTTTAAACTAGCACTCGACCCAAAAACAATTCCAGCCGGATTGATTAAATATAAATTGGCATTGCTACCAGTAACTTGAATTAAACCATTAATTCGGGAAGGATCGCCGCCAGTAATTCTGCCTAAAATATTGCGAATTTCCGGTATAGATATAAAGTTAGCAGTTTGACCGGAGTCGAGGTTAAATTGAGTAAAACTGTGGAAGAGGTTAGCGCGATCGCCTGAAGTTTGTCCTCCAGTAATATCCAAACGGTTACCATCGGGCGTCACCACCGTATTTGTCCCGTCGGGTGCTGGTATAATCGGTTGCCCGTAAATAGGTACGGATGGGTTGGCAGCTACAATAGCGATCGCAGCCAGAAGCAGGCGTAAAGTCAACAGCGAGACATGGGGCGTCGGGGAGTTCATCGGCTTTGACTGGTTTTGGGAAGAAAAGAGAAGCTCACAGGTGCCTCTGTCCTCCAGCATAACTCTTGTTTTTGGCCTCGATAGTATCCGGATGATTGCCCTTAGTGACAGAAATAATTATTAATAGCCATGCGATCGCGTTTGATTGTCTAGAGGGAAAATAAAAGCGATCGCTTTTTTTGTTTTACAGTTTGGCAAGGAAAAATAGATTTGCGTAGGCGCTAAGACGGTGGGCGTACTTTGTCTCTGGTTTGACCAGAGACAAAGTACGCCGGAATTAGAATATATTTGTGTTTGGATAAAATATTAGGGCAAATTTAAAAAAATGGGTCAAAACCGCTTATATACGGGGATTTCAGGACTTGATGAGGTGCTTGAGGGTGGACTTGTCCCCAACCGAGCATATCTGGTGCGGGGTGGGCCTGGTTGCGGTAAAACGACTTTGGGAATGCACTTTCTAGCAGCTGGTTTAGAGCAGGGGGAAGCGGCTTTATTCATTACTTTAGGCGAATCAGAAAAGCAACTGCGTCAAAATACTGCAAACTTAAGTCCTTACTTGGAAAAGCTGACTTTTCTCGACCTCAGTCCTACCTCGGATTTTTTCACCGAAGTGCAAAGCTACGATCTTTTTTCCCCTGCTGAGGTGGAACGAGAACCAATTACCCAAAAAATCATCGAGCAAGTAAAAGCTCTCAAACCGCAGCGAGTGTTTCTCGACTCGATGACTCAGTTGCGTTACCTCTCGACTGACTCGTTTCAATTCCGCAAACAAGTACTTTCATTCCTGCGGTTTTTGAGCGAACAAGGCGCAACTGTCTTGTTTACATCTGAAGCCAGTTTAGAAGCGCCGGATGAAGATTTGCAGTTTATCAGCGATGGCGTCATTAACTTAGCGCTGACAGGGGATAAACGTACTCTGAGCGTTACTAAGCTTCGCGGCTCGAATTTCCGCAATGGTTCCCACTCGATGCGCTTAACCGCTACTGGGATGGAAGTCTTCCCGCGTTTGGTTCCCGAAGCCTTTAAGCGCGTTTTCGATCCGGTGTCTATCCCGTCGGGTATTCCAGAACTCGACGAACTGCTGCACGGTGGCTTGGAGCGGGGTACGGTGACGATTATTAGCGGGCCAAGCGGTGTGGGGAAAACTACTCTGGGGCTTCAATTTATGAAGGAAGCCGCTGGTAGGGGAGAACGTTCGGTTGTGTATTCTTTTGAAGAAGAAGTTGAGATTATACTATCTCGGTGTGAATCTGTCAATATTCCAGCAAGGACGATGAGCGATCGCGGCACGCTTTCGGTTCAAAAGGTGGAACCGCTGCAATACATGGCGGACGAGCTTGCCAACATTGTGCGTTACGATGTAGAGCAGAATGGGACAAAAATTGTCATGTTGGATAGCGTGGTTGGTTATCGTCTGGCGGTGAGGGGGGAAGACTTGATTAGCCACCTCCATGCATTGTGCAAGTATTTGGCAAATATGGGCGTGACGGTACTGTTAATCAATCAGACAGAAGCGATCGCAAGTGATTTCCAAGCAACAGAAGCAGGCATTACCTACCTAGCAGATAATATCGTTTTTCTGCGTTATATAGAACGACATCTAAATAATAAAATTGAGTTAGCCAAGGCAATTGGCGTGCTGAAAAAACGCCTGACCAACTTTGAGAAAACCCTGCGACCTTTAGAAATTAGTCGCTACGGCATTAAAGTCGGTCAAGTAATGCCAGGACTGCAAACTATTCTCAGCGGTATACCCATCGTAATTGAGAAAAATACCAAGGAATAGGTATGGCGAACAAACGAGCAGTTTTGGCATTAGATCGAAATCTCCGCAACCTAGAACTTTTGGCGCAATTTCTCGCCAAGCAAGGGTATAAAGTTGAGAGTATTTCCACCCTGGAAGAGTTCGATCAAATCCTCGCCGAACCAGAAACAATTGGGGTAGCTTTAGTAGATATCTCTGGTTTCGATCGCTCGATTTGGCAATACTGCGAAAAACTGCACGAACTAAAAATACCTTTCCTAGTATTATCTCCCAAACAAAGCTCTGTTATTCGGCAAGAAAGCTTTGCTCGCGGCGCTCAAAGTATGTTAGTTAAGCCACTCGTTGTCAAAGAGTTGCTCGCAATTCTTCGCAGTATGTTGCGCGATCCAGATTGATTGCTAAAACCCGCTCCTACTACTTTAATTTCCGTATATTTACGTATTTGCCCGGAAGAAATTAGCCAGCCGATTGTTATATGCTGCACTGTAGAGAAGTAGGAAAATTAGATAAAGTAACAGTGTGTTCCAGGGGTGTAATTTTAAATCGAGTTGGAAAACTGGAGGATAAACGCCTTTGTCATATCATGTCCGGTAGCATCGGTAGCTGCACGTCCGGGGCGGGTTTAAAAAATTTTTCGTATTTTACCAGCATGGCTGGTAAAACCCGCCCCTACAGCATCAAAAATTATGCACTACCGTTGCTAGCGGATATCATATCAATCGTTTTTTTTATTTTTGTAACCGATGCAATTATTATCGATGGCTAGAAATGAAGCAGCGCGGCTAGAGGCTCTTGCTAGATATGAAATTCTCGATACTCCAGAGGAGGCGCAATTTGACGATCTGACGGCTTTGGCGGCGCGGATTTGCGGCACTCCAATTGCTTTAATCGATCTACTCGATGCTTCGAGGTTGTGGTTTAAATCAAAGGTGGGAGTGCCGGTTAGGGAACTTCCGAGAGTAGAGTCATCTTTTTGTAACCATGCGATTAAATACCCTGATGATTTGCTAATTGTACCCGATGCTTTAGAAGACGAACGGTTTATTAGCTGTCCTGTAGTTGCTGATGAACCCCATATCCGGTTTTATGCCGGTGCGCCTTTGGTGACACCCGATGGCTTTGCCCTTGGCACTCTGTGCGTTTTGGATACAATTCCCCGCCATTTAAACTCAGAACAGATCGAGGCTTTGCGGATTTTAAGCCATCAAGTAATGACGCAGTTAGAGTTACGGCTCAATTTAAAGAAACTATCACAAAAAACTGCACAACTTTTAGCAATTCAAGAACGATTTGAATTAGCGCTTAAAGCAATTAATGAAGGATTGTGGGAGCGAAATTTTCTCACCAATGAGGCGTATTATTCCCCGCAGTGGAAAAGTATGTTGGGCTATGAAGGGGAAGAAATTGGCGATTCTATACAAGAATGGCAACAACTGATACATCCCGACGATCGCGATCGCATCATGGCACGAATGCAGCTGCACTTGAATGGGGCAACCTCCACCTGTGAAGCCGAATATCGCTTGCGCCACAAGGACGGTAGCTATCGCTGGATTCTATCTCGTGCGGTTTCTGTGCGCGACGCCAATGGTAAGGTGCAGCGGATGACAGGCTGCGATGCCGATATTAGCCAAAGCAAGCGCACCCAACAGCATCAAGCGATACAATATGCCACTACCCGTATTTTATCAGAATCTGCCACAATTGAAGCGGCTATCCAAAATATCATCAAAGCAATTTGTGAAACTTTAGCATGGGATTTTGGCGAACTTTGGATGTTAGAGAAAGGGCAAGCGACGCCATATTTAAGTTGTACAAATTTTTGGATGAGTCCATCAATTGACCTACCAGAGTTGATCGCAGAAGCGGGGGAAATTACCTTTAAGCTTGGTGAAGGATTTCCCGGTCGGATTTGGCAGACAGGCGAGCCGCAATGGGTTGCTAATGTCCTCGATGATGCCAACTTCCTGCGACGAGTAAGCGCGCGTGAAGATGGATTGCACGGCGCATTTGGGTTGCCGATTTTAGATGAAAGTAACGTCCTGGGAGTATTGACTTTTTATAGCAGCTTTATTCGCCAACCAGATCGAGAAATGCTCGTTGTAATGGCGAATATTGGTAGCCAAATTGGTCAGTTTATCCGGCGCAAACAAGCAGAGTTAAAACTTAAAGAAACTCAAGACAGATTGCAAGCCATAATGGACTACAGCACGGCACTGATTTTTATTAAAGATGCTGCTGGTCGCTTCCAGTTTATTAACCGGAAATTTGAAAAGGTTTTTAACATTACTAACGCAGAAATTCAAGGTAAGACCGATCGCGATTTATTTACCGCAAAAATAGCAGCAACTATCCGGGAAAACGATATTAAAGTACTCAATAGCAACAGAAGTTTAGAAATAGAAGAAGTTTTTTCCCAAGATGATGGATTGCATACCTATTTATCGGTTAAATTCCCTTTGCCAGATCCGGTATCGGGTCGTCCTGACGCCATCTGCGGCATGGCAACTGATATCACCGAACGCAAACGCATCGAAGCCGCACTGTTTGAGAAGGAAGAAAGACTGCGATTGGCTCTCGATGCTTCCGGGATGGTGACTTGGGACTGGGATATGATTAATAACAAATCAACTTGGTCGGATAATTTTGAGCAGTTGTTGTGTTTAAATCCAGGTAGTTTCGGCAAAACTTTTCAAGCGTTTTTCAAATGCGTTCATCGGGAAGATAGACGATCGCTGGCTCAAGATATAAGACGATGCATCAAGCAGAAAACAGACCACGATCTGGAATTCCGCATTGTTTGGCCTGATGGTAGTATCCGGTGGATCGACGGCAGAGGCAGAGCATTTTACAATGAAAGCGGAAAAGCAGTTCGCACGATCGGCACGGCGAAGGATATCAGCGATCGCAAAGTGGCTGAAATCGCTTTGCGAAAGCAGCAGGCGGCGCTGATGCAACTATCGCAATGCAAACCACTCTACAGCGGTAATTTGGCTCAATCGTGGTGGGAAATTGTCGAAACAGCCGCGCGCACCTTGGGCGTCGAACGCGCCAGCGTCTGGATCTTCAACAGTAAGCGAAAAAAGATGCGCTGTCTTGACTTGTACGAAGCGAGTATAAACTTGCATACAGCGGGGACTGTGCTGCGTGCAGTTGAATGTCCCAGGTATTTTCAAGCACTGCAAGCAGAACAAGCGATCGCTGCCCACAACGCCGACATCGATGCGCGCACGCAAGAACTTTCCCCTTCCTATCTCGCCCCACTGGGAATTACATCCAAGCTAGATGTGCCAATTCGCGTCGGTGGACAGACAGTGGGCGTACTCTGTCACGAACATATCGGAACTCCCAGACAGTGGGGACTCGAAGAGCAAAACTTTGCTAGTTACTTAGCTTATATGGCGTCTTTAGCCATCGAAGCCCACGCACGCAAACAAGCTCAAAAAGCCTTGCGTAAAGAACAAGAAAAAGTCGAGGAATTGTTGCTCAATGTGTTACCTCCGCCCATCGTGTCGCGTCTGAAACACCAACAATGCTCGATTGCTGATTGTTTCAATGAAGCAACGGTTTTGTTTGCCGATATTGTTGGTTTTACGACGATTGCCGATTTAATTTCTCCCGCTACTTTAGTTGATTTGCTCAATGAAATCTTCTCCAGCTTCGATTTGCTGACGCAAAAATACGGCTTGGAGAAAATCAAGACGATTGGCGATGCCTACATGGTAGCGGGCGGTATTCCTACCCCTCGCGCCGATCATGCAGAAGCGATCGCTCTCCTCGCCCTCGATATGCAACATGCGATCGCTCGTTTCAATCTTGAGCGCGGCGAGGACTTCAGCATCCGCATCGGCATCAATACCGGCCCCGTTGTTGCTGGTGTAATTGGTATCAAAAAGTTCATCTACGACCTCTGGGGAGATACCGTCAATACCGCCAGCCGCATGGAATCTCACGGCCTCCCTGGCTGCATTCAAGTATCAGAAACAACATACCACCTCCTGCAAGATAAGTTTCTGTTTCAGCAGCGGGGCGCGATCGATGTCAAAGGTAAAGGCAAAATGCGTACTTATTTTCTTAAACGTATAAAATCTACCTCAGTCTAAATAAACATTTATGTCATAATTTGCTGACTTAAACTGTTAAAAAAAAGTTAATTACATCACAATATATCGCTTGGTATGGGATGATATAACATCATCTTAAAGGAAATTGCTAATTGCTAATTGCTAATTGCTAATTGTGCATGGCATTTTGAGTATTAGCGATTGGCAAGAACATTGGCAAACAAGAGCAAATTGCTAATTGTAAATGGGATTTTGACGATTAGCCATCAGCAATTAGCCATGAGCAATTAGCATGTTTAAATTAATATTGTCCCAAAAATATTCTCATTACTTATCAGGGGAATAAAGCCGTGCAATTCGATAATTACGAACCAGGGGATTTTTACGACGAACTGTTTATAGAGTCAGGAAAACCCCGTCCTGAAGCCATGTTGTTAGTCGAAAAAATTAATTCCTTATCAATAGAGGAATTACTGCGAAGACAGCAAGCCGCACAAACGGCGTTGATGAAATTGGGGGCAACTTTTAACGTTTATGGCGATAGTCAAGGAACCGAGCGCATCTTTCCTTTTGATGTGATTCCTAGAATTGTTTCAGCACAGGAATGGCAGGTGCTAGAAAGGGGATTAAAACAGCGCATTTATGCCTTAAATTGTTTTATTGCTGATATCTACGACGAGCAAAAGATCGTCAAAGATGGGATGATTCCCGTGGAGATGATTAAATCGGCAAGTCGGTTTCTCGAACCTTGCATCGGATTAAAACCTCCCGGCGGAATTTGGTGTCACATTACGGGGACGGATTTAGTGCGCGATCGCTCCGGTGAATGGTACGTTTTAGAAGATAACTTGCGCTGTCCTTCCGGCATTTCTTATGTGTTAGAAAATCGCCAAGTAATGAAGAATTCCTTCCCAGAGTTGTTTGCTCAAATGGGGATTCAACCCGTGGATGGATACTCAAGTCATTTACTCGATGCCTTGCTGACTTTAGCCCCAACGGTACCGGAACCAAATGTAGTAGTTTTGACGCCGGGAATTTACAATTCCGCCTACTTTGAACATTCTTTTCTCGCCCAACAAATGGGAGTGGAATTAGTCGAAGGTCGGGATTTGGTGGTAGCGGATGGCTACTTGCAAATGCGTACCACCAAAGGATTAAAGCGCGTTGATGTGATTTACCGACGTATCGATGACGACTTTATCGACCCGAAAGTTTTCCGTAGCGACTCGCTGCTGGGCGTACCGGGATTAATAGAAGTTTACCGGCAGGGACGAGTTGCGATCGCCAACGCACCAGGTACGGGTATTGCCGATGACAAAGCCATCTACGCCTACGTCCCCAGAATGATTAAGTACTATCTGGGAGAAGAACCGATATTGCAAAACGTCCCCACCTACATTTGTGAGGATGAAAAAGAGCGCGCCTACGTGCTAGAAAATTTGGACAAGCTAGTCGTCAAATCGGCTAACGAGTCCGGGGGATACGGCATGTTAATTGGCCCTCACGCCACCCCAGAAGAACGCCAAGAATTTGCCCAATTAATCCGAGAAAGCCCCCGAAATTACATCGCCCAGCCTACCCTATCGCTTTCCAGAGTACCGACAATTGTAGGCGATCGCTTTGAAGGTTGTCACGTAGATTTACGGCCTTATATTATTTACGGTCAAGACATCTACGTTCATCCAGGCGGACTAACTCGCGTAGCACTCAAAAAAGGTTGCTTAGTCGTCAACTCTTCCCAAGGCGGCGGCAGCAAAGATACTTGGGTTCTTGCAAATTAGCTTTCTTGGTAATGGGTAATTGGTAATTGGTAATTGGTAATTTATAATTGCTAATTGTCATATAAAAATTCAATCAGCGATCGCCTATTACCCATTACCCATTACCCATTACCCATCACCAATTATGTTAAGTCGCGTTGCTAATTCAATTTACTGGCTCAACCGTTACGTAGAAAGAGCCGATAATGTAGCTCGTTTCATCGATGTGAATTTGAATCTGATTCTAGATTTTCCCACCGGCGTAGCCCAACAATGGGAGCCTTTAGTACTCACAACGGGCGACACCCCCATTTTTAAAGAACGCTACGGTAAAGCTACGGCAGAAAACGTGATTCAATTCCTAGCATTTGACAGCGAATATCCCAATTCAATTGTATCCTGCTTGCAGCGGGCGCGGGAAAATGCCCGCTCGATTCGAGAAATAATTTCTTCGGAAATGTGGGAACAAGTTAATGCTTTTTACCTGATGGTAAAAGAAGCCGCAAAAGAACAAACAATCGCCGAATTGCACGAATTTTTCACCCAAGTAAAACTCTCTAGCCATTTATTTGCCGGAGTCACAGATGCCACGATGACCCATAACGAAGGGTGGCATTTCGGGCGCATGGGCAGATTTTTGGAACGCGCGGATAAAACCAGCCGAATTCTAGATGTTAAATACTTTATTCTGTTACCTTCAGTGACAGATATTGGAACGCCTCTAGATGAAATTCAGTGGATGGCTTTGCTAAGATCGGCTAGCGCTTACGAAATGTATCGCAAATCCAAACAACATCGGATTATTCCAACTCGCGTCGCCGAATTTTTAATTTTAGACCGCGAGTTTCCCCGGTCAATTCATTTCTGTTTGTCGCAAGTAGCAGAATCTTTGGAACGAATTAACGGCACGCCAGAAGCAAATTGCAATACCACCGTAGGCAGGGCTTTAGGCCGCTTGCGAGCCGAACTAGAATATACCACAATGGAAGAGATTATGGAGATCGGCCTGCATCAATTCTTGGATAACTTGCAGCAGCGAATGAATGAGGTAGGCAAGAAAATATTTGAATCGTTCTTCGCACTGCAACCCGTTGGCTAATGGCTAATAGGAAAGGGGGAAAGGGAAAAGGGGAAAAGGGAAAGCAGTCTGATTAAGTCAGTTGTAAAAGTCGATTCCCAAATTGGCACTTTTGCCACAGATCAATTCCTTACCACCTGTGTCCCTTTCCCTATTTCCCCCTTTCCCTATTTCCCCCTTTTCCCCTTTCCCCCTTTCTCATTACCAATGCGTTACCATATATTACACACCACGAGTTATATTTACGAGCGGGCGGTGGTTTTAAACCCCCATGTTATCAGATTGCGATCGCGCGCAGACGGAAACCAAACTCTGCACTCTTTTTCCCTAGAAATTAGTCCAGAACCCGCCGGAATTTCCCAAGTGTTAGACTTAGAAGGAAATGCCATAACTCGTATCTGGTTCGTCGAACCCACCGAAAGTTTAAAGATTACAGTTGCATCCGAAGTTGAAACTCACTCTACCAATCCCTTCAACTATATTTTAGAACCTTGGGCAACTCAGCTACCGATTGATTACCCCAGTTCAGTCCTAGCGCAAATTATGCCTTACCTTAACCCTCAAGGTACACCATCAAATATAGATCCAATTATCTACGAACTCGCGCAAGAAATTTGCCACGAAGTTAACGGAAAAACCGATATATTCTTGATGCAATTGAATCAACGCATTTACAGTAATTGCAAACAGGAAATTCGGGAAACAGGCGCACCTTTGCCTCCAGGAATTACTTGGAAACAACAAGCGGGTTCTTGCCGAGATCTTGCCGTTGTGTTTATCGAAGCTTGCCGCGCCGTTGGTTTAGCTGCTAGATTTGTCAGCGGCTACCAAGAAGGTGACCCCGACAACGAAGAAAGACATCTCCACGCTTGGGTAGAAGTATATTTACCCGGTGCAGGTTGGCGAGGGTACGATCCGATACAGGGTTTAGTAGTGGCAGATCGGCATATTAGTTTAGTCGCAACTGCCCTACCGAGAAATGCTGCCCCAGTTTCCGGCAGTATTCGCGGTAATGCCCGGTCTACTATGCACTACGATCTGAAGATTACTCATTTGAACCAACCATCCTGAACCCAGGAAAAATTAAAAAATTACCCGCAAAATCGGGTAGTTCAAATTGCATAGGTTATACTCCAAAAACTTAATTGCACTTGTTCTTTGGAGGTGACCGATGCTTCTGTTGGAAGAATATCAGACCGAAGCGATCGCAGGCGAAAATGCCGTTACCATTTCCCAGTTACCCGTTGTGTGGCAAAATATCGCCGCCGGAGAGTCAAACGTAGCACTTTCCGATCCAAAAAGTTACGTTCAAATGGCGCAGTTGTTCCAGTATAAATTAGAACAAGGTGACGTAGACTTATTTAAACAGCGTCCAGAGCTGATTCACCTAAAACCATATTTTGCCCAACTTTTCGGACAACTAGCGCGAGAAACCCTAGAATTTTACGGCAACGACTTTTTAATCGAAAACTATCCAAACTTTACAGAAATCCTGCGCCAACTGGAATCAAAAAAAGTACATTTTAGCGACGAATTAAAAGTTCTCAGCATAGGAATAGATCTTTTTCAAGAGTTTGGTTACGAAGTGCCTGCCAGTTTTTACCAAGTCCACCTAGCACCCATTTTTCGAGATTGTATTTTTGAAGAACGCGCTTTAAGATTTGACCCCCGCGATGCAGAATACAAGCGCCCCTGGGATGCTGTCCTACACGCTTGCAAGGTGTTCGCCATCCAAATGAAAATTCAAAGCATTGCTTCCAAATACGGTTTTACCTATCACCACGGATGCGGTTGTAACTCCCACCTCTCAGCGATCGATCTATCAGCAGGAGCATTTGAATATGAATTAAGTCCCCAAAAACGCCAGCGATGGATTCGCAGTTTTATCTGGACAATGTGGTACGAATACGCATTTTTCGACCTGATACCAAACACTAGCTATTTAGTTTAAAGCATCGCAGATTGCAGATTTATATCATGTCCGGTGGCATCGCTAGCATCAGCCGGAGCTGTGTCCACTGTCCACTGTCCACTGTCAACTGTCAACTGTCCACTGTCCACTGTCCACTGTCATAAATCTGCCATCTCAAATCTGAAATTCTGTTATTGGATTTCCGAGCTGGGTGGTTTGAGTTGGTATCGCTGTGCAAGCTCAACAGCAGAAACACCTTCTATCCGCTCGATTTCTGCCACTTTTGTAGAATCAATGGAACCTGTTATTACGCCAATTTGTTCCATTAACTGTTCTACTTTCATCCCACCAGCTTGCAAAGCGGCAACAACTTCTAGGATGCGATCGCTGTAGTCATCATTAACCAAAACTGACAAATTAACTTCGGACATAGTCAGCCTTTATATCGCTAGAACAATATCTATGAAGTCGCAGAGGGCAGAGGAGACAAGGGAGACAAGGGAGACAAGGGAGACAAGGGAGACAAGGAGGACAAGGAGGACAAGGAGGACAAGGAGGACAAGGAGGACAAGGAGGACAAGGAAGAATGTTGAAGTAAAACTAATTTTTCCCTCAGCTCCCCCAGCTCCCCCAGCTCCCTCAGCTCCCCCAGCTCCCCCAGCTCCCCCAGCTCCCTAGCCCTTAAGGCGCTTGGACAATACCAGCACCAACATCTTCTGAGGGCAAAGGTAACCGACGGGCGGTACGGATCAGCAAATTCCACAGTTCTTGACCTTTTAGCCCAGTTGCTTGAGCATGAAGGGCTGCAATACCTGCCACATGGGGTGTTGCCATACTCGTGCCGCTAATCGTCCTGTACTGCGTTGGCATGGGCCAGCTAGAGCGAACCGCGACACCGGGGCCTGCAATGTCAATCTGACCGCCGTCTGGGTTGATGCCGCGATTGGAGAAGCGGGCAATTTGCAGTTGGGAATCCAAAGCCGCAACAGCCATGATAGATGGGCAGTTAGCCGGACGACCTACCGGCCTGACAATGCCTTGATCCCGTCGGCTTTCGTTCCCTGCGGCGGCAACGATTAAGGTACCACGGCTGAGCGCTCTTTGCGCGACTGCCTCGTAGATGCGAGAGTAGGGCGTACCTACTTGGGTAGGAGATCCCAGAGACATAGAAATAACTTGGCATCCATTGGCTATTGCCCACTCAATGCCTTGCAGAATTCCGCCGTCAGCACCGCTGCCTTGATTGCTCAGCACTTTACCTACATAAATTTCTGCGTTATAGGCAATGCCGTAGCGAGGCAGTTGATTCGGTTTGAGAGCGCCCAGCGCCGTACCAATGCAATGGGTTCCATGTCCGTGTCCGTCTTGGACTTCTTCCCCTGAAATAAATGATTTGCTTTGGATGGTGCGACCGATAAAATCGGGATGATTGAAATCGAAACCCGTATCTAAAACCGCAATCTTAATCCCTTGACCGCTGTAGCATGAATTGACCACCTTGGTTGCTTGCAGTCCCCAAGTATCGACAGACTCATCGACTGCTGCCCGGTTGAGTTGCCCCTGTTCGCTGGGTAGTAAGTTACCAACCAGTTGGTTTACGGCATCGCGGTAACCTTTGAGGTAGTCTGGTGTCACTTCGATGGTAGAGAGCGATCGCAACAAGTTTAAATTGCCTAATTCTGGCTCTTCTAGGGCATAAACCACCATTTCTGGTTCAATTGCTAGAATCGGGCTGCTGTCATCGCCAGCGACTCTGAGCGATCGCATTTGTGCCGGTGCTGCATCCACCACCGCCACCCCCAAAGTATCTAAAACTATCGCGCTATCCTCTCCACCAGAAAAACTGATACTCGCTGATTCACTCAGCATTTGTATCCCCGCATCGACGGCACCTTCACGAAACAGGACTAGATACCTACCCGTAGTTTCAGAGCCAGCAACGATTGGATTGATATTGTTAACCATTTCACAACTATCCTTTTAACTTAATTTTGGTTGCAGGGGCGGGCGTCCAATTGGGATTGAGCCGCAAAGTTTATTGCTGCCCTGCCCCTGCATACAACGCCCACTATGGATTGATGATTAAGTAATCAACGTAGAGGCGAATCGGTTCACCCCACTCGATGTTGACCCAAATACTGACTCGACCATCTTGTGGGGCAACGTTGTGCAGCGTGAACCTTGCATTTCCAATAAACTTTCCTCCTCCTGATGCACCTTCACCAATCGCCACAAATACCCGAGAGTTGCGGTTAATCACACCCCAGTTGAGATGTAATATTTGCTGTCCTTTTCTGTCGCCCCAGTCATGGCGATAGGTAAAACCACTGCCGCTCAGTTCTTGAGTTGAAAGGCCATCTTTTGAGCCTAAAAGTTGAATAACCTGTTCCGCTTTAACCTCTTGGATTTCCATTTCTGCTGGGAGTTGTAATACTGACGACATAGCAATTTATCCTTTTTGTTTCAAAGTCGTGTGTCAGTAGGGCGTACTGCGATGAAGTGCCTCATATCATCGAGTTTGTTCGCTCTGATATTTATAACGAAGGCTCGATGCAGAATATTCCGAAACTGAATCAAAATATTTGCGATCGCCAGTAGAGGTAAGGCGTCCGCATCTCTTTAAACTAAGCACTAAAACTTGCTCGTTCCCTGCCCCTACAACCATCTGCGTTACTCCCGCCCGCCGCCCGGTATGGTTGCAGCGTCATTGACCTCAGCTCGGTTATTGTTAATGATTGAGAAGTGCAAAGTATTCCGGAAGTGACTGAAAAAGTCCTGTTATAGATCCCAGGCATAAGATCTCCCTTGCGAAAAATACCTTAAATGGGTGAAGCGCTGTTGTAAAAACCTTGCTTTGGTCGTAAAAGACCCTTAATTTCCGTCTTTGTAAAGTTTTACTGCTGAATTTTTTAACAAATCTCGCCTGCTGATTGGGGAAGTGTTGTTATGAATAGAAAATCAGGAGAGTCTCAGCCTCAAGGCTCTCTGCATCTGTGTTTCGATCAATTCCTACTTAAAACTATCGATCGAATTGCCCGCAAGCAAACCAGAGGTACAAGGGTTTCTTGGGAAGATGCAAAACAAGTTGCGTATGAGAAAGTATTACAAGCTACGCAAGCTGGCAAGTTCCGCACTGGAGGAGTAGAAGAATATTATCATTGGGCTGCAACTGTGGCTCGGTTTGCGATTATCGATTTGGTGCGTCACGAACAGCAATTTCATTGTCAAAGTTTAGACCAGAATATCCCCGGAACCGATGTGCCGCTGTCGGAAACGATCGCGGATGAATTTAGTTTATTAGATGCTTGTGAGCGCGCCGATTTGGTGCTAAAAGCTGTAGAAGCGATCGCTCTCCTCAATCGTCGCTACCCCGATCGCGGCTATCTCAAACTGTGGCAAGGTAGGGTTGAAGGCAAGAGTCAAGCACAACTCGCTGCTGAGTTGGGCGTCACTCAAGGCGCCATCTCCAAGCGCTGGAAAGAATTGTGCCACCACATCGCCCAGATACTAGGACTGTTGCAAGTTGGCGCGGTTAAACAACAACTGGCGCAAATTCAGCCGCAGAAAACGCGCAGAATCCGCTCTCAGACAAAATGGTAGACTCAGATCTGGCACGATTCTCCACCAGCTTGGAAAAACCGGGTTTCTTGACCAAAAATTTAGGCATTCAAGTTTAGCTATTCGCCAGAAACCCGGTTTTGAGCCACGTCCAGAATCCGCTCTCAGAGAAAATGGTAGAGAAACCAGAGTTTTTCGCCGCCCGTCAATTGGGAATAATCAATACAACTGGTTATACGATGATTTCGTCATCCGTTAATACAAACAAGCACCAGTTGCAGAACTATCAATTATCCTCATCTGGAGCGAAAAACCTATGGAGAAAAACTTTGGTGAATCCACACTTGGGAGTAGGCAAGAGTTTAACCCACCAACGCCGCAACCCGGAGAGATCTGGGAAATCAGTCGATGGGTGCAAAGTCCTATAGAGTTCTCAAAGCAAGAGCGACAGCAAGTATACTCAGAGGCGGCGTGCAAGTTTTTAGATGGCAAGTCGCCGCCCCGCTATGTCACGATCGTTAACGAACCCGATCCGCTACTAGACTCGGAAGCAGAATGGCAAGTTGTTTCCGTGATGTTGATGTCGGCTGAAACTAATTTTTTGAGCGATGTAGATTTGCTCATTCCTCAAGAGATTTCTGGCGTGGGACAAGATTTGCTGGCAGAAACTTGGCACATTTTACCGATGTTGGCTTGTAATTTACTACAGCCTGTTGGGCGGCGACTCTCTAGAGAAATTTACGATTTATTGATGAGTGTAGCAGAATACTATGTTGGTTTAGTTGATGCACTACCTTCTCACGAAGAAATTCAAGCATTAGGGTTGAAAATTTCCCCCAATTTAACCAGCAACCAGCTAGAAATTCAAGCCTTTCATAGGCAAGAACAAGCCTGGAGTGATGTTTTGCTCGTCCCGCTAGCTGCTGAGCGCGCCTATTTTAAAGGGATGAAATTAACCGATGTGGTATTAAATGAATCCCTAGAAATGGCGCGAGATTTTTTGGCAGAAACCAAAGAAAATTATGGAATTTGATTAACTTAGGACTTACGAAAAGAAACCGGGTTTCTATGAAAAATCGTTGCTTTAAAAAGTAGAGATAGAGGAAGAAATCCGGTTTCTGGGTTCAGGGCACGTAAGTCCTATAACTGTAGCGTGCTTGGGTGAAGCGATCGCTCTACCCAACTATTCACTAGAAGCGGCTTGCGTAAAACTTTCCAAATAATATTTCCACTCGACATCGGGCATATTATCAAATGCTTTTCTCAGCGATTCTTCCCACAGTTTACGAATTTTGAGCAAATAAGGATCGCCGGGTGGTAATTGCAATTGATGTTTGATAACGAAAGTATCGGTTTCGTACATGATTATACTAATCGGTGGCCCTACAGAAATATTAGATTTCATTGTAGAATCAATCGATAGTAAGGCACATTTTGCAGCGGCTTCTAAAGGTGTATCGTACTTCAGCGTCCGGTCTAAAATTGGCTTGCCGTATTTGGTTTCACCTAATTGCAAAAATGGCGTTTCTGGTGTAGCATGAATAAAGTTACCTTGATTGTAAATCCGATAAATTTGCGGTTCTTCTCCTCTAATTTGACCGCCCACTAAGAAGCTACATTGATAATCAATTCCGTCTTTTTGCAGCCAACTTCCATCTTTTTGTTGAATTTGCCTGATTGTATTGCCGACGTAACTGGCGACTTCGTAAAGCGTCGGTAGGGTATGAAGGTTGATGGTGTCTTGTGCTTTGAGAGCTTTTTGCAAGCAAGCGATAACGCTTTGAGTAATTGAAAGATTTCCGGCAGTACAGATAACTATTACCCTTTCTCCGGGTAACGAAAAATCGAATAGTTTTTGGTAGTTGGAAACATAGTCAACTCCGGCATTTGTGCGAGAGTCGGAAGCCATGACTAAACCCAATTTTGTGATGATACCAAGGCAATATGTCATATTTTTTGAATGAACCGCAGAGGCGCAGAGGACGCAGAGAGGGAGGATAAAGAGAAGGTTTGACGCATTATTTTTTATTTTTCATGCGTTGTTGTAACCAGTTCCAAACTTTGATTAATAGTTCTTCTAGCCACAGCATTGCTCGATCTAACCATTCTAAGATTTGCTCTAATGGGTGCTTGACGTAACCAACTGGTTTGGCTTGGGTTTCTATCCATTCGGTTTCTGGATTTGCTGTGGGTTTGCGGGTGGATGCTACAGATTTTTGAGAGGGAGAATTCGTCTGTAAGGATGAGATGTTGGGGGTGGTTTTTGCGATTTCTTTGGGTGAGTTTTGATGCACCGCTAGATCGGTTTTTTGTTGAGGTCTTACTGCAAGGGCTTGTTGGGGTTTGAGGTATTGTTTAATTAGGTTTTGGATGCTCTTGCCGATGCGAATATCGGTGTGTGTAGCAGGGGGAAGAGCAATTGGTGAAGCTGGGTTTTGTTGGGCTGGTATTTGGGATAAAGTTGGCAAGCTTTGGGGGGCGCCAAATAGTTGGTTTGTGGTCAACCAAATATCTTCATCTTCGGTTGTCGATTGATTTTGCACTGTTTGAGAATTGGTCAATCGCGTTTTTACCTGCTGTAGGAATTTCTGGGTGCTATTGACGACTGACTGGGCGATATTGCCGGTTTCTAGGTTGGCGATCGCTCTGTCCATGCTGGATATTAAATCGCCTTTACTTTCATCTGTCTGGGGATGGATTTTGTGGGTTAGTTCTTCGTGTCGGTGTTTTAATTCCTCGCTTTTAGCTTTTAACTGTTGCCGTCTATTTTCAAATTGATTCAGTTGCTGACTTTCGTCCTGGAATAAGTTAACCACCGTCGCCACGGGGCCGCTTTTTACCCAATCGATGGCATTCTGCAATAGTTTTCCCGGCCCAATATTGGCTGGTGCTTCCGGTGGGGGTAAAGTAATGTTAGATTCTTCTGGCTGGACTGGCTCGATCGCATGGCTTTGGTGCAGGTAGCTTTCAACTTCCAGAATAATTTTCTCGTTGAGTTGTTGTTGCTGTTCTGGAGTTAAAATATCCAAGATTTCATTGTCTTCGTTCACCAATACCAAATTGCGCTGTTCTTGCTGAGTGGCAATGCCAGCAATTGGGGATGGGTTTTCCCTTCCTTTTAGCTGGAAAGAAATCGGTTTTGGGGAGGTTATCGGTTTTTGAGTGGGATTTTCGGTCAAACTCGTTGCGGTTGCCGCCGCCGCAGGTAGGTAAAATGATTCCGCTACCTCTAGCACTCGCCTAACTGGCATATCTGAGGGAGGTAGTTGGGGTGCGGAGGGTGAATTAGAGATTCCCAGGAATTGCTGCAAGCGCCTTCCGGCGAGTTGGGCTGATTCAAACAGCAAGAAAAAAGGGTAAAGTATTACCTGCGCTCCCCAAGTCGTAGCGACTTGCCCGTGCCGAATCGCGCGATCGCGGCGATCGCTCCACCGGATATACTGCCGGTTAAGATAGCGCAACAACCTGCTTTGATAGCGACTTGGGAATTTAGTGGGCATATATCTAGTCTGAAGGACGCGGTTGATTTTCCCACCCCATCCTGAAATAAAGATTTCTCACCTGATTGTACCGAAAAGTTGAACCATCCCGTGACATCTTCTGCCAACAACCAAATTTCCCCATCCATCGCCAGACTGCGCCAGTTAACTCAAGTTGATACTTTAGCAAGCTGGCGATACTGTGCTGCTGACTTACCTATTGAGGAGATAACCCTAAGCAACTTTTTGCATTGGTCGTTAGTCCAGGTTAATCCCAAAGGCCACATTGCTTGGTCTGGAGGTGGTAAAGTTTTATGGCTGGCTCAACAATTGGTGATTCCCTATGCGTTACAAGGATATCCTTTAACTAATTTATGCTTGCGGCTGGCTTTGACTTGGTGGGCGGAAGATGTTCAAATTTTTATCAATGGTGTTTTGGTTCAATCTGGGGATTTATTAGATTATTTCACGCGGGTGTTGTTGAGCGCATCTGTCACGCCAGGGGAAGAAATTATCGTCGCGATGCGCCTAGTTAGTCCGAGTCATTGCGATGGCGCGTTGATGCGTTCTATTTGTATTTATGAATCTACCAATCCCAACCGCCTCGAACCAGGTTTTATTGCCGATGAGTTAGACGTATTGCAGCGCTATTTAACAGCATTTAATCCAGACAGCCTCGCTCTCCTGGCAGCAGCTATTTCCCAAATAGATTGGGGCGTGTTGAATGATGGGGAATTGTTTGCGCGATCGCTTACCACTCTACGTCAAAATCTCCTATCTTTAAAATCGCTCTCCGAGTTGTGGGAGAAGGGAGACAAGGGAGACAAGGGAGACAAGGGAGACAAGGGAGACAAGGAAGGTTTTTCTGGTTTAGGAAATACTGGCGATCGCATTCAATCTAAAATATATTTACTGGGACATGCTCACCTTGACATGGCTTGGTTATGGCCTGTTTCAGAAACTTGGCAAGCTGCCCAACGTACCTTTGAATCGGTTCTAAATCTGCAAGCAGATTTCCCCGATTTAATATTCTGCCATTCCACCCCCGCCCTCTACGCTTGGATTGAAGAACATCGCCCCGATTTATTCGCCGCCATCCACAACCAAGTCCAATCCGGAAAATGGGAAATTGTCGGAGGAATGTGGATTGAACCAGATCTAAACCTCATCGACGGCGAATCCATTGTTCGCCAAATTCTTTACGCTCAGCGCTACGTTAAAACCAAATTTAATCAAATCAGTACCGTCGCCTGGGTTCCCGATACTTTCGGTTTCTGCGCCACCTTGCCTCAGTTTCTCAAACAAGGCGGAATTGAATACTTTGTCACCCAAAAACTAGCCTGGAACGATACTACTAAATTTCCCTACGGTGCCTTCTGGTGGCAATCTCCCGATGGCACTCAAATATTCAGTTTAATGTCTGCCCTCATCGGTGAAAGTATCGACCCCATTAAAATGACATCCTACGCCGTTGATTGGCAAACAAAAACCAAATTACCCGATATTCTTTGGCTTCCCGGCGTCGGCGACCACGGCGGCGGCCCCACTCGCGATATGCTAGAAATAGCCCAAAGATGGCAAAAATCTCCCTTCTTCCCCCAACTCCAATTCACCACCTCTGCTAATTATTTGAGTCAGTTATGTAGGGGCGACTTAAACCAACCATCTACCTCATCATCTAATTTAGATTTAAACCCGTCCCCACACAGCAGCGACTTAAACCAACCATCTACCTCATCATCTAATTTAGATTTAAACCCGTCCCCACACAGCAGCGACTTAAACCAACCATCTACCTCATCATCTAATTTAGATTTAAACCCGTCCCCACACAGCAGCGACTTAAACCAACCATCTACCTCATCATCTAATTTAGATTT
>CAYXCW010000020.1:49714-82247 GCA_964463555.1 uncultured bacterium
GCGACTTAAACCAACCATCTACCTCATCATCTAATTTAGATTTAAACCCGCCCCCACACAGCAGCGACTTAAACCAACCATCTACCTCATCATCTAATTTAGATTTAAACCCGCCCCCCGCCAGCGCTAAAAATCCATCCAATTCCCAATTACCAATTCCCAATTACCAATTCCCAATTTGGCAAGATGAACTTTACCTAGAATTCCATCGCGGTTGCTATACTACCCATGCAGATCAAAAGCGTTGGAATCGTCGCTGTGAAGGTTTACTCTATCAAGCCGAATTGTTTGCATCTCTCGCAACTTTAACCGCTGGCGCTACCTATCCCAAAACTGAATTAGAAGCTGCCTGGAAGAAGGCACTGTTTAACCAATTCCACGATATTTTACCCGGAACTTCGATTACTCAAGTCTTTCTAGAAGCTAACCAAGCTTGGCAAGAAGTCGCACAAGTCGCATCGAAAATATTAAACGCGGCAATGGAAGCGATCGCAACCCAAATCTCTCTACCCCCTCCCCCACATCCCAACGCTCTCCCCATACTCGTATTTAACCCCCTCAACTGGCAAAGATCCGAAGTCGTCGCCATCCCCTTACCCGCACCAGAGGCGAATTTACCCAACCTCGAACCTTCTTGGCAAGTTTACGACTATAACGGACAACCTTTAGTCACCCAGTTGAGCAAGCAAACCCTCAATACCAACCCATCGGCACTTCTCTTTATTGCCCGCGATATCCCCTCTGTTGGTTATCGCCTCTTCTGGTTATCTCCTGAAAACTCTCAAAACCCAAATTCGATTGTTTTCCCTTCTGAATCAGAGCTTATATGGGCGCACCTTTCCCATTATGAATATAGTATAGCACAAAAAAACCAAATTGCAAGCAGAAATTGGCACTTAGAAAACGAATTTTTGCGGGTAACAGTAGACCCAGAAACGGGAAATTTATCCAGCACCTACGACAAAATCCACCAGCGGGAAATTCTCGCCGCCACCGGAGGGAATCAACTGCAAGCATTTAAAGATAGCGGTCAATATTGGGATGCCTGGAACATCGACCCCAACTACGAACAACATCCGTTACCCGCACCCGAACTAAAATCAATTGAGTGGATAGATGATGGGCCAATAGAGCAACGGCTGCGGGTAGTCAGACAGATAGGACAATCGCAGTTTTGTCAAGATTACATCTTGCAAATTGGTTCCCCCGTCTTAAAAATATCCACAACGGTAGACTGGCAAGAACGGGGCGTAATGGTAAAAGCAGCTTTTCCCTTAAACTTAGAAGCCGAATCCGCAACCTATGAAATCGCCTGCGGTGCGATAAGTCGCCCAACTCAACCTCAAACACCGAGAGACAAAGCAAAATGGGAAGTACCCGCCCTCCGTTGGGCAGATTTAACCGAAATAAATAATCGGCAAGACAATTACCAATTACCAATTACCAATTACCAATTACCAATTTACGGCGTCAGCCTGCTAAACGATTGCAAATACGGCTACGACAGCAAACCGAATCAATTGCGTTTGACGCTATTAAGGAGTGCCAGTTGGCCCGACCCAGAAGCCGACCGGGGATATCATGAATTTACCTATGCTATATATCCTCACACCCATAGTTGGCAGTCTGCCCATACGGTGCGACGGGGGTATGAATTAAACCAGCCGCTTCAGGTAAGAATACTGCCACCAAGTCGCGAAGCAGTGGATAAATCTTTACCACCTGTAGGATGCTTTTTAGAATTAGGAGCCGAAAATCTAATTTTGATGGCGTTGAAGCAGTCGGAAGACAACGCCGAACAATGGATTTTGCGGTGTTATGAGTGTCATGGAGCAGCAGCCGAGTTATCTTTGCAGGGAGAAGGGGGGTTAGCGATCGCGCAGATGGTAGATTTGTTAGAGCGAGATCTTCCCCTCCCCAACCCTCAAACCAGCCAAATTTCCCCTTGGCAAATCGTCAGCTTTAAATGCCAAAAAAAACCCGCCCAAGAGCGGGAGTAAAACATCTACTATTTTGGTTAACTAAAAAACCTCAACTCGAACAAGAGCCACTGCTGCACCCACCTCGGTAAACTGCAAATCCATCGTCGTAATCAACCGCAGGCGCAGAGTGAAATCCCACCGAACCGAAGGATTTGCCACAGCCCCCATCCCAATCATCAAAACAGGCGGGACGATGTACCACGCGATGTCTGAAACACTTAGGTCTGGGTATCGCTACCGGCACATCCTTGTAAAAATACCTCGGCCTCGGCACGATAACGGGATAGGTAACGGGGACAAATTTCGGTCTGTGAATCACCACCGGGTAATGTTTATACACCGGGTAATATTTGTAGCGATAAACAGGCCGACGAATTACCACTGGGTAATGCTTGACATAATACTTTGGCTTGCGTATCGTCCGATGGCGAACCTTGCAAGGTCTGTAGCTATAGGTATAGCAACCTCCTGCCTGTGCCTGTTCTGGGATAACTACCATACCCAAAACAATGGCAACGGGCAACAAGGCAAGACAGACTTTACCTGAAAGTTGCTTCCAGTTCAGCCCGTTAAATAAGGGCTGGGCGTCTTCGGCAGGCGTTGACTCTATTGAGGGAGCCTCGTCGTAAGCTGAAGCACAATGTAGGTAGGCGAGGTTTTCCATTCCTCTCTCTCCTTTTTGTGGATTTCTGACTCAGATTAGCAGTTTTCTCCTCTAAGTGGAAACTGTACTCCAGCTCGAACAACTTCAGCCCCCAAGGTTAGCCACGCCTATACGTCGTAATCGTGGTACGAGTGATACTTGGGCCGATGGACTACTCCAAAGTGTTTGCAACGCGAAGGCCGATGTACCACCTTGTAATAGTGATACTTCCGTTTGTAGGAAACTACCGGATGCACAACTTTAACGTATTTCACCTTGTGGATGGCAATGGGATGAAATACTTTGACGTGTTTCACCTTGTGAACCACTTTCGGATGGTACACCTTGATGAATTTCTTCTTGTAAACTACCTTCGAGTAGTGTTTGTAGCGATACACAGGTTTATAGATTACCTTCTTGCGATAGCACTTCGACTTGTGAATCACTACATGCTTGCAACAGCCTTTATAGCTTACCGTTTTGTAAGCGTAATACTTCGGCTTGTGGATGACGATGGGGCGGAATTTTTTAACCAGTTTTGCTTTGTGAATTACCACCGGATGGACTACCTTCACATATTTGTAAGCGGGTATTACCTTCCGACGGACTACCGTGATGTATTTAGGCTTATACACCACTTTCCTATGGACTACCGGGATGTATTTTGCCTTATACACCACCTTCTTGTGGTACTTAACAGTTTTGTATTTGCACGAAACTGCCACAGTATGTCCGCAGTGGTAACCTGCCTGTGCCTGTTGAGGAGTTACTAACAGACCCATAACCACAGCAAAAGGCATCAAAGCCACCAAGGCTTTGCTAGAAAATTTGTTCCAATTCAGGTCGTTAAATAATGGTTCGAGATCTTCCCCCGGAACCAATTCGATCGGGGGAGCTTCATCATAAGCCGAAGCACAGTGTAGATAAGCTAAGTTTTCCATCCGCTTCTCTCTCCTTTTTGTGCAATTGCGACCAAATTCTTCAATTTTGGCTGCCAAGTGAATTTTATTCCTTATTTTCTTAAGCTCCTAGCGTTTTGGTTCTAGATTTATATTTTGTTATCAAAGTATATCTTGAGTATTAAATCGCAATCATGCATCATGTATTGCAAGTGCTAAAATCAAAAACAGTAACAAATTAAGACAAAAAAAACCCTAATCTTTGAAGGAGTGAAAGAAACTGATATAATTATATGTTTGCCAACAAAAATAATAGGCTTATTTCTATATAAATTAAATAATTAAGGATAAACTTATATGAGTAAAGTAGCTCTTTGTGGCGTTGCCATCTCTGGTATATATATGATAAAGAATTAAATATTTTAATGGGATATTTATGAGGGGTCTGACCCTACATACACCCGAAAAGAGAAAAGCGATCGCTCCCTAAATCCCAAGTTGACCCCAGGAGGCAAATTACTTTACTCAAAGCATTCCCCTATAAATAATTGGTGGCGATCGCTTATACTGACGTAAGTGCGATCGCCACCAATTTTGACCTGTATTTTACTGGCTGGTCAGTTAACGACTGCGATACGGGACTGCCTTGTCAATATCAATGTCGTAGATAGAAGTGTTATTTGGCTTACCGGCTTTGGGGCTGATGCTTTTTGCCATGTTGAGAAAGAAGCTGGGATCGCCAGTCTTTGCTTGTCTGTCGTAAGAACGGAAATTGCGGACAACCTCTTGCCAGATCGGTTGGGGAAAGCCTAATTTATCGCGGTAATAGGCATCGTACCGAGGAGAGGTAATATTAAAGGGAGTTTCACCAGTAGCACGACTGGGCAGAATCCGACGGCGGTGATAGGGAACGGTATTTTCACCAAAATTTTCGATGTATTCATCGCTGTTGAGGAGTTGATCAATAAACCCTTTTACCCCCTTGGTCATCACCACTGCTGACCAAGCAATCTTCTCAGCATTACTGTAAACTCGGCGTCCCAAAACCTTTTCAACGCAGTGTTCAACAAAGCGATAGTTACTGTTTTTGTTGTAGAAGCTGTCAATGAAGGTATTTGATAGCAGCAAACCACGGATGAAGTCACGCACCGTAATCTGCCGGTTGCGAAGTTGAGATTCCAGAACAATTTCCCGATCCCACTTAAAGGCATGGAAAAAGATCTGGCGATAGGCTGCATTAATCAGATTTCCCATATCTGACGGGGAAAACTGATCGTCACTTGACCATACGATCGCTTCGTCATCCCTAGCGCCCAGCGCATCTACACGCTGGTTGGGACAAGAAGGAGCATAAGCTAACAGGGGAATAGCCACGTTGACAAAAACTCCCAATCCTACAAAACACTAATTTCAAGTGTCCCGATTATATAAAGGGGAGGGATCTTGAATCTCCACTCCTTAGATAAAACGTTACACAGCTTAACCTTGAAGCCTGACAAAATGGCTCAATCCAGCTTGAAATGGCGATCGCATCCCAGTAGAGCCGCCCTTAATAATTTTTCACATAAATGATTGCGAATGCATTGTATAAACAGAACTTGAGGAACTTAAACTCTCAGTTTTGAAACAAAAGTTTACTCAATCACTCAGATTTAGGAGATTCGATCGATGTTAGACGCCTTTACCAAGGTTGTTTCTCAGGCCGATAATCAAGGTCAGTTAGTAGGCAATGCTCAAATTGATGCTCTTTTGGCTGTAGTTAAGGATGGTGCAAAGCGCGCCGATGTTGTCAACCGGATTACCAGTAACGCTTCCACGATCGTCACCAATGCAGCGCGTGCATTGTTTGAAGAACAACCCCAGTTGATTGCTCCTGGCGGAAATGCTTACACCAACCGTCGGGTTTCTGCTTGTTTGCGTGACATGGATATTATCCTGCGTTATGTCACCTATGCAGTATTCCTGGGAGATGCTAGCGTTTTAGACGATCGCTGCTTGAATGGCCTGCGTGAAACCTATTTGGCGTTGGGCGTTCCTACCTCTTCGATGGCAACCAGCGTTATGAAAATGAAGGAAGCTGCGATTGCGATCGCCAATGATAGAAATGGTATTACTCCTGGTGACTGTAGCGCTTTGATGGCTGAATTAGCCAGCTACTTCGATCGCGCTGCTGCTGCGGTTAGCTAAGAATTTGTAGGTTCGCAAGCAAGCTGAAGACAGAAGTTTCCAGTGTCTTTAATCTTGCCAAAAATACGTTCCAGCTAGAGCTACTTTTTAGCTAAAGCTTTGTCAAGTTAAAACTTTTTCAAACAATAGGGAGATATCATTTCCGATGAAAACACAATTAACTGAAGCAGTTGCAGCAGCTGATTCTCAAGGTCGTTACTTAGGCAACGTCGAACTTCAAGTTGCATTTGGTCGTCTGCGTTTAGCTACCGCCGACCTAGAAGCTGCAAAAGCTTTGGGTAATAAAGCTGCACAGTTGGCTGAAGGTGCTGCGAATGCGGTTTACCAAAAATTCCCCTACACCACCACAATGCAAGGCAATAACTATGCCTCTGATGCACGCGGTAAAGCCAAATGCTTGCGCGACATCGGCTATTATATTCGGATGATTCAATACTGCTTGATTGCAGGCGGTACTGGCCCTGCTGATGAATATTTATTGGCAGGTTTGGCTGAAATGCACAGCAGCTTTGAATTGGTTCCCAGTTGGTATGCAGAAGCACTCAAGTACATCAAAGCTAACCACGGTATAACTGGTGACCCTGGACTTGAACTCAACTCTTACATCGACTACATCATCAACGCGCTGTAGTTGCATACTTTGCCCGGAAAGATAAGCAGATTTATAGGAAAGATAGGTCTGTTTATCATTCCGGGCAACTTTTATCAGCACTTTAAAAATCCGAGAAAAAACTTGTTTACCGATCGATTTAGTGAGGAAAACAAATATGGCTGGCTTACAAGAAGCAGGAAGATTGGGGATTAAACCCTTTGAAGAAACACAACCAGTTGAGTTGCGCCCCAATTGGAGCCAAGATGATGTCAAAGCTGTAATATCGGCAGCCTATCGGCAGGTGTTAGGCAATGAGTACCTGATGCAGAGCGATCGCTTGGTGAGTTCTGAATCACTTTTGGTGCGGGGATTGATCTCGGTGCGAGAGTTTGTCCGAGCGATCGCACAGTCAGAACTATATCGCCAGAAGTTTTTGTACCCCAACTTCCACGTGCGCTTTATCGAGTTGAATTATAAGCACCTGCTGGGACGAGCGCCTTACGATCAAACGGAGATTTCCTACCATTTAGATCTGTTCATCTCCAAGGGGTACGAAGCTGAGATTGACTCTTACCTCAGCTCAGTAGAATATGACACCAGTTTTGGGGATAACATTGTTCCCTATTATCGAGATTTTCAACTCAATCGCCCCGGACAAAGAGCGATCGGTTTTAGCCGTTCGTTACACCTTTATCGTGGCTATGCTAACAGCGATCGCGCACAAGGGCAAAAACAACCCCGCTTAACCTGGGAAGTAGCCAGAAATTTAGCCACCCCAATCTCTGCCCCTACTGCCAGCGCGCTCTCTGGTGGTGTAGGTGGCGCTCGTGGAGATGTCTACCGACTGCGCGTGTTACAATCAGCATCCCCGAATGCACCTGTAGTGCGCCAGTGTACGACTGAAATACTTGTTTCCTACGATCAACTAACGAATAAGCTGCAACAGTTAAATCGTGCCGGTCGTAAAGTAATAAGTGTTACCTCTGTCTAGATTTGTAGGAGATTAAGGGTAATCTGCAATCGGTAATACTAACAAGTTATTACCGATAACGGGTTACTCTTTAACGTAAGTTGCTAGTTAAATCCAAGCAAACTGGTAATCGGTAATCGGTAATGGGTAATTGCCAAGATCCGACTCACTACGAATCCAATTACCAATTACCAATTACCAATTACCAACTTGCGTTCTCTATCGCTCAAATCTACCCATTTTTATCGATTCCATTAACAATATTGAAGGAGGATTTTAGGTGGCTATAACAACAGCAGCATCTAGGCTGGGAACGTCGCCGTTTATTGATGCCAGTCCGATAGAACTGCGTCCCAATGCGACTCAGGGAGATATTGAAGCGGTGATTCTGGCTGTTTATCAGCAGGTATTGGGCAATCCCCATCTGCTCAAATCCGAACGGCTGGTAATTCCTGAATCTTTGCTGCGCGATCGCAAGATTACGGTGCAAGAATTTGTGCGTCAAGTCGCTAAATCGGATCTGTACAAGCAGAAGTTCTTCCACAACAATTTCCAAAGCCGGACGATTGAGCATAACTTTAAGCACCTCTTAGGGCGCGCGCCCTATGACCAGTCGGAAATTACAGAGCATATGAATCTGTATCAATCCAAAGGGTATGATGCAGATATTGATTCCTACATCAACTCACCAGAGTATCAAGCAAGCTTTGGTGAAAACATCGTGCCTTACTACCGAGACTTGGAAACCACAGGTGTAGGTCAGAGAGCGGTAGGATTCCCCCGTCTGCTACAACTGTATCGCGGCTATGCCAACAGCGATCGCGCCCAGTTGACTGGGAAAGCTCCTCGATTGGTCAAGGATTTAGCTCGTAATACGGCTTCTACAGTAGTGCCTCCTTCTGGTGGTGCAGAAGGCTTTGCTTTCCAAGGAGCGATGAAAGGCGATGCTTCCTTCAGTGCGTTTGGTGGCTCAAAAGCTTTCGGATCAGGTCGCCTCTTCCGGGTTGAAGTTGCAGCAATTAGCAAACCTGGCTATCCTAAAGTGCGCCGGGTTAACAAAGCCGTCATTATTCCCTACGAAGAGCTGACCCCTCATATGCAAAGAGTGCAGCGTCAGGGCGGTAAGATCGCTAGCATTACTCCACTCTAAGGCTAGGTTCGTCAGTTCAAGTCACGGCAAAAAGCTTGACAAAATAAAGGGTATAGCCGGAGGCTATACCCTTTGCGTGCAGGTAAGAAAAAAATGAGAAAGCACTTTAATCTTCGTGATCTTCAAACGGATCGCGCAGTTCCTTTGCTGGTGGGCCAAACGCTGTATAAATCGTAAAACCAGTAATGCCAACGAGAATAGCGCAAATCGAAATGTTAAGAACTGTTGCGGGTTCCATATCAAGGATAAATTATGAGTCCTGTTCCTCTATAATATTACGGAAAGTTACAAAATTGCGATAGAGATTCATTTTAGGTCACTTATGGCACAACGGACTTGGTTAGGTGATGTCCTCAGACCCCTGAACTCTGAGTATGGTAAGGTTGCCGCTGGTTGGGGAACCACACCCTTAATGGCTGTTTTCATGGTGCTATTCCTGGTGTTCTTGTTGATCATCCTTCAGATCTACAATTCCTCGCTGATTCTTCAAGACTTTACCGTAAACTGGAACGGCTTTGGTCGCTAGGGCAGATCGAACCCTTGCCCCAGCCGCAGATGGATTTTCCCTTTCCCGGCTAGTCCGGGTTTTTTTTGGGCTGTCGGAGAGGGGAGCTGGGGACTCTGTCCTCTGGGCGTAAGCTAACCCCCGGCTGAAGCACGGGGGCTTTCGCCACCGAGTTCAATCCTGAGATCTTTTAGTAGCCCTGAATCATCGCGGCTCAACGAACAGCTTAGATTCGAGCCTCCAGGCAGGCTTACAAACACTGCCCCAAGTTTAGAAATATTGATTGCCCCATTCAAGTCAGCGTCGCCATGCCAACCGCAGTTACTACACCTAAACCGCTTGTCACTTCTCAACCCAATATGGTTGCAGACGTGACAAGTTTGGCTTGTGTAGGCAGGGTTAATTGCAATCACTTCGACACCTTCCTTGAGTCCTTTGTATTCAAGGAAAGACCGAAGCTGGAAGAATGCCCAACTATTCGAGCGACGACGCTCTGTCTTGTTGCGCGGTTGCTGATTGGTTCTGTCTCGAATCCCGGTCAAATTCTCAATCGCAACAACTGCGCTTTGAGACTTGGCAGTTTCGATGACACGCTTACTAATGTTGTGGTTCAACCAAGTTTGGTAGCGCTGCTCTCTTCCCGACAGCCGTTTCAAGATGTTCCGCACCCTGCGGCGCGTGGTTCTTGTGCCTTTCGAGACTTTCGCTTGCAGCGATGCTCTGACCTTGGAATATCGATCTCTGACTTTTTGAATGGGCTTTCCGTCCCACTTCTCGCCGTCAGAAGTCACGGCAATATCTCTACGCCCAAAATCAACCCCGATAACCTTGTCCGATTTAATTGGATTGGGCGTTTCGTCTTTGAGTTGGATATGGATGTAGTACTGCCCGTCACGATGCTTACACAGTTGAGCCGAAGTCGGTTTACGCCCTTTCAGTTTGCTTCTCTGATAGTTGCCCGCATCAATCTTGATATGTTCCCGGCAATTAATCAGTGTCAGGCTTACCGTCCAATCTTTTTCCCGAAAGGAGAAGATTCGGGCATCGTAATCCGCCGATGTTGGCTTAAAAGCCTTGACAGGTTTGTTCTTTTGCTTTGCGGTTTTTCGATTGACCCCAACTCTTGCACAGACTCTTACAGCTTGGTTTGCGCTCAGTTGAAACTTATTTCTCAAGTCTTGATAGACCTGACTCTGAATCGTGCTTTTGCTGGTAACACCAGCTTTAACAATCTGATTGGCATAGTTGCAACCATCCGCAAACGCTTGCAACAAAGCATCAATTTGCGATGCCTGCTCGACGCTTGGTCGAAGCTTGCAAACTATGGTCAGCACTTGTTCCACGAATCAAAAAACCTCACATGTGATTACGTATTATTCTACACTAGAAATCGTGCAGATCCTGAAAGATTGACGGCGGCTTTAGCCGCTTGCTGGTTTTTCCTCCCTGCGCTGAAGCGACAGGGCTTCTAAACTTAGGAGGTTTACGTGAATATTTTTGGCATTGGCCTGCCGGAGATGGCAGTAATTTTAGTATTAGCGCTGTTAATTTTTGGCCCGAAGAAGTTGCCGGAAATTGGTCGCAGTTTGGGTAAGGCAATTCGCGGATTTCAGCAAGCGTCTAGCGAGTTTGAGAATGAGTTTAAGCGGGAAGCTCAGCAGTTAGAGCAAGCCGTCAAAAACCCTACTCCGGTGAAATCTGCGGAAGTTACCGCCAATAAAGCAGAGAATAACGGCTAGTCCTGAAGGAAAATGTATGAAATCGGCAGATACCGCCCCTGCTTTGGTGATTCCCCAGTTAATTGTTGGTTTGGGAAATCCTGGCTCTAAATACGAGCAAACGCGGCACAACGTTGGCTTTGCTGCGGTTGATGCCTTGGCACATCGGTGGCAAATTTCTTTATCGGAAAATCGCAAGTTTCAGGGTTTATTCGGGGAAGGGCTGGGTTCTGGGTCAAAAAAAATACGCTTACTTAAGCCACTTACCTATATGAATCTTTCGGGGCAAGCGATGCGCGCGGCGATAGATTGGTATAAATTGCCACCAGAGTCTGTGTTGGCGATTTACGATGATATGGATTTGCCCTTGGGGAAGATGCGACTGCGGTTATCGGGGTCGGCGGGGGGACATAATGGGATGAAGTCAGCGATCGCTCACTTAGGAACGCAAAACTTCCCCAGATTGCGGATCGGCATTGGCAAACCTCAAACCCCAGACACCAAAAACGATAAAGACACCGTTTCCTTCGTTCTCGGACGTTTTAACGCCGGGGAAACCGAGATGATGGCAGAAATCCTGCAACTGGTGGTGGAAGCAGTGGAAGTGAGCCTCAAGCAAGGCGTGGAAAAAGCCATGAGCCTTTACAACAACCGCACAGTTCCAAAGACAGTTGCTCCCAAAGTAGGTATTAGGGGCGAAGCATGAGATCGAATATAATTCTCGATCGAGCTGAAAAATCTTTAAGCTCTTTAAGCTCGTGCTTCGTCCCTAAAGTCAAAATTTAAATCGATTAGCTATTACCGACTAGCAAAATTGAGCCACGCCCTAGCGCATACGTTTTTTGCGTCTAGCGGCAGTGGCTTTACGCTTGCGTTTCTCCAGCGGGGTTTCAAAGTGCCGATGATTTTTGACATCAGCCAAAATCCCGGCTCTTGAGACTTGACGCTTAAATCGACGCAATGCTGATTCAAGCCCTTCATTTTCACCTAAAACCACTTGGGTCATTCTTGCTACTCCGCTCTACGACAAATTAGTTAAGCCCTGACCCCATTCTATGGGGCGCTGGAAGCTACCGTTACAAAAGACTTGCCCTTGCTGCTTCTACCAAGAAAGTCGGCTGCTGTTTTATGCAAGACAAAACTTACTCAAATCAAGTATTCCGCTTAATTTGACGTTTGCTTCCTGTTTCAACCAAGAGAGTCGGCTCCTTCTTGTCCACAGGCGTAAATTCCGCGCTTGCCGCACGTACTAGATCGCCACAGGGGTTGATTGGGAGGTAAACCATCCTAGTCAAATCAAAAGTTGTCCAGATTCTCCTGTGGACGCTTCAGTTTTTGCTGACTTTAGACAACTTTGAAGAATTATAGCCAAAATTTTGACGACTTATTCAACCTGTCAAAAGGTTTTAGCCTCTGGGGTTGGGATCGGCGTGGCGACTGTGTTAGTCTTGAGAGTTACACCTGCCTGAGTTGCTTGAGGTAGGACAAGTCTACCGCACCAAAATGGATGCTGAGAGCAACATTTAAGTTTTCTAGGGCTTGGATCAGCCAGATCACGCCATCGGTGCCGCACCCCTCGTAGTGGTTAAACAAAATCGAAAAACGCTTTTCTAGGTAGGGTTTGACTTTGCGGCAAATTAGCACAATTTTGAGTAAAAGACCAATTGTAAAATTAATGCCGGTGTTGGAAATGAGGTCAATAAACACGAAGTGTTGAGGCTGCTGGCGGCTGTCTACCACCAAGAAGTTCAACAAATGGCTGCAAGTTCTCAGCAGCAAAAATTCGTTAAATGGTTGGGAATCATTGTGGGGCAGGATGTTTTGCAGGTGGTTATAGAGGCGATTGTTAAACTGACGCTTGCCGTAGGCTGGATCGATAGAGGAAACGAGGTAGGAATAGAGTTCGCCCTTAAACGTGCGGAAAGAGGGCGTATGGCTGCTGTGAGTCAGGAAAGTTTGGGCGAGATCCCGGTAAGTGTAGGAGCCTTCCACCTTGCCACTATATTGTTTAATGCCAGAGAAAAGTTCGCGATCGCTCAACAAGGTGGGATTTTTCACCGGCGCGATCGATGGTTTGGCTCCCGCTCCATTAGTTGGCACTCGCTGCTGACTTTGCCGGATCTGATAAGTGACGTACTGATTGAGATCGACTTCAAATTGCCGCTGCGCCTCAGCTTGCATGTGCCGAATCGCTTGTTGATGCTCGTAGGTACTGTCTTCGCTTAAAAGACAATGCTCGTACAAGTAGGGATAGCGACGAATTAACATGCCTAAATGAGATTTGCCATCCGCACTACCTTCCGTTGTCCGATCGGCAATTACCTGGGATAAACGTCGGAGGGTTAAATATTGCTCGCTCTCGGTGAAAAGCTTTAACAGTTCGTGCAAGCGCCTGATGGAGCGATAACGAGGAGAATAGATCCCCATACCCGCAGGGCGGCTTTCAAACAAAGCCACCAATTCGGGAATAGCAGCAGTCATGTGAGGTTGCATTTGCCAGCGGTTGATCAGAATATGGCAGCAGCGATTCAGGACATATTTAAATTCCTGCTCGGCTAGTTTAGAGTCAGCAATCTCGTCTAGTGCCGCCAAAATTTCGGCATTGGGATAGCTTACTCCATCAACGAACAAGCTGCGAAAGCGCTCAATTAGCTGAGGTGGAGATTCCACCTGCACGCAATGGAGCAGGTGTTTGTACAGCTTTTGTTCTTCCGGGCGGCTTTGCCGCATGTAGGTATCTTTCCAGGCAATCACTTTTGTTCCCTCTTCCTTACCTGGGCGTATGTTCTTGCGCTACCAAAGAACTTACTTGCGCCATATCCTGTTATCACTTTATAAAGTTGGGTTTGAGCGGGCTTGAGTAAGCAAAATTATTCCGATTGAATAATAAATCGGCTGGCAAACGCACCTAAATTAATCTGATTGCACCCTGCGATCGCATTAACCACTGCTTGATAGATCGAGGCTGATTTAAAATACTCAGCCAGCTCCTGCGAATTAATGCAAAATGTCCCCACTATCTTCAACTTGGACATCTGATTCACCCTAACTCGACACTATAGCAGAAACCTGTGATTGGTATCACTGTAACGCTATGCAGTTGATCCGGCCTCATCTAATATCTCTAATGAGATCAATTGACTTACTAGGTTGCATCAAGGTTTCCTCGTTCAACTCTAGTCTTTGATGGGCAGAACCCCCTGTATTGCTTGTCACAATATGCGGCTCTGTACTTCCAGAATTACACAAGCAGCAGGCGTTCGTGTGTTGAGGCTTCGTGAAGATCCCAACAAAAAGTCTAGATTTTCCTTAAAGATTCTGTTAAGTTACGAGCGACCCCCAACTATCGCACGCGGGGAAAATCGCTTACTTTACCTTGGTAGGTCGCCCCAGGCATCTACCATCAGAAGGATTTAGAGGATGGATAAAGAATCTTTAAACGTTATTAAGTTTGGCTCAACGGGAAATCCAATTTTATTGCTTCACGGTTGGGGACAAACGCTAGAATCCTTACAACCGCTGGGAGAATTGCTGGCAAGAGAGGCAGAGGTTCACCTGATCGATCTTCCCGGCTTTGGTAAATCTGCCCCGCCGCCCCAAGATTGGGATACTATCCAGTATGCAGAAAGGATTCTCCAGTATATGGATGAGCAGGGATTGGCGCAGGTAGACTTGCTAGGACATTCATTTGGTGGTAGAGTATCCATCCGGTTAGCAAGTCGATATCCTGTTCGGGTAAGAAGTTTGGTTTTAATCAATTCTGGAGGACTGCAACGGCAGCGGAATTTCTCCCAGCAGATGAGAAGTAAATACATCAGAACGCTGCGGCAAGTGTTCGGACTGATACCAGTATACGGAGAACGGTTGAAAGAGTGGCACAGCGATCGCTTTGGTTCGCGGGACTACAAAAACGCGGGAATTTTGCGCGGTACTTTAGTTAAAACCGTCAACGAAGATCTGACAGAAGAAGCATCGCGCATCGAAAAACCGACGCTATTAATTTGGGGCGAATCGGATACGGAAACGCCGATAGAAATGGGACACAGGTATAAGCAAATAATCCCCAACAGCAAATTAATTCCCCTAGCGGGGCGAGATCATTTTCTATTTCGCGGCGAAGGATCGCACCTTTGTGCGTATTATGTCAAACAGTTTCTGCGAGAAATTACGGAAACAGATTCATCAGTTCAAAAGCAAGTAAGCCATGTTTGATTTGGACAAGCTATCGATAATTGCGATCGCAACCGGCAGCATCTTGTTTTTCGTGCGCCGTTCGTTGCGATACATGCGTTATTTCCAGCAAGAAGAATATTATCCGGATCGGTTTACCCGCTGGTGGCTAGAAAAACGCGCCTTCGATTCTAGGGGAACTGTTGTAGCCATTACAGCAGGGTTGGCGACTTTGGGAGTTGCCGAATTAAACCTACCCCTTGCCTTGCCTATCAGTATCGTTGCCGCGGCGATATTGGGAATCATCGCCTTCAGAGAAGAAGATCCTTGCAAAGTAGGCAAATTGACGCTGAAAATGACCCAAAGGGTAACGCGGATATATCGGGTAGCGCTGGTGATTTACACCATAGCAATTCTTTTAGTTGCTGCTGGATTCTTCCACAACGCCACACCAGTCGCCGTAGGTTGGTTTTGGTTAGTACAAATCATCTTTTTCCAGACAACATTTGCCTGGTTAATAGCAGGCAACGGTATTTTATGGCCTGGGGAAAAACGCATCCAAGATGGTTTTATGCAAGAAGCTAAAACTATTTTAGGAAAAGTCGATCCTTACGTCATCGGCATCAGCGGTAGCTACGGAAAAACCAGCACCAAATCAATTTTGGCGAAAATTCTAGAATGCGTTGAACCGACGTTTTGGCCTCCTGGAAGCATCAACACGCCGATGGGAATTACCCGCGAAATTCGGGAAAGATTGGTGCCAGAACATCATTATGCCGTAATTGAAATGGCAGCTTATAAACGCGGTTCGGTAACCCGACTGTGCAATTTAACCCCACCCAAAGCCGGAATTATTACCGCCGTGGGATTGATGCATTTAGATCGGTTTGGCAGTTTGGAAAATATTTATTTATCCAAAACCGAACTACCCCAAGCCGTACCCCAAGATGGCATCTTAGTTTGTAACGGAGATAACGAAGGCGCTAGAAGAGTTTGGGGCGAATTTAAAAAGCGCATCACGTTAGTGTATGGTCTGGAATTAGACAAAGGCCATTTAGATTGCTGGATGACCGATATTCAACCTTCCGAATCCGGAACTCACTTTACAATTCATTGGGAAGGAAAAGAATACAAAGGGTTTACCAAAATGTTGGGTAAACCGATGCTGTCGAATATTTTAGCCGCCTTTACGATGGCTTGCGCCTTGGGATATGACCCAGAGTACATTTTGGCAGCAATTTACAACCTGGAACCGGAAAAACACCGCTTAAACTTGGTGAAACAAGGTGATGGAGTGTTACTGGATGATTCTTATAACTCGAATCCCACGGGTTTTAAAGCCGCTTTAGAGGTTTTAGAAGCGATTCCAGGCGGACGCAAAATCTTAGTTACTCCCGGAATGATTGAACTAGGAGAACTACAAAACGAAGAAAACAGCAAAATAGCCAAAGAAGCCGCCGGAGTTTGCGACTTAGTTGCCGTTGTTGGCGATACAAACCGCAAAGCGCTAGTTGAAGGATTGCGCCAAGGTGGGATAAAAGAAGAACAACTGCTACAGTTTGAAAATCGAGATAGTGCCTTATCTTATCTCAAGGAAAACCGTAAGCAAGGCGATGTAGTTCTGATTGAAAACGATCTGCCGGATCTTTACGAAGCTGCGGTGAGATTCTAATCAAAGACTTTAGATGGGAAGAGGGAAAACAGGATGAAAGAACAGATCAAAAATTTAGCAGTATTATTCGGCGGCAGATCGGTGGAACATGAAATATCCGTCATTACTGCATTGCAATTGATCAACGTTCTGGATGTAGAACGATATCGTCCCATTCCCGTCTACATCGCCCAATCTGGCAGGTGGTATACGGGGGAGGCGCTGTTAAATAAAGAGTTCTACAAAAAATTACCCGCTTCCCTTTCCCAAGTTCAAGAAGTGACGCTTTTACCCGTACCTCGGATTGGTGGCTTAACAGTATTGCAGCCAAAAAAACACGGCGAAGTGATTCCGGTTGATATTTATTTTCTGGCATTTCACGGCACTTATGGGGAAGATGGCTGCATCCAAGGATTGATGGAAATGGCAGATGTAGCTTATACCGGGTGCGGCGTGCTTTCTGCGGCTTTGGGGATGAATAAATATCAGTGTAAAACCCATTTAGCGGCGCATGGAATACCTGTTTTACCGGCGACGGTAGTGCATCGAGATGAAGCGAGAAAGAGTTTAACTTTGGTGCGCGATCGCATATTATCCACCCCTGGTTTAGAACAATTTCCCCTATTCATCAAACCCTGCAATTTAGGGTCGAGTATTGGTATTTCTGTCGCCAGCGATATCGCCGGTTTAAATGCGGCGTTAGTGAATACTTTCCGATACGATTCCCAGGCAATTGTAGAACCCTGCGTCAAAGATATTTTGGAAATCAATGTAGCGGTTTTAGAGGATGATGAACCCGTTGCATCGGTGGTAGAAATGCCCGTATCAACCTCTGGAGTATTGACTTATGAAGATAAATATTTGAGAGGCGAAGGCAACAAACAAGCAGGCGAATCTCAGGGGATGGCGAGTTTAACGCGGGTAATCGATCCAAAAGATTTGAACGTGGAATTAAAGCAGGCGGCGATTGAATATGCGGTGAAAGCATTTAAAGTTCTCGGTTGTTCTGGCGTGGCGCGAATTGATTTTATTATTGATTCCACTACGGCTCAAATTTATTTGAACGAGATTAATACGCTGCCTGGGTCTTTGTCGTTTTATTTGTGGGTGAAATCAGAACCGCCGTTACTTTATACTGAGTTGCTGAATCGGATTATAGAACGCGCGGAAATGCGCCAGCGGACAAAGGTAGCCTTGCGGAGAAATGAGGGACTGAGAGCATTATTTAAGTAGTGCATAAGAAACCCGGTTTCTTAAAGAAACCGGGTTTCTAAAGCTAGAATCGATCTAGCAGAAATTGTGTATTGGCAGCTTATATGGTATTGCTTCAAGATTTATCGGAACGTTTACAAGCTGAAGATCCTGAAGAAAGGCAGATCGTCAGCGGTGTTAGTTGGGAAGGATACGAAAGCTTACTGGATGAATTGGGAGATAGTCTCCGGTATCGCGTCACTTATTTAGATGGAGTAATAGAACTTGTGTCACCCAGTCGGCGTCACGAACGCAATAAAAGTAATATTGGTTCTTTAGTGGAAATTTACTGTCAAGAAAAGCGCATTCCTTACTTTCCTTTGGGTTCTACAACCTTTCGCAAAGAAGAAAAAAGAGGAGGTACAGAACCTGATGAATCTTACTGCATCGGAGAAGATAAAGAGGTTCCTGATATTGCGATTGAAGTAGTTGTAAGTAGTGGTGGACTTGATAAGTTAGAAGTTTACAAACGTTTGGGAGTAAGAGAAGTTTGGTTTTTTAAGAAAAATAAGTTTGAAATTTATGCCCTGCGGAATGAAAGTTATGAAAAAATTGACCGCAGCGAGGTGTTGCCAAATTTGGATATGAACTTGTTAGCACAATATGCAGTTGTACCCAATCCTCTAGAAGCAGCTTTGGAATTTCGGGAAAAAGTGAAAGAAATGAAAGGATGAATTTACCTTGGCTAAGAAACTCGATCAAATCCTGGTTATTGATATCGAAGCTACTTGCTGGGAAGGTTCTCCGCCGACTGGCGAGGAAAATGAAATTATCGAAATCGGCATCTGCACTTTAGATATTGCTGCGGGAGAAAGATTAGAAAAAAGAAGTATTTTAGTCAAACCAGAACGGTCAAAAGTTAGTAAATTCTGCACTAAATTAACCACTTTAACTCAAGAACAAGTTGATGGAGGAATTAGCTTTAGCGCAGCTTGTTCTATTCTGAGACAGCAATATTTTTCTAAAGATCGAGTATGGGCAAGCTATGGCGATTATGACAGGCGTCAATTTGAAAGGCAATGCCAATCTCAAAAAGTAAACTATCCCTTCGGCGTCAGTCATATAAATGTTAAAAATTTGTTTGCCGTTATCCATGCCTTGCCTCATGAAGTTGGCATGGATGAAGCGTTAGAATTACTCGATATGCCACTCGAAGGAACTCACCATCGCGGTGCGGATGATGCTTGGAATATTGCTGGGATTTTATCAGAGTTAATTTTAAAAAGCAGAAATTAAACAGTGGACAGTGGACAGTGGACAGTTGACAGTGGACAGTGGACAGTGGACAGTGGACAGTTGACGGTTAGGCTCATATTGCGGGTTTGTGTGAAAAATTGTTGATGTAACTCTAGATTGCAGCAGAAATCCGGTTTCTAAGATGGGATTGCGATCGCAGTAACATTAATCGCGCCAAAGCAATACTTCTGTGGAAAGACGCAATGCCACGGCAGCTTCCTTAGCATGGAGCAGTTACACAGGAGTTTAAACGGTTATGAGCAGTTTGGTACGCGGTTTTGTGCAAATCGTCCTGTTTGATAAGTAATCCTCAGTTATGAACCAGACGCGATCGCATAGCTGCAATAACTCTCGGCGATCGCCCAGTCAGCAATATTACCGAAAATTTATGCATATTCATCATCTCAATTGCGGTTGTATGTGTCCGATTGGCGGGGCGCTGTTCGATGGCTTCAGTCGCAAACTAACGGCTCATCTTGTCTGCCATTGCTTGCTGATCGAGACTGAACGGGGGCTGGTTCTAATTGATACCGGCTTTGGCGAAAAAGATGTCAAGTCTCCTTACTCGCGGCTTAGCCCTTTCTTCATCCACTTTAATAACATCCAGTTCGAGCGAAAATATACAGCGATCGCTCAAATTGAGCGGCTGGGATTTTCTCCCCGCGACGTGCGCCATATTGTGCTTACCCACCTCGATTTCGATCATGCTGGTGGTTTGGAAGATTTCCCGGAAGCGACGGTGCATGTCATGCAAAGCGAGATTGAGGCGGCTCAAGACCGACATGGCGCGATCGCAAAAGGGCGGTATCGGAAAGAACAGTGGGACGAGGTGAAGCAATGGAAATTCTACTCGGCGGGAGGCGAACCTTGGTTCGGCTTTGAGGCAGTACGCGACCTCGACGGATTGCCGCCTGAGATTCTCCTGATCCCGCTTGCCGGTCATACGCGGGGTCATGCTGGTATCGCCATCGATACAGGGTCTGGTTGGCTTTTGCACGCGGGGGATGCGTACTTTTACCGAGACGAGATGAACGCCACCCAGCGACGCTGCACGCCTGGATTGCGTTTTTACCAGTGGATGATGGAGGTAGATCGCAAAGCTAGGCTGCACAATCAAGACCGACTGCACGCATTATCGAGCGATCGCAGTAAAGACGTGAGGCTGTTTTGCAGTCACGATGCGATTGAGTTTAAAGCTTTGGCTGATCGGGAAAGCAACTTATCAAAAATAGAAATTTGATCGTTTAGCAAGGGTTTCTAGCTATGTGACTAACTACAATCCAGTCCCTCTTATACCAAATCCGGGGGTTCTAAACCCCCTTTATTTTATAGCCCGCGAAGGCGGGCTTTGTTTGTGTAGCCGCGACTTTAGTCGTTCGGCATAAAAGCGACGATCAAAACGGATTTAATATGAAATCGAGCTAGCAGAAATTTTGTATAGGCTGTAACATTTACAAATCAAGTTGATGCTATTCTTAAAGAATGACTAAATTTATCAAAGGGTTTTGTAGCAGTTTATTAAATCCTAAATTTGCACCCACTGGGTTTAGAGTCGCATTGTTTGTCGGTACAGTTCTGTTGATGATTAATCACGGAAATGCGTTATTTCAAGGGCAAATGAGCCGCGATCGCTGGATCTCTGCGGTGCTAACCTACTGCGTACCGTATATGGTGAGTATCCACGGTCAATATACCAGCGAGTGGCGAAAAAGCAGCTAAGCATAATCTCGCAACACGTATCCTACCCCGCGCACGGTATGCAATAGCCGTTTTAAATTGCTTGCTTCTAGCTTGATTCGTAAGGCACGAATGTAGACTTCAATGATATTTGACTCGCCCATAAAATCGTAACCCCAGACTTGTTCTAGAATGCGATCGCGCGTAATTACTTGGCGCGGATGGCGAATTAAAAACTCTAACAAATCGAATTCTTTTGCAGTTAATTCAATCAGTTTAGTTCCCCGATAAACTTCGCGGGTGAGGCGATTCAAAGTCAAATCTTCAAACTCTAAAACATCTGGTTCTTCAGCATGAGTGCGGCGCAAGCGGGCTTTCACTCTTGCTAGGAGTTCTTCCATACTAAAAGGTTTGGTCACATAATCATCAGCCCCAGCATTTAACCCAGCGACGCGATCGGGTACTTCATCTTTTGCTGTCAACATAATTATGGGTACTTGAACGCCGGTTTTCCGCAATCGCAAACACAAATCTAATCCAGAAATACCGGGAAGCATCCAGTCTAAAATTAACAAGTCTGGTTGTGCATCGCGAGTCATCGTTAAACCATCCATTCCATTGTAAGCAACGGTGACGCGATATCCTTCCAGACTGAGTTCTGATTCGATGAATTTTGACAGTTTGGGATCGTCTTCAACTAGGAGAATGCGTTCGGTCATAGGGGGGGTTTCCAAACAGGTAAAGTGATGGTAAAAATGCTGCCTTCGCCCGGTTTGGAACGGAGGGTTATTTTACCTTCCATTCCTTCGATTAGGCTTTTAGCGATCGCTAACCCCAACCCCGTACCATCTCGAGAACGAGTCATAGACTCATCTACCCGATAAAACCGCTCAAAAATGCGATTTTGATGTTGAAGGGGAATGCCAATGCCGCGATCGCGCACGTGAATCATCGCATATTTTTCTGTTTTTTCTAACATTAAATCAACCGATTGTTTAGGAGAAGAATACTTAATTGCATTATCCACCAAGTTAATTAAAACTTGTTGTAAGCGATCTTGATCGCCACAGGTAACAACATCCTCATCAGTTGCTAAAACGTTTATTTGCCGATTGCTCACCTTTTGACTCATCGCTGCTACTTCTGCTACGAGGGTATTGAGCATAATTGGATTGAGCCGAAAATGCAAATTTCCACTATCTGCCCGCGCCAAATCGAGCAAATCTTGCAACATGCGAATCGTGCGTTCTGTTTCCGCCGTTGCTGTTTCTAAAGCTTGCTGTTGATAAGCGCTTAAATTAGTTCCCCGTCGCAACAAACTTTGCAGATAACCCACTACAATTGTGAGGGGAGTGCGTAATTCGTGGGAAACATTACCGACAAACTGGCGCTGTTGTTCCCAAGCAGCCGACAATCGAAATAACATTTGATTAAAAGCTTGAGCCAATCCTAAAATTTCATCTGGTGCGCGATGCAATTGCAGTTTTGCCCCTTTTAAATTGCCAGCCAAATCATCAGCAGAAATCGCTCCGGCAACCTGGCTCATTTGTTCCAAGGGTTGCATAGCTCTGCGAATGCGCGTAGAGATGGCAGCGATTAAGATTGCGATCGCTAAAATACTAACTAACAGCAATTGCCATAAACTAGCATTTAACTTTTGTTGATCTTCGGTGATATCTTGAGAGAGATACAGCTTACCTAAAGACCTGCCATTCAATACCAATGGACTGCCGCACAACACAATATCGCGATTGCCAAACCGAACAACCTGCGGCTTTTGCGGTACTTGAGTTAGTGCATCCACATTGCCAATTTCAGGGGAAGAACTATGTAGATTGGGAGACTGCGCCAACAGCCTCCCATCCGGGCTTTTAACCCACGCCACCAATCCCGGCGTCGAAACTTTATTAATAGTCCGTTCTAACCCAATTTCAATCGTATCCATCTCGCTATAAAGCTGAATCTGATCGGGAAACCGCATCGCGATATATTCCAGCGTTTGTTTGTGGGCAGCAACTAAATTTTGCTCCATTTGCCAGCCAGCCCAAAACGCTACGCTACCAAGTCCCAGAATCGATATCGCCACTAATTCTAGAGTTAAGCGAAACTGAAGCGAAGATGTAGAAAATCGCTTACCTGTGAAATAGTTAATAATAGATCGAATAGGGCGAATCAGCTTCATTGATCCATCAAAATTAAAAGTTTTTTGCAGTGTTTTGAATCCGGTCAAACTCAAACCGGCGATCGTAGTTTGTTTCACCATATAGGTTCAAACTAATTGTTGAGCGATCGCCAATAGCTTCTATATGGTGAATGCTATCGGGCATCAAGCACAGGATATCGCCGGGATTGAGCAAGCGATCGCCAACTGCTTCAATCTTATCTGGAAATTCAGCAGTCGGAGAACGCCGCCAAAAAGTGTTTTTTTCCTGCCCACTCAGCAAAGCCACCAACCCCCAACTACCATGATTGTGAATCGGCGAAGTCATACCAGGTGCCCAAGCAACCAACTGCACAGTTAAAGGAAAAAACGGTTCATCGTACAGCATCAAAACTTCCCAACCCGTCTCCAAGTTAGGTTCAAGGGGAGCGATTTGCAGCCAAGAGGAACTAATCAACAACTTGCGAACCAAGGGACAAATCGCCTGGAGTCGCAAGCGCTCATCGGCAATTCCATCTAATACATCTTCCAGATCGGTTAAAAAGCGGTAAAGCCGATAGGGATGGCTCAAATCTTCAACGTAACTGGCACCTTCAAAAGCATTGCATTTTCCATCATTTGTTACAAACCAGTCTTGTCCTGTCATATCATTTCCTATTGCATCTAAATGATTAAATTGGTTGCAGGGACACGGCGGCAAAAACCTTCTCGTTAATGTCAAAGCTGATTGATGCCGTGTCCCTACTGCGCCATACTCAAAGTCCCCCTTATCAAGGGGGATTTAGGGGAATCTGCAACCAATAACGTTCAAATCCCGAATCAAAGTCCCCCTTATCAAGGGGGATTTAGGGGGATCTGCAACCAATAACGTTCAAATCCCGAATCAAAGTCCCCCTTATCAAGGGGGATTTAGGGGGATCTCCATCAAACACCCTGTAATATTGACTCTACAAAAAAGATCTCCTATCAAGATGATTGGTTTCTGAACCCAAGATGAATTTTTGCTGAAAAAACCGGAACATAAGCATTGAGACAATTCTCAGGTTTTATCCACTATCCATCTGGCATTCATCTGGCACTCATATTTCTGGAATTTAATACAAATAACCTCAAACCAGAGAAACATCAAATTCTGTTCAACTGTTTTCTGACTTGAGATTTAAGCCGTATTTTACTGCTTTTTTGCCAGTACAGTCCTAGATTTTTAAGGGTGAATATGCCTAAACAATCAGCATTATGGCTCAGTTTGTGTCTGAGTAGCCTCGCGATCGCAGTCTCCCTTGTAGCTGCAACCTCGGTTACAACTGCCGCTACTCCCGAAAATGCGATCGCGCAAACAAACCCCTGTGCATCCAGCAATCCTTGTGCATCTAAAGTAGGCAATGTCGGCGCACCTCTAGCACAACAACTGCAAGGAAAGCCGGTTGTAGTTGACATTTATGCCAGTTGGTGTTCTGCTTGCAGAAATATTGCTCCCACCCTTTCCCAACTGAAACAGGAGTATAACGGCAGAGTTAACTTTATCGTTCTCGATGTCAGCGATCGAGCCAAAGCTAGCCAAGCAGAAACCAGAGCCAGAGAACTAGGACTCGGTCAGTTTTTCGCTCAGAACAGATCTCAAACCGGAATGATAGCCATCATCGATCCGGCAACGGGTAATATTCTGGCGCAGCATCGTAATAATGCCAACAGATCTGCTTACACATCCGTACTCAACTCGGCTCTCGCCAAAAAATAGTTGATACAAAACCCAAAAAACCTAGAGGGCACGGCAAGCGTAAAACCTGCGCTGGAATAGAATATTTCGCCCGCCGTGCCCCTACGGAGAAACCCGTTTTCTCAGGGAAAATCGTGCATCAAAATTGCGACCTATAGGAGCAATTACCAATTACCAATTACCCATTACCCATTACCAATTACCCATTGTCTCTTCAGGGGTTGCACTCAAGTATTGCCAAACCAGCAAAAATTTACAGTTTCTTGAGGAATTAATGACATGAAGATTCAATATCTTTCTGTACTGGCAATTGTCTCGATCCTGAGTCTCGGAGCGATCGCTAGTTGCTCAAACCCCAATGCGGCGACAAACAACACACCTACTAATACCGGAACCGAAGTTAAGGCAAATCCATGTGCATCTAAAGCCAATCCTTGCGCTTCAAAAGCCAATCCATGTGCATCTAAAGCCAATCCTTGTGCATCTAAAGCCAATCCATGTGCATCAAAAGCCAATCCTTGCGCTTCAAAAGCCAATCCATGTGCATCAAAAGCCAATCCTTGCGCTTCAAAAGCTAAATCTGTAGGAGGCCCATTAGCTAAAGAACTTCAGGGTAAACCAGTCGTAGTAGATGTGTTTGCTAGCTGGTGTCCTGGCTGCCAGAATATTGCTCCTACGCTGTCGCAATTGAAACAGGAATACTCCGATAAAGTCAACTTTGTCATTTTAGATGTAACAGATCAAGGCAAGCTTCAAGAAACAGCATCCAACGCCAAAAAATTAGGTCTGGGGCAATTCCTGGAAACTACCAAGAGTCAAACTAGCACCGTAGCTATTGTTGACCCAGCGACTGGCAACATTTTAGCGATGTTCAAAAATAATCCCAATAAGGCTGACTACACCAAAATACTCGACGCTGCTCTGGCAAAAAATTAGTTGAGTTATATCGTCAGGACTTACGCACGACGAGGCCAGAAACCGGGTTTCTTCGTAGATCGCTGGTTTCCAAACCAACTATTTTTCATAGAAACCCGGTTTCTTTGCATAAGGAAACTTTGCGTAAGTCCCGATCGTTTACGGTTGGATCGAAATTCACTGCGTGTAGGAGCAATTACCAATTACCAATTACCAATTACCAATTACCAATTGATTAAGGAGAATTTCATGACACGAATACCTCAGTCATCAACTGAGAATACCGCCACTCAACGTTTTAAAATCCCAAAAAAATGGTTATTTTACAGTGGATTGGGATTGCTATCTCTGGTTCTGGTTCTAACGTTAGGTCCCGCAATCAGTCATCCCATCGAACGGGTGATTTCCATCGTCGAAAACCATTATCAGCAGTGGTTTGACCAGCAGGACACGGCAAATCCATTTGTACTGTTGCCTTTGGCATTTGTTGGCGGGTTAATTGCTAGCGTATCCCCCTGTATTTTGGCATTGTTGCCCGTCAATCTTAGTTACATCGGCACGCTGAAAATTAAATCTCGTTGGGATGCTTTTACCAAGGCTGGTTTGTTTGTTCTGGGGGCAGTCACAATTTTAAGTCTGTTTGGCTTGGCCTCATCTTTCGCCGGAGCCGTCATGGTGGACTACCGAGGTTATATCAACATCGTCGTGGGTTTGATTATGGCTGTGATGGGTTTGTGGTTGATGGGTGTGGTGAAATTGCACTTACCACAAATGGATCTGAATTTACCCCAGGCTGGACCTTATGGAGTGGGGTTGACCTTTGCGTTGGTGAGTTCTCCTTGTGCCAGTCCGGTACTGTTTGCAGTGCTGGCGGCAGCGGCGGCGACGGGTTCTCAAATTTTAGGCACGCTGACGATGGTTAGCTACGCCTTGGGGTATACCATCCTGATTTTTCTGGCGAGTTTGTTTACCGGACTGGCGAAACAAAGTAAACAGTTATTGAACCATTCTGAGGGGATTATTCGCTTTGGCAGTCTGGCACTAATTCTGACAGGCGTGTACTACCTATTTACTGGCACTCGATGGTTTTTCGGAGCTTAGGTCGATTCACTTAACGCAGCATAAACCGCAATTTATCAACCAACTAGGAGGCAGAAAAATGTTAGATTCCACAAACAAGATCTTGGGCGCTCAATCCCAAGGAACAAAGGCTTTACAACAATTGCAGCAAGAATCTGAAAATCCTATTTTGGTTAAGTTTGTTGCACCCCACTGCTCGGCTTGTCAAACCCTGAAGCCAGTATTAGATCAGTTGGTAGCTGACCATATTGGGAAGATTCATCTCGTAACAATAGATATTACGGAAGAGCCAGATCTGGCGATTGAATTGGATGTGCGGAGTGCGCCTACCGTTGTTTTGTTTAAAGGGCAAGCAATCCTGGAACGTATCGCCGGATTAAAACCGAAAAAGCTGTATTCAGAAGCCATCCAGAAAGCTCTCTAGCTTAAGCGATTATTTGTAGAAACCAAGTTTGTTAAACAAACCCGGTTTCTCATACCAAATCCAGATGAATTATTTTCCCCAATCATATAGACCGCGCAGGCGGTCTTTGTTTGTATAGCCGCGACTTCAGTCGTTAGGCATCGGGTAATACAAGCAGATTTAGTATCATTTATCAACGCAAGCTAGAATCGCTAAAACCAGTTCCTCTTAAATCCGTATCTCGGATAATCGCACCCGTTAAATTAGCCTGAGTTAAGTTAGCATTTTTCAAAATTGCACTACTCAAATCGCTATTAGTGAGGGTAGCATTTCTCAAATTGGCATTTTCCAAATTAGCCCCCGTTAAATTTGCATTGCTCAAGTTAGCACTATCTAAATTTGCCGTAAATAAATAGGCATTTATCAACTTTGCACCCGTTAAATTGGCACGAGTTAAGTTAGCCATTGTCAAAACAGCTTTAGTTAAATCAGCATTTTGTAAATTCGCACCGCTTAAGTCGGCATTATTTAAGCTAACGCCTTGCAAGTTGGTATCGTTGAGTTTAGCGTTATTGAGTTTAGCTGTAAGTAAGCTCGCATTTAGCAAGTTAGCACCTACGAGATTCGCCCCGTTTAAAATCGCGCCCCGCAAAGTCGTATCGCCTAAATTAGACTCGGTTAAATTGGCATTCGTCAGATTGGCACTTTCCAAATTAGCAGTTTCTAAACTTGCTTTGTTGAGGTTAGCAGTGGTTAAATTTGCACCCCGCATATCCGCACCCCTGAGATTAGCTTCGATTAAAACAGCTTCGAGCAATAAAGTAGCAATCAACCTTGTTTCTCGCAAGTCTGCACCTCTGAGTCTTACCCCCCGGAGTCTGGCGCGTTTGAGATTAGCGCCTCTCAGTTTTGCATCTCGCATCATCGCGCCCCGCATTCTAGCATCTTCCAAATCGGCGGATTCTAGAATCGCATTTCTGAGGACAGTTTGCTGGAGATCTGCACTTTTTAGCTTTGCCCCCCTCAAGTTTGTTCCCTCTAAATTCGCTCCTGTTAAAATAGCATTGCTCAGATCTGCGCCGGTGAGGTTTTTACCGCTCAAGTCGGCATTCTTCAGGTCGCATTTTTGACATTGATTCGTTTCCAGCAATTTTTTGATGTGTTCTGGATTCGCTGCTGTTGCTGGTGTAGCTAAGTAGAGTGACGTTAACAGGAGTGCCGTTGTCAAGAGTTTTTGTTGCATTTTAGATTTTAGTTATGAAAATCATCGATCTTTGTGCTGATGACGAAAAAGCCATTATACAGGTTGCCAAGTTGCTTGTAGAAAGCTTTAAACAAAATTGGCCTGATGCTTGGCCTTCCTTAGATAGCGCTTTACAAGAGGTAAAAGAATCTTTTGGTGCAGGTAGAATTAGCCGAGTTGCGGTTAACGAGACTGGTGATATTTTAGGATGGATTGGCGGCATTAGCCAATACAACGGGAATGTGTGGGAACTTCATCCCATTGTCGTGCGTGAGGATTCTCGCCGCCAGGGAATCGGAAAAGCGTTGATATTTGATTTAGAAGCACAAGTGAGAGAACGCGGCGGCCTCACGCTTTGGGTTGGCACTGATGATGAAAATAATATGACCACTCTGGCGGGTGCAAATCTTTATGCCAATCTGTGGGAACATGTTAATAATATCAAAAACTTGCACGGTCATCCTTATGAATTTTACCAAAAATGCGGTTTTACCATTGTAGGGGTGATGCCGGATGCCAATGGAATCGGTAAGCCGGATATTTATCTGGCAAAATCAGTCAAATTTTAGAAAAAACTTGGGCAAAGAAACCGGGTTTCTCTGAAAAATCGTTGATTTGGAAACTATAGAGTTACGAAGAAACCCGGTTTCTGGCAACCCCTCTGTCAAATTTTAGATTTTGGATGGCAGATTTCAGATTTAATGTTTTGGAGGTTTGATGAACGTGAGAATTTTTTCGACAATAGTAACTTCTGTTTTACTATCTACTTTAGCTTTAGCTTGTAGCCCGATTTGGGAAAACCGATTAAATCGGACGGCGCAGGCACAGGAAGAAAACAGCGAACTGATTTATGGTGAAATCGTTGACGCTTCATCTGAATATATTATGATTCCCGTACAAGTTGCGGGTAACAAAGGTCTTTTGAGTCAAGATTCTTCTTCTGAATACCGCAGTAAGGCTTCGACTCCTGTGAATATGATTTTTCATAGTTTAAAAACGGGGCAATCTCATCTTTTGTTAAACAAGAAAGCTGTTATATCTCAATGGGAGTTTTTAGAATTGAAAACAGAGAAGGATAAACCAGCTAGAAAGGTTTTATTCTTGCGTTTGATAGAAAACGATACCAACGGAGATGGAAAATTTGATTGGAATGATGCTTCGGTTGGCTATTTAGCAGATATTTCGGGTAAAAATCTGCGGCGCATCACTCCGTTGAATGCTCAACTGAGCAGTTGGAAGTATGACAAAAATCGCGGTCTTATTTTTCTGAGGGTGCTGAAAGATTCTGATAATAGCAAAAAGTTTAACAGCCAAGATGAGGTGAATTTTATCAATGTTAGCCCGAACAATCCGGCGCAAGGGAAGGAAATTATTAACGATAAAATTCAGCAGGAAATTAAATCATTGGTTAAGTGATAATATGGGAATAGATAACTAATACTCACAAGATCAAAATAAATTGGTTGTCGTTGACTAACTCTTTCAGTACTTACGCAGCGGCATTAAATATGGTGGATGGTGCGTTACGCGATCGCTAACGCACCCTACATCTAGGCACTAACTGTTTCGCCGTCAGCAATTTCCTGGCGTACCATTTCAGCAATAAGATCCCACTGTTGATCTGTTGTTGCTTCAAAGCGCGTTGCCCAAGCTTGCTCATCTTCTAAATCGGCTAGAAGGCGCGCCGCGATCGCATCTTGGATCTCGTTTGGCAGTTTTTGAATTTTTTCAATAACACGTTGAAGTAATTCAGTCATGTTTTCACCGTGAAGATATAACAGCAATCAATGACATCTCAATTTTATCGTGACAACTGTTTTCAAATTCCGTGGCTTTTACCAATCACCCAATGACGGCGGAAGAAACGCGATAGGGCAGATTCTTCTAAGGATAAATAAATAGGGCGTCCGTGGGGGCAGGTGCGGGGATGGCGGGTGCGTTGCCATTGATCGATTAATGTTTGCATTTCACTTAAGGTAAGGGGTGTGCCGTTGCGGATGGCGCTGCGACATGCGGTTGCAACTTGTGCGGTTTGCAAGTCGCCGCCTAAACTCAGTTCTAAAAGTGCGGCTGCACAGTCATTTCTTTCGGCGAGGAGTGCTGGGGCGGTGCGGGCAGCCCACAATCCTTGACCAAAAGATTCTACCTCTAGGCCGATGCGTTGTAGTTGTTCTATTTGCGCGGGTGAGAGGTTTTGCAGCACGATCGCAGGTTCTAAATGCACGAGTTGCCAGCGATCGCATATCTCTTCATACAATACTCTTTCGTGGGCTATATGTTGCTCGATTAACAGTACTCCATTGTTATGTTCTGCGACAATATAAGTATGATTCACTTGCGCTACTGCCCGCAGTTTCAGCGGTGCGATTTCGTTACGAGTTGTATTTGATTGAATCTCGCGACTAACGTTATAACCGCCGCTGGCTTCTGATGCTTTAATCAGTTGTCCTACGCGCCCTTGATGCGCTGTTTCTGAAAGCGTTTCTGAATTGATCCGCAAGGCAATTTCCACGGCTTTAGCAATCTCTTCTTGCCAATAACTGATTTGATGCAAGTAAATTTCGGCTTTAGCGGGATGGCGATTCCAGTCTATTTGGTTGGGAGAAATTTGCAAGTGTAGGAAACAAACCGGGAAGCGATCGCGCGGCAATGTCCGCTGAAATGATGCCAAAATTGTTTGTTCTAATTCCGGCGCTTTTACCATTCTGCCATTAGTTGCGACTCTCACCCAATCGGGACGGCGGCGATGGCATCGATCTGGCAATCCTAAAACTAATTCTAGATATTGGGAATTGGGAATTGGGAATTGGTCATTGGTAATTGGTAATGGGGGAGATAGGTTTACTTTTAAATGCTGTAAGTCACCAATTTTAATATCTCGTACTAATTGGGGCAGAATTTGTTGGGCGGTTGTTCCGGGACTTATCGTAAACCAGGGGCGGTCATTTTGTTGCACTTGCCAGGTAATTTGAGGATGGCACAAAGCTATTTGTTGGATGATGTTTTGTACAGCTTTTAATTGTTGGGCGGGGGAAGGCAATCCTTGTCGTCGCGCTGCCCATGAGCCGAATAGATTCGAGACAGTGACTACTGTACCGGGTGCGATCGCAACGGTTTCTTCTACTACTGGTTCTCCCAAACCATCGTAAACAATCCGCCATCCCGATCCCCCCCCTAACCCCCCCTTGGCAAGGGGGGGAACGGGGGGGATCGCCCGACTAGCTATTTCTAATTCTGCTAATTGAGCTAAACTGTGCAATGCTTCGCCGCGAAACCCCAAACTGGTAATTTTCCACAAATCTTCGCAGCGACGAATTTTACTGGTGCTGTGGGCAGTTGCTGCGATTCGCAAGTCTTCTAACTCGATGCCATTGCCATTATCTGCTACTCGCACGCGCCATTGTTCGGGCCATAAAGAAACAACTATGCGCGTTGCTTTTGCATCTATGGCATTTTCTACTAATTCTCTGACAACGGCAGCTAAAGAATCAATTACTTCACCGGCGGCGATTAGATGCACCACTTCGGCGGGTAGGGTTTGGATGCGGTCGGACATAATCTGTTTTGAAAAGGGCAATTTAAATAGGTCAGTCAACTCTGTCTGAGGACGTATAAGAACTCTATCAAAAGATGCATCTTTTAAACGTTCTTTCTCAAGAAAGATAAGTAGGACACAAAAGCCTTGTTACATTTACTTGTGGTGTAAGACGGTATAAACTCATGGACATGGAAGATAAAGTTCAACAAGCAAAAGAAAACCTTTCCGAAGGCATGGAAAATGTCAAGGATAAGTTAAAACAGGACTATCACCAATCGGGCGATAAGGTATCAGAAGCCATTTTAACGATTAAAGACAAGTTGCCCGATATTACTCCTACCCCTCCAGGATTCAAACCTCATTCTTCCGCCAACGACCTGAAAGCGCGTTTGGAATGGGGCGAACCTGGTTTTACAATTCTGGATGTACGCGATCGCGACACCTTCAACAACGGTCACATCATGGGTGCGATGCCTATGCCAATGGATGAACTCGTAGATCGTGCTAAACCCGCGCTTCCCCTCAACCGCGATATCTACGTCTACGCCGACAGCGACGATCAAACTGCTGAAGCTGCCAACCAGCTGCGCGATGCTGGGTTCTATAACGTGGCAGAACTCCAAGGCGGTTTGCCTGCTTGGAAAGCTATTGGCGGCCCCACCGAAGGCGTTATGGAAGCGCTGACGCCTCCCGATGCCGGTGAATATAATATCTTATCTCGCCTCGCTACTGAGAAAAAGATCCGGGAACAAGCTAAGTAAGCTAACGCTAGTTGCTAGTGACAAATATGGTCGGTTTGATCCCCCCTAACCCCCCTTAAAAAGGGGGGAACCGGATTCTTAGTC
>CAYXCW010000021.1:0-66964 GCA_964463555.1 uncultured bacterium
GACAGTGGACAGTTGACAGTTGACAGTGGACAGTTGACAGTGGACAGTTGACAGTTAGTTAACCCTCCCAGAATCAAGAGGTTTTAAACTCAGTTTTTCTTTGATAATTGTCCACTGCCCACTGTCCGCTGTCCGCTGAAATTTCCCCAGGACTAAAGCTGGGTGTCACAATCGGTGGTTGGTGCGTGACGCTACAAGTCTCATTGCTACGAGAAAATATTCTCGCAGCGTCACGCACCCTACAGAAAAAATATGCCAGGGGCTTTAGTCCTGTTCCCGTGAGGTTTATGAGCATTATCCACAAATGGTCGTCAAAACAGCAGCGTGCGTTAGAGATTTTAATTCGCCTGAAGCGACTTTATCCCAATGCGACTTGTACGCTTAACTACGAGACGCCAGTGCAGTTGCTGGTAGCAACGATTCTTTCTGCTCAGTGTACCGATGAGCGAGTGAATAAAGTCACGCCGGAGTTGTTTCGCCGGTTTCCCGATGCCGTTGCGATCGCCAAAGCAGATCTACCACAATTAGAAACCCTCGTTCGCTCTACAGGCTTTTATCGCAACAAAGCTAAAAATATTCAAGCAGCTTGCCGCACCATCGTGGAAAAATTTGGCGGCAAGGTGCCCAAAACTATGGAACAGTTGCTGGAATTGCCAGGAGTGGCGCGTAAAACCGCAAATGTTGTCCTCGCTCACGCCTACGGTATCAATCAAGGCGTCACCGTAGATACCCACGTCAAGCGACTCAGTAACCGTCTCGGTTTAACGGAAAATTCAGACCCCATCCGCATCGAGCGCGATTTAATCCGGTTACTACCCCAACCCGACTGGGAAAACTGGTCAATTCGACTTATTTACCACGGCAGAGCTGTTTGTACGGCGAGAAATCCCAAATGCCACGCCTGCGCTCTTGCTGACCTTTGTCCTAGTGCGAATTTACCTCAACTCGATGCCGGTGTTGTCGAGGAAAGCAAAATTTCTCGTACTGCACCCGCAGCAAAGCGCTAAGATAGAAAATGCTGTCTTCACAGATTTACAAACACAAGCACCATTCATGGCTAAAAAGAGCATGATCGAGCGCGAGAAAAAACGCGCTAAACTCGCCGAAAAGTATGGCGACAAGCGGGAAGAATTGATGGAACAATTTGCCCAAGCCGCTTCCCAAGCCGAAAAGCTGGAAATTCACCGCCAAATACAACAACTACCCCGCAATAGCTCTCGTACCCGCCAGCGGAATCGCTGCTGGGTGACGGGTCGTTCTAGAGGATATTATCGGGATTTTGGTCTGTCGCGCAACGTCCTGCGCGAGTGGGCGCACGACGGATTGCTTCCCGGTGTGGTTAAGTCTAGCTGGTAAGTCGAGTTGGGTAATTGGTAATCAGCCATCATCGATGACCTGTTACCAAGTCTAAGATTTATTGTCCGCAGCAGCGCTCAATGCCCAGACTATCTAAAAGCAGGTCGCTTACAGCGTTAGCGATCGCAAATTCGCTGTAAAAACTTTTGGAAAAGTCAAACGCCTGCATTTCCGTTACAATCGCGATTACGAGCGATCCCAGGTCATTTTCGCCTTCCATTCGGTGTCGGACGTAGATCTGGGTAGCTCGGCGGGCAATATCCTGATTCACCGCTTCAGGAATAAACTCTCGATTCAGCCACTTTAGCAAGGAATTTTGCAACCATTCGCCCTCTTGCTGCGGATTTTGGCTACCTGGTAGTGTAATTGGCGGGATTGGTTCGGACATGATTGCTAACCATCCTGACTAATTGACAAGTTATATTGTTAAACAGGCTATTTCATTTTAATTTAACAAAATCTGCGCCATTGCCCATCCGCCTGTGCTGTGGGAATGAGTATCGCGGCAAAAGTCAGGGCTACCCAGAACCCGCTTCTGCCGAGAGTGGCAGCCTAGTTCACGCTTGTACAACGGTAACCAGAGGTGGTTTTTCATCCTCTTTTGTTGGTTTTGACATATCTTGAGCAATCTTGGCTTTGACTAACTCAGCAAACAATTGATTAATCGAAGCCCTGAGTGAATCAGAGTACTGTTGATAGCAAACTTGATAAATTCTCTGCTTTGTGTAAGTGCGGGTTTGTTTGTTGTATATTTTATTCAGCTTTGATTCTACAAATACGCCAGGAGTAGAACTTTCATACCAATACAACTTATAGATGTGGCTTGTTTCGTTATGGGAGACGGTAATCATAGCTTCATCGCTACCAAGTAAGTGTAAAATATAAGCATTATCCTTCTTTTTAATTTGGCAGTAACCCCAATCTTTCTCAACTTTATTTAGGAGATTGGATAACGTACTCTCAAGCAGTGGAAATTGTTCAAACTTTTTCATAGTATTTTAGTGATAAAATCCTATAAATTCTAATCAAGGAAGTTGCTAATTTCTAATATAGCATTTGTCGGAATATTAGCCATTAGTAGCAGGTTTGAGATATAGCAACCGCGAAGTCATTTAGGAAGTTATTAATTCCTGAAACCATTGATTCAATGCCCTTCCCTAATCCCTAGCCTCTAACAATCTAGAACCCGCTCTATGCAGATTGATATTACCGCCATAATTGAGGGATACGCTCAAGGATATTTCCTGATGGCAGATGAAACCGGCAACTTAGGGTGGTATAGCAGCCGCAAGCGAGCGCTGATTCCCTTAGATGAAAGGTTTCGCTACCCAAAGTCGCTGCGTCGGGTGCTGAATAGCGATCGCTTCACCGTAGCTATTAACCAAGATTTTAAAGCAGTGGTTGCTGGTTGTGCCGACCGGGAAAGCACCTGGATCTCTAGCGAGTTACAGGAGATATACTTTGCGCTTTATCAAAGTGGAATTGCTCAAAGCTTTGAAACCTGGGAAGGAGATCGACTGGCTGGAGGTATTTTAGGCATAGTTATCGGCGGCGCTTTTATCGGCGAATCGATGTTTTATCGCATACCAGAAGGGTCGAAAGTAGCGATGGTAAAATTAGTCGAGAGACTGCGCGATCGCGGATTTATCTTATTTGATGCCCAAATGAACAATCCCCATCTAGAAAGATTTGGTGCTTATACCGTTACAGACACAGAATATCAAAACCTACTCGAAAAAGCTCTCAGCCGTCGTTGTTATTTACTCTAAAGTATTTCTACAGCAACCGCCAAGCCATAATCAACGTTCTTGGTGGATAAAACCCCATTCTTAGCCCTTCTTCCGCTAACCCCTAGCCCCTAGCTATACCTTAGATTCAGTTACTAGGGTTAAACTCACCCATCCGCCTTTTTGGTCGTAACTGCGAATTATCCGCTGTCGTTGGTTGGGTGCGTACATCCAACCAAATTCTAGGACAAAAGCTTGACGATTCTGGATCTGCTGGGGGCAGTTAGAAGAAGCGCCGTTAGGTAACAACAAGACTTGTACGGGTTGGGAACCTTGGTCAAAATAGAGACATTTGCCATCAATTTTGGCAGATGAAGCGATGGTGCGATCGCCAAAACTGAGTTGCTGCACCAAACCACCCGTATCATTGAGATAGATTTGCAGTTTAGTGGGATAGATAGCGGGCGATCGCAAGTCAGGATAAATCGTTACAGCTTGTCCCTGCCATTCGCCCAACAGGTCGTCTACAGTTAAATAAGGATGTTCTGACACTACAGGGATATTGGGGCTGTTATCTTCACTTGTGAGTTTTTCCCGAATCAGGACGATCTCCTCTAACTGAGAGTTGCGGTTATACATTTGTATCAGGCGCAGACGGCGATCGCCCTCAAGTAAGCAAAACTCAGCACCGAATTCAGCAAAGGGTGCAAACTGCATCGAACCTTGCGAAAAAGCACCGTTGTGGAAAAACAAGATGCTGCGATTGAGAGAACTGTACTCTAGAACCAAATCCTGTGGTTCTAATTTTCCCGTGGAATGAGTTGAAGGAAGATAGCGACGCACTAGCTGACGCATAGTTTTGTTGTCGTTCAATCCTTGCAGGGAAACCATCGTCGGTGTATCTTCCAGTAATTCTCCCTGAGGTGAGAAACTGGTAAACGAACCCTGCCACAGACCTAGATTTTGTAGCAAACAGTCCCATTGCGATCGCAACGCTTTTCCGTAAACATCGCACTCTGCCATCGGTTCAACTCCAGATTCACCAACTTTTCGCCCGTCAATTACTAGGTATTATCGCTTACCATCAATCCTGGAGATTCAAGCCCCAGGATTTAATCCTGACAGCTTCGGCATAAAATTGACTACGAATACGCATTATTACGGAAATACCAACAATATTAATTGAACGCAGACAGAAACATTAAAGTATATGACGTGGGTAGTGAGGAGTTTAAAACATGGTATTTAGCGTTGGCACGCCCAATAGCGATTTTCTCACCGGCACAGCAGGGAATGACACTATTCTCGCGCTGGCTGGCAATGACACCGTGCTGGGGCAAGAAGGCAACGACCAGCTATTTGGCTTTGAAAATAACGACATCCTCTACGGTGGTAGGGGCAACGATACTCTGCGAGGAGGACAAGACAACGACCAGCTTTACGGAGGACAAGACAACGACCAGCTTTACGGAGATAAGGGAAACGATACGGTTTCCGGCGACGCAGGCACCGACACAATATATGGTTTAGACGATAACGACCTGCTATTTGGCGGTCAACAAAATGATGTTGTCTTTGGCAACAGAGGTAACGATACCATCCGAGGCGGTAAAGATAACGATCTGCTGCGGGGAGGTCAAGACAACGATCAACTATATGGGGATTTGGGTAACGATAGCCTGTATGGCGATCTAGATAACGACTTCCTGTTTGGCAGCGACGGAAACGACCTTCTATCCGGCAACCAAGGCAACGACAGCATCAATGGCAACATGGGCAACGATACCGCCTATGGGGGCCAAGGCAACGACATAGTCCGGGGAGGAATGCAAAATGACTCCTTGTTTGGAGATAAGGGCAATGACACCTTATACGGAGACTTGGGAGACGACACGGTATATGGCGGTGCCGATAGCGACTTGATATTCGGCGACCAAGGTGAAGAAGCTAAATTTGGTGGCGGCGGTAACGATATCCTGTTCGGCAACGAAGGGAACGACACGATCTTTGGCCTTGGCGGTAACGACGTCATGTACGGCAACGTAGGGGATGACATCCTTGTGGGCAACATGGCTAAAGACACCCTCTATGGCGGACAAGACGACGATACCCTGCGGGGAGGGATGCAAAGCGATCGCTTGTTTGGCGACAAAGGCAGCGACGTTCTCTACGGCGACCTTGGTGCCGATACCCTCACGGGCGATGTCGCAGGCGACACCATCAGTGACATCTTCGTTATCGGTCGCATCAGCGGCATCACGGGCGCTACAACCAAAACCACTGGCGGCCCCAAACGAGAAGATGCCGACGTTATTACTGATTTTCAAGCTTGTACCGATGTCATCTCGCTAACAGGCGGTCTGGCTTACGACAATTTAAATATCTTCCAAGGAACCGGCGCCGACGCAGCCAACACGATTATTCAGGATAAAGGCACCGGCGAGTTTTTAGTCGTTTTGCAAGGTTTCAACAGAACCAAAATCGATGGGACTTCGTTTATCCCAGCAGGGCCTCCAGATGTCCGCATTCTAGCCACCGATGCCTTCGCCAGCGAACCTACCATCGGCAATCCCATAGATATCGGCGAGTTCACAATTTCCACACCTTGTCCTGTGGAAACAGCGCTGCCCATCAATTACACAATTTCAGGGACAGCCACTAACGGCAAAGACTATAACCCATTAAGCGGCGTTGCTATTATTCCAGCTGGCTCTAACACCGTCACGATTCCGGTCATCCCCTTCGGCGATACTTTAGCGGGTGAAGGTACTGAAAGCGTAACGCTAACCTTGACTGACCTTGCCGGTTACAACCCGCAAACCCCCTTAACGGCTACGGTGAACATTACTGATGGACCAGTAGTACAACCCGGTACGAAACCAATTGTTTTCGTCACCGCCCCTGACGCACTGGCTGGCGGACTAAACAATGAAGCCGGAACTGCTACATTTCAATTCGCACGCACTGGAGGCGATCTTAGCCAACCTGTTACGATTAGGTACACTGTCGGCGGTTCGGCGCTGGAGAATAGCTTCTCGGCCTCACCATCTTTGAGTGGTACAGTCACAATTGCTGCGGGTCAAGCTGTGTCCGATTTAATTACCATTACACCCCAAGGTGGTGCCGCTTCTCCAAATCAAACAGTGACCGTAGCTGTAGCTGAAGATCCCGCTTATATCGTTGGTTCGCAGGACAATGCCACGGTGACTATATTAGGCACCCCATTGACAACTACTGGTGCAACTGGCCCGGTAGTTAGGTATAGCTCAAATGGACAAACTGTTCTGAGCAATCACAATACTATTCAGGACGCGATCAATGCGGCGCAGGCTAATCAGAACGAAATTATTTTTGTACAAGAAGGAACTTACAACGAAAGCGTCATCATCAACAAATCTGGATTAATCATTCGCGGCCCCAATGCGGGCAACAATCCCAATGGAGGTGCTTCAGTTACCCCTGCTATTGTTCAGCCTCCTAACGCACAAGTAGCTTTTACGTTCGATCCAAATCAAACCATCAATAACGTGACTATTGAGGGGTTGACAATCAGAACAAATAACGAAAATGGTATCCGGATGCAAGCCACTACAGGTGGTGAAAATATCCTCATCCGTCGTAATGTCTTCACCGGGCCAGGTGAGGGTGATAGCGGCACTATCTACATGGACTTAAATCCAACCAGTTCGGTAGTCAGCGTTCGAGAAAATGTATTGCGGGATATCACCAACAATATCAGTAGCGGTATTCAGATTATTGATGCCCGAACCGTGACTGTACTAGATAACGTGTTATCCAACATTGTTGGCCCCGGTATGGCCTTAGACAATTTAACCGGCACCGGCACTCAAATCAGCCGAATTAGCAACAATTCAGTCAGCAATATCGGGGAACAGGGTATTCAGCTAGCAGGTGGTAACGCAGACATTACCAACAACAACGTGACCAACGCCAACAGGGGGCCTGACGGCATACCAAATACAGGTGATGAAGACCCAGAGGCAGGTGGGATTCGGTTGAGAAATAGTGGTGTTGCTGCTGTTGCTCCTGGAACTGTCAACGTACTGAGCAACGTTATTACCAACTCGCTCAACGGGGTCGTAATTCGGCCTGGAACAACGGTTCCGAGTACAGTGCAAGTTCAGTTCAACAACTTGATCGGTAACACAGCCGCTGGCTTGCGTCACTCAGGTACCGGAGCGCTGAACGCGGAAAATAACTGGTGGAGCGATCCGGCAGGGCCAGTAGTTGGTGGAACTGGCCCCAGAGCGATTACGGGAGCTTCTGCTGGCTTGGTAGACTTCGATCCGTTCTCGCCGACGCCTTTCTAATTTAAGAGCTTGTCGAGCGAAGTTATAAGTGAGGCGAGGTATAAAGTTTATCTCGCCTCAAAATTATTTAACTAATAGGAAAGGGCAAGGTGGAAAGGTAAAAGCCCGGTTTCACTGTTGATGAGACTTTTTAGATGAGGGCAATCAAGCATAATTCTTCTCCATCTGGGGTGATTTCCTCAAGTAGTAAAACCAAACTATCAAGACGGGTCAGGCGATCATTTGAGCGCGATCGCCATTCCACCAGAAACTGAGGCGTTAGTTATGATTAAAATGAGTGGAATCGATAGAAATTGCTCTCAGGTAAGAGGTTCATGGCTTCTGAGGTTTTGGTTGAAAAGAAAAAGTTAGAAAATCCGCCTTTGGAAATTCACTATCTGGGCGATCGCGCGTTACGCTACCCAGCAAAACGCATTACCAAGGTAGATGCGGAAATCCGCGAGCTGGCTCGACAAATGCTGCAAACGATGTACAGCGCTGAGGGCATCGGTTTGGCAGCTCCTCAAGTGGCGATTCACAAACAACTCATCGTCATTGATTGCGAACCAGATAACGCCGCTAATCCCCCCCTGATTCTGGTGAATCCGACGATCAAAAAGGCTAGCAGAGACATCTGTGTGGCTCAGGAAGGCTGCCTGAGCATTCCAGGGGTTTATTTAGATGTCAAGCGACCTGAAGCTATTGAGGTGTCTTATAAAGACGAACACGGACGCCCTAAAACGATCGCCGCTACAGGGCTGCTATCTCGTGCGATTCAACACGAAATGGATCACTTGACTGGCGTACTATTTGTAGACAGGGTGGAAAATCGTTTAGCTCTGGCTCAAGAGCTGGATAAATACGGCTTTTCGTCCCAAGCAGTTCAACCAGTGGCATAGGGAGCTATCTACCGTGAATGTAATGACTCCTAAAAGTGGTTTATTTTTAGGTGGTGCTTGTGTCAGCGCGATCGCTGCGGTTGGTTCGATATTCGAGCTATCTTCTGGCAATCCAGAATTGGGTACGCTCGTCACTACCGCAATCCTGTTAATTTGCATCCCCCTGACGGGAGGGCTGTTCTGGGCTGCCGTTCGGGATGCAAGAGCCAACCAATAGCTACCTGAACTGCTGGTATAGTCGTTGCTAGTGTAAGTCGTTGGCAACCCACTAGAAAACTGAAAATGACAGGCTTTGACCGTTCTGTAGGATTTCTGAGGCTTCTGTCCCCTGGTGGTTTAGGGGGAGCAGAATTGCGCCACAAACTGACAAAGACGGGTGAAGTTATTATTGGGCGAGACTTTAGCTGTCAAATCGTTTTGGACTCAGAAGAGTACGGGATGGTGTCTCGCCGTCATGCCGCAGTTCGGGTGGTGGATGTTGGCAAGTGGGAAATTTGCGACCTCAATAGCGCCAACGGCACCTACATCAACGGCGATCGCTTGCAGGGATGTCGCAAATTACAAGCGGGCGATCGCATTCAGTTAGGTAAAAACGGCCCGGAGTTCAGCTTTGAGTACGACTCTAACAGCTCAACTCCGGGTGCCTTTGATCGGGGACAAACGCCCGCTCCTACACCGCTGATGCCCATACCAGCGCCTGCCAATCCTTCTGGTAGCTTAGATTCGGTTACGTTCAGCCAACTGTTTCCGATTCTTTCGACTGGACGACAGCTCAAGCAAAAAGCTTTCTTGATGCCAGCAATCGTCACCGTGGCATTTGTAGTGCTGATGTTTACCGCGGTAGGCGAGCCGCTGGCTTTCAACATGTTGCTGGCAGCTTATCTAGCGGGTGGTGCTTACTACTTTGTTTACCAGCTCTGCGGCAAGCGTAAACCTTGGTGGGTGCTGTTTGCTTCGGCGATCGCGACTGTGCTGATTTTACTCAGTCCCCTGTTACAAGTATTTTTGCTATTTTTTCGCGAATTCCTACCGGGAAGCGTCCCCAGCGAGACAGAATCTGTTAGCTTTCCGGTTTTGCTGTTGCGAATGTTTTTTGGGGCAGGATTGATGGAGGAACTGCTAAAGGCATTGCCGGTACTGGGAGCGTATTTACTCGCACGCCAGCTGCCATCGCCTTGGCGAGAACGTATCGGTGTTTGGGAACCTTTAGATGGAATTTTGCTGGGAGCTGCCTCTGCTGTAGGCTTTACCCTGCTGGAAACCCTGGGGCAGTACGTACCTGAGGCGATCCAGAATGTAACGTTTCAGGCGGGGGACAGCGCCGGACAACTGGTAGGATTGCAGTTGCTGATTCCTCGAATTATGGGGTCTGTCGCCGGACACATGGCCTATAGCGGCTATTTGGGCTATTTTATCGGGCTGAGCGTCCTCAAACCCCGCAACTTCTGGAAAATTCTGGGCGTGGGTTACTTGAGTTCTGCCGTACTCCACGCGCTTTGGAACGCGACGGGATTTTTTAGCGGGTTTGGATTGGCAGTGGTCGGGGTTTTATCCTATGCTTTTTTAGCAGCGGCGATTCTGAAAGCTCGTGCCTTGTCCCCGACGCGATCGCAAAATTTCGCCACCCGCTTTATAACTCATCCGTAGATTCTAAATCGTCTATGGCGATGCGCGCGATCGCTAAACTCAAACGCGCCCGTTCCATTTCTGATAATTCATTCCAATCTAAAGGTCGAACGGCTGCCAAGGCTAATTCAACCGTTTCAGCTTCTGCGCCCCGCATCGCATAGGCTAAAGGACGCGCCAACACTTGCAAATCGTCTTCTGCCCAGTTTGGCAATAATTCCTGCACGCACTGCACCATTGTATCCATCAAAGATAGCGCCGGGGCAGGAGATGCCGCGCCGTCGATCAGTTCGCTAGCCTTGGTGGCGATCGCTTCTAACCAATGGGAAGGAACGCGACAAGCAAACCGCTGGGATAAAGATGCTTGAAGCCTTTGCAAAATACTATCGGGAACCATTTCGGGCCAAAGTTGGTCTAACCCAGAAAAGAAAGCTTGCGATCGCGCTCCTATTTCTGCTGGCGACCAATCTTCTAACGTAAACTCTTGCTCTAACTCGGCTAAAAAAGCTTCTGACTCTGGCGCCAGTGGATTCCAGGGATAGGATACCTCTTCGTCTTGCCACAGTAGCTGCACTAGCTCCTGGGTTGCTTGAGTTTGTAAGCTTTCAGAATATTCCGAATAACCGTTATTTGTATTTACCATGATTCTGCTCCAACAATCCACTCTCTATGCACGCTGGTGTGGTTAGCTACACCGGCATCTAAACGAGTTCCGCAACTAATCGCTATTTATTCAGTATGTTTTCGTTTGACCTCTAAAGGCATCGGGCATCGGAAGTATCCCCCGCCCACAGGGGGCTGGAGTCTCAAGTATCGATGACGAATTCCCAACTTTGGCCTTGGGAACTCCCAAACTTGAGCTGCATTCCTGATTGCAAGGGCAGTTCTTGATGATGCACCTTTTGCCAACCCGTATCGCCTAAAACCAGGGTACCGAAGCGAGATTCATCGCTGAGAAAATAAGTCGCCGTTGCCTTATTTTCGATTCGCTCTTCGCGACAGAAGATTTTCGCATGTGCTTGGGAAACCCAAGGTTCGGGGATAACCAAATCGTTCCTCTGATTGCGTCCCACTCGCATCAATCCACCGTAAATCCGCCAAATTTTATTCGTCGCTCCGACTCGACGCAGGAAGGCACTGGGACGGACTTGTCCGATCCAAGTTGAGGTATTGGGTAATTCGGTGATGCCGTCTAAGGGCTGAATCAGCTGACCGTCAAATTCTGGATGTAAGTACAGAACCGGCAAAGACCAAGCTGGCTGGTTAAATTTATACAGCGTTAGCAATTGCTGTCTGGCTACTGCCACAGCTCGATCTATCGGCATTCTCTCCGCTAACGAGCGGGCAAAAGTTTGTATAAAACTTAACGCCTCTTGGTCGGCGATCGCATCGCGCATTGCCAACACCGCGGGCACTCCTTGATGGATCAGCACTTCTGCCAAACTGCTGCGGGGAACGCTGGTTTGCCCTTGGTGTACTGGTTGAGCGCCCCAACAAGCATTGAACACCGCCAGGGTGACCCGACAACGAGTCAAGACCTGCGCCAGTTCAGTGCCGTTCATGGTCACTCCTGGCCCCAAAAACAGCAAGCCGCCATCTGGGGCTGGTTCCCCATGTCCGGCGTAAAACATAATGTTGTAACTGCCGCTTTCCAACCGGGCAATCAGTTCGGATGGCGTTGGCTGAATTAGTGTATCTACCAAACAGGGAACAAACGTGCCAGAACCGCCTGCCGAACCGATCTGTCCGCTGTGTTCCAAAATTTTGGTTAAAGTTCTCGCCTCTTCTTCTAGTTCCAAACGGCTGGCGGTTTTGCGCCCGCTGGGAATGTTCTCGCCTAAAATCAGCAGGATATTTAAAGCATGATCCGTGCGCCTGGGCTGTAGGGGGTCAACATCGCTGGTGGTGCGACTGAACAGCAATTTTTGGTGATTCAAAGAAATGGCTTGCGTTCCAGCTTGAGGTTGCATAATTTCCCAAGGCAAAACGATCAAGTCCGGGTCGCGAATTTCCAGCCGCAACCGCAAAAATTGCTCCTGTCCGGTAGCAATACCTTGGCTGTGTTCTAAACTGCGTTGAATTGGGCCATCGAATAACCATTGCCACAGTTCAATTCCCAACTGTTGCATCAGACGGCTGCTGTAGCTGGTGGTCTGGTTGGAATAATCTATCACAACGGTTGGTTTTGGGGGTTGGGTGAGAGAAAACATTTGTTGCCATCCCAACCAAGTTTGCGTCAAGGTTTCCGGCCAAATGCAGTCGTGGTGAACGTATCCGCCTGGATAAGGAGCTTTGACAACCCAAATGGCAAAGTGGTCAGCCCCAGCAGCTACCAGGCGATCTACGCTCAAGTTGAGGCAAGGACTCTCAGTTGGCGACATTGAGAACACTGGATATTAAACCTAGACCTAGACTGTATCAATTTTCTGTGGAAATTGGCAGAAACAACCTTTATTAACCCGCAACAGCAGCACATTTTCCCTGTTTCGCTGGAGAAACCGTCGAGGTTGGCAGCGCCAAAGACGAAAGATCGGCTTCTTTAATCCAGCCGGTTTCTCCCGGTTCTAGCGTACCAGTATCGCGGGACGCCCCTGTGGGTTGCTGTGGTGGCGGCGGACTAGGATTGGTTGCGTTTGAGTTTTTCTTCACGGGTTGCCGATCTGGTAAAGACCTCTCGGCGGCAGGTGTGATAGCTGGATTTCCCGATCCGGTTTTGGGCAGCGAGCAAACTTTTAGCCTCACCCAGACATCTTGTCCTGGGGTTGCCTGCTTGCTCAGCACTTGTAAGATACTACCGGCAGGGACTATTTTCTGCCCCGATAAGGTTGGCGATGAATTAGATTCTGCGACTGGCTGTGGTAATAGTACCAACTCGCGGATCTGGCCCGAAGTGCTTTCCGCTGCACTTTTAACCAAAATAAAAGACTCCGGACTAAACGCAGCCGTAACATCTGGACTTAAAACCTCAGTAGAGGGACTGGGACTGGAATTAAAAATCAGTGACTTGACTTTTTGCCCTAATCCTGGTATTAGCAAGTAGCCTATAGCCCCGCCCAATCCCAAAAGCAGCCCAATTCCCAGCAAAAGCGGTAGCAAACTGCTGGGGCGGCGTGGGGCTAAAAGCAGCTTTGTTTTGAGCAAGGCAGATCTGCTTTGGCCTTTTGGGGTAAAAGTCTGCTGGGTGGTGAGGTTAGGAGTTTCGCTGTCAGAGGTGGAGGATTTACCATTAGCCCTCAACTTACTGCGAAACATATCTGGTTTGACGCTGACTCGACAGTGAACTAAACCTACAGTGACGTTGTCGTGTCCGTTGAGGGTGTTGCCAATTTCGATCAGCCTGGTGGCGGCGGTTGCCAGAGAGGTTTTTCCTTCTAGAACCGGCAGAATTTCATCTTCCCAGAATTGTTCTACGCGATCGCTATCGCTCAATCCATCCGAACACAGCAGGAAAATACAGTCCTCATCAATTACAAACCTGCCGACTGTAGGATGCAAGTTCATCGAGGAACTCATACCTAATGCCTGAACCAAAGACCCCGAGCCGATTTGCTGTACGGCTTCGCGGTAGAGGGAGTAACCCAGTCGCACTTCCCGCGAAGCCACATCATCGTCTAAGGTAACCTGGTAGCATCCGTGGCGCGAGATCCAGTAAGCTCGACTATCTCCTACGTGGGTGATGTAAATTTCATGACCGTAGGCCAAAGCGATCGCTACCGTAGTTCCCATGCGTTGCCGTTGCTGTCGCTGTTCGGCATCGTTGCGCTGACTGATCTGGTCGTTAGCAGCACAAACTGCTATTTCTAATTTGGTTGATAGGGTTTCTGGTTCCCAACTGCCGTCATTTCTTACATCCTGGAGTTGGTGTTGAATGGTTTCAACTGCCAAGTTGGAAGCGACCATGCCTCCCTCATGCCCCCCGATGCCGTCGCAGACTATTGCCAACGGAGTATGTTTGGATGCATTTGCGGGTGATTGGGCTGATAATTCAAAACTATTTGGGGTGTCGCTGTTGGGATAGCGAGCATCTTCATTGCGCTGACGGCTGGGGCCTTTATCTGTACGGGTAACAATTTCATAGCTGCGGTCTAGTGTTTTCCCGCATTTAGCCAGTGCCAAATCTAACTCAGCTAGCAAGCGATCGCTCGATAATTGCCCGTCAATCATTTGTTGGCACAGTTGTGCCAGAAATTCCGTCACGATGGGGTTGGCGCTTTCTACCAATTCTTGCCAATTTTGACCCAGGTGACTTAACGATGGGGTCGAACGATCGAGTTGCAATTGCAGCAGTCGCACTTGCGCCCCTTCTACACGCAGCAGCGTTGGATACAACAAGCTAGAAGCAACCCCTTCGCTGCTAAACGGCTGCCACAGCGTTGCTATCTGCCACAACCAATTGAGCTGGCGCAAAGGCGATGCGCTTTGCCAAATGCTGGTTAATGCGGGCAAAAACTGGGGTTTTCCTGGTGCTTTTCGCTGGTTTAGTTCCCTGTAAATCGGCGCTTGTTCTAAAAGCCAAATTTCCTCAGACTTGCCTTTTTTTTCCCACGTTGCCACGCCAAAAACTTGAGGAACGTGCAATCGGTAGGGAAACAGCCGTAAATAAGGAGCGATCGCCGGTGGAATATCCGAGGGAAACTCTGGCGGCAACCCGGGTTTGGTATCGAGTACGATGCGATTGTGCTTTAAACACCCCATACCAAAGGGCTGGTTGTCCCCAGCGCTATGCTCTTTACTCGCCGTTTCGCCGCCCTTCTCGATCAGATAGCGGTTTGCCAAAAGTTGGCCTTCTTTTAAGTTTTCTATTCCCCTACCCAGAGCATACAAATACCGTTTTGGCAAAATCGCACGACACTGCTGGCAAAATCTGTGACTCTCTGGATTGATTGCCTGACAGAAGGGACAAGTAATCTTAGCCGTGTCGTGCATGAAGGTTCCTCGCATCTATCAGCCTTGGGTGTGTTGTCAGCGGACACTAGGCTTCTACTCAAATTGCTGTATCTGTATTGATGATCGCCGATCTTAGCGCTTGATTTTCCCGATCAACATTGGCAGTTTTCAGTTATATTCGTCCCTGGTTGACCCATCACCGGATTTTTGCCCCAGATCTGAGGTTGGCGATTGCAGAGGCTGTAAAACGCTGCTTTGCCTCATCAGTTCGGGCCAAATTAATAAAAAGAAGCCCATCCAGGCAGATACTGGAATAGCTACCAGAATAGTAACCCACCAGGTCTTGAGCAATGCCCAACTCCCACCGATCAGCGTTATGCCTACAAGCAGGATTGACCAAGGCTGGCACCACCAAGGTTTATAACTCCAAGGACTTACAGATTCTTGAGCAGACATGGTATATTTAAATAATAACTTTTGAGTGGGGTTAACAGAAGATTTTACAAGTTATATAGAATTATTTTTTATTTTATTAAAATTAGCTGCGCTATTGGATTGAGGTACGGAGTTAATCGCCTCTTCCCAGGGAAAATTTAATTAGATCTTTATAATAAACAAATCTTTTTGAGGTTCTATCTAGCTTTTGGATTATCTTAATATTAGCGCATCGACCTCTTTTGGCGGATCGCTATGCCTAACTTTCAATTTAACAAATTGCCAGAGCAAAATAATTCAGTAACAGAATCGCCTGACAGCCAAAAGATGGCTCAGCAATTGGAAAGCCTGAAGCGATCGCACTCGCAGCGCCATCAGCTAACGAGCCTTGAGATTTGGGCGCTGGTCAGCACAATGGATAATTTTATTCCAGGTTTTTGGAGCCGGTTTATGGTCAATCGTCAAGAGGCTTTTAAAGAATTTTTAGAGCAAAAAAAGAGCAAAGGCTCTTAACTAGGTGCTAGCTGCGTCCTGGCTGGGCATGGCTGCGAAAATAGGGAGAACGTGAGGAGAAGCTCACCTCATTTCTCTCCCTAAAACCTCTGGTTCGCCAAAAACATTGAAAGCGGCTACCTTTAAACGCTGCCTTCAGATGCAACTTGAGGCAAGCCCATACTGTAGTTGAGAACGCGACTGTTGAGGTTATAACTGATTTGACCGCCCTGAAGCAGACCGCGCACGAAATGCTCCAAATCCGAACCAATGCGACGGAGATTGTAATCCGTCAAATCTTCACCGCTGTAAGACTCAACCAGTTGATCGAACTGGCGATAAACTTGTTGCAGCGCTTCTTCGTTCCAATTCAATTCATTATCTGGATCGATATCCAACGTGAGAACGCTGTCACTGGGTGCTAGCTCGTTGTTCTCGACCTCAGCAGCAAAAATCCGAATATGACGGGTTGTACTCTTGAGCAGCATGGGGAGCTTCAATCGCCAAATACACTGGAATTCATTGTGACACACTCCCCCACGCCTGAATCGCGAACCAGCAAAAATACTCCCTGGGGCTGGCGGGCGATCTGCCTGCCGAACCAGTTTCGCTGGTGCAGCTCAAAAAGTCTGTTTTTCTCTCCTGGTAAGGCAAAGCCAGTAAAGGTATCTCTCCAGCGGTTTCTTTCAATGACAAACTAGATATAGCCAATTGCGCTTAAACAACACAGACTATAACCGATTCACAAAACACAAGCCATGAAAGCGACAAGTAGCGGTCAACCTTCTTCCGTAGCTGCTGGAATTTTCCAGCTAGTGGGAGCGATTATGATTCTATCCTCCCTGATTGACTACGCAGTTTTACTGATTCCGCCGGTTACACCGGCTAATCTGAACCCGGAACAGTTGCAACTGCTGGGTCTGCAACAAACTGTTTCGGTGACCACCCAATTAATCGACCGGGGTATTATCCCAATGGTCGGTCTGGCTTTTCTGTTTGCTGGGTTTTGGATTGACAGCAATTCTGGAGCCAGCAAAAAAGGATTGTCAGCCATCTTACAACCCGGAGCGCTGGCATTGTCTGTGATATTGGGAATCGCATTTTTAGCGCTGACGTTTGTTAACGTTAACAGCCAGCGGTTGCTCAATCAAAGGACGGTTGAGCAAATTAGTACCAGATCCCAGCAAGCCGAAACACAACTGAAAGACCGCTCCCAACAGGTTGCCGCCCTCGCTAATGACCCCCAGAGGCTTTCTGAGTTGGATCAAGCGCTCGGTAGCGGTCGAGTCCAAGGACCGCAGCGCGAGCAGTTGCAGGCGATTAAACAGCAATTAGAGCAGTTTAAGCAAGATCCTAAAGCCCTGGATCAAAGAGTGAAGGATGCTCAGACCCAAATTCGCAGCGAGCGGGAGCAAACCCTGAAGCAAAGCAGACAAGAGTTTATCAAATCGTCGGTACGCAGCGGAGCCAGTAGCGTCCTATTGGGTTTGGGTTACTTAGGAATTGCCTGGAGCGGAGTCAGCGGTTTATTGGGCGGTGTCAAGCCTCCTCGTCGCTAATGTTTGAGCCGTTGCCCAGCTTAGAGATGCGATCGCACCTATGGAGATCGTCAGGCTAGGATTGGGAAGCCTGTGTATAGGATCGATAGATTTGTTGCTTTGACTGGAAGCTTGGCATGTTCTCGATTTATATCCTGACTTACAACGAAGAGATTGATATTGCCGCTTGCATCGAGTCAGCTTTGCTGTCCGATGACGTTATAGTGGTAGATTCCTGTAGTAGCGATCGCACTGTTGAGATTGCCAGCCGCTATCCGGTTCGCGTAGAGCAGCACAAGTTTGAAAGCCACGGACGCCAACGGACTTGGATGCTGCAAGAAATCCCCACCAAACACGAATGGGTGTACATCTTGGAAGCCGATGAGCGCATGACAAAAGAGCTGTTTCAAGAGTGCCTAGCAGCAATCAAGAGTCAGGAATACATCGGCTACTACGTGGCGGAGAGGGTAATATTTTTGGGGCAGTGGATTCGCCGCAGCACTCAATACCCGCGTTACCAGATGCGTCTGTTCCGCAAGGACAAAGTTTGGTTTACAGATTACGGTCACACCGAACGGGAAGTCTGCGATGGGGCAACGGGCTTTCTCAAACAAACCTATCCCCACTACACTTGCAGCAAAGGATTGAGTCGCTGGCTGGAGAAGCACAACCGCTACTCGACTGATGAAGCCTACGAAACCTTGCATCAGCTAGAACGGGGAAATGTCAAGTGGAAGGATCTATTCTTTGGGCGCTCGGAGGTAGAAAAACGGCGAAGTCTCAAAGATTTGTCGCTGCGATTGCCCTTTAGGCCATTTTTGCGCTTTATTTACATGTATTTCATTTTGGGCGGCTTTCTGGATGGAAAAGCAGGCTTTGCTTGGTGTACTTTGCAGTCTTTCTACGAATATCTGATTTTGCTCAAAGTCTGGGAAATCCAAAACCTGCCGTCACCGAATTTAGCATCAACCCAGGTTTCCGCTCTGGAGAAGTCTAATGTTGATTCGGTTGGGGTCAAGCCTTTGTCTTAGCTAGACAATAGCGTGCGGAAAACAGTTAATTCTGATACCATCTACTCCATCCCCTGTATACGTGGAATAGGCAGCTTGCCTGTGATGCGTAAACTTGAGCCAGTTGACAAAGAGTAAGCTAACTGTGTTCCAACGCCTAAAGCAGGACTTAAAAAACGACCTAATTGCAGGTTTGTTGGTAGTAATTCCCCTAGCTACCACGATTTGGTTGACGATTACCGTTGCCATTTGGGCGATCGATTTTCTGACTCGCATCCCCAAGTGGCTCAATCCGTTTGACGGCCTTCATCCAATCTTAGTTAACCTGCTCAATCTGGTGGTGGGATTCGCCGTACCGCTGCTGGGTATTCTGCTGATTGGCTTGATGGCACGTAATATTTTCGGGCGCTGGTTGCTCGATCTGGGCGAACAGCTGCTGCAAGCGATTCCTTTAGCTGGATCGGTATACAAAACGCTGAGACAACTGCTAGAAACTCTTTTAAAGGATACTGGCGGGAAGTTTCGCCGCGTGATTTTGGTCGAGTACCCCCGACGAGGCATTTGGGCGATCGCATTCGTCACCGGATCTATCGGTGCCGAACTTCAGTCTCAGCTATCTTCTCGACCGATGTTGAGTATTTTCATCCCCACTACGCCTAACCCGGCTACGGGTTGGTATGCGATCGTCAATGAAGATGAAGTCGTTGAGCTGCCCATGTCTGTAGAAGATGCCTTTAAGGTGATTATCTCCGGCGGCATAGTTAGCCCTGGTGCGATCGCTCCGTTGAGTCTACCTCCGTTTCAACAACGACAGCTAGAACAACCCCTTTTGAAAGAAGAAGTTTGAAAGATAAACGGTGTAAAGTAGGGCATGGGGCCGATCGAGCAGGTGAGCTGCAAACATCTGGTGAGCGGGTGAGAGCCGTAAGTGCATAAACCTGGCTTTTGTCTTATAATTCCCAATCTTGGCTTAAATCTCTCTTAAAAACCGCCACCTGCCTACCTGCCCCCTGCCTACTTGCCCGACCAAGCTTATGCAACCCCGTCAAATTGCCCGCGAACTGGCTCTGCTGAGCCTATCTCAACTACCAACTAATCCAGAAAAACTCTCCGATCAACAACTAGCCGATGTAGTTCTCGCTGCTGTTCGTACTCTGTGTACAGAAGTTCAGGATGCTTTAGAGTCTTCCGCGGCGGAACTCAAACGTGCTGCGGATCGGCTGCTTAAAAGTGAAACCCGCGCCTCGGATGTCCAGAGTGCTAGAGCAATGGTAAACGATGCCATTGAACTATCTCAAACAGCTGTCAACCGCTTGGGCGGCGCTGTAGAATTGCCAGAATTTATTCACCTCTCCAATCAACGCGAGGTACGCGATTACGCTCTGCAAATCGTCACTACTGTCAATAACAATCGCACCGAAATTGACGATATCTTGTCTAGATCCTTAGTAGATTGGCAATTAAATCGCCTCGCTCGCATTGATCGAGATATTCTACGCATCGCGGTGTGTGAAATCCAATTTGTCGGACTCGCTCATCAAATGGCAATTAATCAAGCGGTGGAACTAGCCAAACGCTACAGTGGTGAGGAAGGACACCGATTTATTAATGGGGTTTTGCGTCGAACGCTCGACCAAATTAGTGCTAGTTGACCGCTCGGTGTCAACATAATATAAATAGCAGCCTCAATTCCCCAGAAAAACAGCCTCACAATCAGCAATTAGCAATTAGCAAATTTAGGTGCAATGGTTTTTAATTGGTTCCGCCGCCAGCATAGCGACAATAGCGAACAGAAACAAGAGCAACCGGCAGAAACTAAAGAAGTTCAACCGGAAGTCAAGCAATCTGAACCAGAGGCAGCACCAAAGCCATCTGGTGAAGTTGCTGCTGATTACCTGACTTGGGCAAAAGCTGCCTATAAAAATATTCAGGCGAAGCAACAAACACAGCAACAAGCAGCTGAAACCCCAGCGGCGGAACCCGAAACACCTACGCCCGCAGAAAGTGCAACCCCATCGCCGACGGCTGAGGAAGCTGTACAAACTGAACAAACTGAAACAGTTGTTGAAGTTGCAGAAACTACCGAAACTGCTGCCACTTCAGTTGAGTCAGAGGCAACGGTATCTGCCGACACTTCAGAAGCGTTAGCACCAACCCCCGTCGCAGAAACAACCGAAGTGGGGGAGGAAGCAACAGCCGAACCAACTGCGGCACCCGCACCCGTTCCTTTTTGGCGACAAGATGACCGACAGGCGCGGATGGATCGCCTGAAGAAAGAAGCCATTGAAGAACCCGAACCGGAAGTACAGGCAGCCGCTGTGGTAACGGCGACAGCGGTGACGGAAGAAATGCCTGAATTGGCTTTTGATGAGGGATTTTTGTGGTCAGCAGAAGTTCTGGCAGCTCAAGGACGCCGCGCCGAAGATATCTCGGTGGAAGAAATTACTTGGCTGAAAAAGCTACGTCAAGGCTTAGACAAAACTCGCCGCAATCTCGTCAACCAGCTTAAAGCAATTGTCGGTCAGGGGCCGCTCAATCAAGATGCGGTGATGGAGATCGAGGCGTTGCTGTTGCAAGCCGATGTAGGAGTAGAGGCGACAGATTATATCATAAAAGCGCTACAAAGTAAACTAAGAGAAGAAGCGCTACCGCCAGATGCAGCGATCGCATACCTGAAACAAATCCTGCGGGATATGCTCGAAGCACCCGTGCAAAAATCCCAAAAACGGGCTTTTGTCCCAGAAAAAGACCAGTTGAATATTTGGTTGATTACCGGGGTGAATGGGGCTGGAAAAACCACAACGATTGGGAAAATTGCCCACATTGCCGACAAATCCGGCTATAAATGCTTAATTGCGGCGGCAGATACCTTCCGGGCGGCAGCAGTAGAACAGGTCAAGGTTTGGGGACAGCGCAGCGGCGTGGAAGTGATTGCCAATCCGGGACAGAATACCGATCCGGCAGCAGTGGTATTTGATGCGATCGCCGCCGCCAAATCACGGGAAACCGAATTGCTGTTAGTCGATACCGCTGGGCGTCTCCAGAACAAGAAAAACCTGATGGACGAACTGAGCAAGGTACGCCGGATTATCGATAAAAAAGCCGAGGGCGCGATCGTTGAATCATTGCTGGTATTAGATGCTACCCTCGGTCAAAATGGACTGCGCCAAGCCCAAGTTTTCTCAGAAGCCGCCCAACTCAGCGGCGTCGTATTAACCAAACTGGATGGAACGGCTAAAGGGGGCGTTGCTTTGGCAGTCGTACAACAATTGGGTTTGCCGATCCGCTTTATCGGTGCAGGTGAAGGGATTGAAGATTTACGTCCCTTTTCCAGTTACGAGTTTGTAGAAGCCTTGCTCAGCGGTTAATCGCCGAATTGCACTTACTTAAGGAGCTGGCAAGATGGGAAGTCACCACTTATACTTCATCCTCTCCCCCAGCTCCCCCAGCTCCCCCAGCTCCCCCAGCTCCCTAGCCTACTGGGGGAGCTGAACGGTTTTTTTGACATTTGACTAAAAAGCTGATAAAATTCATTTCTTTAAAAGCGGTCATAAACTGTTGGGCTAATAAGTATTTAGCCTTGAGATTTAGTCTAGGTTCAGTACTAACGATTTTTGCGAGCCGCAGCAATGTCAGTAGCGATCTAAAAACACTACTGGTAAATGCGATCGCAGCCTCAGACATTGAGGATTAATTGCCCTGCTATTAGAAGCCGATTGCATTTATGCTAGATTAACCACTTTTCACTGCTGGGTTATTAACTGCTGTGCCCCTTCATCGCTCATCGTCTTACTCATCTGACTCGAACAGCGACGCCGCTGCTGAAGTAACGCCAGTTTTTGCCCTCAAACAACTGGTGGCGCGCTTACATCGAGAACAAAATAAAATTCAGGATTTGTTGAGTTCTTTGGGATTTGCCCTGCGAAGTTTCAACAATTTAAACCAGTTTTTAGAACTGATACCGCTGATGGCAACGCGAGTAACCGATGCTGACGGGAGTGCTTTGGTATTGTTAAAACCTAACGGTCAAGTAAAACTAGAGCAGTTGCACTGTCAGGATAGCGCCCAGGGTACGCAAATTCGCAATGCGATCGAAACAGCAGCGCGTCAGGTGGTAGAGATAGGGGCGAAAAAATCTCAGTCCCTACCGGAAAACTCTTCAGAATTAGAGATCGCAGAAGCGCAACGACAGGATAAAAAACTGACGCTGCTGGATGAGCAAATTAACCAGTATTTGGGGGCAGATATTCAGTTATTTGGTACGCCCATTTTGGTGAAACAAGACGAACGGGGGCGATTGTATGTCTTTAGTCGCGATCCAGAATACAGTTGGACGGAAACGCGACAAAAGTTAGTTAGGTTAGTAGCGGATCAAACAGCTGTAGCGATCGCTAACGACGAACTAACGGTAGAACTACGCAAAAAAGAACGCCTCGATCGGGAACTGGAAATTGGTGCTGAAATTCAACAACGCCTGCTGCCTCGCCAATGTCCTACCATTCCAGGCATAGAACTAGCTGCTCGCTGTAAACCCGCCAATCGCGTAGGCGGAGACTACTACGACTTTATCCCCACTCACCCGGATTGGCAGCGAACTCTACAAAGCGAAGATGCTAAAACTAAGGGCGACGGGCAAAAATTCCCATCGGCACTATCAAGCTGGAACCTGGGAACGATCCAAAATCCCAATTGTAAAATTCAAAAGAAACGCTGGGGAATCGTCATCGGCGACGTGATGGGCAAAGGCGTCCCGGCGGGTTTGATTATGACCATGACGCGGGGAATGCTCAGGGCAGAGGTTCTCAATGGTCACTCTCCGGCGCGGATTCTGCAACATTTGAACCAGGTAATGTACGCCGATCTGGAAAACTCCCATCGCTTCGTCACTTTGTTTTACTCTGAATACGATTTAAACAGTCAGATCTTACATTACAGCAACGCCGCTCACAATCCGCCATTTTTGTGGCAAGCAGCAACTCGCAAGGTGATGCGTTTGGATACGGCAGGGATGTTGATCGGGTTGGATGTGGACTCGCAATACGAGGATGCTCAAGTGCAGCTTGCTCCCGGAGATACGTTAATCTACTATACCGATGGGTTAACTGAGGCTGCGAATACCAACGGCGATCGCTTCGACGAGGAAAACCTGATCTATGCTTTCGAGCGAGCTTGTCAGCGTTGTACGGGAGCGCCAGCAATTTTAGACTACTTATTTGAGGAAGTGCTTAAATTTATTGGCCCCGGAAACCGTAATGGAGATGATATGACCTTAGTGGTAATGCAAGTGCAACCCAGTTAGGTAATGCCGAAAATTCCTGTAACATCGCCTTCCTTTCCGGCGTTTTTGTGCTAAATAAATCCTGGAGGTTGGCTTTTGCCTTCTTCGTCTATATCCAATTCGCCAAAACTTAACAATGGTAATTAACGGAATACAAGCAATAACCGCTACTTGGTTGAGCTTCCAAGCTGTTTATCATGAATGGATGCTAGCCTGGATCGCCAAAATTCCATTTACTTGGATAGATATTTTTCTACAAGTTAGACAAACTGACCTGTGGGGCGATGTCCAAAGAGCCTGGGGGCAGTTTGTCAAAACCGGGCAGCTTTGGGCGATGATCATCGGATTTATCTTAGGCTACATGATTAAGAGTTTTACCAGCTTTGGTTAGCCGCCCCTAGTAGTTCGCTGACTGAAAATTGAACTCAGTTTGTTGGTGGACTGCTAACCCAAGTTGCTAGTTATCTTGCAAAGAGCGGCTAATAGCTAATGGCTAATGGAAGTAAAAATCTGATATTAGCAATTAACAATTAGCAATTAGCAATTAGCAATTAGCAAGGCAAAATTTTATAACTAGCAACTTACGTTACTAAAATAAATTCCCGGTTGGAGCGATAAAAAGAGGACAAGTTGGATACGCAAATATCACCAGAAGTCAATACCAGTAACGAGCCAAAAACCTGGAGCCAGCGATTTGAGTCGGCGCTGCATCCCGCGATCGCTCGCTTTAATGCCAGTATCAGTTTTGACATCGAACTAATTGAATACGATATCACGGGTTCGATCGCCCACGCCAAAATGCTGGCGCATACGGGAATTATTTCCCCGGCAGAAGGAGAGCAACTGGTAGCAGGTTTAGAACAAATTCGTCAAGAATATCGCCAAGGGCAGTTTAAACCGGGTGTAGACGCCGAGGACGTTCATTTTGCTGTAGAACGACGGTTGACAGAAATTGCCGGTGATGTGGGGAAAAAGCTGCATACAGCGCGATCGCGCAACGACCAAGTAGGCACGGATACCCGACTTTACCTGCGGGATCAAATTCAACAAATTCGCAGCCAATTGCGCGAGTTTCAAGCGGTGTTACTCGACTTGGCGACGGGACATGTAGAAACCTTGATTCCCGGCTATACGCACCTACAACGCGCGCAGCCGGTGAGTTTGGCGCATCACTTGCTGGCTTATTTTGAAATGCTACAGCGGGATTGGGAGCGCCTGGGAGAGGTTTATGGGCGAGTTAATATCTCTCCTTTGGGGTGCGGTGCGCTGGCGGGGACTACATTCCCCATCGATCGGCATTTTACGTCGCAGCTACTGGGTTTTGAGCAACCTTATGCTAATAGTTTGGATGGGGTGAGCGATCGCGATTTTGCGATTGAATTCTTGAATGCTGCTAGCCTGATTATGGTTCACCTCAGCCGCATGTCCGAGGAAATTATCCTCTGGTCATCGCAAGAATTTGGCTTTGTTAAGCTCAAAGATAGCTGCGCCACTGGCTCCAGCATTATGCCCCAAAAGAAAAATCCCGACGTACCCGAACTGGTACGGGGTAAAACGGGGCGCGTCTTCGGTCACTTACAAGGGATGCTTGTATTGCTCAAAGGACTGCCTTTGGCTTATAACAAAGACTTGCAAGAAGACAAAGAAGCTTTATTTGATAGCGTCAAGACAGTTAAAGCTTGCTTGGAAGCTACCACTATTTTGTTGCGGGAAGGACTAGAATTTCGCACCACTCGCCTTGCGGAAGCCGTAGCAGAAGATTTCTCTAACGCTACCGATGTCGCAGACTATCTCGCCGCCAAAGGCGTCCCTTTCCGGGAAGCTTATAACCTGGTGGGGAAGGTGGTGCGAACTTGCTTGGAAGCAGGCAAACTGCTAAAGGATTTGAGTTTGGAAGATTGGAAAGATCTGCACCCAGCAATTGATGCAGATATTTACGCCGCTATCTCTCCCAAACAAGTAGTAGCCGCGCGCAATAGTTACGGCGGCACCGGATTTGAGCAAGTAAGACAGGCACTTGTGGCAGCGCGGTCGAGACTCGCTTGAGGCTTCCCGCTCTCATTTGAAGGCGTTTAAAATTGCCTTTTCGCCATTCCGCCACGCAATCAAGTGCGTGGCGCTAGTTCCTTCTTGTAGACTTGTTTAGGCGATCGCACCTTTATGACCGATCGCCCAATGGAAAGTTACTCAAGTTTTTCCATATCATCTTCGGCGTTGTCGCTGAAGTTGTCACCGCTTCTACCGCCCATTGGGGAACGCCGGTTTTTGGAAAAACGACCTGTGGTTGTACGCTTGCGAAACTTACGAGCGTAAGCTTTGTTGCGCTGCTCCTTTTCTTTTTTGGGATTGCGGCGCTTAGACATGGTCACCTCGTTAAATAAACAACAAAAACCGATTCTGGAGTCGGGCAAGAAATGCTTATCAGCGTCAGCCTTGCCCAAACAGTCGGTTGTGCTTCACAGAGCTTGGCTAAACTTACTTAAAGTTCACCATTCAACCAGAAACAATTTCTGGAGGGTCTGCTTCCTGTTTCAACCAAGGGAGTCATCTCCTTCTTGTCCACAGGCGTTAAGTTCCGACTAAGCCAGCCGTACTTTATCTTCTAAGGCATATGGAAGATTAATTGCGACGTTTTCATTACGGCATTAAATCTGCCCACAATGATTACAGCGCAACATACAGTCTGATAGCTCAGACAACCAAGTATAGCCTAGTTTGAGCTTGCTCATAGTAGGCAACTATGAGTAAGCTTAGCAAGGTATTTGTTAACCCGCAGCCATCGATCCCTTGCAGTTAGCGCTACGAGAATTTGACAACTCCCCGTCCTGAAGTTCGGGGATTCTTGGATCGTCGGGAGTCCAACGACTTTACCCTCACCAAAATTCACTGCGATGTGCCCCACCGCTGTATGAGAGAAAATCCTTACGTTCCCCAGGAAGGAGAAATTTCTCAGGAGATTACGCCGCTTGCGAGACAGGTTCCGCAGCAACAATGGCGCGAGCCTCTGCCTGTGTTGCGATTAGTGCAATCGTATCATCAAGCCGTGCTTCTAGCACGGGGCTTGTATCGCATTTCTTTGGTCAAGATTGAAACAATCTACCATAGAATTAAGTCAAAATCCCTCGCTGCCGGTATTGTTGCTAATGTTACCTTACGTGCAAACTGAAAATTTGCTGGCGATAGGGCAATTTATTGTGGCTGGAAGTGCAGCTACCTGAGCTTATATATGCTTCGATTGTGGCAATTCGTACAAACTGTTCTAGGTATTTTGTTTCGCCATCCCATTGTCGGGACGACGATTGTCCCGATTTTACCGGACGGTCAGATTGTTTTAGTTCGCCGCCGGGATACGGGTGAGTGGAGCTTACCCGGAGGTATCGTAGATTGGGGACAAGATATTCCCACTACGGTGGCGCGGGAGTTGAAAGAGGAAACCGGATTGGAATTGGTCAAAATTGGTCGCTTAGTCGGTGTTTATTCTGCACCAGATCGCGACCCTAGACTTCATTCCATCGCGATATTGGTGGAAGCGCAAGTGCAGGGAGCGATGCAGATTCAAGATACGCTGGAACTGATCGAAATCAAAGCTTTTACCCGCGCCGATCTGCCAAAGGGCAAACTCAGTCACGACCACGCTCGTCAGTTAGAAGATTATCTGAACGGGGTGACAACGATCGCTTAAATTTAGGGGTTAGGGGCTAGGGGCTAGGGATTAGGCTTTACAGGCTATTTATTACCAAAAAACTGGGTCTAAAGCCTCGCCCTTCTAGGGCGACTTTTCTGCTTGTAACCGATCAATCCAGCCTTCGAGCATCTGAGTCATTGTTTTGCGCCTTTGCTTGGCAATTCTTCGTAATTTCGCAAGCCATTCAGGCTCAATCCGAACGCTTAATCTTTCTTTCATTTAACCATCCATTGGCTACCCATTTATGCGATCATAAAAGGGATGAAAACACTGAAGTTCAAGATCTACTGCCATAAGCGGAATAGACATCTCAAGCGAGTTATCAACGCAGCTGGGGCGATCTATAACCATTGCATCGCCCTCCATAAACGGTATTACCGGATCTGGGGTAAGCATTTGAATTGTAGTAAGCTTCAGTCTCACATTGCCAAACTCAGAAAACGAAATCAGTATTGGCAGTTGGTTGGTTCTCAGGCGGTACAAGATATTTGTCAACGGATTGAGAAGGCGTATCAACTATTTTTCAAGCACCACAAAACAGGAGTCAGACCCCCCGGATTTAAGAAAGTCAAGAAATACAGATCGTTCACCCTGAAACAGGCAGGCTACAAGTTCTTAGGTGGTAATCGGGTCAAGATTGGGAATCAGGTTTATCAGTTTTGGAAATCTAGAGAGGTTGAGGGAATCATCAAGACTCTAACCATTAAACGCACTTCCTTGGGTGAGTTGTTTATGGTTGTGGTTGTTGATGGCGTTAATGAGTCAGAAATCAAATTCGAGACGGGTAAAATCGCTGGATTTGATTTTGGACTCAAGACGTTTCTCACTTGCTCTGATGGTTCTAAGATTGAATCACCCCAATTTCTGAAGCAATCTCTAAATGCCATCAAAACGGCAAGTCGGCACCATTCCCGAAAACAGAAAGGGTCATCCAACCGAGAGAAAGCCAGATTGAATCTGGTTCGTAAGCATGAAGATGTTGTGAATCATCGTTCTGATTGGTTTTGGAAAATAGCGCATCAATTAACCCATAAGTTCGATGTACTGTGTTTTGAAACCATTAATCTAAAGGGGATGCAACGCCTTTGGGGGCGAAAGATTTCAGATCTTGCCTTTGGTGAGTTCCTCAAGATTCTCCAATGGGTTGCCCTCAAAAAAGGGAAGCAAGTCGTCTTTATTGATCGGTGGTATCCCAGTTCTAAGACTTGTTCCCATTGTGGTCATGTCCTCCAAAGCCTTGATTTGTCAATCCGAGAATGGCGTTGTCCCTCTTGTCAATCAGTGAATGGGAGAGACGAAAACGCTGCTAAGAATATTTGTGCGGTTGGGGCATCAACCGTTAGGTTAGGCGATGTAAGACAGGTAAGAGCTGCTGTTGCCGTTTGACCCTAGAATCCCCGTGCGTTTACGCCGCGGAGTATGTCAATGAATGCATTCCCCAAAAAATTAGATTTGGTTCGAGGGTGATTTTGGCAGCGACTTCGGGTGCTTGGGCTTGCAGATAGGTGAAAATATGAGTGCGATCGCCTCCCGTTAGCAAGATGCTACTACCTGGATACGAGTCCCACCAAGCGCTGATAAAGTCTCGCACCCCTGCAATCACCGTATAAATTATTCCACTTTGAATTGCTGCTGCTGTATTTAAAGCAAAACGCTGGGGTAATGCTGCGGGTATTTCAATTTCCGGTAGCGCTGCGGTTTTTTGCCCCAAAGATTTTAACTGCAATCCCAATCCAGGCAAAATCGCCCCACCTACCAGTTGATGGTTCTGATCTGCGCCGGTAAAAGTCAATGCTGTGCCCGCGTCGATGACTAATACAGGCCATCCCCAAATGTTACCAGCTGCCCATACTGCCAAAGCGCGGTCTATTCCCAGAGTTGGATAAATTCCGCCTAAAGGAATTTGGTCGAGGGTAATAATGCGAACTCCTGAATATTCCTGCCAAAGTTGGGTCTGAATCGGAACCACAGAAGCTAAATATAAGGGTAAATACTTGGGAATGCTGACAGTAGCTTCTAAAGGAAAAATTTCTTGAGGCCATCTACCAACACACCAGCATTGAATAATTTCTTTAATCAGAGCTGCTGGTAGATGGTTTGTATCCCAGGTATGCAGGGTTTCTCCAATAAATAATGCCCAATGCAACCGAGAATTTCCAATCGTTAATCCCATCCAGATGGGTTGCTCTTTTTTCAATTCTAAATGCAATATATGCTGTTTTTAGGAAACAAGTATTTCATAAATTATAAAACATATTTTTTACCAACGCAAGTGCGTCAGCTTACATTATCTTTAGGCCGGATATCGGTAAAGATGCAAGTCGCAAGGCAATCTTTAGATAAGGCTTCTGATAAACTCCAGGTTAATTTATACATGATTTTGAGCAGCTTATCAGCTTCTTCTTGGGTTAACTCGAACTCTGATAAATCTAAGTCTATATTGGCTTCAAGCACCACAGAAACATCTTTGTCGTCACAGGGAATAGTTAAAAGAATATTCTTGGTTAAAATGAAGTCTTTGGAAATAGACATTTTGAATAAGTAGAGCGACAGGATAATTTATTATCAGCGATATTTTTGCTATTTAAAAGTGAGATTGATTGGAAAAAATTGTGACTTAAATCCGGAAAAACTGTGCGACAGATCGCAGGATCTCCGCGATCGCACTGAGCCTCTGGCTGTAATCCAAGTCCTAATTTCTGGTGACCTAGATCGCCTCTGCCATAAGTTATATTGATAAATCTTAACGTGCCTATAGGATTTTTAATAAAAATTTATTAAGTAACTGTGTGAGAATATTGACAAGCAAAAAAAGATGAGTAGCCAACAAGGAGACCCGCGATGGTAGTGCTAACGGAACGCGCCCAACGCAGGCTGACAATGGAGACGGTGGAAATTGCCGCAGATACTACGGCAATTCGTTCTCTGGATTGGGATCGCGATCGCTTCGATATTGAGTTTGGGCTGCAAAACGGCACCACATATAACTCATTTTTAATTAGAGGTGAGAAAACGGCTCTGGTGGATACCTCCCACGAGAAGTTTCGTCAGCAGTATATCGATACCCTGACCGGCCTCATCAATCCAGCAGAAATTGACTACCTAATTATCAGCCACACCGAACCAGACCACAGCGGTTTGGTAAAAGATATTCTGGCATTAGCGCCGCAAGTGACCGTCGTGGGGTCGAAAGTGGCGATTCAGTTTTTAGAAGGATTCGTGCATCAGCCGTTTACACAAAAGATAATTAAGAACGGCGATCGCATTGACTTGGGTAACGGACACGAAATCGAATTTGTGATCGCGCCTAACTTACACTGGCCCGATACTAGCTTTAGTTTCGACCATAAAACCCAAATTCTCTACACCTGCGATGCTTTTGGAATGCACTATTGTTCCAGCAGCACGTTTGATGAAGATTTAACCGCAATTGAAGAAGATTTCCGCTATTATTACGATTGCTTGATGGGGCCAAATGCTCGCTCCGTCTTGTCTGCCCTGAAGCGGATGGGTGAGTTACCGGAAATTACCACGATTGCAACCGGACACGGCCCCCTGCTACGCTACCACGTGAGCGAATTGACCGGACGCTATCGCAAGTGGAGTCAAGCACAAGCAAAAGAAGCGACCACAGTAGCAGTATTTTACGTTTCCGATTACGGATATAGCGATCGCATTTCCCAAGCAGTCGCCCACGGGATTACCAAAACCGGCGTCGCTGTAGAAATGATGGACTTAAAAGCGTCCGATCAGCAAGAAATTAGAGAATTAGTCAGCAGCGCGGCTGGTATCGTTATCGGTATGCCGCCAGTATCGGCGAGTGCGAATGCTCAAGCGGCGATTGGGACAATTTTGGCAGCTGCGAAAGCCAAACAAAGCATCGGTTTGTTTGAGTCTGGCGGTGGAGAAGATGAATCGGTTTACACGTTGCGGAACCAGTTCCGGGAATTGGGATTGGTAGAATCATTCCAACCGATTCGGATTACCGAGACTCCCAGCGAGGGGACTTACCAGCTATGCGAAGAAGCGGGTACAGACATGGGACAATGGCTGACACGCGATCGCAGCATCAAGCAAATGAAATCGCTGGATAACGAACTAGACAAAGCGCTAGGTCGAATCAGCGGTGGATTGTACATTATTACGGCTCAAAAAGGCGATGTTTCCGGGGCGATGTTAGCTTCCTGGGTGTCGCAAGCGAGTTTCCAACCTTTGGGCGTTAGTATTGCTGTCGCAAAAGACCGGGCGATCGAGTCTATTATGCATGTGGGCGATCGCTTCGTATTAAATGTACTGGAAGAAGCGAATTACCAAGCGCTGATGAAACACTTCCTCAAACGCTTCCCCCCCGGTGCAGATCGCTTCGCTGGAATTAAAACCCAACGCGCTGACAACGGTTCTCCCATTCTGTTAGATGCCCTCGCTTACATGGAATGCGAAGTTGTTAGTCGTATGGAGTGTACCGACCACTGGATTGTTTATAGCACCATTCAATCTGGTCGCGTATCTAAAACCGATGCGTTGACAGCAGTTCACCACCGCAAAGTCGGAAATCACTACTAAGAAAGGTAATTGGTAATTGGTAATTGGTAATTGGTTTTTGATATTACCAATTACCAATTTTTGACCTTTTGCCGAATTTGTGTTTAATAGCAGCGAAATATTCCCAGGGAGGGTTAGGGGCACGGCATGAGAGAATTTATTCAAGCGATTGAATGTTGCTGACGCCGTGCCCCTACTGTGCTGCAATTGCAAAAAAACACTTGTTTAGTATTGATGAAATCCATAGAGAAATTTGATAGATAAAAGGTTGAGTTATAAACAAAATTAAATGTAAGCTAGATACTAATCAAAGAAACAAGAGGAATCTGATATGCAGCAACCGATGAGAAATGAATGGTTGAATCGTCAACGGATCGTGCAAATGCTGGAAGGCATTCAAGATTTAATTGTAATTTCTTTATGTATCGGCCTGTTCTGCTTTATGCTGATCCAGTTGCGAGGAATGTTTTACTCGCTGTTGCCTCCCTTGGATTTTAAAGAAGTCACTTCAGATATTTTATTTCTGTTGATTTTAGTCGAATTATTCCGGCTGCTGATTATTTACTTGCAGGAACAACGAGTATCGATTGGCGTAGCGGTGGAAGTGTCGATTGTATCCGCCTTACGAGAAGTGATCGTGCGAGGAATTTTAGAAGCTGAATGGACTCAAATATTAGCCACTTGCGCCTTTTTGATTGTGATGGCAATGCTGCTAGTTGTGAGAGTTTGGTTACCGCCAACTTTCAACGGCATTGACCCAGAACGCCGGATTGCCGAAAGATTGAAGGAATTCTCACCAGAAGAAGCATCTGAATATATAGAAAAGCTGAGTTTAGTAGAAACAAATGGTCGATTGAGACATAAAGAATGAAATGATAATAGGTAATGGGATATTTGACCAATTACCCATTACCAATTACCCATTACCAATTACCAATCAAGGAAATCTATGCAAGCAATTAAAAGACGAGATGTCCAAGTTTTTCCGGTAGAGGCAGATACTAGAGTGATGCGATCGCGCACCTGGGATCGGCTCAAGTTTGAAATCGAATACGCGCTGCAACGGGGAACAACGGCGAATACCTATCTAATTGAAGGAACCCAAAACGCCTTAATCGATCCGCCAGGAGAATCGTTTACGGAAATCTTTTTGGCAGCATTGCAGCAACGCTTCGATCCGAAAAAAATAGATTATGTAATTTTGGGACACGTTAACCCTAACCGAGGCGTGACGTTAAAAGCATTGCTCGAACTGTCACCGGGATTGACTTTTATTTGTTCTAATCCGGGTGCGATCGCATTACGCGGCATCTTACCAGACTTGGATTTGAGAATCAATGTAGTCAAGGGTGAAGAAAGTTTAGATTTAGGTCAAGGGCATCACTTAAAATTTATTCTGACGCCGACTCCGAGATGGCCCGATTCGCTTTGTACCTACGATCCAAAAACAAATATTTTGTATACAGATAAGTTTTTTGGGGCGCATATTTGCGGCGATCAAGTATTTGATGAAGGGTCAAGTACATTTAACGAAGACAGGCGCTATTATTTTGATTGTTTGATGGCACCCCACGCGCGCCAAGTGGAAACCGCGTTAGATAAATTTAGCGAATTTGAGCCTAAATTTTATGCTACGGGTCACGGGCCTTTGGTGCGCTACGGCATGATCGATCTGACCAAAGATTATCAGAAATGGAGCCAGCAGGAAAAGGAAAGGGAAGCAACGGTGGCGCTGTTGTATGCTTCGGCGTATGGAAATACAGCAGCATTGGCGCAAGCGATCGCGCACGGCATTACCAAAGCAGGCGTCAGTGTAGAATCAATTAATTGCGAATTTACCGAACCAGCAGAAATTCAAGCCGCAGTTGAAAAAGCTGATGGATTTATTATCGGTTCTCCCACCCTGGGGGGGCACGCGCCTACACAAATTCAAACCGCATTGGGAATCGTTTTATCTACTGCTGCGAAAACTAAATTAGCAGGTGTATTCGGTTCTTTTGGCTGGAGTGGAGAAGCAGTAGACTTACTCGAAGGAAAGCTAAAAGACGCCGGTTACAGACTTGGTTTTGAAACGATTCGGGTGAAATTTAAACCCACCGACGCCACGCTACAAATGTGCGAAGAAGCGGGAACAGACTTCGCCCAAACGCTCAAACGCGCCAAAAAAGTTCGTCCCATTCGTCAAGCTGTTGGCGAATCTCAAGCAGCGCGTACCGAACAAGCAGTAGGACGAATTTTGGGATCTTTGTGCGTGATGACGACCAAAAAAGGCGATGCTGAAAGTGCAATGTTAGCTTCTTGGGTATCGCAAGCAACGTTTAATCCTCCCGGTTTAACCGTCGCCGTCGCCAAAGATCGCGCAATTGAATCAATGACCCACGTTGGCGATAAATTAGTGTTGAATATCTTGGCAGAAGGGCGACAAATCCGGAAGCATTTCATGAAATCTTTTGCCCCAGGTGAAAACCGTTTTGCAGATGTAGAAACAACTGAAGCTAAAAACGGTTGTGCGATTCTTTCTGGTGCGCTTGCTTATCTCGAATGCACCGTAAAAAACCGGATGGAATGCGGCGATCACTGGCTAGTTTATGCCGTTGCAGAAGATGGTAAAGTGCTGCAATCTGATGGCGTTACTGCGGTGCATCATCGCAAGTCGGGAAGCTATTATTAGGGAATTGGAGATGGCAATCTGTCCAGAATGCCCAGAATGCCGAGAAATAAATTTCTGGCTGAAAGCTAAAGTCAGTTAAAACTGACTGAAATGGTTCCAATTTTTGAAATTAGGGCTGAAGCGATCGCTCTCCATTATCTGATGTGCGCGATCGCTTCCTCAAACACAAACCACACAAGACTGGGTTGAGCTACTAGAAGTATTTTGCAACAATCCTGATCTGGCAAACGTTCCACCTCTATCAGACGAAGCCATTAGCCGCGAAAGCATCTATCGCGAACGAGAAGATAGCCAGCTATGAGCTATTTAGTTGCTCCGAATTTTCTGCTTCATTTCTGATATCGCTTGTTCCAGCCAAATCTGTTCAAACACAATATCAACTGTAGACCCCCCAGAACCTTTAATCTGGTGATGAAAGATATCTATATCATTCGCTGCACCGTTGGTTCTAATTTGTGAAATTAAAGAGGATGGCTCGATAACGCTCCAATCTAGAATAACTTCTCTCAATGCCATATCACCGACAAAATCTGTTTTCAGACGCCATACATTACGAAATTGGACATCTACAACACTCGTCTTAATCCCCAAATCTAATAGAGGTTGCCTTGACTCTTCTGGGTTGATTTCACATCGTAAATTTACCAATATTTCCCCATGATCTGACCAAGATGTCTGTAGCTTGTAAATATCAGCATCATGCCACAGCCATTCAAGAATATCTAAATTTTTTAGTAAGATAGCCATAAACTGTTTATCCTCCTTCTACTGTTGATCGCTAGAATAAAATAAATTTGAGATTGCACTAGGGCGATAGAGTTCCAGGATAGGGTGCATCTGGGTCAAATGGCGTATTGGGATCTAAATGTTGTTTGTTACCATAGTGGTGAACGTGGTCTTGACCCCGCCAACCTGGTTTTCCTAGTTCTGCTTTATCCACTCGCCAATATTCCCTAAATCTGCCATTTGGGCCATCATATTTACCCCAATTTCCGGGACGATTTGGATTTTCTATAAACCCTTTCGGTTTTAGCACCGCTCCAGGATCGTTGATATCAATTATGGTTAGCATTTCTATAGAGATACATCTGCTACGTGCAGATATTGTTCAATAGTATAATTTTTTCCTAATTTTACCTTTGATTCATCGGTTCCTGTTGTTTCGAGAAACACATCTGCAAGTCCAAGCAAGGGCTATGATGATTCTGGCGTTTAAAGATAGAACCCTATGAATACCGAAAACAATCTTTTCTCTCCCGTTCAACTTGGTGCTTATACTTTACCCAACCGCATTGTGATGGCACCGATGACGCGCCTGCGTGCTGTTAATTCAATTCCCAATTCTTTAATGGCGACTTACTATGCTCAACGGGCATCTGCTGGTTTGATTGTTACTGAATGCACGATGGTTTCGCCTTTGAGTAATGGATACATGAATTGTCCGGGAATTTACTCACCCGAACAGGTTGAGGGATGGAAGCAAATTACCTCTGCGGTACATGCTAAAGATGGCAAGATTTTCTTGCAATTGTGGCACAGCGGGCGCGTGAGCCATCCTGCTTTGCTGAATGGGGAATTACCCGTTGCACCTAGCGCGATCGCGTCCCCAGGCACTCTCCACACTCCCATCGGCAAAGTAAATCTCGATACACCACGTGCTTTGGAAACTGAGGAAATTCCACAGATTGTCGCACAGTTCCGAAAAGGGGCAGAAAATGCTATAAAAGCAGGATTCGATGGCGTTGAATTACACGGCGCGTTTGGCTATTTAATCGACCAATTTCTGCAAGATGGCTCGAATCAGCGTAGCGATATATACGGCGGTTCGATAGAAAACCGCGCCCGCTTTTTGCTGGAAGTAATGGACGCAGTAACCAGCGTTTGGGGAAGCGAGAAAGTCGGAATTAAACTTTCCCCTAGCAACACTTTTTACGGGATGCAAGATTCTAATCCCAAAGCAACTTTTAGTTATGTTATCGATGCTCTAAATCGCTACAATTTAGCTTACATTCACTTGATGGAACCGAATGAAACCGATCTATCAACGCGGGAAGTTATCAATCCTGTTTTGCCGATTTTCCGTACAATATATAACGGTACAATTATTAGCAATGGCGGCTACGATAAAGCGAAAGGAAATACAGTTATTGCCGCTGGCGATGCCGATTTAGTTTCCTTTGGCAAGTTGTTTATTTCCAATCCAGATTTACCTCAACGGTTTGAAGTAGATGCAGAATTGAATGCACCAAATCCCAAAACATTTTACGGTATGGGAGACAATAATTTAGAGCAAGGTTATACGGATTATCCAGCATTAGCCAGCTAAAATTTAGTTGATAAACCCGGTTTATTAGAGCAACCGGGTGGCTGTATTATATGCCGCGAAATGCTTTGGGTGTTGTGCCTGTAAGTTTGCGAAAATTTTTGGTAAAATGGCTTTGGTTAGCGAAGCCGCATTGCAGGGCAATTTCTGCGATCGCTACCTTTTTTTGTCGTAATAAATCCTTGGCTCTTTCCACTCGTTGCTCCATCACATACTGATAGGGAGCAACACCCATTGATTGTTTAAATAATCGGCAAAAATAGTATTGACTCATATCTAGTAATTCGGCTAAAGCACTCAATTTAATCTCAGAGTCCAGATGAGCGTGAATGTACTCAACTACCCGTCGCAGCTTGTAACTCGATAAACCATCAGAGTAAGTTGATATTTGATGCTGTTTGACGCCATACTTTTTTAACAAATGAATCGCTAATGTTGTGGTTAGCTGCTCTACATATAAACTATCTCCCATACACCCTGATTCAACTTCATCTTTGAGGGCAAAAGCAATACCCTCAATTAACGGATCTTGCAGCGTCGCAAAGTGAGGAATTAGTTCAATATTGTCAATTGCAGCTAATTCTCGCGCTAACCTTTCTATGAGCATGGGGTCAATTGCCATAATCGCGAATTGAGCTTCTTGTTGCCATAAACAACGGTGAATTGTACCAGCAGGAATAATAGCTGTAGATCCTTTCTTTATACACTCGCTCTTAAATCGCCCATCAAACCATCGTTCAGATTCAGTATTACACAGAGAAAAACTAATACTATGCATCGTCACCTGATGTTCAGGAGTCTCGTAACTAGGCTGATTATGATACTCGAAGTAAATATCATTCCATCCGCAATTGTAACTGGTTAAAAGCGGTGGGTGAGGAAACAGTTTTTCCGAAGCTCCTTGCTGTTTGAAATCAACCAGCATTGCCTTTTCCCGATCTAATTGTTTGCGATCGCTCATTTTTCACCTGGCTGAGCAAGAAAATAGCAGCGAATATGCAGCTATTTTTTAATTTATTGGAATTTTAAGCGTTGTCTCCGAACCTCTAGTTATAATACTGGCTCAATCCCACAATTGCATTGATTTGAATCAAGTTGCGGGGGAATTCTGCATCGTGATGACGAGGCGCGATCGCATTATTATCCCCTCTTCCTCTAAACTGGCTAATGCGCGAGAAAGCGTCTCCGGCGTTAGTCCTAAGTCAGCAGCAATATCCTTGAGCGGACGGTCAAAATTGATCGCATTTTGCTCACCCACTTGATAGCGTAAATATTGCAACACCCGATCGTGGGCTTTCCGTATATTTTGCAACTCTAAGCGCAGCTTGAGTGCCTGAATTTTACCCACCAGCATGGCGATGAAATCTTGCGCTAAATCGGAATTATCGCGCAATGCCGATAAAAGTAGTTCCTTTGGATACACAATCAGCCGTGAAGGTAGTTCTGCGATCGCTCCACAAGGATAAGTATCAGCAAATAACGCCACCTCACCCAAACATTCCCCCACACCCGCAACTTGAAACGTCACCATTTTGTCGCCGCTGGTGTAGCGCACCAGTTTTACTCGTCCCGTTTCCACAACGAAAAATGCAGAAGCCGCGTCACCCTGCTGAAACAGCATTTCTTTGGCTGCTAAATTGCGGTACGCGATTCCATTTCGTAACCCTTCAGGTAAACTTTCCAGCGTTAACAAATCCATCGCAGTTCCTCCAATGTTGGATTGGTTCTCGTTCCCACGCAGAGCGTGGGAATGCCTAACAGAGGCTCTGCCTCTGGAAATGGAGGCAGCCGTAGGGTGCGTTACGCTTCGCTAACGCACCATCATTTAATTAGCCAGCTAAATAAATGGTTAAAATTCAAATTGTCGGTTTTTCCGCCAACCCGCCCGGAAATCAATTTCCGGGCTAATAACGCAAGTTGCTAGTTACAAATATGGTTGGTTCGATCCCCCCTAACCCCCCTTCACAAGGGGGGAAACAGATTCAAAGTCCCCCTTTTTAAGGGGGATTTAGGGGGATCGAAAACGCTTAACCTCATACCTAGCAACTTGAGTTAATAGCTAAATTCGGTTGAAATTCACATCTTGCACCATTCTCAACAAGCCTTGAAAAACCGGGTTTCTTAACGAAAAATCTAGGCTTTCAAGTTTAGCTATTTGCAAGAAACTAAGGTTGAGCCACGGTGCAAGATCTGAGTTGAAACCGACTAAGAATGTTTATAAACAGTCGGTTTTAACCGACTTTAGCTATGAGCCAAGAAATTTATTTCTTGACGGGCTGGGCGGAGTTAGATTGCTCCGCACTTGCAGCAACAATCGACGAAACAGCAGTTGCTCCGACCGGGTTAAATCGTTCAATATCCTTTGTTCCAAAACATTCCAAGCATCGGTGACGGGTGCTTGAAGCTCCCGCCCCATCTGTGTCAAATAAACTCGACAAACACGAGCATCAACAGCATCCCGACGGCGTTCCAATAACCCGGCTTTTTCCATCCGGTTGAGCATTTTGGTTAAAGTTGGCGCTTCCACCTGCATCAACTCCGTCAGTTCAGATTGAATTAACCCGTCATTCTCCCACAGGTACATCAGCAGAATTTCTTGCCCGATGTGGAGTCCGAGTTCAGCCAAAACCGCGCCAGCTTGATTGCGGTGCGCCCTAGAAACTTGCACCATCAGATAGCCGATGGTTTGGAGCATTGGTTTATCAGCCATAATCGGGTTTAGTTAGCCGTCTAAATAAAATTTAGGAGATTTACACTCGAACCAGCAAGGTGTGGAAAACCGAAACAACGATAAAAATCGCAAGATTAGACAAATTTTCACAAGAACGGGAAAGACTGGGGCAGACTCAGCGATTTATAGTTCCCTCATTACTCAGCCAGTAAAAGATAGGCTAAATCAACCCGAAACGTCCCGAAAATAACAATACAAAAGGAGAAACAATGCAAGTTAAAGGTGCAGTTGCATTAGTCACAGGTGCGAATGGCGGGATTGGTAAATATTACGTTGAAGCCTTGCAAGCAGCAGGAGCAGCCCGAATTTATGCAGGGGCAAGAAATCCCAGTTCTTTAAGTGAACTTGCAGCAACCGATCCTCAAAGAATTATCCCGATTCAACTGGATATTATCGACGAGCAATCTGTCAGCGATGCTGCTGCCAAATGCCAGGATGTTAACCTGCTAATTAACAACGCTGGAATCGGTTTGCTTAAAGGCTTTATTTCTGCCCCAGATATCAAAAGTGCCAGAGCAGAAATTGAGGTTAATTACTTTGGCACCCTGGCAATGTGTCGGGCATTTGCACCTATTTTAAAAGCTAATGGTGGAGGAGCAATTGTAAATATGCTCACGATTTTGGCGAAAGTAAATCTTCCCAGCAATGGTTCCTACAGCGCTTCCAAAGCAGCAGCGCTATCAATGACACAGGGAATTCGAGCAGAATTGGCAGCACAAAATACGCTAGTTGTTGCCGTCATGCCGGGAGCCGTAGATGCAGGGATGAGTAAAGATTTTCCTCCTCCTAAAGTAGCTCCAAAAGAGGTAGCGCGCGCTGCATTGCAAGCCGTAATCGAGCGAGTTGAAGACGTTTACCCCGGCGAACAAGCAACAGAAATGGCAGCACAATTACTCCAAGATCCCAAAGCAGTTGAAAAGTGGCTGGCGACCATGCTACCTATGTGATGATATTAGCAATTTTCAAACACCTAAGTTTATAACTAGCAACTTGCATTAAAGATAGATGCGATCGCTACAACCAATGACCCAATTGCCTCAACTTTTCTCCAGCACATTCTGTCTCTTATTTCTGATCGCTCAAACCCCAATAGTTTTAGCTCAAACTACCACCGATGCGCTAGTTGGTCAAGTAACATCGGTCAGCCAATTAGAAGATATCCAACCAACTGATTGGGCGTTTCAAGCACTCCAATCGTTAGTTGAGCGCTATGGCGTAATCGAAGGTTATCCTGACAAAACTTTCCGAGGAAACCGAGCAATAACTCGCTACGAATTCGCCGCCGGTTTAAATGCAGCGCTCAACCGAATTAACGAACTAATCGCCACAGGAACAGAGAATTTAATTGCTAGCGAAGACTTACTGACCTTACAGCGACTAAGGGAAGAATTCGCCGCAGAATTAGCAACATTGCGGAGTCGAGTTGATACGATAGAAGCACGGGCGGCAGAGTTAGAAGCCAATCAATTTTCTAACACAACAAAGCTCACAGGTCAAGTAATTTTTGCCGTAAATGCAGGGAGTATGGCTAGCCGAAGGATAATCGCTCCCAGAGGCGCAGTTATTAGCGAAGATGACCCAAATGCGACTGTTCTTTATCGAGCCAGTTTAGATTTAAACACCAGCTTTCACGGCACAGATTTATTAAAAGTTAGATTAGTAACCGGAAGCGATGGCATTACCGATAACGCTGCCGGATTTTTGGAACCTAACTTAGGAAGTACTTTAGACTTCTCAATTCCCGGTCGCGATGGTCGGTTTAGTCTTGCAAGATTATACTACAGTTTTACACCTATAAAAGACTTAAAAATTACATTTGGGCCAGCCTTAGTCGCTCCAGATTTTGTTGATAAAAATCGCTATGCAAATACCAGCTTTCTGGACTTTTCTACCTTAGCTTTAGTTAATAACTTTATCCTACTTCCTAGACCGGGAGGCGCAGGAATTGTGATTGACTGGAATCCGGGAGGAGGTGCGGTAAAATTACGCGGACTATATGTTTCTGGAGATGCCGCAGATAGACTACCCGAAAACGAGCGATTAATCGGTGGTGGCGCGCCTGAAAATATCCGATTATTTCCTACAGCGGGTGGCGGTGCTAAAGGCGGTTTTTTTGGCGATCCTTACCAAGGATTTTTAGAACTAGAATATGCTCCGAGTAAAAATTTTGCCCTGCGTCTCCAGTACAGCGGCGGTGAAATATTTGGCAGCCATTTTAATGGATTTGGTATCAATTTTGACTGGGCGGTGAACCAGAAATTCGGTATATTTGGACGATATGGTTATGCCACCTATCCCGATACCAGTTTGGGCGATATTAGCCCGAATCACTGGAGTGCGGGAATTGGACTTCGAGACTTGTTTATACCAAAAGCTTTAGCAGGCATTGCCATCGGTCAACCTTTGATTGAGAATGCCGTTGGAAATGCGACTCAAACCAACTTTGAAGCATTTTACAACTTTCCCGTCAGCGATAGATTGCGGGTTACACCTTTAATTCAGGTGATTACCAATCCGGCAAATCAAGAAGCAAATGGTACAATTATCACTGGCACATTGAGAACAGTTTTTTCATTCTAAAATCGGGAGTTCATCTCATGGCAAATATTCTACATATTGACAGCAGTCCTCGTAGCGATCGCTCTCACAGTCGCACCCTCACAGGCGAGTTCATTACTGCCTGGAAATCTGCCTACCCCAACGATAATGTAACCTATCGAGATATCGGACATTCTCCAGTTCCCCACGTTGATGAAAGTTGGATCGCAGCTAGCTTTACTCCTCCCGAAAAACATACACCTGAACTTACAGCAGCGCTGGAAATTTCTAACGACTTAATCGATGAGCTTATAGCCGCAGATAGATACGTTTTAGGCGTACCTATGTATAACTTTGGAATTCCTTCAACTTTCAAAGCTTATATCGATCAAGTTGCGCGGGCAGGTCGAACTTTTGCCGTTACAGAGAATGGTTATGAAGGCTTGTTAAAAAACAAGAAAGCCTTGATTATTACCGCACGTGGTGGCAGCTACCCTGCTGGAACTCCAATGGCAGAATTAGATTTTCAGGAACCTTATATCCGAGCAATTTTAAACTTTATGGGTATCACAGATATCAGTTTTATCCATGCTGACAACCTTAACATGGGAAATGATGCCCGTCAGCAATCTTTAGCTGCGGCGCGGAATGCAATTCAAACTATAGTAGATACTTGGTAAATCTGCGATGAACCAACCCAATCCTAATTCTACACTCACCAAAGCTACCTTGCTCCTTGCCAGTACTTTAACCGTAATGTCTGGCGCAACAATTGCCCCTTCTTTACCGGCGATGCAAGACCATTTTGCCTCAGTGCAAAACTCGGATCTTTGGGTAAGATTAGTCTTAACCGTTCCGGCTTTATTTATTGTCATTGGTTCGCCGATTGCAGGTGTAATTGTAGATCGACTTGGACGCAAACCGCTGTTAATTTTCTGTGCTGTATTGTATGGTTTTGCAGGGGGTTCTGGTTATGTTCTAAACTCTCTATTTGCGATTTTAGGCGGTCGTGCTTTACTAGGTTTAGCAGTCGCGGGAGTCATGGTAAGTGCTACCACATTAATTGCCGATTATTATATCGGACAAGCTCGCGCTACTTTCATGGGGTTGCAAGCAGCTTTTATGGGATTGGGAGGCGTTTTGTTTCTCTCCGTCGGGGGTTCTATTGCTTCAGCTAGTTGGCGCTATCCGTTTTTAATTTATCTGTTTGCTTGGGTTTTATTGCCCTTAATTTTGCTCTTTATTTACGAACCGCGTCGCGCTAATTCTGGAGGCGTACCAGGAGAAATTCAATCTCAAACCAATGCTGCTATACCTGTTAATCTGCTGATACTTGTTTATGGTGTAACAACGCTTAGTCAGGTGATTTTCTATTTAATTCCCGTCCAATTACCGTTTTATCTCCGCGATTTAACCAATGCTACACCAGCACAAAGCGGGATGGCGATCGCATTCTGTACCCTGTTTAGCGCCTTTGCCTCTTTAAGCTATGGCAAAATCAAAGCAAAACTCGACTTTGTCAGCATTTTACCCGCCATATTCGGCTTTATGGGCATCGGTTATGGGATTATCGGTTTAGCGGGTAATTATGGATTAATATTGTTAGGTTTAGCCACAGCAGGGTTAGGATTGGGATTGCTAATGCCTAACATGACCGTATGGGTATCTGCCACCGTACCCGATGCAGTGCGAGGACGCGCTTTAGGGGGACTTTCTACAGCTTTATTTTTAGGGCAATTTCTTTCACCAATCCTGACTCAACCTGTTAGTCAAAATGCCGGTTTGGGTTTGACTTATGCTTTTTCCGGCGCACTGCTTTTGGTTTTGGGAATTGCTTTTATGGTTACAAAACGACAAGTCATGGCTTTAACTGCTGTTGCCAAACCCGTGCAGTAGGTAACCTCACATCTTGCACCGTGGCTCACACCTTAGTTTCTGGCAAATAGCTAAACTTGAAAGCCTAAATTTCCCTCAAAAAACCCGGTTTTTTAAGTTATACTATTTCGCGATCAATGCGCCACACAAGGGGCGGGTTTAGGTCATTCAATTGTTTGTTTGTCTCATACCAAATCCGCTTTCATTACCTCTTTTATGCCTAACGACTAAAGTCGCGGCTATACAAACAAAGACCGCCTGCGCGGTCTGTTAGAATAAGGGGGGTTGTTAACCCGGGTTTGGTGTCACAGGTTATATGTCCGGTGGCATCGGTAGCGTAAGCAAAGGAAGGGTTTAACGAAATATCTCGTCGCCCCTACAATCGGTATCTGTTGATGTGTAGCATTATCAAGGGAAATTAGTATTACAGCTAAAATGCGCTATAAGTTTAGAAACCAGACTTCTTAAAGAAGTCTGGTTTCTAAGTGTTATGGTAGCTTTAACACCCTAAATTATACCAAATCCAGATTGATTACCCCCCCGACTCTTATAGACCGCGCAGGCGGTCTTCGTTTGTGTAGCCGCGACTTTAGTCGTTAGGCATCAAGGGAGTAATAAAAGCAGATTTAGTATTAATCCTTTTCACCTTCATTGCCTTCTCCTTGTTTCTCATCATCATCATCATCATCCCCATCCTTTTCATCTTCGTCATCAGCTTTATTACCAGCATCCTTGGGGGGATTTTGTAGCTGCTGCTGCGGACTATTTGGCGCAATGGGAGCAGGCGCTTGTTGTTGAGCAGCGCAAGCACTGGTGAAGACAAGCAAAACAAAAGCTATCAACCGCAAAATCAGGTGAGTTTGACTCTTCATATTTAATCTTGATAAATTACGAAGTTGTTTCGTGAATATTACCAGATGGCGGGATGCGTTTTTCTAAATATTGACCGATCATCAGTTGTTCGCCAGCACGAGAAATAATGCTTTGTCGCGTGCGATAGTTATTGCCAATCAGTTTTAATTCTTCCTCAAACACAGAATCGTTATATTCTGTCTTTAAACACAAAGTTTTGGGATTGGTGAAGTAATATTGCGCGGTGACGGGTTTGGATGTGGCGAAACCGCGATCGCGATACACTATTTTTCCCAACACCCCAAACAGCGTCTCACCTTGCGACTGTTTCCGATCTGTTACCGAATCCTGGCTATCCCAGGTAATTTTCGCCCCACAAGTCAAGGATACCTCATCGCCCAGACCGTGCAGTTGCGCCAGTTGCCGTAGTTCTTTGCTGCCTCGTTGGAGAAACTTGACGGTAATAAAGCTTACCATCTCCTGGGTTTTTCCATCGGGTAGGGTGTAGTAACGACGTTCTGAACGCCAATTACCCTCAGACTCTTGGAAGAACTCGGCAATCAGCTGCTCTCCATCGGTCTGTGTAATCTGTATCAATGATGTCACTGGGGTCAATCCTTATTCAATTCATCATCTATATCTCCATTGTAACAATGCATAAAATGGGAAACCAGATAAATTTTGTAACTTATTTTAATACTTCTTCCCTTGAGCAAAAGCTGTTACGCATTTAATTTGTACATGAGGAGCTGGGGGATCTCTTGGAGCCAGGGAGAGGGATTGGCAGTTTTATCCCGATATTAGAAATATACAAATTAGCTGCGCGTTAGCTTATTAGCCCCGCTTTAGGGGGAAAAAGAAAAATAAATTTCCTCAGCAATCCTATAAGCTTGAGCAAGAGGCAACTGTCAACTGTCAACTGTCCACTGTCAACTGTCAACTGTCAACTGTCAACTGTCCACTGTCCACTGTCCACTGTCCACTGTTTAAAAATCTATCAAAACAAACTTGCGAATTGCGATTTGTTTATCGCTTTCTTGAGCCGATATAGCCGATTTGATTACTAGCTTCCAGGCAGCGGGCGAAGACATAGCTGGTAAAGCGAGCTGGAGGGCTGTCAGCAACTTTCCTTGCTTGCAAGCGGCCCAACCACCGCGCAATTTCATATAAGATTGAAAATGTTGCAGGTTTGGCAGAGCAGCCCGATGCTTTTCGTTAGCAAGGGAATACATCTTTGCCATTACTAATAGGTTATTATCTATACTTTTTTGCAACCAAGGAGGCTGCTTTTGACGGAAAATAATTGCTTCGACTAAAAGCTTCCAAGCCTGTGAGGATAATACGGCTGGAAACACAAATTTCATAGAACTAAGATAAGCTTTTTGCTTCAGTGCAACTAAGCTCCAATGTAACTTAACATAGGCTCGAACAGCTCCAATTTCGGGTAGTAATTCTCGGTGTTGTTCGTTGACTAAAGCGTATATTTTCTCCTTGATCAAAATATTGGTTTCTAGGCGCTTTTCTAGAGAAAACTTTTGATTGTAACCACCAGGCCAAACCGTGCGATAAGCCAAACATTTATTGATAAAAATTGCATCTCCAAACTGAGCTATTCTCAACCAGGAATCAATATCGTCAAAGTTAGCATCTAAACTGGAATCCCAACCTCCAGATTGAATAAAAGCATCGCGGCGAAAGGCAACTTGAATCGGCGTGCCAAACGGTATTTGCTCTAACAGCATTCCATAATGAATATCTGCTTGGGGGATATAAAAAGCTTGCCCTGGTCCCATTCTACGGGTGCGGCTAATTTCTACGCGATTAACATCGACTTGAGCAGCTTGACAAGAACAGATTACGGCTTCGCGGCGGAGAGCGATCGCTCGCATCATTTCCCTGATACAGTTAGCGTCTAAATAATCATCGTCATCTACTGGCTTAATCCAATCTCCACTAGCAAACTGTACCCCCACATTTACCGACGCCGCATGACCCATATTCGTGGGGTTACGATGGTACGTGATGCTAGATCCCAAGCTGCGGACATAATCTTCGGTGTCATCCGATGAGCAGTCATCTACCACCACTACTTCGCAGGGGACAGTTTGGGCAAGAGCGGATTCTATTGCCCGCTTGAGAAATGACAAGCGGTTATAAGTCGTGATGACGATACTAAATTTAATCTGGGTCATCAGTAGAACGCCCTAGCAATAGAGTTGTGCGAGCGGGAAAGTAGGAAGTAGTGCTACCCTCATTCTTTCCTTACTACTTTATCGTTGCTCAAGCAAACTGCCAAAAGGGATAATACAGCGATCGCCATCGGCTCACAATCACCAAGCTGCTGTTACAGGCTAGGGGCGACGTTGGGAGAATCACCGCAACCTTGCTAATCTTGCGATCGCAATGGTTCAAAGCAATCGGGAGTAAAGCTGCCGTGCAAACCATAGGGAACGTGATGCTTCAGGTGTAATCGAGCAACAGGCGCTCGATTCAAGTCACGAGCGTCTAAGATCGCCAGATCGGAACGATGGTGAGCCGAATCATAGACTAATGTTAGCAGCCAACCATCATCTTCATTCATCCCCTCAGGGTGAGGGACGAAAACTGGTTCGCTGACATAGCCCTTGGGTGCTGCACTCCAGACTTCTCTGGTACCCGAGGTTAAATCAAGTTTAAGAATTGCCTGAAGCGGCGCGTTACCCTGGGGCGCATGAGCAGCACCCAGATAAAGATATTGATAAGGTTGCCCTACTTTTTTGGGATTAACCCAAGGAAACTCACAGCACCGACTTTCCAAAATTTGGCGCTGCACGGTTTTGGCAATCAAATCGATCTCAAACCGCCACAACTGTCCAGGAGATAAAGCCTCAAAATTAGTTTGACGATAATCTGATTCAGCTTCAACAGCAGGCAAGGAGTCATAACAAATTGAATCCAAATAGATTTTATCCCCCTGCTCAAAGGCATTAGCATGGTGAAAAACAAAACCCGCTTCGGTTTGGAGCAATTGCATCGGTTGCTTGGGATTGCGGGGGATAATAATAACTTGGGTTGGTCTGTTTGGATTAAACTTAATGCACTCTGCCGCACCGCGCAAACCTAACACAAAAGGCAGCGGATTAAACGTCACCGGATTTTGAAAGAAAATACAGTAATTCGGTGTAATCGCAAAATCGTGAATAAAGGCAAAACCAGGCACCGCATGGGCGTGCTTTGTCAACAACTTGCCCGATGGCTCGAATTCGTAGATTGTAATCGTGCTTGATAAACCAGGTTTGATAGAAAAGTTTACCAATGTCTCAGTTTCCCCATCAATGCGGGGGTGGGCAGAAAAAGCATCACCTGGCTCTAACAACCCATCAAGGTATTCTAGTCCTAAAGTTTCCAGCGTGTGAGGATCTAAGCGATAAGGTTCCGCTGCTTCCCACAACGCCAAAAGTTTATCGCCCCAATAAATTACATTCGTATTGGCGATATTTTTCTGCCTTAAATCAAAGGCATTTGCTAACCAACCACCTGGTTTTTGAGTGCCAAATACACCGCGATAAAGAATTCTCCCCGCCGCCTGTTCTTCTTGATAGCCTTTCGTGCGGACAAAGCGGTTGGAAAAGTGAGCGCGACCATCTTTAAAAACAATCTTGGCAATCATTCCATCTCCATCAAATGGATGGTGGATGCGTTGCCCGTTAATATCTAGCAAGCCGGGGCCGTTGCGAAATAAAGTGCCGTTTAAATTCTGGGGAATTTCTCCTTCTATATCATCGATCCAGTAATCAACCTCTTGTTTAACTGATTCGTATCCCTTTTGCCAATCTTCGGCATTATAAGGAGTTACTGGAATGGTTGAGGCGTGTTCGTATAGTTGAAAGGTTTGCATAATGCTAATTGCTAATTGGTAATTGGTAATTGGTAATTGGTAATTGGTAATTGGTAATTGGTAATTCGGATCTTGTTTCTATTACCCATTACCTATTACCCATTACCCATTGTTTATTCAGCTGTCTTCTCAACTTCGGCTAAGCGGGAGTGCGGCACTAATTCAGACATCAGATCTGGTAAAAAAGGCTGTCCCATGTGCTTGGAAGCCGTAGAATCTAGTTCCAAAGCCGGGATGGGTTGAATTGTACCTGGATGAATTTCTGTTTGGGGATCTCCGGTTGGTAACCAACCCAAAAAAGGTAAGGGCAAAAGCGTGCTGAGGTTGGTAATCGTTACTAACAGCCAGAGCGACTCAAAGTTGCTTTCACTAATACCCAACCAATGCATCAGTACGGCTCCAAATTCATAGGACAGTAGTCCTGCCAAATTCACTACTGACATTAGCAAGGCAAATAAGGTTGCTTCTACTCCCTCTGGGCAGAGTCTGGCGGCTAAAACTAAAATCGGCATGTAAGCAATTTGTCCCATCACGGTAAGGACGAGACTATCGCCTAAACTAAACCATTTGTCATCAATTCCTAACGCGCGGTTGGTGTGAGTAACTAACAGTAGCATTGACATCCCCAAAATGCTGGATATCACCGTACTCCAACCAAAAATAGTCCGAAATGGAATCGTTTTAAAGTATTTTTGGAACAGCCAGACTCCGAGTAAAGATGCGATGCTGGTTACCAGGCGCACTCGTCCCAAAAATTCTGGTTCAAAACCCAATTCGTTAGTACTGAAGAAGAAAAACGCTGCATCTGCGGTTGGGGTACACTGCCAAAGGAATAGAAACGCTGTAGGCAACCAGATCGCTTTTTGACTAACGGCTTTCCGCAGTTGCTGTACTTGGTTCCAAACGCTACTGGCATCCGGCATCTCAAATACTGGCGACTCGGCAATTAACCAAGCGACACAGGAAACAATCAGCGGAAAGGTAGCGGTAATGCCGAATACGGTGCGGGTGCTGAAATGTTCTAATAAATAGCCGCTAAAGTAAGCAGTGATTAAGCCTCCCAGCGCCGAAGTGCCCCACGCCAGCGATTGAAGCGATCCGGCATTGCTGACAGATTCTCCCCTTGCGCGTTCAACGACGAGGGAATCTACTATCACGTCGCTGACGGCAACTGCTAGGGAACCGAGAGCGATCGCTGCCGTCGCTGCCCAAGCGCTGTGTACCACCGTCGCCAAACAAATCCAAGACGCCGATCCCAGCAATCCCGACAATATTAAATAAGGTCGCCGTCGGTAACCTAAAATCGGCAATCCATCGCTAATAAAGCCAAATAAAGGCTTGACGATCCAGGGCAGGGCGGCAATCCCCATCAGGGCTGATACTTCCGCCGGACTCAGTGCCAGTTCATCCTTGAGGAAAAAGCTGATGGCTAAGCGTGCCAGTCCTATAATGCCCTGCACGAAGTAAACCAGCAAAATTGCCAGCAGTTCTGAACTTACCTCTTTACCAAAAAATAGCTTTTTTGTCAAGGTTTTTTTCAGATCGGACAACTCGGAGTCGGAAACCAGCATTGATAAACTAACGTTAAGAATTATCGACTTTTATATCATAGATGGCTGGGGGAGTGGGGTCTGTCTGAAGAGCGATCGCTGAAGGTGGTAGGTGGTAGGTGGCAGGTGGTAGGTGGTAACAGGCAGGAGGCTTTTTTTCAGAAGATTGTTGAAAACAATCCGGAATCTGGGCAGATAATAAACTCGTTCAACCTGACTGACACAACTCCAACTGAATAATTAAAATCCTCTAAACCCCTTGAAATTTCCACGCATCGCCTTCCTTTACTCGCACCTATACTAAAAATATGAGTGCAGCAAATACCCTTACTATCCAACTTTCTAGCGATGACAGCTTGCGCCTCGCTGCCGAAGCTAAACGCCGTCAAATTGACGCTGACACCCTAGCGCAAATGTTACTGCACGACAGTCTAACTAAGCTAACTCCGCTATCACTAACAGATATTGAATTTCTTGAGACGCTATACACCTTCCAAGAAAAACCAGAAGTCTTGCAGTTTCTGGAACAATATCCCTTTCTAGTTCCCATCTTGGTAAAAGGACATGAACCGACGCGCAAATACTTTCCAGATGCACAGTTGTTTCTAAAAGTCGTTACCGATCCCGAAGCAGCATCAAAGGATGATGATATGTTGTGGGTCTTGATTGAAAGACCATTAGAGTTTGACCCAGAAGCAGCCATTGACACTCTTGAACAACTAGATGACGATTGGTGGATCGATGCTGAAAAACACGCTCAAGGCAAGCTTTTTATCGGGTTTAACTAATTGATGACTTTTCATTGGTCAGAGTATCTAGATTTAGCACGGGAACTGGCACAGCAACCCACAGATGAAGCAAAATTAAGATCGGCTATTAGTCGAGCCTACTATGCAGCTTTCATCAAGTCACGCAATTTTTTACAACAGCGAGAGGGTTTAAATATTCCTACCGAAAACACTCACAAATATATCATCAATTATTTTTTGACATCCTCCCCACCGCGTAGGCGGATGGGGATTCCAAGAATCACTTCTTAGATCTTTCTGTTTCATAGCAAGACCCAGCACGGATAAAAATTGGCAGGAGATTGCTGCGTCTACGAGTGTCCTCTGCGCCTCTGCGGTTTAAATCTACAACACACCCTTAGAACTAGGAATTGCACCCGCACGACGGGGATCGACTTCTACCGCCATCCGCATCGCCCTAGCAAATGCTTTAAACGTTGCTTCAATGATGTGATGCGAATTAATTCCATCCAATTGCCGGATATGCAGCGTCATCTGAGAATGATTCACCACTGCTACAAAAAACTCTCGCACTAATTGAGTATCGTAAGTGCCAACGCGCTGCGTAGGAATTTCCAAACCATAACTTAAGTGCGGGCGTCCGGAAAAGTCTAGCGCTACCTGAACTAAAGCTTCATCCAAAGGCGCGAGGAAATGTCCGAAGCGGACAATGCCTTTGCGATCGCCCAAAGCTTTCCCCAATGCTTGCCCCAATGTTATCCCCACATCTTCGTTAGTGTGGTGGTCGTCTATTTCTATATCTCCCTTGGCTCGGACTTCCAAGTCAATCAGTCCGTGGGAAGATATTTGATGCAGCATGTGATCTAAAAACGGAATTCCCGTCGCGGCGGTGCAATTTCCCGTGCCATCTAAATTTAGACTCACATATACGTCAGTTTCCCCGGTTTTGCGGCTGACTGAAGCAGTCCGGGCGGGTAGAATTAGTTCAGGATGTTGGGTGTCGGTTGTTGGGCGTTCGGCGTAGCCGTCGCGTAGCGATTCGCTTGTCTGCATAATTTAATAATTGCTAATTGCTAATTGGTAATTGGTAATTGGTCAACAGGGTAGTAGGTAAATACTTTCCCATTACCTATTACCCATTACCCATTACCCCATTCCCATGATTTCGTATCCAGCATCGACGTACAGGATTTGACCTGTAATGCCGCTAGCTAAGTCGCTACAAAGGAAAGCCGCTGCATTTCCCACTTCTAACTGCGTGACAGTGCGTCGTAGGGGGGCGACTTCCTCAACGTGGGAAATCATATCGCGAATTCCGCCGACAGCGGAGGACGCCAGGGTGCGAATTGGACCAGCTGAGATGCCGTTCACGCGCACATTTTGCGCGCCTAATTCCGCCGCTAGGTAACGAACGTTCATTTCTAAGGCGGCTTTGGCGATACCCATCACGTTATAGTTGGGAACGACTCGCACGCCACCTAAATAGGTGAGCGTGACGATACTACCACCTTCTGTCATTAAAGGTTTAGCTGCTGCACTCAGTTGAATCAGCGAGTAAGCGCTAACATCTAAAGCCAAGTTGAACCCATCTTTGGAGGTTTTGCTAAAATCTCCTGATAAATCATCTTTATTGGCAAAGGCCAAACAATGGATCAGAATGTCTAATCTGCCCCACTTGTCGCGGATAGTATCGAAGGTTGCCTGAATCTGCTCGTCATTTTGAACGTCACAGGGTAAAAATAGACTTGGATTCAGGGGTGCTACCAGTTCAGATACTTTTTTCTCAAAGCGACCCCGGTCATCGGGTAGGTAGGTGATGCCAAGATTCGCGCCTGCTTGATGCAGTTGTTGAGCAATACCCCAGGCTATAGAGCGATCGTTGGCGATGCCCGTCACGAGGGCGTTTTTTCCAGTTAAATTCAGCATAAAGGTTCATTATATCGGAACGGCGGCTACTTTTTACCCGAGCTTTTCCAGCGGGAAGATGGTCAAACTGGGGAATATATTACTCGATCGTTGCCCCCATCTTCCCAATTGCTTGACTTTCCGCAAAAAATCGCCAAAAGTAAGCAGTGAGGACTGCTGCCCCTCATCCCCTTTCAGTTGATTCCTGGTATAAATGAATCGCCCGCTTGCTGCCAACTCAACAACTAAAATCGTCACGCTGCCGGTTCCATCTGAGGTAATTTACCCAAAATGCTGTAGCGATTCATACAGACTTGGTTAAGAATAAATCAAGCTTCGTTTATTTTTCAGACTACGGAACGATGAAAAACCGAAGAAAAAGTGTTAAAATATACATTTAAACAAAAAAGACTGTTATACAAACAATCACACGGCATCCGTAGCGTTCTGCCGTTTTGAGCTAACTCACATAGAGACTTTCCGCTCGGTTTGTGAGGTTATAGTGCATTGCTAAGGAGTTGAGATAAGTCTTTAGATTTTGGTGAGGAAAAGTCAAATGGTCGTGATGCAGGATAGACCTTTAGCAGCCGTATTTCGGCAAATCAGCAACCCATCGTTTCCACCCGTTGTAGAAACGTTTGATCGGGGAAAAACGATTTTTTTCCCTGGCGATCCGGCGGAAAGAGTATATTTTCTGCTGAAGGGGGCTGTGAAGCTTTCGAGGGTTTACGAAGCTGGGGAAGAGATAACCGTTGCCTTGCTGCGAGAAAATAGCGTTTTTGGCGTGCTGTCGCTGATTACGGGGAATAGATCCGATCGATTTTATCATGCGGTGGCCTTTACCCCTGTGGAGCTGCTATCAGCGCCGATCGACCAGGTAGAGCAAGCGCTTAAAGATAATCCAGAATTTGCTATGTTAATGCTGCGCGGGCTGTCGTCGCGCATCCTGCAAACCGAGATGATGATCGAGACGCTGGCGCACCGAGACATGGGATCGAGATTAGTCAGCTTTCTGCTGATTCTCTGCCGAGATTTTGGCGTTCCTGGTGCAGAAGGGATTACGATAGATTTGAAGCTCTCTCATCAAGCGATCGCTGAAGCCATAGGTTCAACTAGAGTGACGGTGACTCGTTTGTTGGGGGATCTGCGTCAAGAAAAAATGATCTCGATCCACAAGAAAAAAATTACCGTACACAATCCAGTCGCCTTAAGCCATCAATTTACCTAGTTGAATAGGTGAAACAGCAAGCGCACTCAGCATGAGGTAGGCTGTATCTGGGTGAGGATCGTCGAACAATATGACCACCGGGTGGATACTGATTGCGGCAATTTTGGTGTTGGGAGGAGCGATCGCATCAGTAGGCGATCGCGTCGGAACCAAGGTAGGTAAAGCAAGGCTGAGCCTATTTAATTTACGTCCCCGCAAAACGGCTATTTTAATTACCATGTTGACGGGTAGTTTGATTTCTGCCTCGACGTTGGCGATATTATTTGGTGCGAGCGAGCAACTACGCACTGGGGTTTTTAGATTGGAAAAAATTCAGAAAAACCTTCGCAACGCTCGCAAGGAACTAGAAAAAACTAAAACTCAAAAAAGCCAAGTAGAAACCGAGCTAGCTCAAGCTAAATCTCAGCAGGCAGAAGCACAGCAAAAACTCGATGCAACAAATCAATCTTTGCAATCGACTTTAGCTAAGCTGTCTGAAGCAACTACAAATCAAGCGCGTACTGAAGCCCAATTAAAACAAACTCAAGGACAATTAAATAACACCAATAGCCAACTGAGTCAAACTCAGGGTAAATTAAATCAAACTCAAAATGAATTAAATCAAACTCAGGGACAATTAAACGCTGTTTCTTCACAAGTAATGGCGCTGCGTGACGAACGGCAGAAATTGATCGAGCAACGGGATCAATTGCAAGCAGAACGGCAAAATTTAATCGGTCAGCGCAATCAATTGCAAGCAGAACGGCAAAATTTAATCGGTCAGCGAAACCAACTGCAAGCAGAAAGATCGGCGTTAATCCAACAGCGAAATCAATTACAAGGCGAACGCTCAAACCTAGTTGGACAGCGCGATCAACTGCAAGCAGAACGACAAAATTTAATCGGTCAGCGCGATCAACTGCAATCAGAACGGCAAGATTTGCTCGGACAGCGCAATCAACTACAACAGGAAAGATCGGCGCTAGTGGGACAGCGCGATCGCCTAAAAAACGAAATCGGTAACTTTAAATCGCAGATTGCCCAACGCGACCAAGAAATCGCCGCTCAAGATCAAGCAATTGCCCAACTCGATCAAACCATTTCCCAGCGCGACCTAGTGATTGCTCAGCGGGAAAATAGCCTAAAACAGCTAGAAAACCAACAAAAAGAACTAGAAAACAAACAAGCCTACTTACAACGGGCAGTCAAAATTTTAGAAGAGTATTATCAAGATTATCAAGCGTTGCGGGGCGGCAATTTAGTTTTGTTTCGCAACCAAGTTTTGGTCACGGGAGTAGTTCGCATCGTTGAACCAAAAGCCGCTCGTCAAGCTGTAGATCAATTGTTGGTAACCGCCAACAAAGTCGCAATTGAAAATACTCGACCGGGTGACAAAAATTTCAATCAACAAGTAATTCAAATTACGCCCACAGAAGTAGCTCAGATCGTCGATCGGATCGATGACGGTCGAGACTATGTGATCAGAATTCTCTCAGCAGGCAACTACATTAGGGGAGAATCTGCCGTCCAAGTTTTTGCCGATGTCACGCCCAATCGCATCGTATTTCAAGCTGGGGAAGTGGTAGCCGCAACTTCTACCAATCCTTCAAGCATGACTCAAGAGCAGCTTGAGCAACGAATCGAGCAGCTAATTGCCGCTTCTCAATTCCGCGTGCGTCGCGCTGGGGTGTTGGCAGATAAAATTCAAATCGGCGATGCGCGCGTGGAAACGCTGATGCGCTTCATCGAGCAATTAAAGCAGTCAGACACACCCATAGACGTGCAAGTGGTAGCATCAGATGTTACCTACACGGCAGGGCCGGTCAAAATGGATCTGGTAGCCGTTCAAAAGGGACAGATACTGTTTCGCACTTCACCCACTAGCTAAATAAATGTCTGCGATTTTGGGATTCGATCCGGGGCGCGATAAATGCGGTATCGCCGTTATGGGAGCAGATCGGCAACTGTATTACCATGAAGTAATTCCGGCAGCAGAGGCGATCGCTACCATTTCCCGCTTGCAGCAAAAGTATGCGATCGCTGTTTTGGTAATGGGAGATCAAACCACGTCTAAAACTTGGAAACGGCAACTAGAACAAGACTTGCCAGCACCACCGCCGATTATGCTCGTAGACGAGCGCTATAGTACCCTAGAGGCGCGCGATCGCTACTGGCAAATGTACCCCCCAAGCGGCCTTTCTCGCTTACTTCCCAAGGGAATGCGATCGCTACCACGCCCGGTAGATGACATTGTCGCTATCCTTCTGATTGAAAGATACTTATCGCGGGCATAGGAGATTTGAGATTGTAGATTGCAGATTCCAGATTGAAGACAAATCAAATCTAAAATCTAAAATCTGCCATTCTACAGCTCGGCGCGGATAGTAAAAGCATAGTCCCCCCCAGGTTCTAGTTTGTAGTCGGATTTTTCTAAAAAACGGCTGAGCGGTTCTTGAATTAGGGCGCGTCCCAGGGAAGGTTGAAGGAATAATTTCCCCTGCCTGAAACACCATTGGAACTGCCAATCATATTCACCCGCTCTTACTTCCCCCTCGATTTTGCCCAACTGCCAAGACTGTACGGTAATCCGGACATAGGCAGTGGTTTCCGGTAAACGTTTAGAACTCACGGTTCAAAGGTTAGTCGATTTACTCCAGGTTCGTTTACTCATATCTTGCACCAAGGCCAGAAATAAATTTCTGGCTGTAGAGATGTTACATGTCTGGCTGTAGAAACGTTACATGTCTGGCTGTAGAAACGTTACATGTCTGGCTGTAGAGACGTTACATGTAACGTCTCTACAGCTAAAACCCGTTGAAACGGGTTAAAACCTTGATTTAAGTTAGCTTTAGCTAACTTAAGCTTCCAGCCCCAAATTTATTTGGAGGCTGTTTATCGGGTAGGTGCAAGATGTGAATTTAATTACCTATGATAAAAACCTCTTGGCATTACCAGCTTCAGCCCCATATGTCGATATTAAATATTTCTTAGGATCGAAGCAGTGAAGCGATGCGGCTGAAAATCGCATTTCGCCACAGCTATCGTCTGTCAATCCTTGGAGGAGAGCTTCTTGAGTACGACAAATCCTGGGGATAAGAAACCTTTCTTCCCCCCTACTCCATTAAATCCCCCAGACCTGGATCGGCAACTGCAAAGCACGGTTGAGAGCTTTTCCGAACTTCAGGCGCAATTGAATTACCAACAAGCAGAAACGGCGCTGCGAGATTTGGTACAAAAGCTAGATCTGACGCCTCAAGAGCGTTCTGGACTAGAACCGGCGATTGAGGATTTACAAGCGATGCTTGCCAAGCTGGAACGATCTGTGGTGCAGATCGCGGTTTTTGGCATGGTAGGAAGGGGTAAATCTTCGATCCTGAATGCGCTGTTGGGGGAAAAAGTATTTGAAACTGGCGCTTTACACGGGGTGACTCGCACCAGTCACCGGGCGAATTGGCAACCTTCTGGGGATAGCGATCGCTCTATTCTACAAGTAACCCTACGCGGTACAGACAATTCCCAAGTCGAACTGATCGATACTCCCGGACTCGACGAGGTGGACGGAGAAACCCGCGCCGCCTTGGCACGCGATGTAGCTAAAAGTGCAGATTTAATCTTATTTGTCATCGCGGGGGACATGACTAAAGTCGAACACCAGGCGCTGTCCCAATTGCGCGAAGTGGGTAAGCCAATTTTGCTCGTGTTTAACAAAATTGACCAATATCCAGACGCCGATAGGCAAGCAATTTATCAAAAAATCCGCGATGAACGAGTGCGCGAGTTACTTTCCCCCGATGAAATTGTTATGGCGGCGGCATCGCCCCTGATTGCTAAAGCATCTCGCCGTCCTGATGGCAGTTTAGCCGTCCAGCGCCAACCCGGTACGCCCCAAGTCGATCAATTGAAACTCAAAATTCTGGAGATTTTGGATCGAGAAGGGAAATCTTTAGTAGCTTTAAATACCATGCTCTACGCAGGTGATGTCAACGAGCAATTGGTGCAGCGAAAGATGGAAATTAGAGAGGGTAGCGCTAACCAATTGATTTGGAATGCAGCGATCGCTAAATCCGTTGCTACTGCACTCAACCCGATCGCCGCGATTGATTTGCTCAGCAGCGCGGCAATTGATGTGGCGTTAATCTTGACTTTATCAAAATTATATGGTATAGGTATGACTCAAACCGGAGCGGTGAGCTTACTGCAAAAGATAGCGATCGCAATGGGTGGTTTAAGTGCGGGGGAACTGCTGGCGAACTTGGGTTTAAGTTCGCTCAAAAGCTTGTTGGGTTTGGCAACACCCGCAACGGGTGGGCTATCTTTAGGCGCTTACGTATCCGTAGCGATTACCCAAGCGGGGGTTGCCGGTGTGTCTTCCTATGCGATCGGGCAAGTAACGAAAACTTACTTAGCCAATGGCGCTTCCTGGGGGCCAGATGGCCCGAAAGCAGTTGTATCGCGGATTTTAGAATCGCTAGATGAAGAATCGATTCTCAGCCGACTTAAAGATGAACTGCAAGGAAAGTTGAAATTGCCAATTGGTAATCGGTAATTGGTAATTGGTAATAGCTAATGGTCAATCGCTAATAACGCAAGTTGCTAGTTACAAATATGGTTGGTTTGATCCCCCCTAACCCCCCTTAAGAAGGGGGGAACCGGATTCTTAGTCCCCCTTCTTAAGGGGGATTTAGGGGGATCTAAAATGCTTGACCTCATAACTAGCAACTTGAGTTAATAGCTAATTGCTGGTGAGAATATTTTCTGGTTTTACCATTAGCAATTAACTATTAGCCATTAGCCATTAGCCATTAGCCATTAGCCATTAGGGTTTGTCTTTTTTGTCTTTGAACGAGGCTAGCCAATCTCTAACTTGGTCGGCGGCGATATCGCGACCACCCAAACCAAATGCTAGGGCAATGGCTACTGCGATCGCACCCAACAACAAACCAAACGCCAAGTTAACGATATCGCTGGCGATTCCCATTTGTTGCAGCGCCATCGCAGACACTAAGGCAATAATCGCAATTCTGGCTGCATTACCCAGTATTCTACTTTGTGCCGAACCGGAACTGACAATCAGGCTAAAGGCTAAGTTAGCCAGATACAGACCAACGGCAAATACCAGCAATCCTGCGAGAATGCGACCAAAAATCGCGATAATTCCCGTGACAATCAGGGTTAATCCTGGGAAAGCGAGTACCTCGGTTGCCGGGACGATCGCTAACAACATAATCCCGACCAGTACCACAATGCCCGCAATTTCCGATGGAGTGCGAGTTGTGGTTGTTGATGACTGAAGTGGGGTTGGTTCTCCTGTTGGAGAAGTTTCTTCTGAGACTGGGGCGGAAGATGGAGAAATAATAATCCTACGAGTAGGCGTAGGTGAAGGTAGACCCAGCCAAGAGAAGATATTGTTAAACCCAATGCTAGTCAGGATATTGGTGACAAAATCTGCCACAAATCGCCCGATGAAGTAGGCGAGAGCCAAAATTACCGCAGCGGTGAAAATTCTCGGAATTGCATTGAGAACTTGCTGAAGCATAGCGATCGCTGGCACCGAGATCGCCGCAATTTGCAACGCATTGAGGGCGGCGATCGCGGTCGGAATTAAAATCAATACGTAGACGACCGTACCGATAATTCCTGACAACGATTGACCCGAAGTACCGCGAGAAAAGCCCATTTGGGCACCCAAGCGATCTGTCCCGGTTGCTGCTAACAAATTGGTGACAATTCGCCGCACAACTTGAGCAATTAGCCAACCCACCGCGCCAATTAAGATCGCAGCAAAAATGTTCGGCAGAATTGACAGAATATCATTCAGCAGCTGCTGTACTGGTTGCAGCGTTCCCTGCAACTGTAGCGTATTTAATATCGCTGGGAGAAACAGCAAAAAGATAAACCAATACAGCGTATTGCCAATGGTTTCGCTGAGAGAAAACTCAGTAGTAGATGCTTCTCCAACTTGCTGACCTAAACGCCGATCTAAATTCAGCGTCCGCAGCGAACGAGTTACCAACAACTTGACCAAACTTGCCAGCAACCAAGCAACTGCTAACAGAACCGCAGCGCCTGCTAACTTGGGCAGGAAGTCAAAAATTTGGGTGAGTAATTGGTTGAGCGGGGTAGAAACTGCGGTCAGGTTGAGTGCCTGTAAAAAGGCCACCAACGTGAAGATAATGATAATCCAGTAGACCGCATTGGCAATCCATTTCTCGATTTCTGGTGCCTCAGCGGCATCGGGACGACCGACGATCCAGGCAGCAATGCGGTTATCGATATTGGTGCGACTCAGAAGACCTTTAATCGCAGCGGAGGCGATCGCGGCGATCAGCCAACCTACGAGTAAGATCGCGATCGCTGCCAGGATATTCGGGATAAAGCTGCCTAAATTCAGCCAAAAAGTTTGGAAAAAGGCAGCCGTTTCGGCAGGGATATCCTGAACCCGTGGCGGGGTTGCTGGTCGTGCTGGTGCGTTCTGTGCTTGTGCCAGAATTCCATTGATTGGCATCAATACACCCTCATGCAGGGGTGGTGCCAGATCTTGCCAGATGGTATTCATGGTTTTTAATTAACCTCAGAATTCAGCGGCAAAAAGGCGAAAACTATCGCTTAAAGCGAAGTAATCGCTGACTGAGCAGATACTACACTACTGAATCGATTGTGGGAAGCCAGTATTTGTTATATTTTGCTACTAAATCGAGAGCGGGCGTCTTTTGCCGGTGAGCAGGTGAGCAGGTGGGCGGTATTATCTGAGAAAAGACTGCTTTCTCCTCACCCTCTCCCAATAAAAATGTCACAGCAACAAGTTTTTGAACAATCGATTCAAATCAATGCTCCAGCCACAGTAGTTGAGCATTGTATCGCCGACCGCGTTTTGATGCACCGATGGCTCAACCCCGCGTTGCGATGCGATCCCGTGGGTGAGTGGAGTACCGATGTTGGCAGTCGCAGTCGCTTTGTCATCGAGGTGCCGTTGTTACAACCTACACTGCAAAGCACGGTAGTCGAGCGCGAGCCGGGATTGATAGTATGGGAATTTGACGGATTTTTTAAAGGACGCGATCGCTGGGAATGCCAACCAATCGAAAAAGGAACTCGCCTCCTTAATCGCTTCGAGTTCGAGGTTCCCAACCCAATTATTCGCTGGGGGTTCAATACTTTTGCCGCTGCTTTAACTCAACAAGATATGCAAGCGCAACTGCGTCGCCTCAAACGAGTCGCAGAAGCGCAAGGGGATTTTAGATTTTAGATTGCAGATTTTAGATTTGGTTTCAATCACAAATATGCAATCTGTAATCTGCTTTTAGATTGGTTTTAAATTTGAAATCAAAAATCTAAAATTTTTTCAATCTGCAATCTGAAATCTTAAATCTGCAATTTTACAATTAGCCATTCCCAATCTGGTCTAATAACTTGCGAATCGTGCTAGCGTCTTCAGCATTAGGGACTCGGACGAGATAGGTTTCGAGATCCTGACTAGCTAACGTCCATTCTCCCATCTGATAGTAGAGAAGACCGCGATCGCGCAATTCCATCGGCGTACCCGGAAACAACAGCAAAATGCGCTCAACCACTGCCAGCGCTTTATCCAATTGATTGCGATTCAAATAAATTAATTTCAAATTCATCAGCATCCGCGATAAAAAGCGGCGGTTACTAACAGGCTCTAAAAATGAAGGTTTTAGCTCAACTGGTTGCTGATAAAGTTGAGATAATCTTTCCTGACAATCCTGCTCAAACAGAGTTTCGCCGCGACTAAATGCATCTACATAGATGCCAGCATCTTCAAAATCAGGTTTAATTAAAAAATGACCGGGCATCCCTATTCCCACCATCGGAAAATCGACCCGCTTGGCAATTTCCAAATAAACTAAAGATAGAGTAATCGGGATGCCAGTGCGACGTTCTATGACATCATTTAAAAAACTGTTACGCGGGTCGTAGTAATCATCCTTATTTCCCGAAAACCCCAAATCATCGTAAAGATACTGGTTAATCGTCTGGATAACTCGGAGAGGATAGCGTTGAGATGGCAGACGCTCTTTCACCTCATCTGCCATTGTATCGAGAGCGCCGAGGTATTCATCCGGATCTAAGTTTGGATACTCCTCTTGGGCAATATACAAAGCTGCCTTTGCCAGGTCGATTTGTTCTTCTGGCTGATATATTTCTTTGTAGAAGTATTGCCGTGGGAGGGGGAATTCCATTTAATTAAAACCAAAGATTTCAGAGACTGCCTTGACGATATCAAGATAAATGTTACCTTGCATCTGACGAAACAGTTCAAAAGGCTTGTCAGGAGAACCAAAAAACGGCCTCAGCGTCCAGCCTAGCTGACTGCCGACGAACCCGTAAAGAATCAACCAGAACTGCAAGATCCTGGTACGAATTGCTTGGCCTTCTGGGTCTTCATCGGAAATTAGCTGAATACCATTATATAGGAATTGAACCCCTATTACCCCCGTGAGCATAAAAATTGCCACATTCAGCAATTTAAAGAACTGATAATGCCCAGTTGTAATCAGAAAAAACAAAGTAACGGGTGCAAAACCGAACAAAAGAGCGCTAATTACAGAAGCCGCACTCAGAACAACAGCGAAGTGCTGCCCCAGACTGCGATTCGAGCCAAAAAAAGTACTAAAAATGTATAGCGTAGGCAGACAAATTAACAGAGTCAGCAAATAAAGACTTGGTAGCTTAATAGCCGAAGACAAAGATTGAGCTGGACTGTGGAATAAACCCACAATTGCGCCATAAAGAGCGAAACAAACCGAACTGCAAACCAACAGCGAGACAATTTTACCTTGAAGCCCTTCCCCGTGGCGAATTTGCTGAAGAAAAGCCTTGCGATCGCGCAGCAGCGTAATCAGTACCGTAAAATGATTTGTGGAGCGAGATGTTTTTTGAATCATAATGATTGGTAATGGGTAATTGGTAATAGGTAATTGGTAATTACCTATTCTTCTTCTCTCTGCGTTCTCTGCGTCTTGGCGGTTAAATTAACGAAATCCCAAAAGATAGGCGAGAGATTGAAACACACTCACATAAAAATTACCCTCCCTTTCTCGAAATAACGAAAACGGAGAATCAGGCATCCCGAAAAAAGGTCTAAGCGTCCATCCTAACTGACAGCCAACGAAAGCGTAAAGGAATAACCAAGCTTGCAAAATCTTGCGCCGCGTATCGCTACCTTCAGTCTCTTGTTCTAAGATACTATTCGCCGCTTGATACAACGAAGATACCCCAATCCATCCAGTTAAACCAAAGATAGCCACATTCAACAAAATCAGAAACTGGTAATGGCTAGTACTAATCAAGAAAAACAAGGTTATAGGTGCAAAACTGAACAACAGCACGCTAGTCACCGAAACCGCCGTTAGTACCAAAGCGAAATGCTGACCAAACGTGCGCTTGGAACCAAAAATAATATTAGAAAAGTACAGCGTTGGCAGACAAACAAGCAGGGTAATTAAGTAAAGTGCTGGCAATTTAACCGCCGAGGATAAAGCTTGCATCCAGCTATGATAAACCCCCATGATTCCACCATAAATAGCCAGGAATAGGGAACTGCAAACTAGGAGAGAAAAGATTTTGCTGGGGAGTTTTACGCCTTGACGGATTTCTTCGAGGAAAAGGGAGCGATCGCGCAGCATACTTATCATCACGCTAAAGGATTTCGCCCCCTGAAATTGCTGTTTCATCCTGCCGATCTCCTCAAATAATTTTAGATTTAAGATTGCAGATTGCAGATTTGAGAGTGAGCCTTCAATCTGCAATCTGCAATTATTCCGAATAATCACCGCCAGAACCGTATTGCCAAGCTTCTAGCCAACGATGGTAATAATATTGCTGAACTGCCGGTAAATTTTTCATCCAAGGTTCGATTGCTTTACCAAATGGATGAAGAGCGCTATAAGCGCCCAAATTTACATAATGAACCATCCAATCCAACAAGGGAAATAAACCCACCTGCGGAATAATTTTGAGAACTAATCCAGGCTGAGAAAGAGAAGTTTTAAACAGCGTTTGCGACAGGGCAGGAAATTGCACCACATCTTGCAAAAACGGTTTTAACACATCTTCTCCCAACTGCTCCATTTCTTTAAATACCCCAGTCAAAAGTTCGTTAATTTGATTCGGGGGTATTTGTTGATTAATCCCGGCGCTCATCGAACGCTGAAACATCCAAGTTACCGCTATACTTGGCTGATAAGGTTGTAGGATTTTCAAAGCATTTTGACTCAATTGGTCGCTTTGTAGCGCCTCGTGGACGCCGTTCGCAAGACGTTTTAGATGGCGTACCATTGCCCCAAAACCGCCAAAACTTAAAGGCGATTGACTGCCGCTACTATCTCCAATCGGAAGAATGCGATTCCAAGGCATTCTTAAGGGACTTTCGCGGAAAGTGGGGAAGAAACCAAACAGCGCCCGTTTAAATTGCAATTGTTCGAGTTGTACTTGCTGATATTGGGGTAAAAGGCGCAGGTAGTCCTCAAAAAATGCTTCTAAACTAAAGCGCTGCGGGTTAGCATCCATGTAAGTAAACAGGTAGGTTGTTCTGCCATCGCGGGCGGGAAACGCTTCCCAGAAATACTGGCATTGATTTTGCAACGGCGTGAAGGAGTACAACAAGTCGCCTGTATCGTTTTTCGGAAAACCTGTCGCACAAGTTCCGACAACGAGACAGACGCCATCGGGTTTTCTTCCTGCCCGGGCTTGTTGTACGATGGGGGAAAAATGTCCCATCGCATCGATTAATAAGCGCGTTTTCAAGTTGGATAATTGGTAATTGGTAATTGGTAATTGGGGATTTTGGTGGAATTCTATAAATATGCCATCAGGGTGGATAACTGCGTTTTGGAAGGGAGTTTTTTCAAATAGTTTGCCGCCTGCTTCGAGGAATTTGGTTTTGAGGGTTTCTAGGAGGTAAACTGGATCGACGCCGATGTTGAGAACGTCTTTTACCCAGAGATCTTTACCGCCAAAAAAGCCGATGCGGGCGGGGTTGTATTCGGTGGCGATCGCTTTCTCTAATTCTGCGTCTGAAAGCACTCCCAATTCGACAAATGTTTCTAATTCTTTGCGGGATATATTCCATTCTTGATCTCTACCGCGTAAGATTCCTCGTTCAACTAAAGCAACTCGCCAACCTTTTTTGGCTAATGCAGCGCCGATTAATATGCCTAAAGTGCCGCCGCAGATGACAACATCAAAATCTACTTCTCCCAAGGGTGTGGGATTTTCTTTGACTACGTTGGGGATGGGTGCGGTGTTTTCTTTGAGGGTTTTCCACAAAGTATCGACGCGGCGAAGTTGTGCTAAGACATCGCCGGGGAGTTGGGAAAGAATTTGTTCGGTGAGAGTCATGGTGGGAGTGGGTTAGAGATGGATTACTTATTGTTATGGTAATGCGATCGCAGGCAGCAGAGGATAGAATCTAGTCAGATCGCAACGTAGCAGACTGCTGGAAACCGTCAAATGGTAAAAACTGCACAACTCAAAATCGACTACCCAGAGACATTTCCCGATGCATTGCAACAGACAAGAGAGCAATTTGAGCAAGAAGCTAAATGGGCTATGGCGGTCAAATTGTTTGAAATGAAACGCTTATCTTCGGGTATGGCTGCTGCATTGGTAGGAACAGATCGAGTAACTTTCTTGTTGAATTTACATCGTTATGGAGTCGCGATGATCGATTTAACAGAAGAAGAACTTTTATCAGATTTACAGAATGCTTGAAACTAATAGAATCGCGATCAACAACGAGCCGAACGAGTGAACTCGCGGCTACACAAACGAAGCCGAACGAGTAAACTCGCGGCTACACAAACGAAGCCTGCCTTCGCAGGCTTTGCGGTTGTCTGCGTGTTATTGCGGGTGCGATCGCTTACAAAAATGCTAGAAAATACAATAAAAAAATTTTGTTTTGAGAATGCCGAACGCCTGAAGGCGCCGCTATACAAACGAAGCCCGCCTTCGCGGGCTGGGTGTTTAATATCGTTTCCGGTTGCATCGGAATTACTCCGCGTAGGGGCCTGCTTGAAATTAGCAATTAGCAATTAGCAAGTAACCTAATCATTCCGATGCAACCGGACATGATATAAATCGGTAAGATTGCGGGTGCGATCGCGAGAAAAGGGTTCGCAAAATAGAATAAAGGGCTTTCCGCTTTGGGTTTTCTCACCAACGCAAAATAGCCCGAACGAGTAAACTCGCGGCTACACAAACAAAGCCCGCCTGCGCGGGCTGTGAGTGTTTTAGCCTGCGAAGGCAGGCTTTGTTTGTGTAGCCCCACCCTTCAGGGTGACGGTATTTTAACAAGAGGAAAAAATGCACAGAAATTTTACACAATTGTACCTACATTTTGTCTGGGGAACTTGGGATAGATTGCCCCTAGTCACGCCAGAGATTCAAGAAGTCATTTATGCCGCAATTATTAGTCAATGCCGTGAATTAGGATGCACGGTAATTGCCATTGGAGGCGTCGCAGATCATGTTCACTTACTCACCGATTTTCCGCCTACCTTAACCGTATCGGAACTAATCGGCAAAGCTAAAGGCACTTCATCTCACCTAATTACCCATGAAATTAAACCCGGAAAATTTTTCAAATGGCAAGGCGGTTACGGTGCATTTACAGTCAGTCACCAAAATATAGATCAAATCGCTAATTATATCCGTAACCAAGCAACTCATCATCAACAAAAATCCCTCATCTCGCACTGGGAAATTAGCTGATTGATGCTTAACGCCGCCACCCTGCAGCCTAACGCCTAAAGGCGCGGCTACACAAACAAAGTCCGCCTACGCGGACTTTTTTAGCCTGCGAAGGCAGGCTTATTTTGTATAGCGGCTACACAAACAAAGTCCGCCTACGCGGACTTTTTTAGCCTGCGAAGGCAGG
>CAYXCW010000021.1:67064-81371 GCA_964463555.1 uncultured bacterium
CTACACAAACAAAGTCCGCCTACGCGGACTTTTCTAGCCTGCGAAGGCAGGCTTATTTTGTATAGCAGCTACACAAACAAAGTCCGCCTACGCGGACTTTTCTAGCCTGCGAAGGCAGGCTTAGTTTGTGTAGCCGCGAGTTGACTCGTTCGGCTGATTTTCTGCGAAGGCAGGCTTAGTTTGTGTAGCCGCGAGTTGACTCGTTCGGCTAATTTTTTAGCCTGCGAAGGCAGGCTTAGTTTGTGTAGCCGCGAGTTGACTCGTTCGGCTGATTTTGTATAGCCGCGAGTTGACTCGTTCGGCTACTCGTTCGGCTATATTTAATTTATTGAATAAACAATAAATATGCCATCAACCAAACAAACGTATATCTTATTTCTATTCCTCCTCCCCATTATCTTAATTATCGGAGCTTGCAACCTAGCAAAATCACAAAACAACTCATCCCCGGAAATCATCGTTCAATCGGGTGAAGTTCGCCCTTTACCTGGTAAGTTGGATACAGTACCAATGTTTAACAGCAACAGTCCAGAATGGTTGAGAACCGAAGGAATTTTACTCTCTACCTTTCCCCAATCTGGAAAAGCTGTTCCTCAAGCACATCTAAACTTTCCTTTTTCTGGACGTTTTGATATATTCGCGCACCACCAAACGATTAATCCCAAGGATTTACAAACGTTTTATCTGGGAATTATTTTACACAATCCCGGTTATCAATCTGTTACAGTTAATGTTTTACAAGCGGCGACTGCTCTTACACAAGATGCACCTTATACTGTGTTGCCAAATTATGTGGAAAATCCAGATAATACTGTTTATTCGGGACCAGGCGATCGCATATCCTTAGATATCCTCCAAAACCAGCGACAAACTGAGTTTCCCGCCCGCTTAATTATCCCACCTAGACAATACCGGATGTTATTAAATCATCCCATGCCGGTGCGGAATGCAGCCAGGTATCTAAATGGTCGATCTACTTTGATGCGGTTGCAAAGTAATGGTAAGGTTTATGCCGCCAGTTTAGCCGCTTTTGCTAAGAAAAATAGCGATGGAAGCGATCGCGCACCTACAGTAGAAGAATGGGTATCTTTACTCAATACCGCAAGTTTAGCCCTCCCCCGCGATAAAACTCCTACCCCTCCGCAACAAATTGGCGGACAATTAATTTATGGGCGCGTTGCTGGAGTAGCGCAAGGTTCGGTTTGGAAAGCGGTATTAAGCGATTCTACTAACTCAAACAATCTGACAATTCCCCAACCTGAAAAAACCATTTCCTATGCTATTAATACGCTGCGCGGCGGGCGCTTAGGTACAAATCAAATTCAAACGGCACCGATGCTTGTACGCTATCCGGATACAGCCTACGAAGCTCACGGTAATTATGCCGTCGAATATAACATCAGTTTGCCGCTTTATAATCCTACCAATCAACCCCAAACTGTTACCTTAACTTTGGCAACGCCTTTGAAAGAAGATCGATTAAGTCAAGGCGGTTTGCGCTTCCGAAAACCATCGCTAGATTTCCCATTTTTTCGAGGAAGCGTGCGATCGCGCTACACTAGCGACAAGGGGGAATTAAACACTCGCTACGTACATTTATGGCATCGCACGGGACAAGTTTTAGAACCTTTAGAAACCCTGGTAATTTTACCGCAAAATCGCCGTTCTGTACAGTTAGATTTTATTTATCCACCCGATTCCACACCGCCACAGGTACTAACAATCAAAACGCTAACAGCTAATAACAATTAACAAATACCAGGACTTACGCAGCGACTCCAGATATGGTGCGGATGGTGCGTTACGCTTCGCTAACGCACCCTACGTTTAGGATCTTTGCGTAAGCCCTGAATAAACCATTAGCCATTAGCTTCACTCAAGTTGTTCTTGGTACAGAGATTGCAGCATGTTTTCTAATTTTTCTTCGGAACAACACTCGATTAATATTTCAAAAGCTTCTAGCAATTTTGCTGCACTATCTCCCAAGACGGGACTCAATCCCCAAACATCTTGCACCCAATCCTCTGGAAGCAAATCTTCAAAAATCATCCGTTCTAAAAGCTGCTTTGCTTCTAATTTGGAAATTGACATAAAATTAATGGTAATTGGTAATTGGTAATTGGTAATTGGATTGAATACAATTACCGATTAGCAATGCTCGTGGTTTATTTTAGCAAACTCTATTGCGGTTGAGAAATATCTTGAGGGCGATCGCATACACCATGACACCCAATCGGATAGGCAGATTGATAGATAGAGTCACGCTTGCCAAACAAAGTGTAGCGGTGATCGCGAATTTGCTCGTAAGTGCGATCGCCTACCCATTTCACCCCCGGTAACGCCCGATACGCGCTAACAAAAAGATCGCCCGCAGGTAACAAGCGTCCAATTTCCTCCGCCGCGTCGCTACCTTGCCACCGTCTCTGAGGATTGTTGGCATCAATTAAAATCATCCCCATTTCACAACCTTGGGGTGTGATGTCAAAATTGCTCAAAGTTTCTCGCTCCTGCATCGGGGCATATTGAAACAACTTTCCCTGGTCTAACTTTTCTAACACTTTCACCAAAGAAACGCAGAGATTGCAGTTGCCGTCGTAGATAACGTAGTAAGTCATGAAAATAGAGCGATCGCAAATACTTCTCTTCATTTTAGATGCAAATTCCCATCTGAAATCTAAAATCTAAAATCTGCAATTTTAATCCGCGATCGCCCAACGTACCATCGGACGATTTGCCATCACGCGGCGATCGCTCACCATCATCGGGTTACTTGGGGTATCTGACGGCATTTCTACCCGAAAAGTGACGTTACCGCCGCCAAAACGAAACACATAGGGATAATCCTCATTTGATCTCGCCACACCGACGCAAGAGGCATAAGCTCTTTGCAAAGGCGCTCGGAATTCGGCATACCTTCTGTTACCAGCTACTAAACGAGCAGCGCCTGCGATCGCTGTCGTATTTGCGATCGCTGTATGTTCCCCACCGCCTTCATAATAACGAGTCGAATGCCACAAACTCACCGTCCTGGGACATACCCCCGATTGGCGTTGGACGTTAAAAGTCAGATTAGGTCGAGTGCTAGGTAAGCTAGGTGCTGCTACTGTTTGAGTCAGTGCGGGTGTCGCCACTACCAACGTCCCTAATATGCCAAAGGTCGCAGTCAATTGTGACAAATTAATCATAAAATCGTTTCCAATCGTTCAGATCGAAGGTGGAACTAAATACCTTAGACAGTAAAGTAAATTGCTATTTATATTCTGTAAAATTACTGTAGAATCTGACATCGCCCAATAGGATGAGCCAAAGGTAGATATCTTGTATGTTTAACAAACCCGGCTTTTTAGAAAAACCGGGTTTCTTTTTCACTACTGCGCTTTCATCCAAGTAAGGCATTGCTGCATTTGTTGGCACATTGTTTCTCGGTCAGCATGATATCGCCTGCCGTGACCTGGTAGCACCCACTCGAAGGAATATGCCGCCAATCTTTCCATCGATTTAATTTGTTCGGCATAGGAATACCAGCAATAATCCCGGAAAGCTATTAGCTGTTTCCAACTTTCTGACCAAGCGAGATGGTCGCCCGTAAACAGAAACTTATTGTTGGACAGTAAAACTGTATGGCCTTTGCTGTGACCGGGAACTGGTATAATTAACAAATCCGGTGCAAATTGAATCGGTTCGGTGTCAGAAAGTTGGATTTCTACATCGCGAGTTCCGGAAGTTATATCATCTTTGTGGAGGATGCGATCGCACTTAAAATGCTCCTGAAATTTCTGATGATCCGCTACATCGTCTCTATGGGTTAAATACATGTAGCGAATGCCACCCATCTCTTCTAATCGCTTCACCAACGGCGCCGCAAACCGAGGCGAATCAACTAAAATATTGCCTTCCTCTCGGATAATTAAGTAACTTGCCGCAGCGTAAGAAGCCTCAGAATGATACCCGCAATGATAAACATTTTCCTCTACTAAAATAGGAAAACTTTGCTGAGCAACTTTAATATCTTTTGGCTTTTCTACCGTACCGATAGAAGCTGTCGGGCAAGATAATAACGCCTGCATCGCTCGCAATCTTTCGCTTTCATTTTCAGGTTGATGATAAACTGCCGATTGTTCACCAGCACTATGAAACACATCCGGAGCCATCCAGCGACAGGTGTCGCAATCTATACAAGTGGAATCAACGTAGAAATCGCCGTTCGCATTTTCAGGGCGACGTTGAGTTAAATGAGCCATTGCTATTTTTTATGGTTTTGATAGATAATTTAACCACCTTACTTAAATCATAATCGTTATGACTATGAGTTGCCACAGCCCTTAAGAAACCGGGTTTCTCTGAAGCAGCCAGAAACCCGGTTTCTAGACCCAGTTGAGATTGGACACCTTTGCCAATATCCTGATTGTTAGGGCATCTCGAACCCTGAGAGATGCTATCTCAGCGGTTTGATATCCTCTAAACAACCAAAAACCATCAACAAACTTTTAAGAAAATGGCACAAAATTACCAACCAACAGCGATCGTCACGGGAGCCTCTTCAGGGGTAGGTTTGTACACAGCGAAAGCCCTGGTCAAACGAGGCTGGCATGTAATTATGGCCTGTCGGGATGTGCGGAAGGGGGGCGACGCCGCTCAAGCAGTGGGAATACCCCAGGGTAGCTACACCCTGATGCAAATCGACCTGGGCGATTTGGAGAGCGTGCGGCGGTTTGCCAGGGAATTTCAAGCCAGCGGCAGAACTTTAACTGCTTTGTTGTGCAACGCGGCAATTTATATGCCTTTGATCAAAGAGCCGTTACGCAGCCCAGAAGGTTATGAATTGACCATGACAACCAATCACCTGGGTCATTTCCTCTTGTGCCACCTGTTGCTGGAAGATCTGAAAAAGTGCGTGTATCCCGATAAGCGTCTGGTGATTTTAGGCACTGTAACCCATAACCCAGATGAACCAGGTGGGAAGGTTTATCCGCGTCCGGATTTAGGCAATTTCGAGGGCTTTGAAGCCGGGTTTAAAGATCCGGTTTCGATGGTTGATGGCAAGAAATTTGAACCTGTTAAAGCTTACAAAGACAGTAAAGTTTGCAACGTTCTCACGATGCGGGAACTGCATCGCCGCTATCACGATTCCACCGGAATTACCTTTACTTCTCTCTATCCGGGATGCGTTGCCGACACGCCCCTGTTCCGCAACCACTACCCCTTGTTTCAGAAACTTTTCCCCTTGTTCCAGAAATACATCACGGGTGGATACGTGTCTCAGGAATTGGCAGGCGAGCGCGTTGCTGCGGTGATGGCAGATCCTGAATACAGGCAATCCGGTGCTTATTTTAGTTGGGGCAATCGTCAGAAGAAAGAGGGCAAATCCTTTGTTCAAAGAGTCTCTCCCCAAGCGCGCGATGATGAAAAAGCCGAACGTATGTGGGATTTGACTGCCAAGTTAGTTGGAATGGCTTAATGAAGACTGGCTTTCCTGGTAATTGGTAATTGGTAATTGGTAATTGCTAATTGCTAATTGCTAATTGCTCTGGCACGGAGTTATTACCGTTGGTAGGGGCAGGACATGAAAGATATATCAGATAAACAGATAACCTTAATCTTGCCCTGCCCCTACTCAATGATGCGGTTTATGTTAGATCGAATTGGCTGTTTGTCTTTTCGTTTTGATGGAAAAGTACGGGGGTTAGCTGGTCGATAATAGTATCGTTTTGCCCAGATACCCAGTTGGCAAATCGCTGGGCTAGGGGCGGTACAAATACTAATGGATTGGTAAATCCAGAAAATAAATATATGCCTTCAATGCCTGGAATTTTACCAACTATGGGAAGGCGGTTGTGACTAAAAGCAACTAAGCAATGATGCCAAGTTCCGGGTAAGTTTCCTACGGTTGGTAGCAGTTTGGCAACTTGGGCGCGGATGTCGGCTTCGCTCCTGCTGGGGTCAACTTTAGCATGAGGGTCAGCGATCGCGCGACTAATTTGCCCCATGCGGATGCTGCCATCTTGGAATTGAAACGCACCGGGGTCTAAAATTGGCGGCACTACCTCACATCCGGGCGCATTCCACAAAACATCGTTATCGCCAGCATCTGCTTCGAGTTGGAAACGTTTTAATTGGGCAGGCATGACGCAGGTGCTAAGTTGCAAGTCAACCGGCGGCGTTTCGATCGTTTCTGCCTGGGTGAAATACACCCGCACATTGATGCCAGCATTTCTCAGCAGCATCCGACTTAAACCACCCGCACAGACGACGATGTTTTCGCTGTAATACTTGGCGGTGGGAGTGGTAACGCCAACGATGCGTTGATTTTCCCCCAAAAATCCCACTACCCGATCGATTTGCATTTCTGCCCCGGCGCGCATCGCAGCTTGAGAGTATGCCAGGGCAGTCATTTCCGGTTGGATGTGACCGTGACGGAGAGTTAGCGCGCCTGCGATCGCTTGCGGATTCAGCAACGGTTCCAGCTTACAAGCTTCTGCAACGCTCAATAACTCAGGTGCGATCGCAAACTGACCATAAGCTGCCGCTACTTGTTTTGGGTCATCCTGGGCGTCAATCGTTAAAATTAGGTCTAATTCGCGGAATTGGGTATCCCCGTCTAACTCTTGAGATAAAATCCGGTGTCTTTCGATACCTTCGCTACAAAGTTGCCGCGTTAGTTCGGTTGTCCCAGACCAATAAGCCAAACCGCCATAACTATAGCGCGTAGCGTTTTGGGGCGTCCCGTATTGTTCTAATAGCAGGACGGAAAAGCCTTTTTTGGTCAATTCGTAGCTAACGGCGGCTCCTGTAATGCCGCCACCGATCACAATCCAATCAAAGGTTTGCATGGAATTTATTTTGCTAAAACGCAACGAAGAATGGTTTGAACTTGATGTGACTCTGCCGCCCGACTAGGGGTATATTTCGGGAGCATATCAGTTTTGCAAATCTACACCAACACCCTGAAGGGTGTGGCTATACAAACCAAGCCCGCCTTCGCGGGCTAAAGCTTTTAAAGCCTGCTCTGGCAGGCTTTGTCTGTGTAGCGATACCATGCGTGGGTGTCGGCTACTCTCGTTGACATACTCCCTATATTTCGGGATATTAGCGCAAAGAGAATCTAAAAATAAAGGGCGGTTGGCTCTAGATTTACAGTTGATTAGCTGACTCAATCGTATTGCGATCGCCTGCTATCAAATCTTTCCCATCAAATAAAATTATAGAATTTTAGAAGTAACTACACTGGGCTTACTGCCTTTCCCTGAAAAGGCTTATTTGAATTTTATGGGAAAATTTTAATTGCTTAAACCAACTCAGATTATAGGCCAATTGTCTCAATTTATTTAAGATATATCTCATATAAGATACATTTTTTCATTAAGTTATATCGCGCAAAAGATGACAGTAAAAGACTCTAGTTGTTATAGTTTAAGAGTTAGGAAATGGCGTTTCAAGAGTCAAAGCCATGAATCTGATTGCATGGATTGTTTTAGGTCTATTGGCTGGAGCGATCGCTAAAGCGATCTATCCCGGATACCAAGGCGGTGGAATTCTGTCCACAATCCTGCTAGGTATTGTAGGAGCTTTTCTCGGTGGCACATTAATGACGCTCTTGCAAAAGGGAACTTTATCTCTGACGGCTACTACTTTTAGCCTTCCCGGACTTTTTGTTGCTGTTTTAGGGGCATTGTTGGCGATTTGGATTTGGCATAAAGTAGGCAGCAGAGTTTCTTGGTAAGCTAAATTTTCCCATGAGAAACCCGGTTTCTTTAATCATACCTTCGCCAATTTTCTGAAACGCCCACACGCTAAAGCATGTGGCTATACAAACAAAGCAAGGCGTAGCAGGCTAAAATTCTTACAGGCTGCGAAGGCAGCCTTTGTTTGTATAGCGATACCCTGAAGGGTATCGGCTTTTTGACGCAGGTATTGTTTAAGAAACCGGGTTTCTCACTTGTTGCTTATCTCGTTTGGAAGATGCTGGTTTCTGGCTCGGCTTGCTATTGTTTAAGTGTTAGGAAACAGAGTACAACGAGTCAAAACAATGAACATTCTGGCATGGATTGTATTAGGTCTGCTGGCTGGTGCGATCGCTAAAGCCATCTATCCTGGAACTCAAGGTGGCGGCATTCTTTCCACCATGTTACTGGGTATTGTTGGCGCTTTTGTGGGTGGAACTTTAGCCACACTCTTAACTACAGGAAGATTGGCGCTGGCGAGTACTACTTTCAGCATTCCTGGAATTATAGTAGCCGTCATTGGTGCTATGATTGCTATCTGGATTTGGAATCAAATGAATCGCAGAGCCTATTAATCTGCCAAATCGTAGCAATCGGCAATTTCTCTTTTTTTTTCAGCGGTTATTCGCCAAGTTTTTAAATTGAAAATTCTTGCTAAATGCGGAATTTTCGCCCATTTCAATACGGTTTTAGTACGTCGGAATAAATTCCCTAGTGCCTTGTTAGCAAACTAACAAGGCACTTTATAATTTTATTTATCCAACCAAGGCAAGTTTATTGAGGATATCTGTTGTCAGTAGCGTAAGCAGGGGCGGGTTTAAAAAATTTCTCGATGGCAGAAACCGGGTTTCTTAGTATATCTCTAGTTTCCAAGTCGAAAATTAATCGATAGAAACCCGGTTTCTTTAGGTAAAACCCGCCCCTACAGCATCAAAAATTATACACTACTGTTGCTAGCGGACATCATATTATTTGTCAACCCTGCCCTTGCACGAATCAAAATAGACAATAGATTTGTTCCCTCATAGCATGAAACAAAATTACGGCAGCACTCTAATTTATGAGTCTAAAGGCAATTAGCAATTACCAATTACCAATTACCAATTACCAATTTTGGTGTAAAACCAGGCTGCCCTCAATGTAGAATATTTTTCCTAGCGTGGATCGAGTTCTAACATGATCGGTGCAATTGGATTAGGTTTGACATCCCTATCCTTGGTAATATGGATGGGATTGCTTTGTTTTCGGGGACAGTTTTGGCGTTGCGATCAACTGCTGGACAATGGACGGGGGGAGTTACCCCAACTCAAGGGGGAGGAGTATGCATCGGTATGTGCGGTGATTCCGGCGCGTAACGAGGCAGAGATGCTTCCTATGACCTTGCGAAGTCTCCTGCAACAATCCTACCCCGGCGAGTTCACCATCGTCTTAGTAGACGATCACAGCACCGACGGTACGGCAGAGTTTGCTCAAGGAATGGCGGAAGCACTTTTAAAACGCGACAGGTTACAAGTTATCGCCGCCGCACCTTTACCATCAGGTTGGACTGGTAAACTATGGGCAATGGCGCAAGGGATTGAAAAAGCAGAAACCCTGACGCGCCTCCCCGATTATTTTTTACTCACAGATGCGGATATCGAACACGATGTTAATAATCTCAGTCGGTTAGTTGCTAAAGCGCAGCAAGACGATTTAGATTTAGTTTCCTTAATGGTGCTGTTGCGGTGTGAAAGTTTTTGGGAAAAACTGTTAATTCCCGCCTTCGTATTCTTCTTTCAAAAACTCTATCCTTTCCGCTGGGTAAACAATCCCAAATACTCTACCGGCGCTGCTGCTGGAGGTTGTATTTTAATTCGCCGCGAAGCATTGACCAGAATTGGCGGAATTGCAACATTGCGCGATGCTTTAATTGACGATTGCACTTTAGGTCAAGCGGTAAAATCTACGAGTAAAAATGGCATTTGGTTAGGACTTAGCCAGCGAACTCGCAGCAAGCGTGCTTATGATTCTTTAGAGACAATTTGGGATATGGTGGCGCGAACAGCTTTTACTCAATTAAATTATTCACCTTGGCTGTTATTCGGAACATTAATTGCAATGACATTGGTTTATATTGTTCCACCTGTGGGGGGAATTTGGGGAGGATTAATGGGGAATTGGTTAGTTGCGATCGCAGGATTTACCACCTGGTTACTCATGGCTATAGCTTACCTACCCACGATCAGATTGTATCGCTGTTCGCGGTGGCTGGCCTTTGGATTGCCTGCGATCGCATTCCTCTATACCCTGATGACAATAGACTCAGCCTTGCGTCACTGGCAAGGTAAAGGCGGCGCATGGAAAGGAAGAGTTTATCCCGCTGCATAAAACAGGCATTGACAGTCCCCGGCCTAAAAATACGGGGAAATTTGATATAACAGAAACAGATTGAGGATCGGTTAGCGAGTAAATTTTAAGTAAATTATGACTATCACTCTAAATCTTAGTCCAGAAACCCTTGCGAAACTACTTGAAGAAGCTGCCAGACAGGGGAAAGATATCTCAATAGTTGCTGCCCAACTGCTAACCAAGATTTTGGAGTGGGAAGCGCAAGATTCAGAAGCAGCGATATGCCTCCGGCACGCTTCGCGAACGCAGGTATTCAAAGCGGTTTAGATGATTTTGAGGCTGGTCGTTTCCGTGAGTTTGAAGAGTTTGCACAAGAACAGCGTCGTAAGTATAACTTGCCAACTAACTGATGCGATACCGTATTGAAATTTCAAGCATAGCTGAAGCGGAAGTCGATAGTGCATTCTTGTGGATGTCTCAGGTTACATCTTGCAGCTACCCGATAAACAGCCTCCAAATAAATTTGGGGCTGAAAACTTAAGTTAGCTAAAGCTAACTACAATCAAGGTTTTAACCCGTTTCAACGGGTTTTAGCTTTCAGCCAGAAATTTATTTCTGTTGGCTCTGGTGCAAGATGTGAGTCAGGTTACTGATTTCTCAATCCTTGTTCTCGCAACAAAGTATCTACCCAAGCAGCTTCTGAATCAGTCAACGGTGGAACGACATCAAGATTATAATCAATCGCTAAATCAAACCCAGCGCGGTCATAAACCCCATCTAAAATACTTTGCAAATCGACGATTGGCTCAGTATCTCCCTCACATAACGGCAGCGGAAAAGTCGGGATCGGGTCTGCTAGGTTAAAGCCATACAATTCTGCTTGGGGACGACGATCGCAACGACTCACCAAAATGCGATAGCGACTCTCAATATTAGGGCTAATAATTGGCATTGGTTTCCCCACCCGTAACAAGTCAATTTCTACAAGATGGGTGAAACTTCCTAACACTTGTAGGCGCTTGGTAAGGTAAGCTTTTCTACCCTCTCCTTTACGCTTATTTTTAGGTGAAAGGAGTTCGATAGTTGTCACCACTTCCCCCGTAGCAACTTCCCGCACTTCCAGATAGCTTTCTCGCACTTCTTCTGGCATTGGGAGTGTAACTGTAGTAGGTTTAGTAGGTGGAGGAGCGACTGCAACAGCGGTTTCTGTCGGTGTGGAAGAGGTGAGGTTTCGCGCTACACTCACATCTGGAATGCCAATTAATAAAGACTTCTCATCCACTGTTTGATAAATTCGCTTCTCAACTGCAACGCGATACTTGGGACGAATTTGCGGTCCAACTGCTTCAGCAATTGCAATAGCTAAACGGTTATGAACTTCCGCCCACAATTCGGGGTGTTCAAGATAAGGGTTCATTCCCGGAAACGGCGATCGCATATTTTACCTCCACTTGCAAATCAGAAGGCTCTTACTAACAATAACAAGCTTGTGGAATGAGCATCCTGCCCATCCCATCCATGTAAGTGGCGTCAATTTTGTCAAGATCCCATGACCCCTCACCCAACTGGATGAGTCAACAGGGCGAAGCTAGGACGGCGCGTCACCTCGTACCTTAACAATAGTGGAGCCGCTGAAAAAATTTATCGATAACGTTTAGGGAATCGATGTGCATTCACTTGTAGTTGTCGGGAAGACTTAGGTCAGAACTCAAAGTAGCACAGGGCGCACGCAACGGCTCGCTTTCAACAAGTATATTTGCGATCGCCGAGATCAATACTACAGGAGGTCGAACTGCATAAGTCATCGGTTGCCAGACATATTAAAGATTAGGAGGCAACATTCACAAGATCCAACCCTTGAAACAGGATCGTACTATCCGTTAGAACGAAACTAGGAAATAACCCGCATCACCCATCACCCGTTTAACCTTATGCCGTCACTTGCTCGTAAAAACCTGCTAGAAGACATTCCTCGCTTCCTCGTAGCGCAAGCTGGGATTATGTTTGCAGTTAGCTTGGTGACGATTCAAACCGGCATTCAGGCTGGGTTCACTCGTTCCACTTCTCAACTCATCGACAATTCCAAGGCCGATATCTGGGTATCTTCCAGAAACATGGTACACCTGGGGCTGACAGTGCCGATGTCCTACGACCTCGTTGCTGCGGCTCAAAATGTGGAAGGTGTGGAAGCAGCTGAAGGTTTAATGATTCGGGGTGCGGCGTGGCGGAATTCTCAAAATCAATTAAGTTCGGTGACGCTGGTTGGTTTTGAACCAGATGGGCAATTATTTCAACCTTGGAATATCACTCAAGGAACTATCAGCACTTTAAAAATACCTTACACGGTGATGGTAGATGAGAATAGCTTGTCTGCTTTGCACGCGAAACGAAGGGGCGATGTCGGGGTGGTTGGTTCGCTACCAGCGCATATCGTTGGGATAACGCGAGGAACTAAATCCCTGGTGTTGGGCGATTTAATGTTTGCCTCTTTGGAGACGGCTTACACTTATTTAAATTCGCCAATGAATGCCAAAATTCCCTGCGATCTCGCCGACCAAAATGTCACTTGTGCTTTAACAGATGGGAATTTTCCTCCCGAACCTCAAGCTTTATCTTCTAACGACCCTTTTGCCATTTTGTCCGGTCGGGTAAGACCGGGACAAATTATCGAACCGCTGTCCTTTATCTTGGTAAAAGCTAAATCCGGTGCGAGCATAGAATCTCTTCAGCAAAAACTAGAAGAAGGATTGCCCAATACCCGCGCTTATACCAAGGCTGAAATGTCCAAACTAACTCAAGATTATTGGGCGAGGCGGTCTGGAATTGGCTTTGTGCTTGGTATTGGAGCCGTTGTCGGTGTGGTGGTTGGGGCAGTAATTGTGAGTCAAATTCTTTATTCTTCGGTGTCAGATCGCATCAAGGAATATGGAACTTTGAAGGCAATGGGATCGTCAGATTTAGTAATCTACGGTGTGATTGTAGAGCAAGCTTTGTGGATGGCGGTGTTGGGATATATACCAGGAATGGCGCTCTGTTGGGGAGTAGCAACTTGGACAGCCGCGACACAAGGAATTTTAATCTTAATTACTCCTGGGTCTGCGATCGCTGTCTTCGGCATTACCGTCGCCATGTGTGTCGCTAGCGCCGGGTTTGCCATCCAAAAAGTGACGCGCGTCGATCCCGCTATTGTGTTTAAAGGGTAATCGCTTGATTGATTTACTAATGAATCGATTAACTTTTACCGCCTTCATCGTTTCTTCATAAAACCAAGATAAAAACTCATTAAAAAAACAATAAAAATTGCTTTAGCAAGCGACAGGATTAGGTATAATTAAATTTAGATAGAATAATCGAAATGAGATTATTAGTTCGCTCTAAACGCAATAAGTAACAGCCTCACAACCCCAAAACTGTAATTAAAAGAGAGTAGAACGGATGACTGCCTTTAACAATTTGGAACTTAAATTTAAAGAGTGGACTCGCGGGGGAAGTCAAACCGTCGCGCCTCCAACAGGGTTGCATCGTCCCGAAACAGAATCGATAGTTGTTAAGGGGCTGGAAATGACAATCAAATCCGGACGGGAAACCGCACGCATCCTGAAAGGAATTGATTGGAGTATCCAAAAAGGCAGCGTCCAACTGTTGATGGGGCCGTCGGGATCGGGGAAAACCACCCTGCTGTCAGTATTAGCAGGACTGTTAACTCCCACCGCTGGTAACGTGTACTTGCTGGGACAAGACATTACCAAAATGTCGCGATCGCAGTTAGCCCAGTTCCGCTTGCAAAATATTGGCTTTATCTTCCAAGATTTCAACCTGTTTCCCGCATTAACCGCGGCGGAAAACGTGGAAGTAGCGCTGAACCTCAAAGGAATTAAAGGCAAAGTAGCCAAAGAGGAAGCTCAACGTTTGCTAGAACAAGTAGGCTTAAAAGACAAAGCCAATTTAAAGCCGTCGAGTTTGTCTGGCGGACAACAACAGCGAGTTGCGATCGCGCGTGCTTTAGCCGGAAATCCCCAGTTAATTATGGCAGACGAACCCACCGCCGCGCTTGATTCGCAAAGCGGTCATGCAGTCATGGCATTACTGCGCGAATTGGCAAAAGAAAGAGGCTGCACGGTGTTGATGGTAACCCACGATCCCCGGATTATGGACTTAGCCGACAACATCGCGTACATGGAAGATGGCATCTTGAAAAATAGCTAAACAGTGGACAGTGGACAGTGGACAGTGGACAGTGGACAGTGGACAGTGGACA
>CAYXCW010000022.1:0-67313 GCA_964463555.1 uncultured bacterium
GTTATGAGGTCAAGCATTTTAGATCCCCCTAAATCCCCCAAAACAGCGGGGGACTAAGAATCCGGTTCCCCCCTTTTTAAGGGGGGTTAGGGGGGATCGAACCGACAATATTTGTAACTAGCAACTTGCGTTATATAGAAAATAGCGTGGGAATTTCTATCATTTTGGGGATGCGATTAACGTAAAGTCGCTAGTTTCGTTGTAGTAGCTATACTGGTGGCGCTGCAAATGTAAGCCAAAACTTGATTAGCGAGTGAGAAAACCGTCATGACAGTTGAACTGATTGCATGGATAGGCAATGCCTGGGGTGCGTTGCAAAGGAATGTTGGCTGGATGGGTTGGAACCTGTTTTTAGCTTTAATACCCTTAGCTTTGAGCGTGTGGTTGTTTGGCAGACCGCGATCGCGTAAAGCGTTATGGTGGATTGGGCTGTTTTTATTTGCCACCTTTTTGCCCAAATCTCCCTTAGTTTTAACCCACATAGCCCGCTTTATCATCGAGAACCGCACAAATTATATTGTTTGGGCAATTACGCTGGTTTTGATCGCGTTAGATCTGTGGTTGATGCGTAGCCCGCAAACCCGATCTTGGTTTTGGTGGCTGGGATTTCTGGTTTTTATCGCTTTTTTGCCGAATGCGCCCTACGTTTTGACCGATATCATCCACTTGGTTGAAGATATTCGTCAAGGCTACTCGATTTGGACGATTACCTTAGCGATCGTGCCTCAGTATTTGTTTTTTATGATCGCTGGGTTTGAAGCTTACGTTCTGTCTTTAATTAACCTGGGCGAATATTTAAAACGGCAAGGTTTGGGGAAATTCGTCCTTTGGGTAGAGTTAACCTTGCACGCATTGAGTGCGGTAGGAATTTATTTAGGGCGATTTTTGCGATTTAACAGTTGGGATATCGTGACGCAACTCGATACTTTAGCCAACAGCGTTGTAGACGATCTCGTCGCCAAACGCCCAATTTTAGTCATGGGGGTTACCTTCGCAACGATCGCAGTATTGTACTGGATTATGAAGCAGGTAAGCTTGGGCATAATCTTGCGGAGAAAACAAGCGATCGCTACGCATCAACTCGCTTCAGAAAGCGACACCTACACTTTTCTGTAATTCCATCCTTAAGGAGATCCGCGCCAAATTAATCCGATCGAAAGATGGCACAAGCTTTCAGCTTCGCTGAAATTAACCTAGATAGGTAATAGGTAATAGGTCATTGCTTATGGCTGGTTACCTATTACTAGCTTGTGTTAATGGGAGGCCGGGAATATGACGTTATTATCTACCGATGAACTGAAAAATTTAATCCAAACGGTTAAAAGACCTTGCATTTCGCTTTATATGCCCATGCAAAAGGCGGGACCAGAAGTGAGACAAAACCCGATTCGGTTTAAAAATATCGTCCGCGAGGCAGAAGAACGTTTAAAGGAAATGGGTTTAGACGATGAGGAGACAATGGCATGGTTTCAGCAAGTTCATCAACTCGATAGCGGCGATTTTTGGGAAAATCAAGATTTGGGACTGGCAATTTTTATTTCTCCAGAAATCTTTCGCTACTACAGCCTGCCCTACGAATTTCAAGAATTGGTAGTTGTTAATAACCACTTCCATATTAAACCGCTGCTGCATTTGCTCAATAATGACGGATTGTTTTACATTTTGGCTCTCAGCCAAAATAATATCAAGTTTTTTGAAGCAACCCGCTACAGCATCAAAGAAGTAGAACTGCAAAACGTGCCTAAAAACTTAGAAGAAGCGCTGCAATACGACGAAACTGCCAAAGAAGGTCAACAGCGAATTGCTACATCAAAAGGCGGTACTCGGAATTCTTTCGTACAACCGGGAAGTTTTCACGGTCAAGGAAGTCCAGATCGAGATAAGCATCAAGAAGAAATTCTGCAATTCTTTCACATGGTTGATGCCGGTTTGTTCGACGAGAAATTGAGGAATAAAAAAGCGCCTTTAGTATTAGCTGGCGTTGAATATCTGTTCCCAATTTACAGAGAAGCTAATACTTATCAGCATTTGGTGGAAGAAGGCATTACAGGTAATCCAGAAAACGTGAAGCCGGAAGAATTACACGCGCAAACTTTACCGATTGTAGAGCCGATATTGCAGCAGTCAGAAGCACAGGCGATCGCTCAATATCAAGAATTAGCTGGAACGGCTACTGGCAAAACTTCTCACGATCTCAAAGATGTGATCTCCAGTGCCTATTACCAACGAGTTGATGCGTTATTTGTTCCTGTTGGGCAGCAACAATGGGGACATTTTGACCCGGAAACGATGAGTGTAGATTTACACGCAGAACCCGAAGCAGATGATGAGGATTTGTTGAATTTTGCGGCGGTTTATACGATTGTAAATGGCGGCACGGTTTATGCAGTTGAGCCAGAAAAAGTACCCGATGAAGCCCCTGTTGCGGCGATTTATCGTTATTAGGTAATGGGTAATGGGTAATTGGTAATGGGTAATGGGTAATTGGTAATTGGTAATTGCTCATATCATGTCCCTTCGCAAAGGTTGTGTATCGTAGGGGCGGGTTTTACGAGAGATATTTGAAGGCTACCCAAGGACTAAATAAACCCGCCCCGGCTCAAGTACCGATGCCACCGGACATGATATCATTCCAAATCCGCTTTGATCGCCCCTTTTATACCGAACGACTAAAGTCGCGGCTACACAAACAAAGCCCGCCTTCGCGGGCTATAAAATAAAGGGGGTTTAGATCCCGGATTTGGTATCATATTATGTCCGGTCAATTACCCATAATCGGCAGCCGGGACACGGCATTATTAACGTTATCTGTGTCGGAGATATCTATAATCCCGTGTCCCTACGCAACGACTCTGTGAGGTTTTTTTATTATGGGCAATTCAGCGGACAGGATATCATTTATCTATTTACCATTAGCTATTAGCTATTAGCAACAATCTGAAATCTAAAATCTCTAATCTAAAATTCCAAATGCCGTCGCGATGCTTCTAAAATGATGCGGTGTTCGGCGCGAGCGATCGCATTATATGTAGACTCAACTGCATCTAAACTTACAGAAATAGAATCAATCCCCCAGCGGACGAGGTGTTCGATTAAATCGGGATACTGTGCGGGTGCTTGACCGCAAATTGAAGTGGGAATCCCTTGCTGTTTGGCTGTTTGGATTAGTTGTTGCACTGCCCGCATCACTGCGGGATGTCGCGAGTCAAATGCCGCAGCCATTTGGCTTTGATCGCGGTCAACTCCTAATAATAGTTGGGTTAAATCATTAGTGCCGATGGAAATACCTTGGACGCCTGCTTTAACGTAATCTGGTAACAATAGCAGCACAGAAGGCACTTCTGCCATAATCCACAATTGAAATTGGGAATATAAACTTAACCCTGCTTGCTCAACTTGACGGCGGCAAAAAGCAAACTCTTCCACCGTGCGAACAAAAGGCAATATTAAGCGAACATTGGTATATCCGGCGCGATAAACTGCCGCCATTGCAGTTAGTTCTAGCTGGAAAATCTCTGGCAAAATTAGATAGCTGAAAGTTCCCCGCACGCCCAACATGGGGTTGCTGGTGGTGGAGAAAGAGGGACTACCTTCTAAAGATTGAAATTCGTGCGATCGCAAATCCAAAGAGCGATAAAATACCGGACGGGGGGCAAAAGCGCTGGCAAATCGACCAATATGCTCGGTTAACCGTTCGATTAGCTGTTGCGATCGCTTCTGCTCAACCCACAAACTGGGATGTTGTCCCTGCAAAATTTCCAGCATCATCACTTCACTTCGCAATAATCCTACCCCATCTACTGGCAGTGCTTTAGCGTTCTCAATCGCATCCGATTGGCTTAAATTAACTAACAGCCTAGTAGCCAGGGGTGTCAAAGATGGCCTGGTTTGGGGTACGGAATTGGCAGCGAATTCTTGCCCATAACTTTCATCAGACTCAAGGCGATAAACCTCGCCCAGATCGCCATCTATCATGACAAAATCGCCGGTTTTGATCGCATCAGTTGCACCTCTGACACCAACTACTGCTGGAATGCCTAATTCGCGAGCAATGATAGCACCGTGGCTAGTCATGCCCCCTTGCTCAGCAATTACACCAGCAGCCCTTTGTAACAAAGGTAACCAATCGGGAGTAATGCTAGGAGCAACTAAAATCCTTCCTGGTGGCAATTGCTCTGGATGCTCAATTCTACCAGTAAGTAAAAGTGCTTTGGCGATCGCTCGCCCCGAAGATGCCCCCAAACCCCGAATCGTGGCAGTTTGAGCGGGACTTCCGGACAAATTGACTTGGGGTAAAGAAGTTTCCCGATCTCCCTTTTCCCGTCTCAGGAAATCTTCCTGGGAACGATGGGGAGAAATTAGATCGAATCCGCCTGCATTGGGAGCGTTAGTTTCTCCCCTCTGGGATCGTAATAATTCCGATGCCAACAAAGGCAATATCGCCCCATTTGGCCTTCGGGGATAGGCTTGGGTGAGATATAATTGCGTTTCCAAACCGGCTTCTACTGGGGTTAGCGTCCACTCTAGGATTAAAGTCGGACTGAGATCCCCTCTCAGGCGGTGGGTTAATTCAATCAGTTCTGTAAGATATTTTGCTTCTAGAGCGTATTGTTTTTGTTGTTCCTCGCTGAGCAAATAAGTTTGTAGGTAGTTGTCAGCGATCGCTTGGGGATTGCTGGCAGGGGATTCCTCGATTGCTGGCAAGCGATAGGCGATCGTTTTGCTACCCAGGTGTTGGAGAGCGATCGCGCCGCTATCTGGTTGCACTTGGTAATAATCTGGGGACACTTCTCCCCGCACCAGCGCCATCCCCAGTCCCCAAGTTGCTTGAATTTCCCAAATCTCTTTTGTCGCTACAACCCGCCCAGAAGCCACTGCATCGTGGATTGGTTGGATTAAAATCCCGAGATGAATCTGTTGCAGTTTGATCCCGGCACGATGCCAATACAGCAAGCTTCTGGCTCTAAATAACTCTGCCCACACCCGCTTGATGCCAAAAGCGATCGCCTCCCCCGTAAAACTGCAAACGTGGCTTTCCAGCAATCCGGCAATGTCCGTACTGCCAAACGCTAAATGGGAGGGCAGGGACAGCGTCGGGCGCAAAATCAATCCCTGCGCCTGCAACTTTTTACTCGCAGCTAACAGCGTAGATTCCCAAGTTTCAGGTAGCGGCGCCTCCACAATTGCCCGACGAATGCGCCGCGCCACTTGCTGGAGTTGGTAAGGATTGTCAACATCCACGTACAGCGAAGAAGAAGGCAAGTCAGCAAATAGGGGATCTAACCATTCAATCGTCTCCAAAAACTGGCGCAGAACAGGGCTAGGAATTACAAAACCGCCCATCACAGGATATCCCTTCTGCCGCAACTGGCTTAAGTAAAAGGCTTTTTCCCCCACCTGGAGGCGATTTGAAGGTTGAATCCGATCGAGCCAAAGCAAGTCATCCACAGACAGAAAGCCACAAGGTCTGTATATTTCTTAACATTTATTTGGCCTTTGCTAGATCGAGCCTAACGCATCAATTTTCCAAGCTCGCAGCGCTTCAGTGTATATTTCTGAACGTGGGTAACGCTTCTGATGGCCTCAACCTGCGTCGCTGCATCGGTGCTGTTACTGGCTGAGGTGCGATTTTTGCTCCTGGATAGCTGCAAGCGATCGCAACCATCACAAAGTCTCGTAAGTCAGTTCCCGATTCGCCCAATTAGTCTGTTCTAGAAATTCTCGAAATGTCGTCAAAAGTCCAGGAAATTCCTTTTCCCTTAATTGTTTAACGTCAGCTTGATAACCCTGATTGCGATACCACATAATCAAATCAAACAGTTCCTTCCGGAATAAAACTAAGAAAATCCAGGCGGGTACTTCTTTGTGCTTAACAGGTATTCCCTGCACTTGGGAAAATATCTCTGCCATTTGTTTTGGCGTCAGGACATCGCCCGCGAGTTCGATTTCTTTGCCGATGTATTTTTCGGGATGTTTTATAACATAGGCAGCAACGCGCCCCATGTCTTTTGTTGTAATTAGATGTAATGGTTTATTAGGTTGCACCGAGAAGGGAAAACTTCCCTTCAGAATAGAAGGTCGCGTGTATTGCTTCCAAAATTCCTCCATAAATAAGCAGGCGCGTAACATAGTTGTGGGTAAACCAGCTTGTTTTAAAATCTGCTCTATCTGATATTTCTGCTCAATATGACCGATGCCAGAATTTCTATCTGCACCACCGGCAGAGTTATAAACAAAATGCTTAATTTCCGCTTGTTTGGCAACTTGTGCAATTCGCTTTGCCCTCTCGACTTCTAAAGGATCGGCTTTGGATGAATCGCCAGCAGTGGCGTGACAATAAACAGCGGAAATTTCTGTAAAAGCTGCTCTCAGAGATTCCTCATCATCTAGATTTGCTTCGATTAATTCGACGCCTGCATTATTGATTTTAGATAGGGCAGGACGATTGAGGTCAATTTTGCGAGTGATGGCGCGCAGGTTAGTGACACCCTGTTCTAGAAACCCCTTGACTGCATTTCCACCCGTGCCACCCGTAACGCCGATGAGGAGAATTTTAGCCATTTTTTCCCAGCTATTTAAAATGGTCGGTTATTATTTGTATTAAACTTGATTTTGCCATAAAATCTCTATATCTGGAGGTAGAGGCAAACTATGAGTCAGCAGCAACCGGATACAAATAATACAGATGTATTTGAACAACTTTGGGCGATTCTCAACGAACTGCGTCAGAAAATAGATGCCCGTTTTGAGTTGCATCCAGAGCCTAGTACAAAAGATTTAGACGCATATAGTAATGCTGATGGCACTGTAAAAGGATCGTTGAAAAATGTCTCTGGGGCTGAAATTGACTGGTTGGTGCATTCTTGGCTTCGCAATCCCCAACGAAACTTTAGCACCATGCGTCTAACTACTTGGTTGAAACCCCATATCCGCGTTCCCCATCTGGCGTTTGAGTTTGGCACGATGGGGAGTATTTTCTTTTACATGGATTACGTTCCGCGAACCGATCTGGGTATGGATTTGGAATATCTGGATCGCTACTATGAGCCAGTTAATCAGACATTTTTGCAATTGCAGGCAAATCAAAATTTGTCGTTATTTACTAGCAAGAGTCTATACATTCGTCAGTTTCAATCACCGATCAATCTATGCTACACCTGTGCAGCGACAGAGGATAATTTGGCACTAATTCGCACGGTAGCAAATGAAATGCTAGATCGGTGGATAATTTGGGTAAATGAAGCCGAACCAGTGCCAGAAGATACAAGAGAAAATTTGGCAGCACGGGATTTATTTTTGCGCCGTACTGCTGCGGAAAGAGATCCGGGAAATCCGATGGTAGTGCGGATGTTTGGTGAGGAATTAGCTAATAAATTGATTCGTGCCTTGTGGGGAGGAGAGCGCACCAATACAAAGATAGATGGCGATCTGGGATGATGTAACTAAAGTGAAGTCACAAATATTGAGGAAAAATCGATGTTTTGGAGGGGGAAGCAAAAAAGTAGTGTTTTGATTTTAGCGATCGCGTTAGCCCCAGTAAGAAACACAACTGCGGGTGCAGTTGGTCTAGATTTTGGAACTGCGTAGAGCCAAGTCATTACAAAAGCTAATTCTGAAATCCCGCGCAGCAAGATTATTGGCAATCCGTCATCCAGATTGTCGAGGAATTGATGCCAAGGTAGCCTAAAATAAATAGGGCAAAATTGTAATCTGGTATAAGACAGTTGAGTGACTCCGTATATCACCGTTCGCTACCTCCCTGGCAGGAGTTGAGCCTAAAGCAGCAGGTAGCACAACTGCTGGTGGTGCGTACCTGTGGGCATCTCTTCGATGGCGAAATCCGCTACCCACAGTGGGAAGCAACTACGGCAAAACTACGACATTGGATTGAGGATCTGGGGGTGGGGGGTGTTATCCTCCTGGGAGGAAGCACCGCTGAGCTAGCTGTCCGAATCCAGCAGATGCAAAGCTGGGCGCAAGTTCCCCTGCTGATGGCAGCGGACATCGAGCAAGGAGTAGGTCAACGGTTCTCAGGCGCTACCTGGATGCCGCCAGCAATGGCGCTGGGTGCGATCGCGCGCTCCAACTTGCCTCAAGCTTGCGATCGTGCAAGAGCGATGGGAGCTATTACAGCTGAGGAAGCTCAAGCTGTTGGCCTCAACTGGCTGTTGGCTCCCATTGTTGATGTGAACAATAACCCCGAAAACCCAGCGATTAGTCTGCGAGCGTTTGGAGAAACACCAGAAATTGTCATTCCTTTAATTGAGGCGTTTATCCAAGGCGCTCAAGACTACAGCGTTCTGACAACAGCTAAGCACTTTCCGGGACATGGGGACACTTCCACCGATCCCCATCTGGATCTACCACTGATTCCTCATCCACGAGAACGCCTAGATCGGGTAGAATTAGCTCCTTTTAGAGCAGCGATCGCAGCTGGGGTAAGTTCTGTGATGACTGCACACTTGCAAGTACCTGCCTTAGATCCCGATTATCCAGCCACTCTCTCATCTTTAGTTTTGACCAAGTTATTGCGCCAAGAGATGGGATTTGACGGGTTAATTGTGACCGATGCGCTGGTGATGCAAGCGATTACCCGGCATTATGGAGCTTATGAAGCTCCGATCATGGCGTTGGAAGCTGGTGCAGATGTCGTTCTGATGCCGGTTGACCCACCGGGTACAATTGAGGCAATTTATCAAGCTGTACAAACAGGGCGCTTGAGTCGGGAAAGAATTTATGCCTCCTTGGAGCGAATTTGGCAAGCTAAGCAGCAGATTTTTCGGACTCAAAAGTCAGAAGAAAAACGAGCCGTTAACGAGTCTAGTTATCCTTGGTTTGAGAGCGTAGCCCAACCTAAAGCAGATGAATTTTGCCGCAATGTTCTAGAGCAATCCCTAACAATTCACGCTGCGTCACCTGTAGAGTTGCGCCAAATGGTACAGCGATCGCATTCAACATCTGACACAACGGTGAAAGGGACAAATCTGATTATCGTAGACAACTTATTGCAAGCAAACTTTCTAGGAATACACACTCCTGCGATCGGAATACCGCAAGGATGGGGCTATCGCTTGCAATGGGTTGATAGTCAAACGCCTGCGATTGAATCTATTAAAGATCTTCAGCCCACGCTGCTGCAACTGTTTATCCAGGCTATCCCTTTTCAGAATACGACGAGCTTGGTTCAAACAGCACAACGCTACTTAGAGTTATTAGTAGAGGCAGGACAACTACAAGCGCTGATTCTCTACGGTAGCCCGTATGTTTGGCAACAATTAGTTCCTCTATTACCTGCCGAGATTCCAGCTGTGTTTACCTATGGTCAAATACCGATGGCTCAGGCGATCGCTTTAGAAAAGCTTTTGGAGTCGGGATTTGCTATTGAAGGTAAGGAGTATATCGATCAAAGATTTACGACTTAGCGTAGCCGGTAGCAAACAAAAAGGCATCAGCTAACTGCTAATGCTCAGATCTTGCACCACTATCAACAAGCCTTCAAACCCTTGTTTCTTGACGAAAAATCTAGGCTTCCAAGCTGAGCTATTTGCAAGAAACTAAGGTTTAGCCAAGGTGCAAGATGTGAGAATGGCTACTCTGAAGCCAATTAGCTATTAGCTATTAGCCATGTACTACGATCGTTCAAATCTTTTTAAGTGAGATACTTAATAGTGAAATTTAATCAGCTCAAGCTTACTCCCTCCGCGCCTAAAGATTATGTATTTCCCTCTCCAAGAGCTTCCCCAGCTCCAAGAGATCCAAGAGCTTTCTCTCATATATATTATTGGAGTGGGAAGGGAGTAAAGGAGAGGAGTTGAGTTGAGAGGGCAATTTTGAGGCTCTTTTAGGCAAAAGATCCGACTGGTGCAAACTGGCAGGAAGTGAGGTTTGGCGAACGTACACAAAAACTCACTTATAAGTATAGAATAAAATATATTCGCCTAAACGAGCCTAAGTACTGTGATTCCCCAAGATTTCCTCAAAGCAGTAGCAATCGAACACTTTGTATCCGACAACGAGCTGGAAGTGTTGTCGATGGCGTTGCGGGGAGAACCGATTCTTGGGATCGCCAACAAGCTAGACCTGAGTCCGGAAGCAGTCCGCAAGCGACTCGGCGAGGTCTACAAGAAGTTTCGCATTAGCGGGGCGGGACCTGGGAAATTAGCCAAGTTGATGTCCCTGCTCGATTCCCTCCACCAAAAAAGCCTGAATCCGAGCAGTACAGAAGTATTTGCCGCCTCGCCCCAGATCGAAGTAGTATCTGAGGAACGGCGCTTTGATTGGGGGGAAGCACCAAATGTGTCGGTGATTTACGGTCGCGCGCGCGAACTGGAGACGCTAGAGCGGTGGATGGTCGAGGAAAACTGCCAGATGGTGGCGCTGTTGGGGATGGTGGGAATTGGCAAAACGGCTTTAGCGGTGAATTTGGTAGAACAAATTAAGGATAAGTTTGATTATTTTATTTGGCGATCGCTGCGTCGCCAACCTGCTGTAGAAGACCTGTTGGACGAGTTGATTTATTGTTTACCTAAACAGCGTAAAACTCCTGCACCCAATAATCTGAACGATCAAATATCGCGACTGTTGGAATGTTTAAATGAATCCCGCTGTCTGGTTGTATTGGATAACTTAGAAACGCTGTTGCAACCTAAAGATTTAGCAGGAAATTACGCCAAACAACATCAAAGTTATGGCGAACTGCTGTGGCGATTGGGAGAAGAACGCCACCAAAGTTGTATTGTAATTATCAGCCGGGAAAAGCCTAAAGAAATCTCCCTGCTAGAAGGAGAAGACTTAAAGGTTTGCTCGTTACGACTCAAAGGTTTAGAGCTAAAATATGCCGCCGAAATTTTAAAGGCTAATAAACTAGCAGACGAGGATGATTTTGAAGGTTTAATTGAAATATATCGAGGAAATCCATTAGCTTTAAAAATAGTTACGAATAAGATTAAAGATATATTTGGCGGCAGCGTGGCGGAATTTCTCGCTCAGGATATCACCTTATCTCAGGATATTCGGAAGCTGATCGATAAAGAGTTTGAGCGGTTATCCAAAGAAGAAATAGAGATCGTGCGCTGGATGGCAATTTTAGACACTCCAGTTGTGTTGGCAGATCTGAAGACATACTTACCCGAATTGGAGTCAAAATTATTTGAGGCTTTAGAGTCTTTGTGGCAGCGATCGCTCTTGGAAAGAAATACGGAAGGATTCACTTTACCAACTGTTGTCTTAGATTACTTGCAAGAGCAATTGATTGAAGAAGTTTATCACAGTATTCTCAATCCCAAATTGGACAAATTGGAACCGATCGATAAATATGATTGGAGCCTAAATGAAAGTTTGATCGAAAAACTAATCGAAAGGTTACGTAACATGGTTAGGAATGAAAATCGTTTGCAAGAGCAACTGAATCAAATTCAGGCTAAACTGCCAAAAAAATCCTTGGTAGAGGTTGGATATGGAGAAGAAAATATTCAGTTTTTGATGGAACAATTGCAATTAAGTTAACCGATACCACTCAGAAACCCGATTTGTTGAACAAGTCGGGTTTCTAGATTACGAAAACCTGTTTTTTATTTAATATAGTTATGTTATTGAATACCAATTCGATAATAAATCAACGATATCGAGTAATTAAACAATTGAATTCAAGTGAGTTTGGGGAAACTTATGAGGTAGAAGATTTAAAAGAATTATGGTTGTTAAAGGGGAAAAATAAAATTTTAAAATGTTTGAAAGACGCAGATGAAGAATCGGTTAAATACTTTAAGAAAGAAGTTGATGCGTTGAGCGAGTTACGTCATCCAGGAATCCCCAAAGTAGATCCAGAAACTTGTTACTTTGAGTATATCCCAGAAAACAGTTTCAAACCTATTCACTGCCTGGTGATGGAAAAAATAGAAGGTTTGAATCTGCAAGAATGGCTAGAACAAAAAAATGACAATAAACCGATTGACGAACAGCGAGCGATCGCTTGGCTATTTCAGTTATTAGAAATTCTAGAATATTTGGAGAAAAAGCAATACATACACTTGGATATTAAGCCATCTAATATCATGCTCAAACCCAATGGTCAATTGGTGTTAATTGACTTTGGTGGCGCTATAAATATGTGGCGTACTTATTTATTAAAATTAGGGGAAGAGGGTAAAGAGATAACTGCGATCAAATCTCCTGGCTATACAGCTCCAGAGCAATTAAAAGGTAGACCATTACCGCAATCTCCGTTTTTTTCACTAGGACGCACTTTGGTATATCTGCTAACAGGGAAACATCCTCATAACTTTAGAGAAAACAGAAGAGAGAAAAAAATAATCTGGGAAGATAGCAATTCAAATATTTCCAGTAAATTGGTTAATTTAATAGATAAAATGATGGCGCATTTTGCAGCAGAGCGCTATCGGAGAATAGAAGAAATTCGCGAAGAATTAAAAAACATAGGAACGCCAACGGAAAACTGGCTTAAGCACCCTAGTTGTAAAATTGTGTTGGGTGGGAGCGCGATCGCAACTTTAATAATGGGCGTGCGGTTGACGGGAATATTGCAATCGTGGGAGTTAGCGGCGTTTGATGGGATGATGCGATCGCGTCCTGCTGAACCTATCGATCCGCGCATTTTAGTTGTTGAAGTCACCCAAGAAGATTTAGGTGGAAAATATCCCGTAGAAGATGCAACCTTAGCGGAATTAATTGAAAAAATAGCACAACATCAACCCCGCGTTATCGGTTTAGATATGCACCGCTATCAAGCCAGACCACCGGGGAGAAAAGAATTACTCGATCAATTTCAAGAAAACTCAAATCTCTTGACTGTCTGTGCTGCTTTAGATTCAACACCAAACTTTTACCCACCTGGTGAATTTTCCCAAAAACAGTTAAAGGAACAAGTCGGTTACAGCGATTTAATTAAAGATTATTGGATTGATAATTCAATCAGGCGGCAGTTTTTGTCCTATAACCCGAAATTTACTCAATCTCCGACTTGCATTACTCCCTATAGTTTAAGCTTGATGTTAGCAAAACGCTTTCTTCAGGCAGAAGGTAAACCGCTGACAACTTTGCCAGATGGAGATTGGCATCACGACCAAGTTATCTTAAAACCATTAAATGCGCGGACGGGTGGTTATCCAAATTTAAGTGGGGACAGCAATGAAATACTAATTAACTATCGTTCAAACCCCAAACCGGCAGAGACAGCGACGCTAAGGCAAATTTTAACTGGAATTAAGCCTGAATTGGTAAAAGATCGAATTGTACTAATTGGCTATACTGCAAAAGTTGCTAGAGATAATTTTAATACTCCATTGGGTGAAATGGCGGGGGTATGGATTCACGCACAGATGACGAGTCAAATTATCAGTGCGGTGATGGATAAACGACCTTTATTGTGGACTTTACCCGAGTGGGGAGATGCTATTTTTGTTTGGATTTGGTCGCTTGCAGGGGGTGCGATCGCTTTGTCTGTGCGATCGCGGCGAGGTTTAGTCGTCCCTAGCGTTGGTGTGGCAGCGATCGCATTATATTTAATCTGCTACGGGAGTTTCGTTATCGGTGGGTGGCTACCACTGGTGCCTTCAGTATTATCTCTGTTCTCAAGCGGCGTTTTGGTGTTTTATATTACTTCTAAGAATTAATAATCACCATTTGCTATGGTCACCGAGCAGGTTAAGATTGCATTTGCGATCGCTCTCTCAATCATCAGCGTGCCATTCTACCCCGCGATCGCACAATCGCAGTTTGGTACTTTGGATAATCAGAACCAACTCAATGCACGTCGCGAACGACCACCCAAAGGAACTGCCTCATCCGGCGGTGGACTTGGCAGTTCTAGTGCATCTTGCAACAACACAGGTCAGCGACTGACAGCTTTAGTTCCTCGCAATGTAGAACAGCGATTAACTACCTCTGAATATCCCACGTTTTGGTTTTATGTTCCCTATTCATCACCAGAGATTGAATCGCTCGAATTTTCCCTGCACCATCGCGACGAAAAACTTCTTTACCGAACTTTTTTTAAACCCTCTAAAACTCCTGGAATTATTGGCATTCGTCTCCCTGCCGTTCCTAAATATGCCCTGCAACCGAATCAATATTACCATTGGCATTTAGTAATTAAATGCCAACAAAATACCCGCAATCAGCGCGTTGCTGTGGATGAGTGGGTGCAACGAGTTCCGTTAACACCCGAAAACGAGGTTAAAATGAACGCTCTTAATCCAGAAATTTGGTATGACGCTTTATCCCGTTTAGCAGAACAGCGTTTTAGCGATGCACAAAATGAACAACTCAAACGCGACTGGATGAATTTATTAACATCTGCTGAGTTAGATTCCACCGATTTGGAGGCTATGGGTAAAATACCTGTGGTTGAAGTCATACAACTCGTAGATAATGGTTAAGAAACCCGGTTTTTTAGAAAAACCGGGTTTCTGGTTGTTAAAGCCAATTCCCAACTAAAACATAAGGCGCCCAAACATTGGGAGATGGGTATTGCTCAAACAGGTATTTTTGACTTAGTTGCAATGCTTTTGCTCGCGTCATGTTTGGTTTAGATAACTCTTGGTAAAATTTTGCCATTAGTTCGGTATTGGCTGCATCCCGTGCTTCCCATAACGTTGATATTGTACTGCGTGCGCCCGCACGCACTGCAATTCCAGCGAGTCCTAAAATTGCTCGGTTATCTCCTTGTGCTGTCTCACAAGCACTCAGGACGAGTAATTCGATAGGGTGAGATTCGCTTTGATGGCTCGATTGAATTATGTTAGCTAAATCTTTACCCTTGACTAATTGATTGTAAGCCACAATAAATGTACCATCCGGGTCAGAACTGAAGACGCCGTGAGTTTTAATATGGATGGCTGAAAAGCTGTCTAATTCGAGTCGCTGTTGGATATTTGCCAGGGTAAAATTATCATTTACAAGTATTTCCCTGGCAGACACTTGCTTTTTTATTTGATTTAACTCTTCCTCAAAATATCTAATTTGATCAAAAGGTTTCCCCTCGATTGTTTGTGGTTGACCAACGCCACCAATAAATAATTTTAAGCGTTTTTCCAGCGGTTTGGGGGCGAAAATTTCCAATTGGGGAGCTACAGCAGTGGGGTATTTTTGAAACAGATAGTTTTGACCGTCGTGGAGCAGCGTCATCGGTATATTTCGCAAGTCTCCATCTAAAACAAATACTAAAGTTTCAATGTCTTTGCGGCTGCCAATCGTTGGTTCGATAGGTTTAAATATCCATTGATAAAATATCTGCGCTTTTTGGATAACTTCATCACGGCGATTCGGTGCGAGTAAATATTCTCTTAACTCTGCGATCGCATTGTGTACCTGATTTTTGTCAATCGCAATTTCATGATATTCTAGAACTTTTTCAGGTAGTTGTAAAATGACGGCTAACCGTTGGTCTAAAATAATCGGATAAATAATAGCAGCTTTGGGATCTCCAACTTGGTTAACTACAACTAATTTAGACAAATCACAGCGTAAAAAGTTTTCTAGTTCGGCAAGTTGCAGCGCATCAATTTGTTTGATTGCTTGTTGAAGATATTCTTGACTGGGATCGGATTGCAAAAGTAAATCAACCAACTGACGATAGATTGGTTCGACTTCATCGCGAAAGGAAAATTGACCTTCGGGGTTGAGTGCAACTAAGTTTTTTCGCAAATATTCAAGAGTTTTAACGGCTGCGGTGTACGATGCGATCGCTGCTGTTTTATTCCCAGTATGATTATACAATCTTCCTAACTGCCACTGCCATTGATAGGCGATATCAAAAAATTGATTAGCTTGCGATAATTTTAATGCTGTTTCTGTGACGTTAATCCCCTGTTGAGGTTGTTGATTCAACTCATAAAATTGTCCTAAATAACCAACTGCGTAGGATTCTAAACGCCGAGTGGCTAAAGTTTTGGCTTGTGCGATCGCCTGATTCAAAAGAGATGGAATCGCTTCATTTTTAGGGTTGAGTTTAAGTAGACTGCGAGAGAGGTTTATTTTAGATGCGATCGCAAATACACTTGGAGATAATTCGCTTACCGCCTGTCTAACTTCAGGCCAAATTTTTTCTGCCTCTGAGAGTTGTTTTGTTTCAATTAATAAATTGAGTAAATTTAGCTGTGCTTGCAGTTTGATTTGGGGTGAAGTTACTTGTGCGATCGCCGAACGATAGAAATTAACAGCTTTTTTACTCTCCACTTCAGCCCTTTGCAGATCGTTCACACTTTGCGCGCGTTTGAGTTGAGCGAAGGCGGTATTTCCTAAACTAAGTTGAGTGGCAATAACTGCTGGCGTTGCGTTTAACGATAGAGCTAATTTTAAACTGGCTTCTAAGATAGTTTCGGATTTGTTTAAATCCCCATTCACTCGCAAAATATCACCCAAACTCCGGTATACAGTTGCTTTTAATTCCGAGTTTGGTTGAGTTTCGAGACTTTTTCGGAGTTGCTCTAATAATTGTTCTGCAAGGCGATATCTGCCTAAAGCTTGGAGTGCTTGACTTTGATTTAGTTTGCTACCAATAACTCCATTTTTATCCTTAGCTTTTTGATAGGCTAATTCGGCTTGTTTCCAAGTATTTAAAGCAGCTTCGGCGTCTCCTTGTTCGAGTTGCTGTCGTCCTTGTTCGTTGAGAGTTTGTGCTGTTTGTAAAGAAGAATTGAACCGCGAAGACGCGAAGGACGCGAAGAGGCTAGAAGGGGTGATGATGGTGAGGAATAGGGAGAGGAGAAGTAGGAGGAGAAGGGAGAGCGATCGCTGTCTCTTTCTAGTAATTTTAGCCTGCGAAGGCAGGCTTTGTTTGTGTAGCGACACCCTTAAGGGTGTCGGCAAATTGAATTGTTTATTTCCCATAGCAACCAATAGGTAATGAAGGACTATAAGGCGTTACTCCGCTCGTTTCTGCTGTTAAAATAATCTCACCATTAGCACCGCGCACCCAACCCTGTGCTTCGACAATTTTGTCAGGTGTTTGTTGTATATTTTCAGTTGCAACTGAATCAGAACGGGGATCTCTCCAAATTGCTTCGCTGGTAAAAGGTTGGGTGGGATTTGGCGGTAAACCTCCCGTACCAGTAATGGTGAAACTAGATGCTTCTCTACCAATTGGTTGACAACCTGTGACAATATTAGGAGATTCCTCAATTCCTGGAATGTTAATTAATCCTTGGGTGGGGTCGATATCTGGGGTTTTAATTTCTACTATTCCGTTAATTCCAAGTTGGGAACTAGCATCGATATCGCTATTAAAAGAGCGATAAATTCCTTGAGTATTAATTTGGATATTTCCGCCTCTTCCGCGAATGGCATTGGCGCGAATATCGCTATTTTCTAATGCAGCTAAAGTATCTGAATTGATATTAATATTGCCACCGTTAGCAGTACCGAAAGCGTTGGTGGTAATGTTGCTGTTGCGGCGCATTTGCAAGGCGGATGTTTGTAACGTAATGTTGCCGCGATCGCCTGCCTGTGTCTCTGCACGCAACGATCCTTGCCGCTCCAATTGCACATTGTCGGCAATTATATTTAAGTTACCTGCCGCACCCGCACCTTCGCCGCTGACGGTGACTTGTGCGCCGTTGCGTACTGTTAAACGTCCGGTTTCAATGTTTACATCGCCTGCATTTCTAGTTCCCAACGCACTGGTAAATATGCCACTGGGGACTGTATTATCTGCGGAAGTACCAATAATTTCGATAGAATCTTTTGCCTTAATCGTAACTGTTCCCCCCAATCCCGTACTATTTCGTAAGGTTCCTGCACCAATGCGGGAAGCATTTTGTACGGTTAAGTTTTGCGTGCCAATGGTCAAATTTCCGGCATCGCCTGCACCCAAAGTGTCGGCAGAAATAGCGGCACCATTTTGCAGGTTTAATCTGGGAGTATTAACGGTTAAATCGCCAGCTTTTTTATTTCCAAATGTGGCAGTTGCTAATCCGCCTCTGCCAATCAAAGTCACAGATTCCGAAGCATTTACGGTCAGATTTCCACCTAATCCCGTTCCCAAGGTAGAAGTAGTTGCACCTGAACCATCGCGGAGCAGCAATCTGGGAGTTGTGATTGTTAAATCGCCTGCATCTCCCGAACCATTGAAATTAATAGTAGCAAAACCTGCCAAACTGCCGCGTTGTTGAGGGTTTTGGATAATGAATGAAACGGTATCTTCTGTAGGAATAAATGGCTCTGGGTTATTACCAACTACTTCTACAGATTCGGTAGCGTTTACTGTCAGAATTCCTCCTTTACCTGCACCTGTTGTAAGTGTTGAGACTCCTGCACCAAAACCTCGAAGAATTATTCTAGGAGCATTAATTGTGAGATTACCAGAATTGCCATCGCCTGCGGTTCCGGTTTGAATGCTACCTAACCCGGCAACTTCTACTAATTCTGAGGCATTAATTGTTAAATTTCCTCCCTGACCTTTGCTACCTGTAGAGGCAGCAATAACAGCAGCTTCTAGGAAAATTACCCTAGCATTGACTAATAAATTACCAGCATTTCCAAAACCAAGACTACTCGAAGAAAGTCCGCCGCGTTGAATTATATTTAACTGTCCGGCGGTAACGTTCAATTCACCAGCATTTCCCGTTCCAACTGCTAAAGTGGCAACGATACTGCCATTGCGAAGATCTACTAATTCTCCGCCATTGAGGGTGAGATTTCCACCAGCGCCACTACCCGTGGTTGCAGATAGAATGCCCGCGCGATCGCGTATAATCAACCGAGGAGTTGTAACGGTCAAATTCCCTCCTTCTTTCCCACTTCTAAGCGTTCCCGTCGCTATCCCAGTGATAAAAATCGGCAGTCCTATACTAATCTCAGGAGAGATATCAACTCTATCATCTATTGTCTGAGTCCCGATAATTTCCAAACCATTAGTTGCATTAATGGTTAAATTTCCTCCCCGACCTCCCACCCCCGTAAGCGATGCAATTCTTCCCCCCTCTCGAATCATCATTTCGCGAGTATTAATCGTTAAATTGCCCGCATCTCCCACCCCAAAACTTCCGGTAAATATACCATCCCGCAGCAAAGATTCGTTAAAAGCACCCAGCAAAAGAGTGGGAATTAAATTCTCAATCGTTCCGGTTCCAATAATATTAACCGAGTCAGAAGCATTGAGGAAAATATTTCCCCCTTGACCTTCACCAAAAGTGTAAGCAGATACGAATCCGCCATCTTGTAAGGTAAAATTATTGGCTTTAATTGTTATATTGCCGCCATTTTTATTTTCCAATGTATTTGCACTAACCTGGGATTGTCCGGTGAGCGTTACCTGTCCTCCTGTTAGTTGAATCTCGCCTGCACCAATATTGCTGGTATCTAGAATTGCTTGTAGGTCAAGTCGAATATTTCCATAATTAGTAACCAATTGTTCGTTATTATTTCCCAATAACCAGTTACCAGAACGTACAGATGCAAGTTCAATCCGTCCTCCAGGTGCGAGTAAATTTCCGCCTGCAATGGTGACATCTCCTCCCACCAATGCTAAAGTTTGTCCCGGTTGTACTGCTAAGCGCGAACCTTGCACTTGAATCGGTGCAGCATTAGTACCCAATTGCAAACCAATCGGCACGTTTACGGTTAATAACGGTGGAGTTTGTGAGTTAGGTGCGGTACTAAATTGGCTTCCATCGGCAAAAGTTAAACTTCTCGCCGTACTGGCAAAGAATGACCCGCCAATATTTAACCTGGCATTGGCACCAAAATTAATTCCGTTTGGGTTAATCAAGAATAAATTAGCAATTCCGTTGGCGCGAATTATGCCATCAATATTAGAAATAGAATTGCCAGTGACGCGGCTAAAAATATTTTGAATCTCTATGGCGTTGTTAAAAAAAGCTGCGTTACCAGTAGGGATAGAAAATGACTCAAAACTGTGGAATAAATTATTACCTGCGCGAGTTCCACCTTCAATAATGCTGATATTTCCATTCGGCGTAACGGTGGAATTAACTGGGAGAGTGGTATCGGGGGTAATTTGCGCGAGGGAGGTGCTGGGGAATGCGATCGCAAATAAAATCTCTAGGATAACTCGTTCGTAATTGCGCTTTAGTGCTGGGGCGGGTTTATTAATCAATTGCGTTAGTTTCCCATACCTTTGGTAAAACCCGTGCCTACAATTTTGTGAACTGTTTTTAACCATGTTAGATGCACTCATTTTCATTTTATTCGCAGTGACATCACCCATCAAGAAGTAGCTAGCAAATCATTTGTATTTAAATCAGAACTATTTTCAGAAATTTGTAACAGAGAACAAATTGACTCTGGCTTTTCCCCATGCAATTCCCGCTCATACCAAAATGCGGGTTTAGCATCCGAGGCGCGGGCGAATACAGCCAATCTACCACATTTAGGACATTCATAAACCTGCGGAAACTCTGGATGTTTTGGATATAAAAGTTGGTAAACTTTATCTTCAAACTCTTGCTCGGATTTAGCACAAGAATAGGCGGTAATTAACTCCTCGATCAGTTTTTCTCGTAGGGGTTCCCAGATTAGTTTAAATCCTTGGGGATGGGGAACTGGTGATAAACTGATGCTTTCACCGCACAAACAAGTGAGTTGGGGCATGGTTGGCTCTCCTAGCGCGATAAATCAACGATGATTTCACCGTCTTTAATAACAATAACGCGGTTGATACTATGATCGGGGGTGCTGATAACATTTTCAGCCATGCTTGCGGCTGCATCAACTTCAATTTGGCTACTTTCACCCATACCGAGTTCAACTACGACAATCGTGGCTTGACCACTTTTTTCGATGATATTTTGAGTAATGCTCCTAATACGCCGAGTTTGGGGTTGCATCAAATCAGCAGATGTTTCGCTACCATCTGGATGGATAAAGCGATAATCGGCACTCCTTGCGCCAGGAATTTCGGCGGCTCCTTCTACCCGTATCGCTCCTGAAAGTTCGCCAGCCTGCGCTTTGTTATCCAATAATTCACCTATTCTGATCTCATCAGGGGTGGCTCTTGGATTGTTGTTAACATAAGGCATCTAGCTACTCTCACACCGACTGTTAGCCTAGTTTATAGTATTGTGCATATTCGATATTCTCCTCATGTCGTTAAGTTTGATGAAATAAAAGCGATCGCGCTGTCCCCCCTTGAGTAAAGGGGGAGAGAAACCATTTTTACCCGATGGTAAAAATATTACACCAAAAGGGGTTGTTTAAAAATGGGTAAACCGTCAGGCGATCGCACAATCTTTCCTGAATTATCTCGCTCTACTGGACAAAAAACATAATTGCCTTGTGCATCTCGCTGCAAGCGAATTCCTCGCGCAGCAGTTTCGTAAGCGGGAGGATAAAACTGAGGAATGCCTTTATATTCGACAATTTCACCCGTTTCATCTTGCAAAATCGGACAAGTCACCAACTCACCCGCAGCATCAAATACCCAATCATTTTTCTCAGGATCGCGCAAGGGAGTAGGATAAATTGGCAAGCCATCAGATGTGAGAATCAATTCACCTTCTTCATCGCGCAACGGCATTAAAAATACTGGTTCCCCGTTAGGTTTGCGAATCAATTCGTTAGTATCGAGCTTGCGTAAAGGAATCGCACTCGGCGCGGGCGGTGTTATTTCTGATAATTTTGGGTGCGGTGGGTGCAAGCTGGGTAATTCCCCATCGGTTGCAATCTCGTAATGGCGGGTATATTGCACCGCTGCTTTGTGGAAACCCAATCTTTCTAATAATGCGTGGATTCCAGTTTGTTCGGCTGAAACTAGCACGTCAATATCGGTGACTTTGAGGTTTTCTGCTGTTTGAATTCCCGCTTCGATTAGTTGGGCGATATGCCATCCGGCACGCTGCGCGATCGCATCCGGTTTCCGATGTTTTGGTTGCACGTACAATCCCAAAACCGAACCCACGCGGCGGGGTTGAAACGGATTTTCTAATTGTTGGTATTGCCGCAATTCTTCGGGTAAGCTAGCGGGTGGAGTTTCGTCGTAAGTGTAGGTGAAGAAAAAGCCAACAATGGTTTTCAATTCTGTTTCGCCGTCGTTATATTCTAAAACCCAACAATAGGAAAGCGGTTTACTTAATTGATAGGCGACGTATTGCTCAAAATCATAATTGGGTTTGAGCAACATCGAGGGGTCAACCGATTCCCGTTCGAGGGCGAAGGCAGTCATTAGGGGTGCAATAGATTTTGCATCTTCGGGAGTAGCAAGGCGATGAGTGTATGGCACGTTTGTCATTGGTTGACTCCGGTTGTGGTAATAGTTAAAACTTGATTAGATGGTTGGCCTATAATGGATGTAAATCTTCCATCACTTGGCTCAAAAAGTAATAATGAATACAGAAAATATCAAGGAAATTGCCTCCGAAATACAAATCTTTCAAACCTTAGAACAAAAAGAGGCATTTTTATTTGTTCTAGGAGCTTTAACGCCTCGGATTATTAGCTTAAAGGCTGAAGTTATATAGGTCAAATGGATTCGCACTGTCAATCAAACCCGAATAGTTCTGGCTGCTGCTCAGACTACCAATATCAAAGATAGACATATTCCCTCTCTTAGAAAATGCCCCGAAGAGTTTGTGAAGATGAAATAAGTTACCCTAGTTTTATCTATATCTAGGTGTAGACTATAAACTACCTCACATAAGTTACAAAGTCAAGTACTCTGATTCGCGATCGCCAAAATCGGTATTTGTAGCGGTTTGCAGCCTCTTGAGGCATTTGTGACTTGCAGCATTAATGCTGTTTGCACACAATGGCGATCGCAAGAGCGCGTAGCATTTACGGGGTATGCATTCAATTGGGAAGCTGATGATATAGAGAAAAATCAACTCCAGAACCCATATCCACCCTAAAAGGCATCTGACTAGCAGTTAAAGTCTCAGTTCAATTTGGTCTGACATCGGTAGCGGGCGATCGTTAGTGATAAAGATTCCAAGTATTCTGGATTTCTAGAGCGATTTCTTGCCGCAAATCCCAAGGAAGCATAACTTCTACCTTCGCCCCTAAAGCCCGTATTCGCCTAACTACATGGTAATCAGCAATGCGATAAAAAGCTTTGTAATAAGCATCAGTAATTGGACGTGACTGGAGATTTTTTAGCAGAGCTTGCCGCTGTTCAGGGTGAGGCGTATATTGTGTAACTAAATTTACTGTTTCGTAGTAATCAATAGGGCTAAAAGTTTTATGCAAACTAATTCCTTGGATATAAGAGTCGTGAAAATCTCGTTCAAAGCGTAATATCAAGATAGATTTTTTCTTGTAAAAATCATAACCCCAAGCTGCTTCTAAAGCTGAATTTATGATTTCTTTAGTTGGCAATTGATTGTCCTCATATTTTTCTTTCAATAATTGAGGAACGCGAGGGTCTTGCCAATCTAAGCAGACCAGACGTTTAGAGACAATGCGATCGAGGCGATAATTGTACCAATTAATCCCACCTTTGGGATTCTTGCCATAGGCACATAGATATTTCGCTCGTTCCATAAAGTAAATGCAAACTGGATAAACAATGCACTCCTTGATTTGATTCTGGTGAGCGCTATTATAAGTAAATAGTAAAGGTAAACTTTCTCCTTTATTCCAGATTTCTTGTAATTCGCTTTGAATTTGTTCAACGTTATCTCGTTTCAATGAATAATCAGGAACTATGTAATCTTGGTACAAAAGAACGCGGGAATTAGTCGGAATTTCTTCAGAAATTTGCTCGGCAAGTAGAGGAAAGCTAGGATCGAGGAAATCAAGCATATCCAGCGTTTCAGCTACATAAGCTTGCTCTTGAGTAGTCAAATTAATATTTAGGTTAGATGCTTCCGATTCATTACAGATTGGCAAGCTTGTAACTCGACGATATTTTTTACTTCTACCAGTCACGTTCGTAACCTCTTGTAGCCAATTTCGGTTGATCAACAAATCAAAGTCGCTCTGTAGGGACTTACGCACCTGAGCAAATAGGGGTTCTTGTAGAAGCTTATCCAAATTTTGTGAATTGATCGGAGGAATTTCTTTCTGGAGGGATTGCTGCCATTCTGTTAGAGGAACTTCTAATCTTATTAACCATTCATTCGCTGTTATATGACAAGCACAGTTTGAGTTGTGACAATTAAGAATATTTTCCTGCTTTTCATCTTGGTGACCTTCACAGAAAAAAACTTCACGCCAGTTAGCATAGGTGAAGCAGTCAGAAAGGGCAGCATATCCCTCATCGCTGTAAAGCCAACGTAACAAAGCCCACAATCGAATCGCACGAGCGAGGTTTTGGCTTTGATCTAAAGAGCCTTTGGCTAATTGTTGTAACAATCTGGGATAGGGAGGATGACGAAAGGTTACATTCACTTTTGATTTACAAATTTATGTTGTGTTTTCTAAGATAGCAGCTATCGGAACGGGGTGCTTCCGATAGGATGCAATAATGGAGGTGAACGATTGGGAAACATTAGATCGAGTTCTCCTTTTCTGGGAAGCGATATGCCTCCGGCACGCTATGCGATCGCATTTCCTGAAATAAGAGTAGCTTCCCAACTGTTCCATTCACTTAAACCTGTATCCAGTAGATTCAAAAGCGCAAAATGAGTACAGCCGAGCCTTATTACAAAGTTGACCATCTGTTTCTGCTCATTGGTGAAAACCCTCTGCCTAACTACATTGCAGCAAAAATGTTGCTGAAAGAGGGAGGAACTATTTACTTAGTTCATAGTACTGATACAACAACTAGAGCAGACTGGCTGCTCAAAAGGTTAAACATTAAAAATGCTAAAACGGTTCCACTGGGAAACAATCAAGCTAATTCCTATCGCATTCGAGATAGCATTCAATCTGAGGTGAAGAAGATTCTGGGGAGCTATCCACCTAACCAAACCTTTGGCTTGAACTATACAGGTGGGACAAAAGCAATGGCGGTTCATAGTTATCGCGCTATATTTGATGCACTGCGAATTCAGCATGAACCAGTATTCAGCTATCTTGATTCGGATAGCTTACAGATGCTGATAGAGCAAAACAACGCGCCTCCCAGACCAGAACCAGTTCCCATAAAGTTATATTTAGAAGAGCTTTTTAACTTACATAACCTACCTTGGAAAAAAGATAGAAAACCTAATTTTAAACCTGTATTGCCTAATGCAGCGCAGGAATTTCTTAGTGCTTATCTGTCTCCTACTCAAGGACATAGTACAGCAAAGCAATGGCGAGAGTGGTGTAAGGCTAAATTACATCAACTTAAGGATGGATACGGTTTCTGGCGTGAGGAAAAATTCCTAGAAGGAGTTTCTGGAATCAGTTTAGAAGGAACGCCAGAGCCAATAAAGAAAATCTTAAACGATTACAAAATGGTGAATAATACTACTGGAGAGCTATCTTTGCAATTAGCTTACCAGCAGGGGTTTAGCTTGTTGAGTGATGTCTGTGCTTGGCTAGATGCAGTTTGGTTAGAGCATTATGTACTACAGCAGATCAAAAATATTTCTCAAAATCTATCAATTCAAGAAAGTGCAATGTCATTCCATATTGACGATCCTAACAACTCAGATGATAGATGGGATAGATTTGAGTTTGATGTAGCTTTCATCCGGGATTATCAATTATTTGCCTTATCCTGTACAACTGCCAGTGACAAATCTACTTGCAAGCAAAAACTTTTTGAGGCACATCTGCGGGCAAGACAACTAGGTGGCGACGAGGCACGAGTAGCATTAGTTTGTTTTTCCCAAAAGCCTGAGTGGGTAAAGCGTGACCTAGAAGCTACGGTGAGAGATAACAAAATTGAAGTTTTTGGTTGCAACGATCTCAAACCAAATAAATTTGCTAAAAAGTTAACTCAGTGGATTCGCGAGAATAGCCCACAAATTTAGGGAATGCCATGAGTAAGTATATCGCAACTGTGATTGATACAACTGGGATTCAGTCTTATATATTTGCCAGCAACCGCCTGCGAGAGAACATTGGTGCATCTTATCTAGTTGACCAAGCAACCACTGATTGGGTCAAGTTGGCTCTGCGCGAACAATTTAAAGAAAGGGTTTGTATATCCGGTCAAGGTGATGATAAACGCATTGAGCGCGATCGCCTTGATGCTGAGTTAGTCTACACAGGAGGCGGTAATGCAGTCATTCTTTTCAAAGACTTAGACTGTGCTAAAAACTTCACTAAAATTTTGAGTGCAAAAGTATTACGAGAAGCACCAGGATTGAGAATTGTTGCAGCTCACAGTGACTTATGTGAGTGGGGAAATAAGCTATCGGGAATAGTTGATGGCTTGATGAAAAAACTGGAAAAAAAGAAACGCGAGTACAATTCTTCTGTACCGTTACTTGGCTTAGGAGTAACGGCTAGCTGTCTTTCTACTGGGCTAGCAGCAGTAGATACTAGCGATCGCTACAGCGTTCCCTTCAATTATCCAGTTTCCAGAGAAATCGTTGAAAAACTCCGAGCCGTTGACCCAAACCCCAAACATGGTGATCCAGCTAACAAACAGCTCATAGAAACTATATTTGCAGATTTGGAGCTAGGAGATTACCGAGTTCCCTATGACGTTGATGATTTAGGCCGCACTGAAGGGAGCAGTAGCTATATGGCTATTGTTCATGCTGATGGCAACGGGATGGGCGATCGATTCAAAGACTACGGCAATAAATCTAAATCGGATCGAGACTATGTTATACGTATGCGTGACCTCTCTGAGAAAGTCAATCAAGCCGGAGTAAATGCACTCAAAATAGTTGCTAACAAAGTTATCGAATTAGCAAAAGGTAAATTGCAGGAACAGTTTGCAATTACAGCAAGAGACGGAAAAAATTATATACCGTTTCGTCCAATTGTTTATGGTGGCGATGATGTCACCTTTGTCTGTGATGGACGCTTGGGATTAGCTCTAGCTGCACTTTACCTCAAGGCATTTGAAGCTGAAAAGAAAAATATTCCAGATGGCAAAGATTTAACGGCTTGTGCAGGAATTGCCATTGTTAAGACCCACTATCCATTTGCCAGAGCTTACCAGTTAAGTGAGGCATTGTGCAGCAATGCTAAAAACTTTGTGCGTGACGAAAAGAAACGATTAGGATTGGAAGATTCAAATTTTTCGGCTCTTGACTGGCACATTGCTGCTAGCGGCTTGTTAGGCTCAATCAGCGACATCCGTAAGCGAGAATATCAAGTCCCTGAAGGCAATCTAACCATGCGACCTGTATATTTACACTCAGAGAGTGATTGGCGAAATTGGACTGATTTTTCCCAAGTTGTTAGGGAGTTTAATACTCATACTAACTGGGTGGGCCGTCGTAATAAGGTTGTTGCTCTACGGGAACAGTTACGCCAAGGTTCAGAGAAAACTAAACAGTTTTTGCAAGTCTACAGTTTGGATAAGAACTACTTGCCGCGTTTTTCAGCAGCTACGAGTGATTTCCATGAATCTGGTTGGACTGATGTTCCCAAACTAAAAAGTGGGGGTGAGAGAGTTTGCGCCTATTTTGATGCTATTGAAGCAATGGAGTTTCACGTCCCTCTAGAGGAGAAAAATGATAGAAATTTACCACCTGAAAATTAAACTCTTGAGTGACACCACCTTTGGGCGTGGTGATGGAGTAGCAGGTTTAATTGACCAGGAAGTAGAACATGATGCTAATGGGTTTCCCTATTTGCGGGGGCGCACTCTAAAAGGATTGTTGAGTGAGGAGTGCGACAACATAGTAGTCATACTACCTGAAGAATTCCGCTCCCGTTGGCAAGAAACAGCTAATCATCTGTTTGGTATCCCTGGTAGCACTCTTGGAACTATCTCTAAGATGCACGTCGGAGATGCTTGTTTACCAAAAGACTTGCGAAGAGAAGTAGGACTCCAACTTGACCAAGAAAAGACACGTCCTGAGCATCAGAGAAAGCTAACAGAATCCGACGTTCTCTCTTCCCTCACAACGATTCGTCGCCAAACAGCTATTGACCCCAAAGACGGCGCACCTGCCGAACATAGCTTGCGTTCTAGTCGGGTTGTTCTGCGAGACTTGTGTTTTACTGCTCCCCTACTGTTTGAAGAAACTCCAACAGCAGATATGCTGGCACTTCTAGCCGTTGGGACATTAGCACTGCGGCGGGCTGGGAGTGGACGCAACCGGGGGCGGGGTCATGTATGCTGCACGTTGCATAACTCAAATGGCAAAGAAATTACTCAAGACCATCTCCGTTATTTTCAGCAGGAGACGAGGGAATGAAAGCGATCGCATTTTTATTGCATACTCAGCAGCCTCTTTTAGCAACTTCGCTTCAGGGCGATCCGAACAGTGATGTATCTTATTCGTACATCCCTGGTAGCATGATTCGAGGGATGTTGATTCGTCGATATCTCCAACATCACGGATTGGGAAGCTCTGATGATATTTTGGATGACTCAAAATTCCCAGATGTGAGGCGATTGTTCTTTGATGGCAGTACTCGTTATTTGAATGCTTATTTGTATAGCAACGAGCAAGAAAAACCGCGTACCCTACCTGTACCGCTCTCTTGGTTCAGGAGAAAAGTTGATAACATCTCTAAATTAGGAAGTATAGATGTTTTTGATTTTAGTCGCCAACAACCCAACCAAGATATTTCCCCGAAGTCATTAGTTGAAAGTTTTTGCACTGTAGATGGTGAAGATGTCGTTCTTTACAAAGAGAGGCGACGGATTAATATTCATAACCAGCGCGATCGCAAAAGAGGCAGAGGGATTGAAGGAAGCGGTGCTGTCTTTCGCTACGAGACTCTAGATGCAGGACAAACGTTTCAGGCTGTAATTCTATTCGATGAGACGGACGATGTAAAGAGAATTAAGCCCTTCTTACTGGAGCCAAACGAACTATGGTTAGGGGGTTCTCAGAGCGCAGGTTACGGACATGCCAAGGTCGATCGGGTAGAAGAACCTGAGATTTGGCACGAACTGGGGGCAGAGTTAGCTGACCCTGAAGCACGGTGCGATCGCGAAATTCTACGCATTACTCTCCTCAGCGACCTGATTCTACAAGATGAATGGGGTCAGTATGTAGCCATACCACCAACGAATTCAGGCTCGAATAAAATATCTCAAGCAATTAATCCTTTAACTGAGCTACTAGAAAAATCACTAGAGGTGGAGCTAGAGCCACAATCGAGTTATACCAGCAGTCTAATTGTGGGGGGATTTAACCAAAAATGGGGATTGCCTTTACCTCAAGTGCCAGCTTTAGCAGCAGGTAGTGTTTTTGTATTCAATCATAACGGTCAGCTAAATCCTGACCGAATTATTCACTTGGAAAATCAAGGGATTGGTGAAAGACGGGTTGAGGGTTTTGGACGAGTAGCAGTGAATTGGCTGGAAGATTATCCAAGATTTACAGCTAGCTTACTAGATTCAGAGACTGACTGGACTACGCCAAAGTTAGAACCCAACTCTGAAGATAGTCAAATAGCCAAACAGATGGCAAAACGGTTGTTGGAGCAAAAGCTGGAGAGGCTGCTTCTAGAAAAAGCTAATTCTACCCAGCTTAATCCCAACAAGATAACCAATAGCCAACTTTCTCGGCTGATGATTTTAGCAAGACAAGCTATTGCAGAAGGCAATCAAAATCCGGTTCTTGAACTGCTCAACAATCTTACCAAGAATGCTGACAATCAATTTGAAAATACAAAAGTCAATGGAAAAGCCTTTAAAAAGCAGATTTGTGAATGGTTAGATAACCCAAGCACTTGGCTAGATTTCCGGAATTTAGACGTTAGAGTTGCTAACGAATCAGTACCGCCCGAACAAATCGATAAACTGAAACTAGAATACACGCTACGCCTAATTATGGCAGTTGCTAAACAAGCAACCAAGGAGAACAAGAATGAGTAGAGAACGTGATGGAAGACATATTATTAAGCGCATTATTGTGCGTGGTGTTTTGGTTCTAGATACGCCCACTTGTTTGGGAAATGGTGATGCTGAAGCCCCAACTGACTTAATGCTGTTGCGTGACAGTATCAGTTCCAGAGCTTTATTGACAGGTTCATCTATTGCTGGAGCTTTGCGGAATTATTTGCATGAGTATGAGCGTGACTACCGCAAAAGCGAACGTCGTCAGGACATAGCGGCAAAACTATTTGGCGATTTATTTGCCTATGAAGATGAAAAACATTTACCAGAACAGCAGAAGTTAAAGACAAAGGAGCAAGATACTCAAAGTCCTTTAATAATTGATGATGCTCTCAGCAATAATATTCCTACAGTTGAGCTGCGGGATGGAGTCAAAATTGATAGTGCAACTGGCACAGCAGCTGACAAGGCAAAATACGACTTAGAATTATTGCCAGCAGGAACCCAGTTTCCACTTAGCTTTGAATTGCCGATCGAAGCGGAAAACGATGAAAACCAGCTAAGAGAAGCACTAGCTCTAGCCTTAGAGGGGTTAAGATCTGGTGAGATCGGTATTGGCATGAAAAAGCGCCGGGGTTTTGGTCGCTGTCATGTAGATGAATGGCAACTTTGGGAATTTGATTTAACACAACATAGCGATCGCATGGCATGGTTGACTTTTGATCGCCCTTATGCAGATCGATACGCCAAGCAACCCAAGATCGGCGAATCTATTACAGAGGCACTTGGAGCGATCGTAAAGCAACCGGATAAACGCGATCGCTTCACCATCCAAGCTACTTTTAAGTTAGCCAGTCCCTTACTCATCCGTTCCGGTCAAGCGAAACCTGGACTCGCACCTGATGTGGTTCATTTGAAATCTTATAGACCTGATGAATCAACAGAACCAGTAGCAGTATTATCTGGTACAAGTTTAGCAGGAGTATTGCGACATCGAGCCGAACGTATTGTTAATACTTTGGAAAAACCCACAACAATTATAGATGAAATATTTGGGCCAAATTTTAGCGAGAATAAAACTAAGGAAGCTAAAGCAAGTCGCGTAATTGTTCATGAAAGTATTATCAAGAATACCGTTGACTTAGTACAAACTCGGATTGCGATCGACCGTTTTACAGGAGGTGCTTATCACGGTGCTTTATTTCAAGAACAACCTATTTTTAGCAGCGGTGACGAAAACTTACAGATAGAAATAGAACTACGTCAACCAAAAGATTATGAAATTGGACTACTTTTATTATTGCTGAAAGACTTGTGGACGGAAGACTTACCTGTAGGCGGTACGAGTAGTATCGGAAGAGGAAGGTTAGAGGGGAGAAAAGCAACATTAAAAAATTGTAAATTCGAGCAGGATAAATTACAGAAAAAAATGTGGATGTTTAGTCAATCTAGTGCTAACCAACCTCTTCAATTTGAAATTGGAGATCCTAACGAACTAGAAACATTAGTTAAGGCTTTATCGGATTATCCTGTACAAGAGGTGCAGCAGCATGAATAAACCACACTGTCAACATATTGATGATGTTAAGGCAATTGCAGATGGCGATCGCACTCTGCGCGAGTGGTTACAAGAACAAGCTGAAAAGCATCAGCTAAAATACCTATTGGCTCATGCTGATGATGGCGTAATTTGGGGAGAATTTAGAGGTCAAAAGTACGATCTAGTTACATCTGGTGATGTATTTCCCTGTTATCTAACTAATTTGCGTTATGAAACTTTACAACAAGTCCGCGCTTTTGGTAAAGATGTAGAAGTTATGCTTTGGAAAGTCGAGCGATTTCCAAAAGCACGTTTAATAAAAGATGATGAGCAGACAGAATATATTCCTGAATCTCAAATACTCTGGGGTACGCAAATAGAAAAAGCAGAAAATGGTTTTAGTTTAGTTTCAGACGGTCAACAAGGATTGAGGCATGGCGTACCTTTGCCTGAAACTGTTATCAAATTCGATAAAAGTAAAAAATTATACCGTCCATTACGTTTAAGCGTGCGCCATTACATTGATTGCGATGAAAAAACAGGTTTAGCTCGTATTTATCTCAGCCGTCTTGTCAATCTAACCACGTTTCAGGAGGTTAAATTATGAATCCGAAACATATTTCTGAAGATCCAGGCGATCGCAAAGCTATTGCACCCTATAATTTCGTAGAGCTACCCGAACAAGTTGTTACCGTATTGCCAGAATCTTTACCCCAGAAAAACCGCTATTACGCTCAAAATGAAAATCGTTATACTGGCAGAATTGAATGTATTTTAACAACAGAATCACCGCTTTACATTCGCTGTGGATTAACTACAGAAGAATTTATAGCCGAACGAGAATCTAAAGATTTACCAGATTTTTTCTATACCAATTTCTCAGAAAAAGCTACGAAACCAGTAATTCCTGGTAGCAGTTTGCGAGGAATGATACGGACTTTGGTTGAAATAGTTAGTTTTGGTAAAATTGACAAAGTTACAGATAACAAGCTTTGTTACCGATCGCTAGGCGATCCAGCTTTGAGAGAAATTTATCAGGCTAACTTTGTTGAAAATATCGGAAAAATACAACAATCGCCACATCCAAAAGCGGATTGCTATCAATCAAAAGTTCATGCAGGTTTTTTACGAAAGCGAGGAAACATAAACTTGATTGAAGAATGTAACTATGGTCGTCTTGATAGCCAGTTTAATCCTACAAGCACAAATCGCATTTTTTCTGGCCTCTCTGGTTTGGCTATCTACAAAGGCAGCGGCCCAGCTAGAAGTCCGATCTGGGATTTACAGCACAAAACGATTTACGTTCAGATTGATTCGGACGAGCAAGATTATTTTTTCCCACGTCAATCTAGAATAGATAAGAAAACTGGTCAACCCAAATTGGATAAGAAAGGGCAGCCAGAAATTCGTCATCCCGATCTTTATTTACGATTTAGTAAAGTTCACACCGCGAGTTTTACTGATGTACCAGGTTTAAAAAAAGCAACGCTGGTAATTACAGGAGATATGCAGCATAAGCATTTAGAATTTGTTTTTTTAGATGAAAATGTAAAAGAGTATTCAGTTTCAGAGGAAACGCTCAAACGGTTTCAAGATGATGACCAAATTACTAAATGGCAAGAAGATGCTTTCCCGAAAGATAAACCATCTCCTAATATCCGGCAAAAGGATGGCTACTTACGAGATGGCGAACCTGTATTTTTCTTATTGAATGAAGATGGAGAAACTGTTCGATTTTTAGGAAGAGCGCAGATGTTCCGTTTGCCTTACGATCTTGCGCCTCTAGACCTAGTGCCAGAAGCATTGCGTAAGCCTTCAGATATGGATATAGCTGAAGCTATTTTTGGTTATGTAAATGGAGAAGCGCCAAAAGACAAGGCTCGTGCTGGTCGAATTTTTGTAAGTGATGCTAACTGTATATCTTTGGGTAATGTTTGGTGGAAAGATAAGTTTGAAAAAACAGTAACGCCTAAAATATTGGCTAGTCCAAAGCCAACTACATTCCAGCATTATCTAGTGCAAACTAGCACTGATAGAAGGCAGTTAAAACACTACTCACCTCGATCTGAAGCCGAAAAAACTGTGATTCGGGGTCATAAATTGTACTGGCATAAACCGCATGATTATGAAGATATTGAAGAAACTGATAGCAAAAAAATAGAAAAAGCAAAATCGCAATACACAGCTATTAAACCTATCAAACCAGGTATTTCATTTAAATGCAATATTCAGTTTGAAAACTTGAGCGATGTTGAACTAGGAGCTTTATTGTGGGTGCTGAGTCTTAGCAGCGACAAGTCGCAACAACTGGGAACTGGTAAACCAGGCGAAAAATACTGTTTCTCCCTGGGTATGGGTAAGCCACTCGGAATGGGAGCAGTCAAAATTGACTACAATTTATATCTGAGCGATCGCCTGTATCGCTACAGTAATCTCTTTGATGGCAATAAATGGAAAACGGGGGAAGAAAGCCAAATAGATACTACTAAAAAAGAGGCAGAATGTGTAAACGCATTTGAAAATTTTATGCTAGAACCAGACAAGGGAATTAGTGGTAAAGATCGCGAAGGTCAAAACGGAACAAAAGCAGCTAGCCTTAAGGAAACTCAGCGAATTGAAATGTTATTAGCAATGTTGCGATGCGATCGCACTCCAAAACCAGATCAAACACGGTACATGACTATCGAAGCGAAAAAGTATCAAAACCGCCCTGTACTACCTACTCCATTAAAAGTAAGTGACTTTAGCGGTACTTCTGGTGGTTCTGGTAGCAATCCTAAACCGATACTTAAAGGTCAAGATCGGGGTAAACCAATCAAAAAAAATCAGCAATCTCAACAACAGCAAAAGCCAAAGGGTAACTCAGAAGGAGGTAATTCTGCTGCTATAGCTAGACCGCAAAAACCAAAACCATAAAGCGCGATCGCACCCACTCCCATGAACCTCAACCACTACTTCCACACCCTCACCGGACATCAACCGCGTCAATTCCAACTCCAAACGATCGCAAAACTCCTCAACCGCCAAAACGTCCTCCTGCGCGCCCCTACAGGCTCGGGTAAAACCGAAACTGCGATCGCACCCTTCCTCTTCGCCAAACCCTTGCAACTCGACTTCCCCAACAAACTGATTTACGTCGTTCCCTTACGCACCCTCGCCAACAGTCTGCGCCAACGCACAGAAAGCCTGATCGACCGCTGGTCAATCCTTCACCCTATCCCTCGCCAACTTACCGTTACTCTGCAAACCGGAGAAAACCCAGAAGATCCCCGCTTTGAAGGCGATATTATCTTCTGCACCATCGACCAAATGTTAAGCAGCTTCCTCAATATTCCTTATTCTGTCGGACGCGGTTCTGCTAACGTCAATGCTGGGGCTATTTTTGCCTCCTATCTTGTGTTTGACGAATTACACTTACTCGACCCAGAACGCTCGTTTACAACCGTGTTAAAGGTTTTACAACAAGTCAAAAATATTGCCCCGTTTCTATTAATGACTGCCACCTTAACTGGCGAACTTGCTACCCAAATTCAACGCTTAATTGATGATGGAAATACTTGAAGTTAGCGCAGCAGACTTAGCCGAAATCGAAGGGAATCGTCACCGGACGTTTAAAGCAATTTCAACGCCTTTAACGGCTGAGGTTATCTTCAACGATATCCAAACCGATCGCCGCCAACGTGTCATTCTTATTTGCAACACCGTCTCGCAAGCGCAAGGATTGTTTCGGGACTTAACTGAATTGAATCGAGAGGAACTCCTCTATATTACCCTGCTCCATTCCCGATTCTTACCGCAAGATCGCGCTGCCAAAGAAGCCGAAATCAAAGCCAAATTCTCCAAAAATTGGCAACCGGATGGAACCTGCTATGTACTCATTGCCACGCAAGTTATCGAAGTCGGACTCGACATCACCTGCGAAGTGATGCACGTCGAAATATGCCCGATGAATTCGCTCCTACAAAGAGCAGGACGCTGTGCCAGATTTGAAGGAGAACAAGGCGAAGTTTGCGTTTATTGGCAGATTGAAGTTAATCCAGAACAGCTTAAATTAGCCGAACTAGATCTAGAAATTGCGCCAGAACAAGCAACCGCAAATCGGAAAAGTTTTCGGCCTTATGAGAAAGCACCGTGCGAACTCACCTGGCAAGTTCTACAAACCCATACGCAATCGGAGGCAGTCAATCGACCTATCGGGTTTATGGTAGAACAAGAATGGATCGATCGCGTTCATAGCGCAGCAGATTCTCTGCAAGCTGAACGCCGTCAAAACGATCGCGCCGAATTTGAACGCCGATTTCATGATGCCATTTTTCGCGGCGATCGCTCGACTGCCGACGACCTAATTCGCCATGTCGATAATCGCAGTTTGTTTATCTGGGAGGAACCGACTTTGATCGATCTTGACGATACGGTTCAAATCGACCCCAAGCAACTTTTAGCCTTCTCCGTACCTATAACAACTCTTTGTAAAGTTTGGCAGGAAATTCAAAACCTCGGCTACGAAACCGATTGGATATTTAAGCGGATTGAATACCCAGAAAAGAAAGGTGCAGAAACTTACGCGCAACCAATTTGTACCCGCATTCGCTCCTACAATGATTTAAAAAGTAGCTTCCAACTGTTGGTCAATCCCCGCTACGTTTACTATGACAAGGAAATTGGTTTATTGCTCGGCGTTAATATTGAAGGAAATAGGTTTGTATCTCCTAATAAACCGCTCAAACAAAACATCAGCGAGTACCGCTATTACATGGATAACTATATCGGTCACTTAGTTTTGATGTGGAAGTGTTGGCGCGAATCTTTCCCCACGAAACTATACAAAAATGGAGTTTGGTTTGCCACAGAATTTGTCAGCGTCCGGGATGAATTACTTCAGGCTGGCGGACAATTGATTCGACGCAAAATCTTACCGCAGCTAACAGCAACACAAGCTGAAGCGCTGTTTGAATATTTGGTTTTCCTCGCCATCTTTACCCACGACTTAGGCAAGTTGCAACAAAAGTGGCAAGATACAATGCGGGGATGGCAAGCGATCGCTCATCGCGACTTTGGCGGCAGATCGCCCAAATCCGATCTATTGGCACACACCGATTACAACCCCGACGACAAGCAACAAAAAGATGCCCTCAAAGCTTACGAAACCAAACACAAACGCCCCAATCATGCGGTTGAAAGTGCGTTCTTAGCTCAGTACGTTCTGCAACAATCTCTTATCCCTCTATTGCGCGACTATTTCCACGGCGAACCAGAACAAATTAGCGGTATTGCCTACACTATAATTTTGGCAGCAGGGAGGCATCATTCCGCTTGGGCGAAGGGGTGGGAACTCAAAGATATTCGCACAGTCGGAGAGATTCAATTGCATCCAGCCGCGCAAAAAGCGATCGCATCAAGTTGGCGTAACCTGAAGCGCTTCTTGCCTGACATTCTACCCTTGCCAGCAACGCCCCCCAATTTAACTCAAACCCGCTATCCTATCAGAGAATTAGACCTCAACCGACTTACAACCGCACAGATTGATTATCTACAGCTATACTCCCTCGTTGTCAGAGCCTTACGACTGTGCGATCAGCGGTCAGTGCAACTTCATTGGAAAACCCCTCTTCCAATCATTAAATATAATGGCAACAGCGAAACGAAAACAACGGGATGATTAACGCCTTATGGGTTCCCAAACCCTTCAATACTTATGCCGATCCGTTTTCCTTACTGGGTTTAGCTCAACTGGTTGAGGATGCCTTACAGCGCAGCCAACAACATAGTTCCTTGCAACTATTGGATGAAGGAACTCAATACTGCTTGCAATTTTCTCAGCCCGTTTCTTTAGATGCCATCTGCCAACTCGACTATACCAATCCCTTTCCACCTGTGAGAGGACAGAAAACCGATTGGAGTCAAATGCCAGATCAAACTACCTGGTTTGATGTAGTTAAAGAGGGAGAAAAGCGCAAACTTTATCGCGAATATCGCTATCAAACGGGTGGCAAAACCGAGTGGAGCGAGTCAGCGCCCAAACCTCCCGATCCTCGGACTCAAAATGGTGCGCTTCTGGTTTCCATGCGTCACGATCGCAATCATAACGGTTTGTGGTTAGAAAGTTGGAAACTTAAGGAACACTACGGATTTTTTGTAGCCGCTTTGTTGCACGCTTTTAGTCAAGAATCCTCCATTTCTCTGACAGCTAAAATGCAACTGGTTGCCGATTGGTTTGAGCAAAAAACAGGCCAACCCTTACCAGAACTAGCGAATGCAGTTAAAGTTTACTTACCCACAGCAGTGCAAGGCGTTAGTCGCGTCAAAGCTGATAGTAATAAAACCGATCCGCAAAAAACGGAGTGGTTGAGTTTATGGCTGATTGCTAATGGCTTATTTGCTTTTAGTATTGCCGAACGAGTAAAAATTGCCGATAGCGTCTATGACTGGCGAGTTGTTGCTTTAGAACCGAAAGATATTTCCTTGGAAAAGTATCGCGGTGTAGTGAATACTTTAAGACAGTTTAATCCTCCCGGAGGCGGACACGGCATTGCTCGGTTCGATGCCGAATTGGTGCTAAAATTCTGCCGAGAACTGTTAGAGAACCATCAAGCCAAATCTCAAGCAAAGCCCGCAGATGATTTTGATTTCTGGGATAAGCCGGTCAATAATTTCGTCGGTACGTTTCGCGGCACTCACTTCGGTTCTAAAGGACAAGTCTACGGTGTCAAAGAATTATTCACTTTGGGACTTCCCGGTTGGATTGTGCCGAAAGATTATCCAGACTTGCTCGATTATTTGGATGTTTTAAAAGAGCATCTGAAGGTAATCGTTTCCTTATCCGCCGAAGAGGGACAGGGGGAACTGCTAGCCGCCTATCGAGATTTTATTACTGGGTCTTCCTTGCGAAACTTCTTTCGCTTTCAAATCAGTTATGCCGATTATGTTGTCAAGCGTTTAGCTGATAGTCAAGCCAAACCGCCCCGCCTATTTTCTATTACTGGACTCCAGACGATGATTAAAAAAGATGCAGACTTTACCCGCATTACTCAAGACCCAAGTTTTCTGCGAATTGCCAAAGCGATTAACCAAGCTACGGTTTATGCAGGCAAGATTCAAACGAAAGAGGGGGTCAAAGAATTAGACTGGCAACGTAATTATGGGTTAGCACAACTGTTAAGCAGCCAGTCGGGTTCTAAAAAAGATTTTATCTCGGCGATCGCAGATTTTTTAGGCAAGTACGAACAGGAGAATTTACGCCTGCAAGAGCGGTACTTAAACGAAGGTAAGCGCCTGCTGCGCGTGCAACCGACTAAAGAAGATTTAGACCGCTTAATTGAACTGATCCATGAATTCGATACCGTTCTAGTTGCCAATTTGCTGATTGCTTACGGTTATGCCAAATGGAGCAAAGCTAAAGATGAATCGCCATCGATCGATACCGATGAATTAGAAACACAGGAAAACGCAGAATAAGGAGAATTAAACCATGACCGAGCGAAACTTCCAAGCCTATTCCATTTCCTTAAGCGGATTGATATCGTTGCAACTCCACGCCCTGAATAATGAAGGAAATGAAGGCAATCAATCTCTAACTCGTCGCTACTACATAGTAGAAAAAGGCGACCCAGAACCCAAGTTTGTGAATGGGATATCTGGCGATATGCTCAAGCACATTCAAGCCGAACACTTGCATCGCATTGCTGTAGAACAAGGACTAAGTTTATCCGCAGGCGGTCAGCAATTCAACCCCGATCGGATTGGCTTTGATATTGACTTAGCCGAAAAGCAGAAAACCTCCTTTTTTAGCGCCCAGGAAACCGATTTAGCGACTAAAACCGCGAAGGTAATTCAACGCTGTACGATCAGCGATTTAGAAGGGTTTATGGTTACAGAAAAAAAGGGACAGACACTCAAACGCGAATCGGCAATCGAATTTGGTGCGATGGTAGGTTTGCCTAGCTTTGTCAAAACCCAAAGTTACTTTCATGCCAAATACGGCACCGATAATCCTACTCCTTACAACGTGCAAATTAGCTCTGGGTTGTACGCTACCGTTGTTAACATCGAAGCATTTCGGATTGGTTACAATCCCCATACTTTTAGCTATGCTATTGATGCAAATGAACGCAAACAGCGGCTTGATGCCTTGCTCAAAAGCGTGCTATATACCTACCTGCAACCCAACGGTGCCAAACGGAATACCCACTTACCGCACCCGGATTATTTTGAAGGAGCGATCGCCTTCACCACTCGCCGCTGTCCGGCACCAATGGTCAGTCCTTTAGACGCAAGCTATCACCGCCAGTTGGAAAGTCTCACCGAAACTTTAAATCGCCTCAACGGTGCGGGAACTGTGCATTTATTGCGATTTGAAAGCCTCGCAGAATTCGCACAACGCATCGAAGAATTAATTGCTACTGCACAACCTTGGGAGAGCGATCGTGCCGAAGCAATTGAATAAAATTGAACCAAATTCACAACCCCAAACGGTGAATCAATGGCTCACCGTTACCTACCAACCCGTTAGTTTATTTTCTCTCAAACGCTCGGATGCTACTAGCATGGCAGCTCGATCAAATCTAGTTCCCACTCCTTATGCGATTAAAATGGCACTGTTAAAGGTGTTGCTAGAAAGTCAAGGTCGCGAACATTTAGCTGACTTCGACAGTTGGATCAAGCGTGAATTTACTTGGATTCGCGACTTACAGATTTTACTCCAACCCCCCGACCGATTGGTAGTTAATCGCAACGGTTACAAATTGCGTTACTACGATCAAACTGCTGATAAAGCGGATAAAAGCAGACCCACCGTACCAATGCAAGATGGTTTTGTGTTTCGCGAGTGGGTGTATTTGGAGGGGAATTTACAGATTTGTTGTGGCGCAACCTCGAGGTTAATTGAGTTAGAAAAACTATTAGCTCAAATTAACTACTTCGGGAAACGCGGTTGCTTTTTTCAATACCTACCAGACGCGACTGTCGAAACTCCTACGCCTCTTTTCCAACCGAATCTTACACAATCCTTTACCGTGCAACCGATGGATGATTTGGGATCTAAAACAACCTTTAACAAAATCAATCCCTACTCCACCGACAAAGCACAATTAGACAAAGACCGAGCAATCCAGCCCGGACTTCTCCCATTAGAACTAATTGCCAGTAGTGCCAGATATGACCTTTACCAGCGAAAATGAAACCCGCATTGCGGGACTGAGCGTGGTTTTACAACCCACTAATCGGATCGATATTACTCCTCTTAGTTGTTGGTTATCGGAGCTAGATCCTTTACCGATTTGGGTTCCTTTAGCTCGCAAGAATGGGGTGAATAAAGTTTTAGCCGTTTCGTCGAATTTGGAGCAATATCCCGAAATTCTCCAATATATTTTCGGGCAGATTAGCCAACGCACCGCCGTGGAGTGGCAAGGGAAATTCTATGAATTAACGGGGGTAGAAGTTGATAACCAAGAATTGCACGTTTTGGAGATTGCTTTGTTTCCATCAGAGCCTCTACCTCCCAGTTTAGGACGAGCTATTCACGCTCAATGCCTTTATTGGTTAACTAAGGCCGAGCCAGCTTTAGCCGAACGACTTCACGCCTCGGAGAATTTTCCTTTAACTTTAGCGCTCAAACCTGGTTCTTATCCTAATCAAATGTTTTTGCGAATTGGGGTATTGCAGCAGGAAATACTCGCGCCTTTACTATGGGGAATGAGTCAAGATATGGGCGGCGAAATTGCATTAACCCATGTCAGTTGCCGCTTAGGGAAGTGGATAGATATTAAGCACTTAACTAGCTTTGCTGCATTGACGCAAGTTCCGAGTCAAAAGGTAATTGAGTTAGAGTTTCTTTCGCCGACTAGCTTTAAACAAAAGCAAACTATTCAACCATTTCCGCTGCCGGAATTAACGTTCTCTAGTTTGTTACGACGCTGGAATGCGTTTGCACCAGCAGATTTTCAAATGCCACAAATTGACTGGCAAGCATTTACTTCTGCTTACGATCTCAAAACAGTTGCTTTAAGAATGAAAGGTGGAGCTGAAATTGGAACCAAAGGGTGGGTACGTTATGAATTTCCCGATCGCGAACAAGCCCAATTTGCCACGATTTTAGCCCACTTTGCTGGGATAGCTGGTGTGGGACGTAAAACAGCGATGGGGATGGGACAAACGCGATTGCTTTCGCTGGAAAGTTGATGCCTCAAGACTTACGCAGCGACACTAAATCTGGTTGAATGGTGCGTTACGCTACCGCTAACGCACCCTACAAATACTACTAACGCACCCTACAAATACTAACCAATAATCTCGGAGCTGATGAAATATGTCTGAAAATTATCTGCCGTTAGCTTATCTCAATGCTTGGGAATATTGCCCGCGTCGGTTTTATTTGGAATATGAACTTGGCGAAATGGAGGATAACGAACACATTATTTTAGGCCGTTATCTGCACGAAAATATTAATGAAGAGAGCGTCTCGCATGAAGGCGATACTATCATTTATCGACAGCAGTGGGTTTGGAGCGATCGCTTAAAAGTCAGCGGCATTATTGATGCAGTTGAAGAACGGGACGGTCAACTGGTTCCTTTAGAATATAAAAAAGGGAAAATGGCACAACATCTCAACGACCACTTTCAAGTATGCGCGGCAGCATTATGTTTAGAAGAACGTACCCAAAGAGAAATCGCTTTTGGGGAAATTTTCTATCACGGCAATCGACGGCGGCAGAAAGTTAACTTCACGCCGCAACTGCGACAGATGACAGAACAAGCGATTTTAGCAGCTCAACAAACTGCTATTGGGAAAATGCCGCCGCCCATCGACCATCCTAAAAAATGTCAAGCTTGCAGTTTAATCGGCACTTGTCTGCCTTTTGAAGTCAAACAACTGATGCGCGAAGGAGTTTAATTTATGACAGTTCTTTATCTCAGTCAACCGGAAGCTATTTTGAGCAAAACTTACGAAGCATTTACCGTGGCTCTCAAACAAGAAGATGGTAGTTGGAAAAAGCAAACGGTTCCAGCACAGACGGTAGAACAAGTGGTGCTAATCGGTCATCCGCAGGTGACGGGTGAAGCTTTGACTTATGCTTTAGAATTGGGGATGCCCGTTCACTATCTTTCCAGTTTTGGCAAATATTTAGGCAGTGCCTTGCCTGGTTACTCGCGTAATGGGGCGCTGCGGTTAGCTCAGTACGATCTTTATCGCGATCCTGAGAAGCGGTTAGCTTTAGTCAAGGCAATTGTTGCTGCCAAAATTCAGAATCAGCATCTGATTTTGTATCGACACAAAATTGCTGACAGTTCCCTGAAGTCGCACAAAAAATTAATCGCCGAACAAACGACTCTCGACCAAGTGCGGGGGATTGAGGGAGTAGCGGCTAAAGATTATTTTGCTGAGTTGTCGGCTATTTTAAAAGAACCTTGGTCGTTTCCCGGTCGAAATCGCCGCCCTCCTACCGATCCGGTGAATGCTCTATTGAGTTTGGCTTACGGATTGCTGCGGGTGCAGGTAACGGCAGCGGTTCATCTAGCTGGACTCGATCCATTTATTGGCTATTTGCACGAAGTTAGTCGAGGTCAACCCGCGATGGTGTTAGATTTGATGGAAGAATTTCGTCCTCTGGTGGCTGATAGTTTAGTGCTGTCGGTGTTGAACAACCGCGAAATTCAACCTCAAGATTTTTCCGAAAATTTGGGTGCTTACCGACTTGCCGATGATGGTCGCAAGCGATTTTTGCAAGCGTTTGAACGCAAAATGAACGATGAATTTAAACATCCAACGTTTGAGTATCGCTGTACTTATCGACGGGCAATTGAATTGCAAGCGCGGTTGCTCAGTCGCCACTTGCAGGAAGGAGTTGTTTACAAGCCACTGATTTTGCGATGACTACACTTTTTTATTTGGTAATCTACGATTTGCCGGACAATAAGGCTGCCAATAAACGGCGCACCCGCTTGCACAAGCTACTGTCTGGCTACGGGAAATGGACGCAATATAGCGTTTTCGAGTGTTTTCTGACTTCGGTGCAGTTCGTTAAGCTGCAACACCGAATTGAAAAGTTGATTAAGCCGACTGAGGATTCGATCCGAATTTACGTGTTGGATGCAGGGGCAGTCAAGCGGACGATTACTTATGGTTCCGAGCAGCCTAGACGCGATGAGGTAATCGTACTATGATGGCTACATAGATCGAATTTTCGTAAACCGAAGCGGGGGCGAAATCCCTGGGGGGTTCGCGAAAATCGCCAGAACCTTGACAAATCAATACTTGTGGCATTTGTAGATCGAGAGTTATTGCTAATAACTAGCAATAAGCTCGGCTGGAATGAGGGGAAATTTGCACTTCACGAAAAGTGCCTCTGGAACCCTCTCCTAGTCTTGGTTGTGGCTGGTGGTCTTTCAACTAATAAAATCCCGGCAACGGGACTGAAACGTACGAGCGCCGATTAGAAAAGCGCAAGCAACAATCTTTCAACTAATAAAATCCCGGCAACGGGACTGAAACTACACAAACACCCTCGCTTTCTCCTTCTCCTTGTCTCTTTCAACTAATAAAATCCCGGCAACGGGACTGAAACATTCAGGATTTAGAAATCCAAGCCCTAACTAAGATGCTTTCAACTAATAAAATCCCGGCAACGGGACTGAAACACATCTATAACAACTCAAGAATTTCTGCGATGGGTTCTTTCAACTAATAAAATCCCGGCAACGGGACTGAAACAGTACGACGACCTACGCAATACCTCAAAGCGCATACACTTTCAACTAATAAAATCCCGGCAACGGGACTGAAACTTCGGGAAGCGGCTGGGGCATTGCGATCGCCCCAGCTTTCAACTAATAAAATCCCGGCAACGGGACTGAAACATACTGTGCTATTTGTTCTGGTGTAAGTGTCTGTCCTCTTTCAACTAATAAAATCCCGGCAACGGGACTGAAACACGTGGAAGCCACCGGCAAGGCACAGTACCGAGCGGTCTTTCAACTAATAAAATCCCGGCAACGGGACTGAAACTTTGGTAACCACACAAAGTGAACGCAGCTTCTGCCTGCTTTCAACTAATAAAATCCCGGCAACGGGACTGAAACCAAGAGGTCGAAAAAATATATGCATGAAGTCCGTCTCTCGCCTGCTTTCAACTAATAAAATCCCGGCAACGGGACTGAAACATGCCCCCGCACCCAAGGGATTCCAGTTACCAGTCAGCTTTCAACTAATAAAATCCCGGCAACGGGACTGAAACTTGCTAACGAGAAAGTGGCAAGGCATATCGAATCTGCTTTCAACTAATAAAATCCCGGCAACGGGACTGAAACGACTTCAACAAGAGCGTCTTGATCCGCGCCAACACGCTTTCAACTAATAAAATCCCGGCAACGGGACTGAAACATTAGGAATGCGAACTAAGGAGAGGAAATCTTATGAGCTTTCAACTAATAAAATCCCGGCAACGGGACTGAAACGATTCGGTGAGAGCCTTCGCTTTACTCACTTCTTCTCTTTCAACTAATAAAATCCCGGCAACGGGACTGAAACTAAGCTCCATGCCCCGCCTCTGGTCGGACGTAATCACTTTCAACTAATAAAATCCCGGCAACGGGACTGAAACTTGATTCGCACCGTCGTATCGCCTTGAGATCCGGAGGTTAGCTTTCAACTAATAAAATCCCGGCAACGGGACTGAAACGTCTTACGGCTATATTATTAGACATAGAGGCACAGGGAACTTTCAACTAATAAAATCCCGGCAACGGGACTGAAACCTGGGATTCGATGGGACGCAGTACGCGCCAACAACTCTTTCAACTAATAAAATCCCGGCAACGGGACTGAAACCTGTCTAGATATTTACTCTTTAAATGGCGGCGTGCTGGTACTTTCAACTAATAAAATCCCGGCAACGGGACTGAAACGCAAATTGACAGGGGTAGCTCCTTAGCCTTCAATCGCTTTCAACTAATAAAATCCCGGCAACGGGACTGAAACCCGCCTTATACACCTGATTCGAGCCATAAGGTATTGCTTTCAACTAATAAAATCCCGGCAACGGGACTGAAACCCATCAATTGTGTTGCAGCGTGGCCCCACCATCGCCTTTCAACTAATAAAATCCCGGCAACGGGACTGAAACATCTTGTTCAAAGTTCATAAATACCCCTTAGAATGGTACTTTCAACTAATAAAATCCCGGCAACGGGACTGAAACGTTTCCGGTTGCATCGCTTCGAGTCGAGCGATTGATAGATCGACAAACGGGGAGTGATGAGTAGCTTTGTCCAGAAATTAGCGAACAGCTTCTAACCCCTCGGTGTTGGATTAAGCCGCACCTTAGTTACCTCGCTCACTAATTCTGGAACTGTCCGCCTTTCCAAGTTCCTTGCAACCTCGTACCGTCGGCATACACATAAACCCCAGTACCTTCCTTATCGCCATTGCGAAATTCTCCTTCATAACTGTCTCCGCTGGCGTATTTACACATGGCTCTACCATTGAGACTACCTGCGGAAAATTCCCCATCACAGCGATCGCCATTGGCAAAAATATACGCCCCTCTACCGCTAAACTGACCGTTGACAAACTGTCCTTCATAGCGATTGCCATCGGCAAAGGTAAACACTCCCGTGCCGTTAAATTGACCGTTCCTAAACTGTCCTTTATAAGTTCCTTCTTTCGCCGTCAAACTCCCTTCACCCTCGAACTTACCATCTTTAAATTCCCCTTCATAGCGATTCCCGTTGGGATATTGTCTTACCCCCCTGCCATTAAACTGACCGTTGCTAAACTGTCCTTTATAAGTTCCGCCAGAGGCAAAAGTATAAGTTCCTTCACCGTTGGGTCGATTGTTATTAAATTGTCCTTCGTAGCGGTTGCCATTGGCATAAACACAGCTACCATTTCCGCTTAGCTGACCTCCAGTCACCGTTCCCGTACATTTATCGCCATTTTTAAAGGTAAAAGTCCCGGTTCCTTCCAGATTGCCATTTTTAAATTGTCCTTCGACGCGATTGCCACCCGCAGAGATATACACCCCGGTTCCATTTGGCACACCGTTGACAAATTCTCCCTCATAGCGATCGCCGTCGGCAAACTCGCGCACCCCCCTACCATTGATTTGGTCGTCTTTAAACTCTCCCGTATAACGACCTTTATCGGCAAAAGTATAGACTCCCGTACCTTCGCGCTTGCCGTTGACAAAATTGCCTTCATAGCGATCGCCATTGGCATAATTACAGCTTCCTTTCCCATTCAGGGTGCCGTTGCTAATTTCGCCCTGACAGCGACCCCCATCTGGTAATGTCACCTCTGCTGCTGTTGCTAGCCCAGAAGTACCGAGTAAACTGGCTAGGCTCAAACTGGCAGCAATCAGTAGTGCTGCATCTAATTTTAAACGAAACATAAGACATCCTCCTAAAGTTTGATTAGTTAGTAGTTAGCAATTTTTTCTTTAACGAGCGATCGCGAGCGTAAACTATTCTCTGATAGCAAAGATAATTCGCATTCGCACTCGTAGAAATCGCCTTCCAGGTGGTGTAAATCTCATTTTCTTTACGGCTTGAATCGCGGCATTATCGAGTTCGCTATTGCCACTCGATTGTGCAACTCCCACAATCATCGGTCTGCCACTCGGATCTAACACAAACCGAATCACCGGACGCCCTTGCACGCCTTGGGCGAACAGACGGCGAGGATATTCAGGATTGCAGTCAGATAAGCAAGTCAATCCCTCGGCATTGACTGCTAAAGAGGAAGTCCCAATTAAACTGGCTAAACTCAAACTGGCAGTCATTAGTAGTGCTGTGTCAATTCTTAAACGTTTCATTCAAAGTCATCGTCCCAAAGTTAGATAAATTAGTCATTAGTCACTATTAAGTAATTTTTTCTTTTACTAGCGATCGCAATTTACACGCTTCAAGAGCGATCGCGCCTAAACTATCCTCCCAGGGTAAAAGTGATTCCCATTCGCACTCTTAGAGGTCTGCTTCCCGGTGGAGCAAATCTCATCTTCCTCACAGCTTCAATTGCTGCACTATCGAGATCGCCATTACCACTCGATTCTGCAAGTTGCATATTCATCGGTCTGCCACTCGGATCTAACACAAACCGAACCACCGGACGCCCTTCCACGCCACGCTGTGCCAGACGGCGCGGATATTGGGGTTTGCAGGAAGCCAGACAATTCAATCCTTCACCATCCACCTCAGTAGCATCTCCGCCATCGTCAGTTCCTGGTTCCGCACTAGGTGGACGCGGCGGTACTCCTCGATTCACTGCTACCCTTCCAGGTACTCCCGATGATGGCAATCCATTTTCTTCCCCTGGTATCGAACTACCCGAAAAATCACTCGAGTTATCTAAACTCGGTCTGCCTTGTCTGGAACCCCCCGTATTATTACCTGGTAGCGCTTGACTTCCAGCTACGGGGCGTCTTGGGGTCGTGCCTCGATTCACTGCTACCGTTCCCGGTACTCCTGATGATGGGGTTGTGGCGTCTTCCTCTGGTATCGAACTACCCGAAAAATCACTCGAGTTATCTAAACTCGGTCTGTTTTGTCTGGAACCCCCCGTATTATTACCTGGTAGCGCTTGACTTTGTGCTACTCTTCGTTCGGGTGGTGTTCCCCGATTCACTGCCACCGTTCCTGGCGCTGTGGGGGTTGAGAATGTCTCTTCATTTTCTCCAATCGATGCACCGGGGAAACTTTCCGAACTGTCCAAACGCGGTCTAGTTTGTCCAGAACTTCGCGTATCGTCCGGTAGCGCTTGACTTTGTGCCGTCTGTCGTTGGGGTGGCGTTGCGCGATTGACTGCGACTTGTTGCGGTAGGGTTGGCAGAGTGTCCGAGGATTCTACTGGCTCGCTGGATGTGTCCTGTGCTACCTCGTCTCTAAAAGGTTTATTGTCCTCGGTTGGTGCTGGCAACAGAGGTCTAGAGTTCCCAGATACCCTTGGTGGTGTTTCTGGTTGGTTCGCTGCCACTGGCTCAGAGGGTGGTGATGGAGTATCTTCTGATACTGGTTTATCGGGAATAGGCTGCTTCAAAGGCTCTTCACGTGGCTTGGAATCGCGCTTTGGCGTTGGCGGTTGATTCTCTGCCACCGACTCAGGCGTTGGCGTTACCTCTGGCTCCGGTACCACGGGTGTTGTAGGTGTAACAACAGGTTGAGGTGGTTCTGGTGGCGGAGTTGGAGGCGAGGCTAAGCGTGGTGGTTGAATCGGTGGCGGCGTGATAACTGGTTGAGGTGGTTCTGGTGGGGGAATTGGAGGCTTCACTGATGGCGGCTCTTGCGGTTGTTGTGCTTTTGGCGTCACAACCGGCGATGGCGATGGTGCCGGGGGAGAGGGTGAGACTTTGGGTTCGGGTGGTGGTGTTTCCTCTGGAGGTGGATCGACCATTATCACTTCAATAGCATTGTCTGCAAGTGCAGGCTGTCTATCCCAAAGCATCGCGCCAAAAAACAGCACGAGGGCGTGGAAAGCCACAGACCCCAACAGGCTGTATGTCAGAAAAGACCTTAACTTCTCCTCTTCCTTTTCTCTCTGGTTAATAGCTATTAGAGAAAGACTCATATTGCAATTCTTTTGCATCTGACTTTCGTCAGGTTAAGACGCTCTATACACCCATGTCAAGCAAAAAAAACTGAAGAATTATTTAAAGGAATGGGCTTTCAAACCGGGACTTTCAAAGTTTTGTTGCCAGAGCGTGTAAAAAAAATTTACGTTAATTTGGGGCTAATAACCGGATAATAGTAACTATTTGCTCTTATGCCTTCTCTGCTAAAGCTTCCGCAGCATAGCGCAGGCGCACGGGCTTTTGCAGCAAGTCTTGAGCAATAAATTTCTGTCCCGCAAACAATATGGAGCGATCGCACGGGTGCTAGTTGATTAAAAAAATCAAAAATAACTTGACAGAGATTTGCAGTAAGGGTAGGCTTTCATGAGATGTTGGCTAATTCAGCACTCTAGTACGCAACACCAGGATTTTTAATTGCCCTATTAGCAAGCTATGGGATTTAGTAAGCTGTTTTCGGCGGGCGGCATCGTCATGTGGCCCCTAATGATATTTTCTGTAGTAGCGATCGCATTAATCTTCGAGCGGATCGCGTTTTGGTTTCGCGTTAACCGACGACAAACACAGGTGGTGCGAGATGTGTTAACTCTCTACCGCCGGGACAATGTAGTTGGTGCAATAGATAAACTCAAGCTCAATGCCGATTTGCCCATCGCGAGGATCTTTCTGGGTGCTTTGCTATTGGAAGATCCAAACCCGGAAGAATTTCGCTTGGCATTGGAAAGCGAAGCGCAAGCTGAAATCCCGGTACTCAAACGGTTTAACAACATATTCGATACCATTATCAGCCTTGCACCGCTGCTGGGTTTATTAGGTACGGTGACGGGATTGATTACTTCGTTTGGTTCGCTGACTCTGGGGGATGTAGGCGGAACAAAAACCGCTGGTGTCTCGGCGGGAATCAGCGAGGCGCTGGTTTCTACTGCGACGGGATTGATTGTCGCTATTTTTACCCTGTTGTTTGCCAATACATTTCGCGGATTTTACCTGCGTCAAATTGCTCGAATTCAAGAATATAGCGGTCAGCTAGAACTGCTGTATCGCCGTCGCTATGAAAGAGGAGAGAAATCTTATGCGCCTACCCGATGAACCAGATATCCCGCCGCAGATCAACATCGTGCCGATGATTGATGTGGTGTTTGCGATTCTGACATTTTTTATTATGTCTTCCCTGTTTTTAAGTCGTTCCGAAGGGTTGTCGGTAAATTTACCTTCTGCATCTTCGGGGAAAAGCCAACCACCTGCATCTGTGACGGTGACGATTAACTCGCAGGGAGAGTTAGCTGTCAATCGCGAGTCTGTTGGGTTGGAGGCGCTTGAAGGTGCGGTGCAAAAGCTGCGACAGCCCAACCAAGAGTTACTGATTGTATTGAATGCGGATAAAGCGGTGAACCACGGTCAAGTGGTGCAGGTGATGGATAAGTTGCGTCGGATTGAGGGGGCTAAGTTAGCGATCGCGACTCAGAAACCTTAGTTGGTATTGAGCCGAGATCTATTTGAGCGATACTTTTTTGCTAACATTCGCTAACAAATACATAATTGACATAATCACCGCACTTTTAGGGCGGTGATTCTTGACACTTCACTGACTGACGCTAACCGTTGCTAGTCTGACTCTGTCTCTGTGTCTGTGTCAAGCCGCCAAATGTTGGCTTAACCAAGGGTTGGAGTCGAGGGGAGCATTACTGCTCCGCCCCTCTCCTCCGAACCGTGCTTGCACCTTTCAGCGCACACGGCTACTCAATGTGTTTCCCTTGTCACTTGGGACTTCGGACTACCATCTACGGCAGTCTTTTCATCGTGGCAATGTCGATGTAGTAGTTGCAGATTTTTCCACTCATCCTTACCGCCTAGCGCTCTAGGGATTTTGTGGTCAACCTCCAATACATCGTTGTTCAGAAAAGTTAATCCGCACCAAGGACATTTACCCTTTTGTTGTTTGAGCAACTTAGCCTTACGATTAGGCAATTCAGGGTGTACCCCTAGTCTTGTACTCCAATAAACCAGGTCGCCATCGTATGGACTTTTATCGCCTTTAACTTTCACATAGTCTGTACTACTGCTTCCAAATTCCCTATGTGTTAGTAACCGAAGAGAGTTCGCTTTCCCTTCATTGGTTGCGAATACCCAGTTGTTGTCGTTTTGAGTTATCCAGTATTTCTTATGTCCGGAATTGATTTTCTCACAACGACGTTTTGCCCATCTGCGAAGCCTTAGGTATGTGAGATGGTCTTGTCTTGTCAGTTCTCCGACACTTGAAGCGTCAGAGTTCTTGTAGTAGGAAGCCCATCCCCTTATGACAGGGTTGAGGTCTTTAATAAGTGCCTTCTGAGGCGAAGACCTATGTTTTTTGATGAGTCTTCCGATTTCTTCTTGATGTATCTTACAGGCTTCGATGGTTGGGGTGATGAGGGTTCTGAATCCTATGACTTTTCCCTGACCATCTCTGGAGCTGCGGTATTTTCCGCTGGGGAATTGTCGTATGTGATGACCGAGGAAATTAAACCCCGCCTTTCCATCCTCACTTAACTCTGGATGTAGAGTATGTGCGAGTCTGGTTTTTTCTGGTTTCAGTTCTAAGCCAATACCAGCTAACCATTCCGAGATAATTTCCCGGCATCTTTGGACAACGAATTTATCCTTGTGTATAATCACAAAGTCATCGGCATATCTGACGACTCCCAGGTTCTCACGGTTTTTCGATTTTGTTCCTGGAAGTGATTCTACATATTGTATTAGCCGATTTTCTAATCCGTGGAGGGCTATATTTGCTAGTAGAGGAGAGATGACTCCCCCTTGTGGCGTACCCTCAGATGTAGCAGTAAATACCCCTTGGTCTATGACCCCAGATTTAAGCCATGACTTAATTTGTTGCCTGACTTTTCCTTTTTGATTTATTTTCTGGAGTAGGGCTACATGGTTGATTCGGTCAAAACATTTGGCTATGTCTGCATCTAATACAAACTTTGCCTTTCGCTGTAAGCAGTTTTTGATTTGTTTGACCGCATCGTGGCATGACCTTCCTGGTCTAAAGCCGTAGCTGTTTGTTTCAAAAACCGCTTCCCATTCAGGTTCTAGTGCGGCTTTTATGACGGCTTGTAAGGCGCGGTCGTACATCGTGGGTATTCCTAATGGACGTTTTTCATCCTTTCCTGGCTTAGGAATCCAAACCCTTCGAGTGGGTTTGGATCTTCCAGTTAGTCTGAGCTGCCCTGTGAGTTTAAGACGAGCTACTGGGGACAGGGATTTGACCCCGTCCACTCCTGCTGTCTTTCGCCCTTGGTTTTCTGTTGTTACCCGTCGTACCGCTATTACCCGATTAGACCAAGACCTCATCAGTGTCTTTTGGAGTTTACGGACTCGCCTGACATCTCCACAACGAGAAGCAGCATAGATGCGCTTTTGCAACTTAAAGACGTATCTTTCGGCTTTTCGCCAGTTGATATCCTTCCATCCCTCAGTATCCATTTGTGAATCTGATTTAGGCTTTTCCATTGCTACTTGAACCTCTAGCTTTATTCACATTGCGATTCACGTCTGCTTATCCGGGCTGTTATGCCATCCCTTTTCAGGCGTTACCTGTTAATTCAGGTTCGGCATTTTGCTTCTTGAACCATCCCACCCTGTAGCAGCGTTGGTTTGACTACCTACCTTGTCTATCGACCTAGCTAAGGAGCTTACTAAGGGTTATTTCGTTCCTACTGTTCATATAGAGTCTTTAGGATTTACCTCTCCACCGGGATACGGGTAGTGCGCTATATCGGTATACGGAACCTTATAGACCCTGTCCGTGTCGGATGTTCCCGACCCAGGAGTCGGACGAATGTCCGTTAGCTTATGTCCCCTGGTATTGGTTTACGATGGCTCATCGGTAATTCGTTTCCTATCCATAGACTTTTGCTTGCGGTAGGCGCTTTCAGCTATTTCCGCCTTTTGTCCGCTTTCACCCCCGCTTTACAGATTTGATGGTCAGTCTCTTCTATAGGGGCTACTATATTCTGGTAGTTTGTGTGCTTTCAACCCCGCACCAGGGCGGTAGGACTCAGTGTTTTCCGGACTAAGTTATCCTTTTGTCCCCTAGCTGTCTTAGCTGATGGCTTGGCTAGGTTTCCTCACCTACATGAACAGCAAGTTATCTTTTGTAGAGCCTTTTAAGTGCGAACTCAATCCTTTTTGGATTACTCTACAAAGCCAGTCATCCCCAAGGTTAATCCCTGTTTCGACTGAACGAATCGCACCGTATCAACCAATGCACGCCGGAAAATCCCACGCGCACCATTTAGATCCCGGTTCATCACTCGCCCGTCACTGGATTTGATAACTTTTGCTTCCCCTATTTTGTGGATAAGCTGGGTGTTCTAGCGATACCCTAGCAGCAAGAGGATAACGTTGTGCAGCTAATCGAAAGGCATCCAAAGGTTTGAGGGCTTTTCTGCCTCCTACTTGAAAATATAGTGCGGATCTGCATTTGTCTGCGTAGGCCGATACGGAACGATTGTTAAGCTTTTCTTGCCGCTTAATATCCAACAATTCCCGCCCCAAGCTGGAGGCGTGGTCGTAGGTAGGAGCTAAATTTAGCGTTGCTGGCGATGTGGATGAGGTTACAGCGGTTTCAATAAATGCCCAATTTTCATGATGGCGATCGCTTCTCCCTCAGATGTAGCCGCTTTCATCGTTCAACCCTAAATCGATTCCTACCGGGTGACCATGAGGCAGAATATCCGGTACTTGTACGTCACACTGCAAAGACATGGCGCTCTAGGACGGGAGAGCCATTATCAGCTTTTTGTTAGTGGTGGTACTACTTTTTCACCAAACACCTCAATAAACTGCTCTTGCTCTCGGTTAACATTGTGCAAAATCAGTTCGTCAAACCCTAATTCGATATCATTTTGCAGCCATTCAATATGTTGTTGAGGGTTTGCCGAAATCCGCACGTGTTCGGATAATTCCTCTGGTTGGACAAACTCACCAGCAGCATCGAATTGTTCGGGAGTTCGCAATTCGGTCATCAAGATATTTTTGAAGATGTTATTGCGCCATTGTTGATGGGCTTTGTGTTTCGCTGTTTCCTCATCGCGGTCATAAGAAAGCTGTACTTTTAATATCATCGGCTTTCCTTCTCCGCCTCCTCGATGAAACGCATCGACGACTGTTTTTAGTTTTTCGGGGGGGCGAGAAATGGTAATCAAACCATCTGCCCAACTACCCAACCATTCGGCAGTTTGGGGTGTAATTGCAGCGCCGATAATCAAGGGTAATTTTTCCGGGCGGGTATAAAGTTTGGCTTGTTCGACGCAAACTAAACCGCTTTGGGTGACGGTTTCTCCTGCCCAAAGAGCGCGGATAATATCGACGCATTCTTTAAGGCGAGTGTTGCGATCGCTCTTGGTAGGCCATTTATCCCCCGTTATCTTTTCATTCAATGCCTGACCGCTACCAACAGTCAACCAAAAACGATCGGGAAACATTTCTGCCAAGGTTGCCGCAGCTTGGGCAATTATAGCAGGATGATACCGCTGTCCGGGAGCGCAAACAACTCGATAGGAAAGCGTCGGCGTTGCTTGCATTGCTGCACCCAACCAAGACCAAGCAAAACCACTTTGTCCTTGCGCTTCACTCCAAGGGTGGAAATGATCGGAGGATAAAGCAAGGGTAAAGCCAGCTTGTTCTGCCATTTGAACGTATTTCAGCAGTTCGCTGGGCTTAAATTGTTCGTGAGAAGCGTGATATCCAATCTTTGCCATAATATAATAACGCAATTTGCTAGTTATCTTTTTAGAACTGCTAACAGCTAATGGCTAATTGTAGAACCGAAAAATATTCCCGCGAGCAATTAGCAATTAGCAATTAGCGATGCGAGCAACCCATTATGGTTATCACTAGCAACTTGGATTAATATTGCTCGCGATTGACTCGAAACCAGCGATAACCGTAAGCTTCTAAAGGAATAGAGGGCGAGTCAGCAGCGAGAGATTCATAGATGCGATCGCCAAATAAATCGAACAGATGGGTGTATTGGTTAGATTTGAGCGTAGCGGTACAAGGTTTGTCGGCTAGATTGTGAACAGCAATAACAGTTCTGCCTTCCCAATCGCAACAGTGAGCAAAAACCGCGGGAGAATCGGTTTCCAAAATGTGCCACTTTCCCCTACCCAACTCAGGACATTGCTTGCGGATGCGGATTGCACGATCCATCCAGTTAATCAATGAATCAGGATCGCGCTGTGCGGCGGCGACATTGACCTTTTTGTAACCGTATTCTCCCGTAGCGATCGCAGGTCTGGCAAGGGCATCCTTTGGAGCAGTCGAGAAGCCACCATTCGGCGCATCTGACCATTGCATCACTGTGCGGACGCTGTTTCGCCCTTCCAGGGAAAGGTCATCGCCCATGCCAATTTCTTCCCCATAGCGCAGCATGGGCGTACCGGGGAGGGTGAAAAGCAAACTGTAAATTAGTTCAATTCGGCGGCGATTTCCTCCCATCATCGGTGGTAAGCGACGACGAATCCCGTGTCCGAAAATTTGCATTGTTTCATCAGGGGCAAAAGCGGCAAAAATTTCTTTACGTTTCGATGAATTAATCCGATCTAGCGTCAATTCATCGTGGTGGCGGACAAAATTCAGCCACTGACAAACAGGGGGAATATCCGGTAATATTTTTAGTCCATCGCGCAGCGGGCTGGATTCTTGACGCGCCAATGCCAAAAACATATACTGATTCAGCAAAAAGTTGAACAAAATGTGCATTCTGTCGCCTTTGCTAAAGTAAATCGGAATTTGATCCGGATCGACATTTGCTTCGGCGAGCAACACCGCATTGCTTTGACGCGATGACACAAACTCTTCCATTTCTGTCAAGAAAGCTTGCATGTGTTCGGGATCTGCACCTTCGATGCCAATTCCTTTAATTAAAAACGGAGCCGCATCAATGCGAAAACCAGACACGCCCAATTCTAACCAGAAACCCATAATTTTGCAGATTTCTTCTCGTACTGCTGGATTGGCGATATTCAAATCTGGCTGTTCTTTATAAAAGTGATGCAAATAGTAAGCGTTTGCTTGTTCGTCGTATTCCCAAATACTGTCCTCAACATCGGGAAACATCAATTGTTCTGGATCGGTTTTGGGTGGATTTTCTGACCATACATAGTAATTGCGATACCTGGAGTTTTTGTCGCTTCTAGCTGCCAGAAACCAAGGATGCTGATTGGAAGTATGATTTACTACTAAATCAATTACCACGCGCATCCCTCGTTCCCCTGCTTGGTGCATAAACTCGACAAAATCTCCCAGAGTTCCCAGTCGCGGGTCAATGTTGTAGTAATCCATCACATCGTAACCGTTATCGCGGTTAGGAGAAGGATAAAACGGTAACAACCACAAACAAGTAATTCCTAGTGCCGATAAATAGTCTAGGCGGTTAGTAAGTCCCGGAAAGTCGCCTACACCATCGCCGTCCGAGTCCATGAAAGTTTCCACATCTAGGGAGTAGATAATTGCGTTTTTATACCAGAGTTCTTTCATGGCATTTACTCACCAACACTTAACTGTAACAGCGAGATTTGTTTGCACAGACTTTCAACCGCTAGGGTAAGCGATCGCATCAACTCCGAACCTTCCCCAAATTCAGCGGGAGCCAAATTTGCAAGGCGCTGACTTTTGCTAATTTCTATTTCCCGATTCCACTCTTCGGGCGTCCTATCTTTATAAACCCCAATCGCCGTACCCTGTTCTTCATTCAACAGCGAAAAGCAAGGAATATCGGACGCACCATCACCTACATAAATAACTTGTGTCAGCGGCACGTGTAATTCTTCTGGCGGTAAATCCCGATAAACAAATGTTTTTCCATCCTGTTGTTGCCCCTCAATTCCTTTGGCAATTTGGAATAAATAGCGAGTTTTTTCAGTGTGAGTCACAATTTTTTTCAGAAACTCAATCCCGCCATCTTTGTTATAGTGAAACTCGCAGCCCCACATTTCTTTAAAGTTAGGTGCAATGCAGTTATAACGGGCAATGTCTACCATACCGCAGCTAATTAGATAAAATTCAAGTTCCACTTTGGGGTTGATTTCGTAAGCACTGCGACGCAAGCGATCGAACATTTCCGGTACGCCATCAAAGGGCGCTAATTCTTGACCAAATTTGGCAAGATATTCCTGGGTAATTTTGTTACCCCGTCGCTTTGATTCCTCAATAATGGCGTAAAATCGAGCCATAATTTTGTCCCATCCGCTATCAACCAGCGGTTGAATGCGCTCTTGCCGAAATTTAAGCGCATCAATACCAAGACTTTCTAACAGACTATCGACGGTATCCGGGACAAGGGTATCGTCGAAATCAAACACGACAGCGATGTAATTAGAGAGGGGTTTTGTTGCTAAAGTCATAAGGTATTAACCAATAACGTCAACTTGATAATTGCGGTTTTCCCAGGTTTAGGAAACGAGCCAGAAAAAGGTAAAGTCAATTTAACCAGAACCCCCACTTGAGCCAATAAATCCCAGCAGTTGTAAAAGATAAATCACCGCAAACAGGGCGAAGAAAATCCCTGCTACTGCTGTTCCTCCAAAGATAAACTTAGAAGGTTGCAATTCCTTTGGTAACATCCGATGATTGATATAAAGCGTCAATCCGGCAACAATAGGAATGTGCGCCGCTTCAATTGCACCAGCAGTTTGCAACAACCCCACAGGTTCGCCAAAGAATAGGTAAATCCCAATCGGTAGCAAAGCCAACAGCACGATTATGTAGAAACGCTGCAAAAACTTTTCGTTAGTCCAGCGTCCCCGCATTCCAAACCCCTGAAACAGAATCTGCGTTCCATCAGCAAACATCCGCCCAAAGCCATCTTCAACTGAAAGTACGGTGCTGCAAAAAGTAATAAATACAATCGCCACCATAAACCAGAAACCAAATGGCCCCCAGATATCGCCCAGCAGAGAACCCAGAGTTTCGGCTACTTGATTTTCTTTAGGTAGTAAACCTTGGGGACGCAGCAATTCACCACCCAAAATCAGGAAAGATAGCGCCGCTAACAACGCCCCCACCACGGCTAAGGTGTTGGATAAAATCATCAAATTCAACCAGCCGCGTAGCTTGTTCTTTTCTTCCCGATTGAGTTGTTTTGGGTCTATTTGTTCTTTTCCCTCAATGCTAGCAGCACCGTATCCCCTCGCTTCCACCCAATAGGAATACCACATCAATCCGGCTGCGCCTGCGAGCATAAAACCCAGCCAAGGCAGTATTTCTTGATACTGTACGTTTTGGGGAATTTGGGGCAGTAAACCTGCTCCTAGTTGGCGCAGGTTGGGGAAGACAAAAAGAGCAGCCGCTACGATTGCGATTGTCCGAGCAATACCGATATAAGAAGAAATCTTTTCTACTACGTTGTATTGCCCTAATAAAACAATCGCCGCCGTGACAAGGATGATAATTACCGTCCACAGTTGAACAGTCCCCCCGGTAATTAAAATTAGGGCGGTAGCAGCAGCACCCGCCAGCCCAGCTACTGTAGAAATTGCTACTATTACTTGGGGTAATAAAATCAGCCAAACTGCCCAATTTTTGGGACCTGGAAGTTGCTTAAAGCCTTCGAGAATGGTTGTACCCGTGCAGACTGAAAAGCGCCCTACTTCGCCGTTAATGAACCATTTAAGTACAACGGCAGCCAGTAGCGCCCACAGTAAAGAATAGCCGTAGAGAGCGGCAATTCTGGGTGTAAATAGTAACTCTCCCGAACCTGCTGCTGATAGCATCCATAAAAAGCTTGGCCCCAACCACTTCAAGCGTTGCGAACCTTCTGGCGGTTGCGGTATTTGGGGATTGGTATTTTCGCTTTGTTGGTTATCTGTTTGTGTTGAGAAAGCGCTATAATTCTTGTCGCTCATTTTTGCGTCATCTCCGCAGCTTAGCACGCTTTAAAGACCTTGATTTTCTACCAGGAAGCGCAGGCTAATATCATATCCGGTGGCATCGGTAGCCTCTCTCTGGCGGGGCGGGTTTATTTAACCTTGGCGTTGGTAGCAAAGATCTCTCGTAAAACCCGCCCCTACTATACACAACCTGTTCTACCGGACATGATATAACCAAAGATCGAAGATGCGCGATCGCACTTCTTTGCGCTGTTGGTTACTGTTCCACTATTGGACGACCTTGGGTATCTAAATCTAGTTCTTCCCGGCGAATTGTTTCTTCAGCAGTTGCTGTGTCGCGGTCTACAACCTTCTTGACTTTGACTTCTTCTCGCACAACAGTTTCTTTGTGAATATCTGGTGTTTCTTCGTAAATATCCATGCGAATCACGTCACCTTGATTAAAATCGGCGCGGCGCGGATCGATGGGTGTGACATCGGTGGGGGTTGTGCGTTCAATCACCACGCGCTCTTTTTCTACGGGGACGGCAACGCGAGCGGTTTGTGTTTCAACTCGTTTACCAATCGCCACTTCTCCAGCTTTGTGACGTTGTTTGTTGGCGACTAACCGTTCTTCGTACAGTTTCAGGGTTTGATTGTCGCGATCGCTGATATTGTACAAGGACGGCTCTTGCTCGTAGTTGTACGTATTGCGATCGTAATTGGCACTTTGAGTCATACCAGAAGTAGCAGCAGCTGGACGGTAAACGCCGCGCACTTGCTCTTCATAGTCATAATCAACTTTTTCCAAATCGCTGAAATCAGGCAGATTTTCAACTTGCTCTTTGGTCAAGCTGTTGGCATAGATGCGGTTTTCAGTGTAATTAACGTTGGCAAGACCAATAGGTAGCAAGACTTTTTTGCCCAAAACCCAGAAACCTGTATCTACAACAAAATAACGCAATTTACCCGTTTGTTCATCGACTAAAATGTCGCTCACCGAGCCTACTTTGTCATCTCCATGAGCATAAACGCTAAAGTTCTTGAGTTCGTCTATAGAAGACTCATCCCGATTGTTGGGGTAAAAATCATCAAGTTTTATTAGAGTCATGTTGATTCACCAATTGCTTGCATTTTGCTTTTATAATAAGCAAGTTTTTGCAACTGTTGTATCTTTCTATTGACTGATTCCTCTCGATACTTTTCTAAAAATTATTTATTTAAAACCATAGGCAATGTAGACAAAAATTTTGATAATTTTTGTCTACATAACATCCCCTCGTCCAAGGGTGGGTGAGGGTGGGATGCTGATATAAGCTGACACAATATGAACTGCGCTAGTTCAAAGTTAATCCTAAAAGGTGGAAAACTGGTGGAGAACTTTAATTCCTAAAAGGGAATCAAAGATTTAAAGTCAAAAGCAAACCAGCCGAAGCGATCGCCTGTCGCCAGGACGAACACCGTCAGACCAATCAGGAAATAGATCGCATCCCAAAAGTCGATGTTCCCCAATCTTGCGCTCCCCTTCCTGAATCCCCGCATTTCTAATGCGGACATCAGGGTGGGACCGCGGCGGATGACGGATAATAGTAACGGTAGCGACAGCCTGATAGAATTCCAGAGAAAGCGGAAAAAATGCTTTGGGTTCAACTCAACACCCTTGATCTTCATCGCATCAGCGATTCGGAATGCCTCGCCTAGAGTAGTGTATAACAGCCGATACGACAACCCAAACGCTAAAGCAACTACTGGCGGTAAGCGCAGCCCTCGGATGCCTCTAGTCAAGTCCTCTGCATCCATTGTAGAAAGCATACTGACGCTAACGAAAATTGCTGCCGTCCACGCCAAGATCAGGCGCAACTCAGCCGCAGCCACCTCTGCGACTTTAGCGAAGTTTCCGGCAAACAAAGGTCCAGCCGCTCCCACGAGCAGCAGCACAATAAACGTCGGCAGGTGGATAGCCCACAACAGTGCCATCCACCTCCAAGGAGTACGTGCCACCATAGCCTGGAGCAATCCTAAGATGACTGCTACCAACATCCATTCCCAGCTTCCGGCTAAAAATAAGAAAAAGAACAGCAAGACTAACAACAGTAGCTTCACGCGAGGGTCGCGGTTGTGAATGAATGTATCGCGTTCTTGGTAAAGGGTAGGTACGCTAGAAGAAGTCATAGATGTTTCCTATTTTGATGAGAGCTGTGAAACCAGATCGTCGCAGGTCAAAGCTTTCAAATTCAGGCTACGAGCTAGTTGGGCAACTTGCGGGGGTTGAATGTGCAACTCGGCAAGCCTAGCCCAGTTATCTTCGGCAAACACTTGACGCACAGAACCTTGTAACACAATGCGTCCTTGCTCTAGGATATTTGCGGTGTCGGCAATTTCAGCTACGAAATCGTCATTGTTGCTAACTAATAACACTGCCTTACCTTGTTCGCGCAGGCTGGCGATCGCTTGTTTAATCTTCCGATCGGCTGTTGCACCAAGACCAATGGTTGGTTCGTCCAAAAGCAATACTTTTGGGTCTACAACCAAGGCTGCTGCGATGGTGACGAGCTTTCGCTGTCCGCGTGGCAGTAGAAACGGATCTTCATCTAACAAATCTGTAATTCCGACTAATTCGCAAACTTGTGAGATCCGTTCCTCGATGTAGTCGTCATCGTAGCGTTTCTGCTTTGAAAACCAGCCATGCCGTTCGTACTGGCGCTGTTTGAGCGGAAAACCGATCTCATCCTTAACCGTTCTCTCGCTAAGTTGATCGTCTGGGTTTTGAAGCACGGTTCCGACTGTTAACCCCAACTCAGGGACGCTTTTCTCCCGCGTGTCCGTGCCGCAAATTGTGACTCTACCTTTGTTAGGCTTCACCAACCCAGCGATGTGCTTGACTATAGTTGTTTTGCCTGCTCCATTACGACCGACGATCGCATGGACTTCGCCTGCATGAATCGTCAGGTTAATGCCTTCAAGTACCTTGGGTCCGTCGTCGGAGTAGCAGAATGTCACGTCCTGCATACAGACTACCGGATTGCCAAAATTGCGTTTGGCTTCTGGCGGTTCTACCCTAGAGTGCTTGCGAACTACAAGCGAGGAAGGATCTTGCATCCGATTAGCAAAGTACGCCTGCTTAAATTCTTCGGGTGTGAGCGGTGACTGGGACATCCCCAAGGCGCGGGCAAGGCGCAGACTGATTGGCGGTTCGATATCGGCACGCTCCAGCAACTCTTGGTTTTTGACGATTTCCTCTGGCAAGCCAGAGGCGATCGCTTTACCATCAACAAAGACGATCAGCCTCTGGGTTTTTTGCAACAGGAAATCGGCATCTCGATCGACAATAATTTGCGTTTTATGACCGTTCAGTTCCGTAACAATACCGCGTACTTGCTCCCGCCCTTTGGGGTCGAGCTTGTCCATCACGTTGTCGAGAATGACGATTGAAGGCTCCATCGCTAGCGTGGCAGCGATCGCCAACCGCTGCTGTTGACCGCCAGATAGATCCCAAATCCGCTTTTTCTCCATGTCTTCTCCACCCAGTCCGACTCTATGGAGTAGCTCTCTTGCTTGATTTTCTGCTTCCTTGGGTGAAAGACCGCGATTTAACAGTGGCGTTTTGACTTCTTCAAATACCTTTAACTGGATCAGTTGTGCCGCATAGTCCTCGAACACCATCCCGACTTGCCCGACATTGTTGTTGCTGGAGTCCTTGTGCTGGCGGTTTTGGTTTTCCTTGCTGACATTTATTTCACCGGCAGCTTCACCTCCCGTAATGCTTGGTGCTAACCCAGCGATCGCCTTGCAAAGAGTTGTCTTCCCAGCCCCTAATGGTCCAACGATGCCAAGCACTTCACCGTCTTCTATCTCTAAACAGACATCATTGAGAACGCTTTCGTTTGATCCTGGATAGGTAAACGTAAAGTTTTCTAGATTGACAATTGACATAAATTACTCCTTTTCAATCAACGGGCGTGACTTGTACGAGCCGTTCTTGGTTGGCGATCGCGTTGTTGAGGTTTACCGCGCAGCGGATAACCCAAATAGCGCTCGATTCGACCATAAAGCTGCGGCACGATGAAGGGAGTTGGGATCGCACCCAAGATAATGCCGTCAGTAATCGTATTGCCGATCGCAGACCACAAGGCAATATAAGCAGTCTCTTCGGAGAAAAGAATGAATGCCGTAGCTTCGATTGCTGCGTGCAAGAATCCTGCTACTGCGGCTGCGATCGCCACGCGAATCTTATTAAGCGGATGGTTGCCGATGACGTAGCCTGCAATAAAGAAACCTACCACGTAACCTACTGCCCCGATTGGATCGTCAATCTCATAACCTTCGAGCATATCTCGCAAGAATTCTCCTAGCATTCCTCCTAATGAGACAGCGAAAAGCGGTTCCCCCAGTGGCACGAGGGCAGCGAACGACATGGGAATAAAAAATGGTTTGAAATCAATATCGACGGGAATCTCAGGAATTGCTTCAAATATTGTCAGCCCGAGAAAGAAAGTCACCGCACTCAGCACGGTAAGTACTGTCAACTTGATCGTCTTCGCACTCTCCATGTTCTTTTACCTATTTTCTTGAGAAATTGAACAAATGAAATCCACCCAGGCATATTCCTGTTTGTAAGTTTGAATACTTTTTGAGGGCAAGCTGAATCAGCAGACACTAAAAATGATCTACCTTGATGAAATAGTTTGCCTACTACTTAAGAGGTAAAATAGCAACTAAAGTATGCTATTTATTCAAAATTTAAATAGTAATTAACCTAGACTTAATTTCTCAACGGAAGTTGCCCCACAGAGGGGCAACTTCCGCCTGAAACCATTACAAGATGAGACTTTCCAGATTATGGTAAGTCTCTTACATAATTTTTGGGTGCTAATACCACGGTTTGATTTTCTGCGATCGCTCATCTCACCGCAACAGATTGGACGATTTCTTGCTGTAAAACTTGGACAAAGCCAATTGCTACTTGAATCAAAGGCCAGCCCAATAAACAAATTAAAGCTGCCCGAGGAGTGCTAATATTTAATCCTTGGCGGACTGCCACAATTGCTGCTAACAAACTCCAGACCGCCAAGATCAATTCAATTGGTCGCCCCAGCAGGGGAATTAAGGTTAAGAAGTTCAACACTTGCGGCGAATAGGCAAAGCCGATAGGACTAAGTAAATCCCCATAAGTTGGAGCATTTGACTTCATCCACTGTCCAACTTTCCAAATAGTAAACGTCCAAAAATAGTAACTAGCTACCAGTGCGAGTGCATTAATCAAAACTGCTACTAGCACCAAGGTGTAGCTAGCGCGATTGATTAACAAAATGACGCCGCTCCCCAAGGCATAGGCAACGGCTGCCAAAATTACGATAGTTAGAGCTATCCGACGGTTTTGGGGTGTATTGCGAGCAGTTTCGTAGAAGCTGCCATTGAGAGCCAAGGCGTTCCCAATTGTTTGACAAATCCCTGGATCTGACTGTTTGCGATCTTTGCTCATTTTCTATGGCTTACGAGGGATGAAAAACTCGAGCTAGGTTGAGTTTAATACAACATACCAACGCCATACAATTCAATCCCTCTTTCAGGGGATTTTGCTTGGGTAAAATACTCTCAACGGGTTTTTATGCTTCAGTTTATCGGGCGGATATTGGGATGGTTGCGAGGTGAAACCTTAAAGCTGCTAATTTTGGCAAGTGTATTACTTCTGATTTGGGGGATGCTAGCACCTGTGCCAACTTTATTGTGGTGGTTGAGCCGAAACACTGAAAGTTTGAGTTTTAAGAGAAACCAAACCAAGAAACTTTTATCTGAGAACGAGCCTACAACTGCTACAAAGGGTCAAAAGATTGACTGCTACATAGTTTTCTTGCCCGGAGTAGGAGATTTTTCTCCTAATGAGTTGACCCCAGGTGAAGAATTTTTTCTCAATCGCTTGGTACAACTTAATCCGAATTGCGTCGTGGTTTCCGACGTGTTTCCTTATTCGCTGTATAACGAGAGTTTGGGTGGGGAAAGATTGACAGCGCCCCTATGGCGTGCCGCTAAAAATGCCAAAGGTTGGCTAGCAAATGCCCACATGCTGATTCAAATTCGCAATCTCTGGCGATTTGCTATCTCTGCGGATGAGCGTTATGGCCCGATTTATAACCAGGGAATTGCATCAACAATTATCGATCGCATGAATGCTGCCCATCCTATACCTCGCTCCCAGCAGCAACCACTAAAAATTATTCTGATTGGCACTAGCGGTGGCGCACAAGTTGCTCTGGGTGCAGTTCCTCACCTCTCGCGATCGCTGAATGCACAGTCGGTCGTTGTCTCGGTTGGGGGGTGCTTTGATGGCAATACTGGCTTTGAGACGGTCGATCGAGTTTACCACCTGCAAGGTCGTAGAGATTGGGTTGAAGACATTACTCGCATTACTTTTGCCTCGCGCTGGAGTTGGACGGTTGGTTCTCCTTTTAACCAAGCGCGTCGGCAAGGGCGTTATAAAGTTATAAAAACTGGCCCTCACGCTCATGATGGTGATGAAGGTTATTTTGGCATGGCATCTGTGGGAGCAAGCCAAACCACCTACGTAGAATTGACGCTAGAGAAAGTTAATCGATTACCTATTTGGTCTGAGCAAAAGCGGGTTGATAAAACCAAGCCCCAGCTTTAACGCTGGCGGAATTTGGCACGGTAACGCCATGCGATCAAATAAATTATTCCAACTGTTTGGGCGCTAATACCGCCGAATAGTAAGTAATTCAAATTGAAACCGTTGGCGGCTTGAACTAATTGAGGAGTAGCGATCGCTCGCACCAAATTCAATGGCAATGAATCGTGACGAATCTTGTTAGCATAAGCGGCACTCAAATAAGAATTGTAACCAGGTTGTTGGGCAACATAGGTTTGAGCAAAGGCTGTACTCAATGCCATGAGATAATTTTGAGCGATCGCTCGATCTGGCTCAACCTGTGGCGTGGGAGAATTTACTTTAACGCTGAGTTGGTCGGTAACCGTCGAGTAGTGGGTTCCACCAGTTAGCAACACAAAATATTTGTTTGAACTTGTTAACCAAGAAAAAGGCTCGATCTGTTCGGGGAGTGCTGGTGCTAAAGTGTCGGCAGTACCAGCGATTGTCATCACGGGAATTTTGATTTGCCTCAGACTTGCTTGCCCGAAAATACTGCTACCAACTGGATTAATCGCGATCGCAGCCTTCACCCGCGCATCGGCAAGATCGTAATTAGATCGAGGTAAATCCAAAGCGCGACACTGGAGCAATAACGATGGATTTACCGAATTTTGCAAACTAAAGCAGTCTCTTTCAAGTTGTTCAAAACGTAGCTTTGCACCCGCCAATACGAGTGCTGTGTAGGCTCCAAAAGATTGCCCGATAATGCCAACTTGTTGCAGATTCAAACGTCCTCGAAAGTCTGAATCAGTTTGGGAGAGACGCTCTAATTCATCTAACAAATACTTCACATCCAAAGGTCGATCGATAAATTCACGGGCAGCGATAACTTGATTAATTCTGCCTTCAAATAGCGCCCGCATTCGCGCCCCATTACTGCCCGGATGTTCTGGAACCACCACTACAAAACCATAGGAAGCTAGATGTTTAGCTAGATAGGAAAAACTGGATCGGTTAGAACCCAGTCCGTGGGAGATGGCAATTACCGGATGGGGTTTGCGAGCAAGTGGCAGGTAAATATCAGCCTGAAAGCGGCGATCGCGCGCGCGATCGTTGAGCGTGATAGTACGTCGTTTCCATTTAAACCGTCCTGGCTGCCTCAGATCGGCGACAGGTAACCAATTTGGTAGGGGTGCGGTAGTTGCCTCTAAAATGGCTTGTTGCTCGATTTGAGCGATCGCTTGATTGCTTTGATTAACCGCAGTTTGCCAGACTCGGATCATCTCCAAACTGCGCCCAAGATCGATCTCAATTTGACTAGACGGAAACTCGCGCAGCACATTCAAAAGCGTCAACCCTTCTGGATCGGCAGCAGCAAGAATTAGGGCAGAGCGAATCGCTTCATTGCTTGAGTGATGAGCATCGCTTCCGATCGGATAGGCTAAAAGATTCACCAGTTGCTCGCCCATTGGCGTATCAAGAAACCGCGACATCTTTTGAGGTTTCAGCAAAACGCGAGTTTGCAAAATCTGTCGCAGTTGACGCAACTGATGCGACGTTGCATAGCTACCGCACAGCACCAAATCATTTTCTAGCTCGCCTGTTTTAACGAAAGTTTCCAGAGAATGAATTGGGATAGACTGCTCGATCGAGCCGTAGGACAAAGAAATGCGCTCTGCACCCATAACCGGAGCAGCGAAGGTAGGTATCAAACCCACGCTGAAAAATGCCAATACAAATTTCCAGTAAAGTGACAACTTACTGATGTAGTTTAATACTTTCATCTCCAAGTTTCGCCCAGCTTTGAACAGGAAAATTGCACGACCATAACTAAAGCCAAGTGTCACAGTTTTTGGTTTATTTTTAAGTGTGTACTATGTAGGGTGCGTTAGCGACAGCGTAACGCACCATCCACCATACTTACTAATGCCACAGTAGTTGGTAGGGTGCGTTAGCGACAGCGTAACGCACCATCCACCATACTTACTAATGCCAC
>CAYXCW010000022.1:67413-81069 GCA_964463555.1 uncultured bacterium
AGGTGCAAGATCTCAATTCTGATTTGAGATCTTGCACCATTCTCAATAATCCGGAGGCGGAGCCTCCAAAGCCTCGTTCCCAGGTTGAACCTGGGAACGAGAAACTAGAGGCAGAGCCTCTAGTTGCAAATGGTGCAAGATCTGAGTTCTGAGACACTTTTGTAAGTCCCAGAATTGATCGATCAGGCTCTCCTGCCGATTAGTAGCGTGTCGAAGTAGGCTCCCGGTAAGCAGTAGGTTCTTGACGTTTTTTACCAGCCAAACCAGCTAACCCGATTAATCCGAGTAATCCGAGCCAACCCCAATCAAAATTATCATCATCCTCATTTCTGTAAATAATTCCTTCCGGCTCAGCACCAGTGCCTACTTGAGCAGAAGCGGACAAACTTAAGGGCGCAACGAGCAAACCTAGTGCCAGAACGCCAGCACCGATTGATTTCACAAAATTTGAGCTTTTCATGGTTAAACATCTCCTTGAGTTTTGGATTCGCGAACGTTAATTGTAAGAGACTTACAATGCTTTGAATTGTTATGCGATCGCTCTAACTTTTGATTGACAATTGCATGATTCAAACAAGGGTTTGCTAATTAGCAATATGCCTCCGACACAAGTAGAGCAAACGCATCAACTCTATAAGAAAGCGGTTGGTAACCTAGACAGGCAATTAGCTGATTTACAGCACATTTGCTCTGTAATGATTTCTCCGAGTTCCCAGCCGTTCTTCATAGGTTCTGAATCTGGGATCGTTCAGATTGTAAAAGTAAGGCTCCTGCTGATAGTCGTAAGTTAGAGTTCCTATGACTGGACTGGACATTGGTCCTGTTGTTAAGGGGCGATAAATGCCTCGAACTCGATCTTCATAATCTTTGTCGATCGACAAATCTTCGCTGAATTCCGGCAAATCTTCGATCTGTTGTTTTGTCAATCCAGGAACGCACACCCGTTTATCATCATAGTCAATGCGAACTAAGCCAACAGGAAGCAGCACCTTCTTGCCAAAAACCCAGAAACCCGTGTCAACGATAAAATACCGGAAATGCCCAGTTTCATCAAGCATCATGTTTTGAACCGAGCCTACCTTATCGTCGTCGGCATAAACATCAAAATTTTTGATGTCATGACCATCGAAAATTTCATCCTTGTAGTCAGGATAATACTCGTTAAGTTTGTACAAAACCATCGCGTTTCTCCAAACTATTTACTGAGTGCGATCGCCAATTAATTTCAGAAACAATAATCGCATAGCGATTAGCCTTTTTCAGGCATTTGCTGAAATCAATAATTCGCTCCGCAATTCTTCAAATCGATAAATGCTGCTCTCAGTTGCTCCACTTGTTGTTATTCTTTGGAGCTATCAAGAAAGCTGGCAATAATCCTCGTTAACAAATAAGTTCGGCAGTTAGTTGTAAGCAAAATTATTTTGCCAAAACCTATTAAATAGTAATTGCCAAACCTATTGCTTATCTTATTAAAAATAATCCCATTTACGCCTCATACTTTAGGTACAGTTTTTGTATTTATTTAACAAAATAACATATTTTATCTGCCTTTTGATAGAAGTTTAAATAAAAGATTTACCTTTAAATTTAGGAGGATTAAACGCGCTTGTAATCAGCTCATATTTTGCTTATTTAACGGTTGCATTAGCGCATTGCTTTATGGAATTGATTGACAAACAATGCGACTCAAATCGATTGAGTTTTATAGGAGGGTGTTTCAATGTTGAATAAACTTACCAACAAGCCTATTGCCCACAGCAAGTATCTTTGCCGTGGCGGCTTCGTCCAAGCCTTGTCGAAACCTAATGGAGCAATTGCCCTAACATTTTTTGCATTGATTCTGACCACCGGCTGTGCGACACAGAAACCCACCGTGATAGCACCGGCAGGAGAAGCGCCCGTAGCAACACCGGCAACACCAGCCGCAACACCACAAGCTAATCTTCCTACTGGATCTGCACCCGCCGCACCAACACCCGCAGCGTTACCAAACGCTGAACTCGTAGGCGAAAACGTGACAGTAAGTACAAAAGTCCAAAAGGTCATCGCTCCAAATATTTTCACGGTTTACGATAAAGAATCCCTTCGCGGACAAGAGGTACTTGTTGTGAGTAAAGATCCAGCTCCGGCGGTAGGTACAAACATTGAGTTAACAGGCATTGTTCGTGCATTCAATGTCGTTGAGATTGAGAGAGATTACAGTTTAGATTTAACCCCAGAAATCGAAACGCAATACGCGAGTAAACCCTATATTGCCGCTAAGGCGATTGAAAAAGTGGATTGATATCAAGCCCGGTAGAGTCAGTCGGTTGTGTATATTTTTTGATGTTGTAGGGGCGGGTTTTACCAACTATTCAGTGGAAAAACGAGAAATTTCGTTAAACCCGCCCCGGCTGACACTACCGCTGCAACCAGGCATGATATAATTGCGACGAATTTCTGATTTTGTAACCGCAGATGCAGGGCAAACCTATATCTGCGGTTTTTTAATCCAAGATATAGGAATTTTGGCAGAAGTCTATTATTTAAAAATGGAACCCTAACAGATTCCAGTAAGCCAAGAAAGGAATAAAAACTAGGGCGGCTAGAGCAATCAAAGAGTAATGCATTCGCGAAGCGACTCCGGAGAAACTTCGCGCCACTAAAGACCAATTCTTATCTACCCAAGCCAACGCAGCAAACAAGGCTAATAAAAACGTTAGAAAGAAAGTCACCAGCGGAATAGCAAACAAGGCAACTACCACCGCAGGAACTCCATACACCAGCTTCCATATACCAATCAACCAAAGTGACAAAGGTAAACCAATCAAAAAAACCAAATTCAGCGTCCCGACTAAACCTGCGACTACCCAAACACTGCTCAACTGTTGCTTATCTGAAAAAGGCTTTCCTCGCAGAAGGTTAATCAAAGGGCGTATAGGCCAAATGATTGACGCTGATAAGAAAACAATTGCACAAAATCCCACAATTCCTAACTGCACCCAGACAGTTTCATACCACGGTATCCACTCATAAGCGCCTATTTTAGGCCAAAGGGGATTAAACGCAAAGGCAATATTGCCTGTACTATCCTCGCCAAAAGCAGTAAAGGCATCATCCTCAACTCGCTTGAATAACAACGGTGCCACAGGTACTAAATTGATCTTGGGAGTATTTCCCAAAAAGAACAAACCAGGGGCAGTAATTACCAAAGTACCATTGCTACCTTTCTGAATATCGATCTGTTTAAACGGTGCGCTCATCTTGACAAAAGTGTGACGAGGATACTCTAAATCTCGATAGGTACCAGTGAACCGCTCAAGTTGAGCATCGCTAAGAGTAATAGGTTTAATAGGTGCTGGTTTTTTGCTGACGGGAAAATAGCGGTCTAAAAACTGTTCCAGAAATTTTCCATGCACCCCACTGAAGCTGTTAGTGGCAATAAAAATGCCAATATTACGGTCAGGCATAAGGGTAAGGGAACTAGAATATCCCCGCAAACTGCCCAAGTGTCCGATCGTGCGAATGTTGTTTTCCAAACGCTCGCGAAAACTGTAGCCAGTACCCGGCAATTTAGGATGGTGCGTGAAGTGCTGCTTGTGCATCAGTCGCACTGTATCTTCCTTTAGGATGGGCGACTTTTCGTAGCGTCCCCGCAGTAAATGAGCCATCATAAACTGAGCCATATCTGTAGCAGTTGCACTCATTGATGCACCTGGAGCAATGTTTAAATACAGATAGGGGACGGCTTTAAATTTGCCATTTTGATATTGATAACCCACAGCCAAATCATCTGCTAAATCTGGCGGCGGTGGCTGAAGAAATGTACTCCGGCGCATGTTGAGCGGCTGCAAGATTCTTTGGTCGATGTATTGCGCGAAGGGAATACCAGAAATTTTTTCTACCAAATAACCTAAAAAAGCAATACTGTGGCTGGAATAACTGTATAGTTGACCAGGAGGCCAGACAACGGGCGGCATATGATCGGCTAGGTAATCTCCCAATGGCTGCATTTTCTCGGCGGTGCGAGCTGCGAGTCCGATGCGCCGTTTAGTGGTACCGTCGGTATGAGTCATCAACTGGGCAGCTGTGACTGGTTGAGGAAAAGGGTTGTTTAACTGAAAGTTAGTCAAGTACTTGTTAACATCGGCATTGAGGTCTAGCTGTCCCCGCTCGTACAATTGCATTGCTGCTGTAGCTGTGAATAATTTGGAGAGCGAAGCAACGCGGAACAAAGTTTTATCTGCAACAACTGGTATTTTTTTCTCTAGGTTGGCATAGCCATAACCTTTGGAGAAAAAGAGTTTCCCATCTTTCACTACAGAAATTACTGCCCCAGGCACATGAGATTTTGACATTTCCTCATTGATAATTTTGTCGGCAAAAGCTGCAAATTCCTGGGGGTTATTTAATCCCGGTGCGGTGGGAGAAGGTGCTACAGGCTGCTCTGGTTTAACAGGTTGCTGCTCTTGAGGATCTGAAAGCGGAATTTTGGGTACATTTTTTGCCCAACCAGGCAGTACAGAAAGCGATAAGAATAGGATAAATCCACCCAGCCCAACAACTACAAGCCTGAGCCAAGGTGTAGTGAATAAGTTTTTAGCTAGTTTTTTCATGGCTAAACTAAAGGCTCCATATAAATGGAATAAACACTTTGTAGGTTGGGTTGAGAGACGAAACCCAACTTTCAGGTTTGTCTGTTAGCTTTTGTCCCTCAAGCCAACTTACTTGAGTACCTCAACTTTTCCATCCTCACATCTTGCACCTACCCGATAAACAGCCTCCAAATAAATTTGGGGCTGAAAGCTTAAGTGAGCTAAAGCTAACTAAAATCAACGTTTTAACCCGTTTTAACGGGTTTTAGCTTTAAGCCAGAAATTTATTTCTGTTGGCTCTGGTGCAAGATGTGAGCATCTCGAACTTCGGCTAATTCTCGGACTTGAACCGAGCCGTCTTTTTCATCTGCTTTCCAATTGTCCAAAATGTCTTTAACCAAAACCTCCTGTATCCAAATCTGACTTACAATTACTAGCGGGATGGCTAGAAACAACCCCAAAAAACCAAAAAATATCGCAAAAATTACCTGAGATAGCAAAGTAACAGCGGGCAACAAAGATACCTGCGTCGCCATGACATAAGGTACTAACAAATACTGTTCGAGTTGCTGAATTAGAACGTACAAAATCAAAACGGCGCCAGCTTTCCAAGGCGCATCGAGCAAAGCTACTGCCATTGGTGGAATCACGCTTAAAGTTGGCCCCACGTTTGGGATTGCTTCTAATAAACCTGCTAAAGCACTATTCGCTAAAACCAGCGGTACTCGCAAAAGCCACAAACCAATTGCACTCACCAAACCAATGACAACCATATCAATTAAAATGCCGCGAATCCAATGTACTAACGATTCCTCACATTGAGACAAAATTTCATTCACCCGCGAGCGGTAAAAAGCAGGAAACAGCAGTACAAACCCCTGGCGATAAGGTTGGGGCCTAATCAGTAACATAATTGTTAAAACTAAGACCAGTAACCCATTCAAGATAATGAAGAAAAAATCGGAAAATAATGCAAAGAAGTTGTTGAAAGCCCAGGCAATAAAGGGCTGGATTTGTTGTAACAGTCGCTCGAGGCGAGGAACGTAATTGAAAAATCTATTTGGAATTTGATTTTCCATGAAAACAGCCCAATTCTGTAATCGCTCTAAACCCCTTGGCACCAATTCTGCCAATTGCTGAAATTGCTCGATAAAAGAGGGGATAATTAACCAAAATAATGCTACTAATATTCCCAAAAAAATACTAACTGATAGAACTGCGGCAAGGTTTCGTTTCGCTCCAGATTGACGCATTCGTCTAACCAAACGGTTTAAAGCTGTAGCAAATACCACCGCCATAAAGACTAGCAAGATAACTTGGCGAATTTGCCATAAAATATAGAGAGAAACTAGCAGGGCAATTAAGCCAATCCATTGTCCTAAATTCATAGTCTTAACTCCCTAGTCTTCATAGTTAAAGATAAATTAATGCTTTTCGATGTTTTTAGTTAAATAATTCTTGTTCGCTTACATCCTTGCAGGGGTAGTAGTCAGAGCAATTTATCGCATCTTGAGTCAAAGCTGCGCCAGGACGAACCGCACATTTAAGATAATAATTGTCGTTAAAAAATCGACAGGTACTGCAAGGTATTTTGGGTTGCGATACCCAGGATCTTTTTAGGTAATGAATAACTTTATCGTGATAAATCAAAATTGTAGATACGACTGCATAAATTACTAAACAGCTAAGAGGAAACCAAGTTAGTAGTGCATTAGACGGAGATGGGGGATTTTCAGGTTGATTTATCTCGGTAACTGCTCGATTTTGATGCGATCGCGTCAGCATACCGGAGGCAGATCGCAAGTCTGTAGCAGCCAAATGTAATGGCTTTGGTATTTCTGACACACCCAATCGAAAATCTTTATTCCCGTTCATAACCTAAAACGCATCTACTTTTAGATCCAAACTAAATCAAACTTTTGTGCGGCAGGCATCTTGCCCGCCCTAATTATTAAATTGAAATGCGCGGCAGCTGATAAATGACTAATCATTGTAAGGCTGATGCTGTCAATCATAAAGCGCTATTGATATCCAATCGATGGACGACAGTAAGCCAGATACTCTGACGCGATATATCCTCTTAAAGGAACTGAAACTGCAACCCAATCATTTGCTGGTAAATTCTCCTCAATTGTCACTCTCCGTCCGGTGGCAACTAACCCAATAATTTCGCCATTTATAGACGGTTGTAGGCGAACGGGAGCGTTGGTTCTAGCTACAACTCGGCGGCAGTTATTGGGTGGTAAAGATGCTGCCCCACAAGGAGCTAACCAATTTGCATAAACGTAACCTTGTAAAGGAGCAGAAATCGGTATCCAATATCTTGTCCTACCAGGATCAACGGTGACATTTCGACCGTAATTAATAATGCCAATTGCTTCACTGTAAACTGTCGGGCCTCGTCGAACGTAAAGACCATTTCTAGCAATCACCTGATAACAGCTACCCGCAGTCTGCGCTAGTTGAAATCCGCTCTGTTTTTGTAACGATGTCCTTTCTACGGGAGAAACTTGGACAGTTTCCAGCTTTTCTGCATTAACAGCAAAGGACGGTGTAGCATAAACCATCGTTGTTAATAACAGCGTCGTCGTTAAAGCCGTAGATTTTCCCCGGCTATGTTTTTTGTTCATCGTGCAACCTCCTCGATTGTTGGTTATGAGTTGATTGAAAGTTTTTCTGAAACCAAACTCGCTCAAAAGGTTGTTTGACAGCAAAGCGATTTGTAGGGCTATTACTCGAATTATTAGCTAGACAATTAACCTCTTAGTAGAAATGCCCCCCTCTAGTTGTTGGTTCTGCTTTTTGGAAATTTCCACTTTGCTCAAAAACTTTTAAGTTTTCGGAACGCTTAAACTGGCGCTCTGCCCAGTCTCTTTGGTATGAAAAAAAGAGCGACCCTAAAAAACGTTGGAATTTGACAAAACGCAGCGTTAATGAGGCTTGTTTTAACAGATCCATAACAGATGCTCTGGGATGTATTGCAATGTTGATGGGTGGTGTGGGAGGGGATGGGATAACTTAGCGTGAGGGAGGCATATCGCTAATGCTGTTAACTAATCTTCAACCCAATTGAGTAACCCCAGAGAAGTAACGGTTCCGCACAAGTGAGCGCCAATCATATTGACATTTGCCAGAGTCACAAAAATATCTAGCGAACGAATCACAGCGTCTGGCGTATAAGTTGCGATCCCTTGCGGTTGGGATAGGGTTTTTGCTAGGACTACAGCCACTGTTTCTTCAGAGGCAAGAAATGCAATTAATAGTCCTACCAAGCTAGTATTTAATCCAATCCGTAAGGTTTGAATAATATCTTGCTTGCTGGGATGAAATTGGGGATTGGCTGCTTGCAAACGCCTGCCTAAAAGCCGATAGCGAAAATCCCAAAATATTCTAAAGCACAGCAATAAAATGCCAACAACCGCTAAAAATATGCCGAAACCAATTCCTGCATTATTAGTTGGCTCAGTCATGTTGCGGCTAAACATCGCAAATAATAAAGCAATGCCAGAAACAATCCCAAGCAATAACTGTATCCAGAAGCTAAACCGACTGAAAAAGCGAAAACTTGTGACGAATTCGGGTTGAGTTAATGGTTGTGATAAGGGTTGTGATTGATTCACGATTTACACCTTCTGGCTAAATTAACGAGCAAAAAAAGGAGGTAAGGAAGACAAAAAAGAAAAACGCTTGTTTGTTTTTTATCTTCCTTGCGCTAGCCGCACGCAAATGCTTAGCGATTGGTTACCGAGGAATCGCTGAAGGATACACTCCGGTAGAAACTAGCACGGGTTTTTTGCTGTACTCGGCTTCTAGCTTCCGCTTCACGTTCAAATCCCAGGTCAGGTCATAGTCCCGCTCAAGTTCAGCCACGACAAAGGGACGCAGCACGCCTGTTACAGCAACCTTCTCGCCTTCAGTCACCCTTGGTGTTGGCCTTACGTGCAAGACCAGCAAGTCTTGTCCGCCAAATAACCTGTCTTCATCCAACGTAAACACATTGGGGCTGGTAATGTTTTCTACTTCACCCGTTACGGCTAGGGTTTTGCCGTAGTATTGGCTGGGGTTTGAAGTGAGTTCGCCCGGTTTGGGTGATAGCGCCATCGACTGTGCAATAATCGCAGGTTTGTCTCGGTACTGCACATACAAGTTTGGATCTAAGCCCAAGTTGTAATCTCGGTTAATATCTGCGATGACAAATTTGCGAACCTGACCTGTAACTTGAACCTGTGTATCTGCGCCAGTAGGTAACACAAAAGGTTGACCAGTAGCATTGACAACCAAGATGGATTCGCTACCAAAAAACTCGCGATCGCTAACCGTGAAGGTTGATGGCCCCAATTTCTGGATCGGTTGACTTCTGATTGTCACGGTTTTACCGAGAAGTTGGTTGGTATTGTCAGTAACTTCTTCAGTCGTAACATTTGCGGGTGGGCCACCCGGAACCTGGGCCGAGCGCTCTAAATTGTTGGTGCAAGCGGGAAGCACAATAGCAGCTATTACGAGTGCGATCGCTCCCTTAGCGCTCCACAGCTTTTGCGTCAAACCGCCATTTTTCTCCAATTTATTCAACATTGAATTTCTCCTTGAATTTCCGGTTGATTTTGTTTAGGCAGATGCAGAATTTATTTCCGACTCCCGGTGAGTTTTACTGCCTAATTCAAAAAGACTTCACCATCTCTTTGAATTCTTAAAACTCCCTGGTTGCTATCAAAATTAAGTGTCTCATCCAGGGAAACTGCCAACATCCCTACTGCGGTAGATCTAGGAATAATTTTGAGCAGACCGCCGTCATCGCGTACCAAAGTTACAGTAATAGGCGTTGGTAAATTTTGCAGCACAACTTCTGCCCCACCTGCTAAAATTCGGGGTTCGGTATGCCCAATTGCTTGATAGGTAATAATGGCATTCGTCTCATTTTTTAACGTCACATCTACCAAACCTTCAATTGTCCTGACGGTGGCAATAGGGTTCTCTCTAAGGTCTGGTAGAGGTGGCCCCGGCTCCCGCTGACTAGGAGGAATAAACACATCCCCTCGTCTACCGAATCCTGCTTGATTCAATCTTTGCATTGCCGCATTAGGCGGACATCCCTGGGGAACCCGAATATTACTGTTGTAAGGTTCTTCGTAGTAAATGCCAGGACAGGAATTGAGTGCAGGATAAGGAGTTGCTGATGCAACAATAGGAATGGTTGGCAAACCGATTAAGACAGTTCCAGAGATAATTTGTAATATCCCTGGCTTTGTTTTCCAGCGATTGCGTTTATACATAGATCGCTCCTGATGTAATCTTTTCTGAGCCAGCTTGATTAATCAATTCCCCGCTGACGACTAATTATATCCATCTGCGAACGGTCAACCTTTCTGGCTGCATCGTGAACGCGCCATTGCTGAATCCTCCGATTGTTCAGAATAGCTTCGACGCGACGAATCTCTTTTTCTGTGCCTTCTATTATCATCAGAAAATCACCTTGCAGCACTCGTTCGTTATATATGGCTTGGTTTTCGGCAATTACGGAAACTTTCTCCAGCGAAAAGCCGGTATCTTTGAGTTGCCTAAGTGCTTGTTCTGCTTCTTGACGATTGGGAAATACGCCCATAGCTTGTTTGAGTTGAGAAAAATTCATATTGCCTCCTTCGACAAGGTTTAAGCAAGAACAGCATCACCTCACATCTTGCACCAAACCCAGCAATAAATTTCTGGCTTAAAGCTAAAACCCGTTAAAACGGGTTAAAATCTTGATGAAAGTTAGCTAAACCTAACTTAAGCTTTCAGCCCGGAATTGATTTGGGGGCTGTTTATCAGGTAGGTGCAAGATGTGAATCACCATAACTTGAAGTTAAACCTCAATAGTGGAAAACTCGTGGAGATTGAGGAGGCATTTTCAAAAGTATTACTTTTGATATAGTTTTAAAGCTTTTTATAGTTACATTTCCAACTCAAAAACAAGTAAGCGAGCCAGTAGGTACAGATGAAATGATGTCTTCTGTCTTGGGAGGTATTTAAAGTTTTGATTTGTTTAGACGCTGGAGCTTAATGCTGCTGCTACTTGGTTAGCTAGTTTCTGAGGATTGAAGGGTTTACCAATTACACCCACGACATCCAGCCCAGCGAACAAATGCCGCTCAGAAACGCGCCCTCTAGCTGTCAGCAAAATCACCGGGATATGCTTAGTTGTTGGGTTCGCCCGCAGCTTTTGAAAAGTGGTGATTCCGTCCATATCTGGCATCATGATATCCAGGAGAATCGCATCGGGTTGGTTTGTCTGAGCTAAAATCAGTCCTTCACTGCCACTAGAGGCGGTTAACACTTGCCAGCCTCCCATTATTTCTAGGCAAGTCTGGATCAATTTACGGATGTCATTTTCATCATCAATGACTAAAATACTGCCAGCCTTCACTGCTTTCTCCCTGTTTTTAAGCCTCTACTGTTTAATGCCTCTGGCTAGCAAGCATAAAGCCCGCGCCGTGGCAATTTCATCTACTCAGATCTTGCACCATTATCAACAAGCTTTCAAAAACCGGGTTTCTTGACGAGAAATTTAGGCTTTCAAGCTGAGCTATTTGCAAGAAACTAAGGTTTAATCAAGGTGCAAGATGTGAATCTACCTAGTGTGAGAATGCACCCGTTAAACTAAAATGCACCGTAACTTGTTTTGGAGTACAATTTTTTCAGATTTATCTATAAAGCTAAAGCTTGAAAGTGGAAAAGTCGGGTAAAAGTAGAAAATTCCCAAAAAGTGCTTCTCAATCATTTGCAAACTCAGCGTATCACAATATGCCTCCGGCACGCTGCGCGAACGGTGGTTGGTGCGTGACGCTACAAGTCTCTTTGCTACGCTCAAATATTCTCGCAGCGTCACGCACCCTACAGAAAAAATATGCCAGTTGCGTAAGTCCTAAAACTAATACCAACAATAGAGAAAATGCTGCATTTAACGCGCTCCCGGTTCAAACGCTACGGCGTTGCTATTTTAGCGGTTTTAGTGGCACTGCTACTGACTCAGTTGCTATGGCATCTGCATAAAATGACTATTTACCCGCTGTTTTTAGCCGCTGTAATGGTTAGTGCCTGGTATGGCGGCTTAGAACCGGGTTTGCTGGCAACTGTTATGTCTGCTTTAGTTTGCGCGTACTTTTATCTACCTCCACTTTATTCGCTGGCTGTTAGCGGCTCAAATAAAGTGGGGTTGGTTCAGTTTTTGCTAGTTGCACTGGCGATTAGCTTTTTAAACGGGGCATTGCATTCTGCGCGACGGCTAGCTGAAATTAATGCCCGAGAAGCGCAGCGCAATTACGAACAGCTACGTCAAAGTCAGGAAAGCCTGCGTCAAAGCGAAGAACGCTATCGTTTGTTTGTGGAAGGAGCGAGGGAATACGCAATTTTTATGCTGGATATGAACGGTAACATTGTTAGTTGGAATATGGGAGCAGAACGCATTTTAGGCTATCAGGAAGCAGAGATTATTGGTCAGCCTTTCGAGGTAATTTTTACGCCGGAATCTGTTGAGAGCGGATTACCGCAACAAGTACTGAGCATGGCAGAAGCTGAAGGTTTTTCTAGGGAAAATCGCTGGCACGTGCGTAAGGATGGTACGCATTTCTGGGCGTATTGTGCGATCGCTCTCTTACAAGATGAGGATGGCAATCGGCGCGGCTTCTCAAAAATTATGCAAGACATCAGCGAACGCAGGCAAGCTGAGGAAGAACGGGAACAACTTCTGCGGCGGGAACAAGCCGCACGGGCTATTGCAGAAGCAGCCAACCGCTCAAAGGACGATTTCTTAGCAATAGTGTCTCACGAACTACGCACCCCCATGACTGCGATCGCTGGATGGGCGTCAATGTTGCAAACAGGTCAATTGGATGAAGAAAGGGCTGCTTTGGCAATTGAAACAATTGAGCGCAATGCCAATTTGCAGATGCAATTGATTGAAGACTTGCTCGATGTTTCCCGCATCGTTAGGGGAGAACTCTCGCTGAACTTTGGCAGCGTCGATCTGGTTGCAGTAATTACAGCCGCAATTGAGATTTTACAGTCAGCCGCAGATGCTAAAGCTATCGATTTAAGATTTACGATTCTAGACGATCGTCCAGAATCTATTGCAACTCAGGAGATAGATAATAATCCAAATTTTATCCTTTGGGGCGATTCAGACCGCTTGCAACAAGTTGTGTTAAATTTACTTTCCAATGCGATTAAATTTACACCCAATGGCGGACAAGTTGAGCTGGAACTGTCAGCAGTAACGAGCGATAATCGGGAAAACTCAAACCAATTACCAATTACCAATTCCCCATTACCAATTACCAACTCTGCTCAAATTACGGTTAGCGATACGGGTAAAGGTATTAGTTCTGACTTTCTACCCTATGTTTTTGACCGCTTTCGTCAAGCAGATAGTACGAGTACAAGGTCAAATAAAGGGTTAGGTTTAGGATTAGCGATCGCGCGTCATTTAGTAGAATTACACGGTGGCACTATTACCGCAGAAAGTCCAGGAATCGGACAAGGAGCAACTTTTACAGTAAATTTGCCATTTAGAAGCGAACCTTCATCACAGGATACGCAAGCAACCAATGCAAACCCAATGCACGCAGTAGAATTAGACAATCCTACCAGACTAGACGGTTTGCGCGTCCTAGTTGTGGATGACGAAACTGATGCGCGAGAGTGGATTCGTACAGTATTGCAAGACTCTGGCGCGGAAGTTATTCTTGCTGCTTCGGTAGGCGAGGCGCTGGAGGCGCTCCAACAATCAAGACCAGATGTACTGGTGAGCGATATCGGAATGCCCGGTGAGGACGGCTACGCGCTGATGCGTAAAATTAGGGAAATGGAGTCAGTTTCAGGCGTAAGCATTCCCGCTGTTGCACTCACAGGATACGCCAGGGTAGAAGATTACAGAGAAGCTTTAGCAGCAGGTTTTCAGCTACATGTAGCTAAACCAGTTCGAGCTGCCGAGTTAATCGCAGTCGTAGCCAGTTTAGGCAAAATGTCGGGAAAACTTTAACTCTGGAAAAGTTTCTATACTCACATCTTGCACCAAGCCTAGAAATAAATTTCTGGCTTAAAGCTAAAA
>CAYXCW010000023.1:0-77027 GCA_964463555.1 uncultured bacterium
TCAACTATCAACTATCAACTATCAACTATCAACTATCAACTATCAACTGTTAAACGCTTAAGGATTAACTAAAATTCCGCCGCGACAAATGAGCGCGCCTGGATTTAAAGTTAATTCCTGGATATCGACTTCTGAGCCTAAATCTAACTCAAAGTTATCTAAATCTATTTTGGGGAGCGATCGCACTTCAATCTGGATCGAATTGAGTTGCAGTTTATTGCCATTTTCTATTCTTACCGTAGCTCGGATAGAAACGGGTGTTTCCTGACCGTTAAAGTCAGAGCAGACGCCTTTAATTGTTAGCTGACCAGGTGCGAGATTAATTTTTTGCCAAGCGATTGGCTGAGCTTTTAACAAATTGGCTAGATTGCTTTGTCCTGCTGCGCCTTTGAGTAGGGTAACTAAAAATTCTGTTAAGCCATTGGCTAACAAAGGAGATGTGAGAGAATGATTCAGGTCAGATTCTTGCAATACTAGCTCGCCAGTTACTGGTATGGGTTCGTTCAGGCGCAATGGTTGCCCTTTGAGAATTTGTCTGACGTTAATTTGGATGTTTTTTGCTGTGAGGGAAACTTGACGTAGGTATAACCCTTGATAGATGGCCTCGCGAGCTGAAACAGCTACTTTAGGAATTAGACCGGCAAATACTAACCGCGAGCTGGTATCAATCTGAACTTGCAGGTCTTCGACTCGATCTAGTTGCGATCGCAGCCACAGCGTCACCGCGGCGGATAGCGCCTTACCCATGACGCGACCAGATTTGGGCGCTGAAGGTGGAGATACTTGAGATTGATGCACGGGATTATTGGTTTTAAGGGACAATTGTAACAACGAACAAATCTAGACGATACCGTCATCGGGTAAGATTCGTACATAGTTTAGCTGTATTTTTACCTAGTTTGATTTGGAAGCTTGAAGCGAGAGCAGTCCAGCTATGACCGAACGACTGCAAAAGATTCTTTCCCAGTGGGGCATTGCCTCTCGTCGCCAAGCCGAAGAAATGATTTTAGCTGGGCGCGTGAAGCTTAATGGCAGCGTGGTGGATTTGGGGCAAAAAGCCGATCCGAATAGCGATCGCATCGAAGTCGATGGCAAATTAATCCACCCCGCCCATCGTCCCCAACTGATTTATCTGTTGCTGCACAAACCCGCTGGTGTCGTTTCCACCTGTAGCGATCCTCAAGGTCGTCCCACGGTGCTAGACTTTTTGCCCCCCAAACTGCGGCAAGGTCAAGGCATCCACCCGGTAGGACGCCTCGATGCTGACTCTACAGGCGCGTTATTGCTCACCAACGATGGCTCACTCACGTTTCGCCTCTCCCATCCCAAACATAGCGTCGCCAAAACCTATCAAGTTTGGGTGCAAGGCCAGCCCTCTGAAGATATATTAGAAACCTGGCGCTCTGGCGTTGTCCTCGATGGCAAAAAAACTTTACCCGCCCAAGTCGTTTTGCTAAAAACCCAGCCACAAAACAACAAAACCCTTTTGAAAATCGTCCTTAAAGAAGGTAGAAACCGCCAAATTAGACGAGTTGCCGAGCAATTGGGCTACGCCGTGCTGCAACTGCACCGCGTCGCCATTGGCCCAATTCAACTACAATCCCCTGGGGATCGCTCCCTCCCTCCCGGTCAATATCGTCCTCTCAAAGAATTTGAGTTGGATTTCTTACGATCCCGGTAATACTGAGTCGATCCAGGTATTGTGAGATAACAGATAATTTGGTTAAATCTGCCTACACTCATGTAGATGTGCCAGTACAGGTCAAGGAACACAGTCTATGAAGCAGGAGCAAGAAGAGCACATACTTTCCTATCTTGAGCAACAGCGAGCCGAGAAACTAGCCGAGATGGGGAGTTACCTGCGCCATCTGCGCGAGGAACAGGCGCTGACTTTGGAAGAAGTTGCCGCCAGAACTAAGGTTCAACCGCGTTTGCTCAATGCCATTGAAGAAGGCAGGTTGGAACCCCTACCCGAACCTATCTACATTAAAGGTTTTATTCAGCGATATGCTGATGCCCTGGGTTTGAACGGAGCAGAATTTGCCAGCGTCTTCCCTACGGCAGTAGGTTCTCAGAGTAAGCGTTCCTGGCGCGGTTGGTCTACTCCTCAGTTAAAGCCAGTTCACCTTTACTTGTTTTATATATTGTTGGTGATTGGCGCCGTGGCGGGCTTGTCTCGCTTAATAGAGCATTCCCCAGCACCTGTAAGTAATGTGGCTGCGGGAAAATTGTCTGCCCCCAAATCACCCACATCGCGTCCATCACCTAAGGCAAATAAACCCAAGCCGGAGGGGGTTGAAGTTGCTAGTACTGCCCCCACTGCCCCCGTCCCTAAACCGGGCGAAGCAGTGCGAGTGGAAGTCGAGGTTAAGGAAGAGTCTTGGGTGCGGGTTAAAGCCGATGGTAAAACCGAGTTTGAAGGGACGCTCAAAAAAGGCGACAAGCGCGCCTGGACAGCCAAGGAAGAACTGGTGGTCCGATCTGGCAATGCTGGGGGACTGCTGGTGGCTTTGAATCAGGAGGAAGCCAAGCCAATGGGAGACTTAGGTCAGCCAAAAACTGTGACTTTTAAGCCAAGCGATCGCTAAAAGTGCTAATGGCTAATGGTTAGCTTGGTAGTTTGACCTTAGCCATCGCTGCGAGCTTCAATGTTGGATAGGGGCGCGACCGTAGGTTGTGGTGATGGTTTTGAGGCGATCGCGCAATTCTTCTGTTAACCTATCGCCTCGGTAACGCCAATCCCAATTCCCTTGTGTTTGACTCGGATTATTCATCCTCGCTTCGCTTCCCAATCCCAGCAGATCTTGCACCGGGATAATTGCTTGATCTGCTACGGAACTGAGTGCTAAACGAATCAGTTCCCAGTGTATTTCGTCGCTACTGGTACAACCCAAATATGCCAGAATGCTATCTTTTTCGCCCTCTGACAATTTCTCGAACCAACCGACGATGGTATCGTTGTCGTGAGTGCCGGTATAAACTAGGCAGTGGCGGGGATAGTTGATCGGCAAATAGGGATGATCGGGATCGCCGTTAAAGGCGAATTGCAATACTTTCATGCCGGGGAAGTGAAACAATTCGCGCAATTCCACCACTTCTTTAGTTATTGTGCCTAAGTCTTCCACAACGATTGGTAGTTCGCCCAATTGTTCTTGCACTTGTTTAAACAAAGCTTCTCCTGGCGCTTCTACCCACTTGCCATTAATCGCAGATGTTTCTTCTGGTTTGATTGCCCAGTAAGCTTGAAATGCTCGAAAGTGGTCGATCCTGATAACATCCACATCATCTAATATTGTCTTGAAGCGCTGCACCCACCAACCAAAGTTTTGCTGCTGCAATTTTTCCCAGTTATAAACGGGATTTGTCCACACTTGACCAGATGAACTAAAATAATCGGGGGGCGTCCCGGCGACTAAAGTTGGTTGGTTGGTAGCTTCATCTAAACAAAATATCTCCCGATTTGCCCAGACATCGGCGCTATTGTGGGCAACATAAATCGGAATATCGCCGATAATTTTAATCCGCTTTTCGTTGGCATAATTTTTTAAATTCGACCACTGACGGTGAAATTCAAATTGCCAGTATTTCTGCAAAAATATTTCCGGCGCTAGGCGTCGCTGCCATGATTCTATAGCTTGGCGATCGCGTTTGACAATTTCTGGTTTCCATTCATACCAAGGAGTGCCAAAAGTATCGCGAAATGCCATAAATAACGCATAATCGTCTAACCAGTTTTGGGCGACTTCGCAAAACTCCCGAAATTCCTTTTGTTGTGCTTGAGAAGCATTCACTTTAAAATGCTCGCAAGCTTTTTCCAACAAAGGCATTTTAGTTTGTTTTACTTTTTCAAACTCTACCTTGTCTGAATTAAATTCTGGTAAATGCCAAAAATCGCTATCAAATAACAATCCTTCATCCCGCAATTTTTCCGGGCTAATTAGCAGCGGGTTTCCTGCCATCGACCCGTAAGATATATAAGGGTTTTCATCGCAGGGCGATAATGGTAAAATCTGCCAATATTGCTGATTGCTTTCTGCTAAAAAATCAATAAACTGATAAGCTTCATAACCTAGATCGCCAATACCGAATCGGCTGGGAAAACAGGTGGGATGTAGCAAAACACCGCTCGATCTGGGAAAAAACATAAGGTAATTGGTAATTGGTAATTGGTAATTGGTAATTGGTAATTGGTAATTGGTAATTGGTATTAATAAGAGTTTTTAGCTTTGAGTTAAAATACACTCACAAACCCGATGGACTCTGTGACGCTAACGTCTTCAATTCAAAACTCAAAACTTAGAACTCAAAACTCTCCATTACCTATTACCCATTACCCATTACCAGTTAAATTTTAGATTAAAAGCGGCGTGTCGCTAAAATCTAAAATCTAAAATCTCCAATCTGAAATTACTTCGGTGTGCGGTTGTAGATTTCGGTCATGCGGCGGAGGCGGTAGGTTATTTCTGAAGTTAAAGCATTGGGAAGGTAGCGCCAACCCCAATTACCTTCGCCGACGCCGGGACGGTTCATGCGCGCTTCGCTTCCCAATCCTAAAAGATCTTGCAGCGGAATCAGCGCTTGATTTGCTACCGAACTAAGTGCGAGACGCACTAAATCCCAGTGAATTCCTGCCTCACCAATTCGACCTAAATAGCGCCACAGGTAATCTTTTTCATGGTCTGATAATTTCTCGAACCAACCGACTGTTGTATCGTTGTCGTGGGTGCCGGTATAGACGACGCAGTTGTTGGGATAATTGTAAGGTAAATAGCTATTTCCAGGATCGGAACCAAAGGCAAAGTGGATAATTTTCATGCCGGGAAATTCAAATTGATCTCGCAGCGCTTCTACTTCTGGAGTAATAACGCCCAAGTCTTCGGCGAGGATGGGTAATTTACCTAATTGGTGTCTTAATTGTTTAAACAGTTCCTCTCCTGGTGCTTGCATCCAGGTGCCATTCATAGCAGTTTGTTCGCCTTGGGGGACTGCCCAATATGCTTCAAATCCGCGGAAGTGGTCGATGCGAATTACATCGACATAATCTAACAACGCCTCGAAGCGATGTATCCACCATTTAAACTCTGTTTTTTGCAAATATTCCCAGTTATAAACCGGGTTGCCCCATAATTGTCCCGTTTCGCTGAAATAGTCGGGGGGGACGCCTGCCATCAGTGCGGGGACGCCTGTTTGTTCGTCTAAACAGAAGATTTCTGGATTTGCCCAAACATCGGCGCTATCGTGGGAAACGTAGATGGGAATATCGCCGATAATTTGGATGCCTTTGGAGTTGGCATATTTTTTTAGTTCTGTCCACTGGCGGAAAAACTCGAATTGCAGGAATTTTTGATAGGAAATTTCATAAGCGAGTCGGCGTTCCCATTTTTGGATTGCTTCTGGTTTGCGCTTAGAAATTGAAGGTTTCCAATTATGCCAACTGTCGCCTTCAAAGGCATCTTTGAGGGACATAAATAAGGCATAATCATTTAACCAGTAAGCTTTGCGATCGCAAAACTCCTGAAATTCCCATTGCAGTTCTTTGGATGCGTTGGTGGGAAACCTTTCCCAAGCTTTCTCTAGCAAGGGCATCTTGGTTTGAATTACCAAATCGTAATCTACCGTTTGCTCTGGAAATGCTGGTAAAGTGGCAAAATCCTCATCGATGAGCAATCCATCCTTATACAGTCGTTGCGGACTAATCAGCAGCGGGTTTCCAGCTACGGCAGAATAGCACATGTAGGGAGAATTTCCGTATCCCGTCGGCCCTAAAGGCAAAACCTGCCAGAATTGTTGGGAACTTTCTGCTAAAAAATCTACAAATCGATAAGCTTCTGCGCCTAAGTCTCCAATCCCGTACTGACCGGGAAAAGAGGTAGGGTGTAACAAAATGCCACTAGACCTGGGAAACGGCATAATTATCCTGCGATCGCTTGCCACCGTTCTGACATTATCATGGTTGGCTCTGGTTTGAAACCTTTCTCTAGCGGTAAATCTGGCATTGGCACGGCATAGACAATGCCGACTGCCAGGTTGCCCCTACAATAGGTAAGTTTGATAAACTACAAAAGCGAATAACCAAGTCAATCGAAAATCTGCAATCGGAAATCTTAAATCTAAAATCAAATGGCTTACCGCAATCCTACCCCTACGGTTGATATCATTATCGAGTTAATTGACCGACCCCATAGACCGATTGTGTTAATTGAACGCAAAAATCCTCCTTTTGGATGGGCAATTCCGGGCGGTTTTGTGGATTATGGGGAATCGGTGGAGGTGGCGGCGCGTCGGGAAGCTGAGGAAGAAACGGGTTTGAAGGTGGAGTTAATCGAACAGTTTTATGTTTATTCTGACCCGAATCGCGATCCGCGTCAGCATACTTTGAGTGTGGTTTTTATTGCGACGGCGATGGGTGAACCTCAAGCGGCAGATGATGCGAAGAATTTAGGTGTTTTTGAGTCTTGGAATGTTCCAGGAAATCTTTGTTTTGACCACGATCTGATTCTGCGGGATTATTGGATTTATCGGCATTATAAGTTGCGTCCTCGTTTATTTTGAGGATTTTAACCGCGAAGACGCGAAGAACGCGAAGAAGAAGAGGTAGAGAGAGATGTTGCTCTGCGGGTTCGGTGTTAGAAGTAGCGCTTGGGTGGGTAGACTAACTCACAGAGATTGTGAAGGTAATTATGGATGCTGATGAACTTCTAGAAAGATATGCAAAAGGCGAACGTGACTTTAGAAGACAAGACTTAAGAGGAATAGATCTACAAGCTGCCGATCTCAGTGGTATAAACCTAAGTGAAGCAAATGTGTACGGCGCAGACTTGAGCGGAGCCGATCTAACTAAAGCTAACCTTTACAATACAAATTTGGAGCGTTCATCCCTGCTTGACACAACTTTTATTCAAGTAAATTTGCAATATGCAAACCTAAATTGGGCAGATATAATCGATGCCAATTTGAGCTTGTCAGATTTGACTAATGCCCAATTGCTTAATTCCGAATTAGAAAATGCTACTTTAACAAAACTAAACCTAACTCAGGCTAATTTGACTGGTGCTAATCTATCCAAGGCTAACCTGAAAGATGCCAATCTTAGTAGTGCAAATTTAAGCTTAGCTTACTTGTACGATGCCAACCTAAGTAGAGTAAATCTAAACAAAGCAAATCTAACTAATGCGTGTTTTCAGGGAGCTGATTTAACTTTGGCAAATCTGTCGGAAGCAACTTTCCAAAATATACAACTTCAGCAATGTAAGCTCCAAAAAGCCAATCTGTACAAAGCCAATTTATCTGGCATGAATTTAACAGAGCTAAATTTCAAGGGAGCAAGTCTAATAGAGGTAAACTTAAAAAAAGCATGTCTTAGAAGAGCAAATTTAGAAAGAGCTACTCTGAACTGGGCTAATTTGATCGGAGCAAATCTGAATGGAGCCAATTTAAAATCGGCAAATTTGATTAACGCCAGAACTTACAATTGTAGTTTCCAAAATGCAGACCTCAGCGATGCAATCATGCCAGATGGAGGAATTTATCAACTAGAAGCTTTTGAAGAACAATTAAACCATCAATCAGCAGCGCTAGAAAATTCAATACCCACAACTCGCAAAGTGATCCGCACAGAGGAAGTACCCGCACAATTAGGACGATACAATCAAGCTATTATTGCTAGCGGTAAAATGATATTTGTGGCGGGTCAAATTGCTATTGACCCTAGAGTTGGTACGATTGTCTATACTGACGATGTGGCAAAGCAGACAGAACAGGTAATGGCACATATCAAATCGATTCTTGATGCTGCTGGTGCTAGTTTAGAAAATGTAGTCAAAACTACGGTATATCTTGCCGATATGAATGACCTGGCGGCGATGAATGCGGTTTATTCTAAATATTTTGATGACGCGACTGCGCCCGCCCGCGTCTGCGTTCAAGTTTCCCGTCTGGCTAAAGATGTATTAGTGGAAATTGACTGCATCGCTGTGATTTGATTCTTCACAGAAACCGGGTTTCTTTTATGGCGTTAGATAGTAAAATCAGCGGTGGGTAGGGGCTAAGGCTAAAGTAAGTTTTCTCAGATCTTGCACCAAGCCCAGAAATAAATTTCACACCTGAAAGCTAAAACCCGTTAAAACGGGTTAAAATCTTGATTTACGTTAGCTTTAGCTAACTTAAGCTTTCAGCCTCCAAATCAATTACGCGCTGTTTATTGGGTAGGTGTAATATCATGTCCGTTCGCGTGCTGCACGTCGGGGCGGGTTTAAAAAATTCCTCGCTGGCAGAAACCGGGTTTCTTAGTATATCTATAGTTTCCAAGTCGAAAATTAATCGATAGAAACCCGGTTTCTTTAGGTAAAACCCGCTCCTACAACATCAAAAATTAAACACAACCTTTGCTACCGGACATGATATAAGATGTGAGTTTTCCCATTACTCAAAGTCTTTTTAATGCCTTGTCCCTACCATGTTGCGTTGTACTGAAATATTCCTTGTAAAAATTATTTCCGCTATTTGATGGTGTATGACCTATGCCAAAAAAGCGATATTTTCCCTAATATTTAGGATAACTATAATTGTGTGCGATCGCAATCACTCTTGAGGCGTAAAGTTATCACATTTTACCCAATCTTTAATCACCCAGGCAGTTATGAAAGGTTCCGTAAAATAGATTTGTAACCAGAGAGGAGTGTATCTTTATGGTTAAGTCAAAAGAAGTGAAGTTGAAGCCGAATCCGTTTACGGCTTATCGAGATCCAATTACAGGTAGGTGGATGGTTGTGTTACCTACACAGCAACAATCTCCTGTTGTGGCTTGATAGCAGTCTGTGTGCAAAGCTACGTATGCAGATTGAGCAAGTAGCTAATCGCTAATTGCTCGTCTTTTCCTGGATAATTAGCTATGTCAAGCTGATGCATTCTCTTAACAAAACGGGTTTTTAGCGATTTTTTGGCTCAAAATATGGTAAACATACTCATAGGACAATCCTAGTCTCTATTCCCTGTTTTATTAGTAATGACTCGCAAAGTTATTCGCACTGACTCCGCACCCGCACCTGTAGGGCCTTATAATCAAGCGATCGCTGCCTCTGGTCAAATGATTTTCGTCGCCGGACAAATTCCCCTCGACCCCAAGACGGGCGAAATTATCGGCACTGGCGATATCACCAAGCAAACCGAACAAGTTATGGCTAATATCGAAGCCATTTTGACAGCTGCTGATGCCAATTGGACAAATGTCGTTAAAACCAGTGTCTTCCTTGCAGATATGAACGATTTTGGCGCGATGAATGCGGTTTATGCCCGCTTTTTTGATGAAGCTACTGCCCCCGCCCGCGCCTGCGTCCAAGTCTCCCGTCTCCCTAAAGATGTTCGAGTCGAAATTGAATGCATCGCCGTAATTTAACCAAATATCCCTTCATCTGTGTCAAAATCCGCGACCGTGGCCTTATTGACTTTTTTTTGCAAAAGTAGTTGACTTTAATTTGCAAATGCTTAAAACTGTATTAAGCAGTTGTTGCCACTAACTTTCTAGAGAAAGTGGCTAAATTTCCCTATTCACAAAAACTTAAGTTGGACTCGTGAGAAAAAAAATACTACTAGGTGCAAGTTCAGCACTAATAGCACTGACAAGTATTGGCATTAATGCAGTTGAGAAAGTGCCGCAAGCGATCGCTCACCACACTCCAGAGCATCGAGTGCATCAGCCAATCGCCCAAAATACTCTCACGCGGCTAAGAATAGCTTTCCCTTCCCGCAGAGATTCGACGGACTTGCAAAATAAGGCGAATCAGGTGGCGCAGTTCCTGTCGCGGGAATTGGGTATGCCGGTGGAAGCGATCGTATCCGATGAAACCGCCGCTGTTGAAGCGCTGAGGGCGAACCGCGTCGATGTGGCGTTCTTGAGCAGCCGTCCCGCTATCCGCGCCGAACAAGTGACGGGGGCGCGGATGGTACTGGCAGAAGTGCGCTCGGACTATTCCGGTGGAAATACTTACGATTCGATTTTGGTGGTGCGGAAAGATAGCCCCCTACGTACCCTTGGTAATCCGCAACAAACCCTCAACCAATTGCGCGGCAGAAGAATGGCGTTTGCTTCTCGCACTTCTGGATCGGGATTTATTATTCCGACGGGGGATTTAGTCGGTCGGGGGATTGTCCAAGGTCCGGATCGGTTGGATAGTTTCTTTGGTCAAGTTACCTATGGGGATGGCTACAGCAGTGCGTTGCAAGCAGTGCTGCGGGGACAGGCAGATGTAGGCGCGGTATCGGAATATGCTTTAAATCCCCCGTGGATTACGGCAGCGGAAGCGTCGCAATTGCGAGTTTTGTATTCGATTCCCGGCGTACCAGCTCACGGAATTGTAATTGATGACGACGTTCCAGCACCGATGCGCGATCGCATTGTCAACGCGCTGATGAAATTAAATCAGCCTGCAAACAATGCCATGTTCCGCGCCCTGTATAATTCGACGGAGTTGCGCCGAGTTGACCACGCTCGTCACCTCGCCCCAATGCGTCAAGCATTACAACGCGCCAGATTAGAACCATAGTAGGTAATGGGTAATAGGTAATAGGTAATCGGAAAAACGAATTACCTATTACCCATTAGCAATTAGCAATTAGCAATTACCAATGACTATTGACTGCGAAAACCTAGAAACCGGCTATAACAAAGCTCTCAAACGTCCGATCCTGAATGGGATTAGTTGTACGATTGAACAAGGTGAATTTGTCGCACTGTTAGGATTAAACGGTGCTGGTAAATCTACTCTACTCAGGGCAATGTTGGGGTTAGTTCCCTATCAAAAGGGAGAAATCAGAATTAATACTTTAACGATGACTCCTCATACTTTGCCTAAAATTCGCCGCGATGTGGCGATGATTTTTCAAGGTGGGGGGTTAATTCGTCAATTGTCTGCTTTGGATAACGTGCTGTGCGGACGTTTGGGGGAATTGTCGAGTTGGGAGACTGTTTGGGGATTTAGAGAAAGCGATCGCGCAGTTGCCCTAAATTTATTATCATCCTTGGGATTGGCAGATTTAGCATACCAGAAAACGGGGAAACTCAGCGGGGGGCAGCAACAGCGGGTAGCGATCGCCCGCGCGTTAATCCAATCTCCGCAAATTTTACTCGCAGATGAGCCGATCACGGGTTTAGATATCATCGCGACGCGCCAGGTGATGGATACCTTCGCCAAATTACACGCTCAAGGGATGACGATTGTCACGGTGTTGCACGATCTAGCGATCGCATCAGCTTACGCCAAACGCGCCATTGTTCTCGATGCAGGTTGTATAGTTTATGATGGCCCCTGTCACGAGGGAATTTTAGATTTTAGATTTCAGATTTCAAATTGAAGAATTGGAGTTAAGTTTAGAGTGACGAAATCCTTCCAACCTAACGATAAAATAAAAACCCCAAATCCGCTGGTTTGGTTAACCAGATTGGGGATTGTTATATTTGTTATTTTAGTTTATTATTGGGCATTTCAGGGATTAAAAATAGATCAAGCGATCGTCGAAGATAGCTGGAAATATGTCCTGACTTTTTTGACAGACTTCTGGCCTCCAAATTTTGAAATTATAGATATTGCCGTCAAAGCCTTAATTGAAACGATTCAGATGTCGATTTGGGGAACAACAATCGGCGCAATTATATCTTTACCCATTGCAATTTTAAGCGCCAGAAATTTAGCCCCTCGCTGGTTACAATGGATAGCTAACTTGCTGCAAAACGCCGTCCGTTCAGTACCTTCGATTGTTTTAGGATTGATATTTGTCGCAGCGATTGGACTGGGCGCACCCGCAGGTACATTAGCTTTAGGAATTTACACAATCGGATATTTAGCCAAGTTTTATCAAGAAGCAATTGAATCGGTTGATGCGCGTTCGATAGAATCCTTAAGAGTAGGTGGAGCTTCTTGGATACAAATAGCGCAATACGGAATTTTACCGCAAGTGTTGCCCTTGGGATTGGGTTACACCTTATATATGTTTGAATATAATATTCGCGCCGCTTCGGTTTTAGGTGCAGTCGGTGCGGGTGGGATTGGGTTTCAATTGAAAACCTATATTGATAGTTTTGAGCGGACAAAAGCAGCAACGATTATGCTCGTGTTGTTAGTCGTTGTAACTTTAATCGATACCATCAGTAGCAAATTGCGCCAGCGGTTAGAGTCGATGTAATTCTAAGCATAGATAGATTGGCTTACTTTAAACTTTATAGCTTCCTTCCCGTTGCATCGCTCTCTGCAAGGGCTTATCCCCTGCATCCTTAGAAACTTTTTCCCAATTTACCTGCTCTAACAGTGTATCCAACACGTCCGATATATTACAACGCTGCTCGTAGGCGATGCGCCTTAAAATATCGTGGTGTTTTGGCTGTATGTATACGGGCTTTCTTTGTGTTTGAGCCATCTGCCTTATCAAAGATGAACAGCTTCTGTTAGTATACCTTAGCTAAGTAGCTATATTGACAATTGGCTAATTAGCTAATTTAATAATTACCAGAGAGTTGACGTATGCCTGAACATGTACCGACAGCTAAGTTTGTTTGAACTGCCATATACCGAGCCTGCGTTTCAGGAGCCGAGCGCAACGACTGCAACTGTAATTGAGCTATTTGCTGGAGCTGGTGGCTTAGCGCTGGGATTAGAAAAAGCCGGATTAGGAGCTAAAGCGCTAATAGAAATTGATAAAGATGCTGTAGCAACGCTGCGACACAATCGTCCAGAGTGGAATGTGATTCATGACGATATATCTAAAGTTTCTTTTGAAGGCATGAGTGCAGATATTGTAACAGGCGGATTTCCTTGCCAACCATTCAGTTATGCAGGCAAAAGTTTAGGCTTTGAAGACACTCGCGGTACTTTATTTTATGAGTTTGCCCGTTGCATTAAACAAGTACAGCCTAAACTATTTTTAGCTGAAAATGTCAAAGGATTAATCAACCATCAAAAAGGCAAAACACTTAAAACAGTTTTATCAGTTCTAGAATCTCTTGGTTATAACATTCAGTATAGTTTACTAAATGCAGTGAATTATGATGTTCCACAAAAGCGAGAAAGAGTGATTATTGTTGGAACTCGTCCAGGTATTCGGTTTCAGTATCCTGCACCCTCACCAAAAATACTTACCTTAAGAGATGCACTAAAAGATGTTCCGCCTTCTCAGGGAATGAAATATAGCCCAAAAAGAGCTGCTGTTTTAGCGCAAGTTCCCCCTGGTGGATGTTGGCGAGATTTGCCTGAAGAAATTCAGAAAAGCTACATGATGAAAAGCTACTATCTCACAGGTGGACGTACTGGAATGGCGCGCCGAATTTCTTGGGATGAACCCAGCTTAACCCTGACGACTTCACCTTCACAAAAACAGACAGAGCGCTGTCACCCAGACGAAACTAGACCTTTTACTGTAAGAGAGTATGCCAGAATTCAAACCTTTCCCGATGATTGGGAATTCATAGGTGGAATTGGTTCTAAGTATAAGCAAATTGGAAATGCGGTTCCCGTGAGTTTTGCATATCACTTAGGACGAGCGATAGTTAATGCTTTCAGGACTTACGCACGATGAGCCTAGAAACCGGGTTTCTGCCTAGATCTCTAGTTTCCAAGCGACGATTTTTCATAGAAACCCGGTTTCTTTGCGTAAGTCGTGGCTTTGTTATCTACCTAAATCTGAGCTATTAATTCAATAAGCTCTATCAAACAAAGTTCTAAATCTTTCCTTTTCTGCTTGAGTAAATTGATTCACTCCTGCAATCTTACTAATTGCTTCCGGTAAAACGTCGAACAGCATACTCAAGGCTCCTGGAACACCACTAGCCAGATCGTAAAAATCTTGACCTTTAATCACTAATATTTTTTGGTTGGGCGCTCGACTTGTTTTAGTCTTATTATCTGAAGGAGTAAACGGTTGATTATAAATTAAATTGTTTCTATCTTTTTTGGGAATTATTTCTACATAGTAGGCTGTAAAGTCTTGATATGTTGTAGTTTGCAGGGCATATAATAAATTATCATAAATAGATATTCTTTCACTTCCTTTGACAGTGTTAAACTTATTTTTGATTTCTGCTATAATTTTTTGGGAAGGATTGCAAACATCTATTAGTTGGCTCCTACCAAGATTTTGCCAACCAGGTATACTACCTATAATTTTTTGATGAAATTCACCGATGGCATTTTGAACAGTTTTTTGCTCTTGCCTAACTTTTTCTCTGAGCAGCCAATCATCAAAACTTATGCCATTAACCACACCATCAAATATAGCTGAAAAAGGATCTATAACATTTTTATATAAACTGTCGGCTGGTCTTGCTTGAACTTGAAAAATACAATTAACAACGGTTTGAACGGCACTTTCTAGGTCATTATCGGAAATGTAAGGCAAATAACTCATAAAATTTGCAACTTGAGATGGTAATGCGATCGCTACTTTAATCCAATCAGTAAAAATTTTATCATGGTGCAGTAAAAAAGATAATTACCTTGGGTTTAGAGCGAGCGATCGCATAGATCAAGGTGCGTTAGGCAGTAGCCATAACGCACCCTAAATTTATATCCCATCAATCCAAGTACCGTGGAAACCGTAAGGCACTCGTTGAGGAATTTTTATTCGCGCTACGGGTTCGGTAGCAATATCTTTGCCACTCACAACTACTAATTCAGAGACTTCTTTCTCCTCATCGTAAATAAAAGTTATCAACCAACCATCATCCTCATCTGTCGCACCTTTTCGCGGTGCAAATACAGCTTCACCGCCGTAACGTCTCCGCCCAAATTCATGTGTTTGGGAGTTACCTTTCACAAAGTCGTATTTGATTAAACCATCGAACAATGGCATTGGACTTTTTGCCGCGCGTCCGATGTAACCGTATCGCGTCGCCCGACCTAAATATTGCTCGTTGACGCGGGGGAATTCGCCAGGAATATCGTCTAAAGATTCTTCCACGACTGTCCCTGTTTGCAAATTAAATCGCCAACGATGCAAGTAGGGAATATCGCTCTTGCTGTCTTCTACTGCTTCGGTGGCAGCTAGTACGGAAGTGCCTTGCATCCGACAAGCAATCAAGACAATTTCATCGCCATCTTCATAGGCATTTAAGGTATGAAAAACATAACAGGCAGGTGCTTCAAACCATTTGATGCTGCTGTTATCTCCAAAACGCGGCAAGATACCAAAGCGACTGGGAGTATCTTTTTCAAACATAAAAGCTGGTTCTCCCCGCTGCATCCTTTCTACTCGAAAGGTTAGGGGCAAATCCATAAAAATTGTGTAGTTTTCGGTGATGGCGAAATCGTGCATCATCACCCCAACTGGTAAGTCAATCGGCACGGTTTGCAACAGCTTACCGGCTGGAGAAACAACGCTATATTTCAAGTAAGGTGGCTGGGCTAAAGAGTAGCCGAAAAACATCATATGCCCAGTAACTGGATCGACTTTAGGATGGGCAGTAAAGGGCGATTTTAAATTACCTTCGTAGGTGTACGATCCAACTGTTGCTAAACTGGGTACTTCGATGCTGTGAGGTTCGCCACCTTCCCAAAGTGCCAGCAAGCGACGATCGTGCCAAACTAAGGCTGTATTGGCGACGTTTTTATAGGGGCCGTGGGGATTATCCCTTTGGGGAGGTTCGAGTAACCCCGTCCAGATAGCATGTCCGGCATCGCGTTCGATTTTCCATCCGCGCGTTTGAATGTAACGGTTGCGATACGTTGCTTTTCCGTTACTAATTTGAACGCCGTGCAACATACCATCCCCATCAAACCAGTGATATTGACCTTTGGGGGGAAACTGGGGATTGGGGCCATTTCGGACAAATGTACCGTTGAGTTCGGCGGGTAGTTCGCCAATTACTTCTAGGTTATCTGCGGTAATTTCCGATCTGATAGGGGCAAAGTTGCCTTCTAGATAGGGATTGCTTATTACTGCGGTCATGAAGATCGTTTAGTGGATGAAGAAATTGCACTATCAACTAGGGTAACTAAATGCTTTGCGATCGCTCTCCACATCAAGCCAGTCGTTACCCCAGACTCGGAAATTCTCGCTTCAAACCAAAACGTTCTCATCCGAAACCGGAACTTTCGAGTTTAAAGCAACAACATTGTTGTTTAACTCACGAAGTTCCGAGTTTAAAGTAACAACATTGTTGCTTAACTCACGAAGTTTCGAGCTTAAAGCAACAACATTGTTGCTTAACTCACGAAGTTTCGAGCTTAAAGCAACAACATTGCTGTTTTAGTCAAAAAATAAACTTTGTCAGGGTAGATAACTCAAGTTGCTAGTTATGAGGTCAAGCATTTTAGATCCCCCTAAATCCCCCTTAAGAAGGGGGACTTTGAATCCGGTTCCCCCCTTTTGAAAGGGGGTTAGGGGGGATCAAACCAAGCATATTTGTAACTAGCAACTTGCGTTAGATAGGTTGATTTCTAATATCGGGATAAAACTGCCAATCCCTCTCCCTAGCTCCCTCAGCTCCCTCAGCTCCCTCAGCTCCCTCAGCTGCCCATGTACAAATTAAATGCGTAACAGCTTATCATGTTAGGCATGGGGTTGATTAGGCTGCGGGTGAAAGAATTTGCTGCCCAGAAGGGTTGGACGTTGAAGGAAGTCTCGGAGCGATCGCCCAGAAATAAATTTCTGGCTTAAAGCTAAAACCCGTTGAAACGGGTTAAAACCTTGATTTTAGTTAGCTTTAGCTAACTTAAGCTTTCAGCCCCAAATTTATTTGGAGGCTGTTTATCGCGTAGGTGCAAGATGTGAGTATGCCCACTCGAAGAGCTTGGCAACTGTAGACTATACGGCGTTGAAGAAGCTTGCCTTTACGTTTGATGTGATAATTGATGACTTAGTGGAAATTTTAGAAGAGTGAGCGATCGCTTCTAAGCTAAGGCGCAGCTAATTTATATATTGATAATATCGGGATAAAACTGCCAATCCCTCTCCCTAGCTCCCTCAGCTCAAGAAAGCTCAAGAAAGCTCAAGAAAGCTCCCCATGTACAAATTAAATGCGTAACAGCTTACCTTTACCCAAGAGCATTCCCAAGTCCAGGAACTTTGCGATAGATCGAAACGATATCGCAGCGAAAATCAATACTCGCGAATTCGACCTCCTCTCCTTGTGCGTAGGATTGAGAAACCCAACTCCCGGATTCAGTACGACGAAAACACTCAACTTTCATTTGAGATTGATTAATTAACACATATTCCTGTAAAGATGGCGAGGTTTGATAGTCAGCAAATTTTTCTCCTCTGTCAAAGGCTGCTGTTGAGGGGGATAGTACTTCAATTACTAGAACGGGATAACTAATAAAATCTTCTGTCGAGTTTGTATCTCGTGAGTCACAGGTAACAGCTACATCTGGATAGTAATAGCAGTTCGCTGCTTCAAGTCTGACTTTAATATCTGAGTTGAGAACGAGACAGGGACTGTTATCTAAATGATTAACGAACAGGCTAATTAAATTGTTAGCGATAACTATATGAGGTTTTTTTGCCCCAACCATTGCATAGACGTGTCCGCGTCTATACTCGTGTTTGATTGGGCTAACTCGCTCGCCCTCTAGGTAGTCTTCTGGGGAAATGTAGAATTGATTTTTGCTAACTGTCATTTTTATGATATAGCAGTTGTGAATAAAGTTTATCATAACAATTGCAAAGCGTTGCGGAACTTAGTAACACCCACCGCAGTTTAAGCTAAACAAAGAATTCCTCGATCCACAATGTCAGATAAATCGCAAACTCCACGGGTGGTTGTTGTCGGCGCGGGTTGGGCAGGTTTGGGCGCCACCTACCACCTGGCTAAACAAGGCTACGATGTTACTTTACTAGAAGCTGGCTCCTATCCAGGCGGTTTAGTCGCTGGATGGAAAACGGCGGGGGGACGTTCTGTAGAAGCTGGTATTCACGGCTTTTGGTATCCCTACAACAATATCTTTAAACTGGTGCGAGAATTGGGTTTGAGTCCTTTTACACCTTGGACTCGTTCTTCTCAGTATTCTCCCGCAGGGTTGGAAGTGGAATCGCCAATTTTTCAAGATTTGCCGCGACTGCCTTCGCCTCTGGGCACTTTTATTTATACCCAGTTCAAACGGTTACCATTAATCGATCGCCTTTCTGCTTTACCTTTACTCTACGCTGTAGTTGATTTTGATAATTCCGATGCCGCTTGGCGACGCTACGATGGCGTCACTGCCCGCGAATTATTTAAGCAATTTGGCGTTTCTGCAAGGCTTTACCGCGAGTCTTTTGAACCGATGTTGTTAGTGGGTTTGTTTGCCCCTGGGGAACAATGTTCGGCGGCTGCTACTTTGGGAATGCTGTACTTTTTTATCCTGGCGCATCAACCAGATTTTGATGTGGTTTGGTGTCGGGGTACGGTAGGCGAAAAAATCTTCCGTCCTTGGGTAGACCAAATTGAAAAAGCCGGGGGTAAGGTGGCAACAAATCGCCGCGTCAGCGATTTAATTGTTGATAACAATCGCGTCACTGGCGTTGTTTGTGGGGATGAAACCTTCGACGCCGATGCGGTTATTTTTGCGGTTGGGGTAACTGGAATGCAGAAAATTATCTCCGGCAGTCCTAGCTTGCAAAAACGCCAGGAGTTCCGCGATGTGATGAATTTGGGCGCGGTTGATGTTTTGGCTACCCGGTTGTGGTTCGACCGCAAAATTGATATTCCTTTGCCTTCTAATGCTTGTTTCGGTTTTAATCCGACGACAGGATGGACGTTTTTCGATTTGAATGCGCTGCATGATGAATATCGCGATGAACCGGGTACGGTTATCGAAGCAGATTTCTATCACGCGAATCAGTTTTTGCCTTTAAGCGATGAAGAAATTGTGCCGATTGTACAGCGCGATTTAGCCGCCTGCGTTCCCACTTTTGGTCAAGCGAAAGTAATCGATAGCAGCGTGATTAGATTACCCCGTGCTGTTACCCATTTTGCACCGGGTAGCTATCAGTATATGCTGCCTGCGGTGACCAGTTTTGAAAATGCTTTCATGAGTGGGGATTGGATCGTTAACCGTCACGGTTCATGGTCGCAAGAAAAGGCTTATGTGACAGGTTTGGAAGCCGCGAATTTAGTTATCGATCGCTTGCAGCAGGGAAGTAAAGCCGAAATCATCCCTGTGGAGGCGGATGAACTGCACATTCAGATGGCGCGATCGCTTAACCAATCGTTACGCCATACTCTGAGTTCTTTCTTACCCAATTTCTGGTTGCCTTAAGCTAGGGGCGCGCATCTGTGCGCCTCTTCTCGCTACTGGGAAACCATCTCGCCCCTGTTTAATCCCCAAAATCGGGCGCGATCGCCCGATTTTAGGCTAAATTATCTTTAAGTAAAGCTTTGCTACAAAAAATATTTACTTTTAATAAGATTTCGGCCTCTTTTATAAAATTTCTGTAAATAATATCGCTATAAAGCCCCGATTCTCGTTCTGGAGCGGGTACTCAGGCTTGCCAGAATAGCTCAATCTGCTATATGATTCAAATCACAGGGTGCAATTGATTTGAGTCACAGGCTGAAACTGCCTCAAGTCACAAACTCTAGCGGAAGCGATCGCGCTGAAGCAAAGAGAGCGATCGCTAATTGTGAACGAGTTGGATCGCAACTCGTAACGGGATTTTCCCGGATATTTAACTTTATGAACTTCTGGTGAAGATACCTAGAACGGGTGAAGCTCTGGTAAAAATACTCTGTTTAACTAGAAACAAACACCTATACTTTACGCTCTACAGAAGTTCACTTTTTAGTGTTCCCATTTATTGATGGATTTAAAACGCCCCAACTATGTTGTTAACTAGCCAAAGACAAACCTTACCGCAATCTAATCCCTACAAAGCCGACATTGAGCAAATTCCTGGACGCTATAAAGGCTGGTCGATCAGTACAAAATTGATTAACGGTAAACTATGGTTGCGCTGGCAACACCCAAAAGAAAACTTGCCTCGCTACGGCTGTCTTGTCGGCGAAGGTGGTTTGACTGCAACCATCGACCACGTCAGAATGATGATTGACCTGATGATTAAGTTAGAGTCAGAGGTTCAAAGGCACAAACATCTCCAACAATGGTAAAAAAGCAATCTCAGCACCGCTATCTTGAGGCACGGGTAATTCTAAAATAAGTTATCTATCTGGATAGCAATTATGCTGAGTTCTACGCTGGAACTGTTGGAAACAGCCCGCCGCAATATCTACGCCATCGGCGCGTTTAATGTCTATAACTTGGAAGGGGTAAAAGCAGTTATCGGCGCGGCAGAGGCGCACCAAAGTCCAGCCATGCTGCAAATTCACCCTAGTTCCCTGACAGCTGGCGGATCTCCTCTAGTAGCGCTTTGTTTGGAAGCAGCGCGCGCCGCCACGGTACCGATATCAGTTCACTTAGATCACAGCACTTCCGCTGCGGCAATTAAAACCGCATTGGCAGCGGGAATGAATTCAATTATGGCAGATGGTTCTCATTTACCTTACAGCGAGAACTTAGCATTTACCAAAGAAATGACGCAGTTATCCCATACTTATGGGGCAGCAGTTGAAGCAGAAATAGGCAGAATTAGCGGCACAGAAGATGGTTTAAGCATCGCCGAAAAAGAAGCAAAAATGACCGATCCGGTGCAAGCGGTGGAATTTGTAGCGGCGACAGAGGTAGATGCTTTAGCCGTGACAATTGGGAATGTGCATGGGGAATATCGCAGCGAACCCAGGTTAGATTTTGACCGATTGGCAAAAATTCGTAAGTTGATTAGCATTCCGTTAGTATTGCACGGCGCTTCCGGTTTACCTGCTTCGATGATTAGCAAGTCGATACAATTGGGCGTATGTAAATTTAACGTCAATACTGAAGTCCGTCAGGCTTATATGCGCTCTTTAAAAGAACAGTTGAACGCTGCTAAAACCCCCGATTTACTCGATTTGACGGGGAGTGCGATCGCATCCATGCAAGCGGTAGTTGCAGAAAAATTGCAACTCTTCGGATCGGTAGGTAAAGCGCACCTGCATCAATCACCTTACGCCGAGATGTTAGCGCGAGTAATGGTAAATTGAAGCTTGAGGAAAATTGAGGAAAATTGCAGATTGCAGATTTAAGATTGCAGATTTTAGCAGAAATAACGCTTTATATCATGTCCGGTTGCATCGGCATCGCGCAGGGGGCGAGTTTATCAACATAATTAGCTTGGGTTCAAAGGTGACTGGTAAAACCCGCCCCTACCAGACACAACCTTTACTACCGGACATGATATTAAATCTGCAATCGCAAATCTCAAATATGAAATTCTCTACAATCTTTCTAGAACGGCTTCAGCTTTGCTAAGTTTAAATGTTTTAGGTGGATCGATTTGCAGGGATTTGACTACACCGTCTTCAACTATCATGGCATAGCGTTGCGATCGCAAGCCCAAACCCTTGCCCCGCAAGTCTAATTCTAACCCCAGTGCCTTGGTAAATTCACCGTCGCCGTCAGCAAGCATCAATACTTTATCGCCGACATTTTGATTTTTCCCCCAAGCATCCATGACAAAAACATCGTTAACGGCGATGCAGGCGATAGTATTGACGCCTCTAGCTTTAATTTCATCAGCATAGGTAATAAAACCGGGCAAATGCTGTTCCGAACATGTGGGCGTAAATGCACCGGGAACAGCAAATAATACTACTTTTTTGCCTTTAAATAATTCGTCAGTCGATATGGTTTGACGCCCATCAGCCGTCATCGTTAACAAATCAACCGACGGAATTTTATCGCCGACTTGAATCGTCATAAGCGTTTCCTTCTCCGATTTAGCAATCTTTCTATATTCTCTCACTCAAGTTGACGCAGCGAGTCAGGAACTTGAAAAGTTGATAAACTCAGATCTTGCACCAAGCCGAGAACTAAAGTTCCGGCTTAAAGCTAAAACCCGTTGAAACGGGTTAAAACGTTGATTTTAGTTAGTTTTAGCTATCTTAAGCTTTCAGATGTGAAATTTATTTGCGGGCTGTTTATCGGGTAGGTGCAAGATGTGAGTAAAGTAGATATGGCTCTGGAGGAGATAGGAGTATGAGCAATCTGGGTAAAAAAAGATTAGAAGCTGCCTTAGCAATTGCTGGTTACGCTGCGGCGATAAATATTTTAAATCTTGCTCTGCAAGCTACGGGAGGGCATCCCGGAAGAAACGCTGTAGGAGTTGGGGTCACTACTCTAGTTGGTGCAAGCCTGCTAGAGCAAACTCTGACGTTGAGTACAGAATCTCCTCAGCTTTAGCTAGGAGAGTGTCAAATATCCCTCTGCCTTTGACGGCAGTATTTATGGCTTGAATCACCAAATTTTCTCCTTGTTGTTGATGGGATGCGTAGCACTTATCCCTCTTTCATCACCGAAGAAGGGAACAGGCAATAGGCAACAGGTAACAGTTTCCTGTTTCCGTTTTTGGGAACTACAAGGCTGGTGCGCCATTCTTTGCAGACTGTTTAACTTGAGTAGCACCAGTTACCACAAGTTGCTGATTTTCTGTCGCTTCTGCTTCAGCATCGGCAATTATTTGTCTCAATTCTTCTGAGGAAGCTGCAAATTCACTAGCATCAGTTACCAGAAGTTGCCGATCTTCTACCGCTTCTGCTTCAGCATCGGCAACCATTTGTGCCAATTGTTGTAGGGTTTCGCAATTTTCTGCCTGGACTTGCTCCTGCTGGGAATTGTAATTTAATACACTTTCTGCAATCAGCGATGCAATTTCATCTGGGGTTTTGTCTGGATGATAAAGGACAAGAATATTGCCCGTTAGTGGATTGGCAGAAACATCCTTAATTTCTTCCTTCTCCACAAGCGATCGCTCCAGGTATGTTTTTAACGACTTGGAGCCGTAAAGTTGATGAATTTTATATCTAGTTCTGCCTTTGACGGCAGTATGTATGGCTTGAATCATCAGAATTTATCCTTTTTAGTAGTCACCCTGAACAAAAAGTTCTGCGTAAATAGATACGCCTTGATAGTTAGCGCGGATTTGGTAGTAACGCCAGTTTTTAATTGCTAATGGCTAATTGCTATTATCGGATTTTTACCCAGATTAGCAATTAGCCATTAGCGGCTATGCATGAGATAACTAGCAACTTGAGTTCCTATCTCTGTTTTAGCTAGGGAGTCTCGCTGGCTCAGCTAGTTTCGGTTTGCAAGTTTGCACTCTTGTGGCTAGATTTGATCGAGGCGTCCAACGCACAGCAAGTCAATATATACCAAGGTAAGTCCTCAATTTGAAACCCTTTATCGAGCCACTGTTGGATCGTCAGCACGCCCAATCCCAGCATTAGTAGCAAGCGCAAATCGTTAGCGTTAATGGCTTTTGGCTGGTTCAACTTTACAGCTACTTTTGATCTCTCCTGCGTAGCATAGGTATAGGCTGCCTTGCCATTAAATGGTGCCTGCTTGTTCTCAGCTAGCTCAGTCATTGTTTTTGCCATTGCCTCGAATTGCGCTTGCTTTTCGGCAACTAGCTCGGCAATTACCTCAGCCATTAGATTCTCTATCACCTGTCCAGCTTCTGCAACCGCTTCTTTACACCTTTCGGAAAGCGCTATTTCCTGTTGGATAGTTTCTGTCTCTAAAGGTTGATTAGCCGCTTCTGCAAACGGAAGAACCGTTTTTGTAAAGATTTGCGCTGCAAATTCCTCAAAGATTCCAGAGAATCGCTGTTTTCCGTCTAATTTGGGTTCCATTTTTTAGCTTCCCTCCTAAGACGTAGACTGTATGAGCATAATTCAATCCCATTACCACAGCCATCCATCTAAAGGTATAGGAGAAAATTGTAGCGATCGCCACATTGGTTTGTTACAATTCACCAAATTGTAGCGTTTGTAACCCCATTCTATCCGCGCGATCGCTAACTCTATACTTTTCCGGTCGAGCCACCCCAAAATAGCTTTGTGCAATAAAAAAACAGCCTGGGTAACGCACCAGGCTGCTGGGGTTGTACTTTACCAATACGAATGTACTATAAAACGGGCAAAATGTGAAACCAGACACAATTTTTGTTTTGGCGTCAGGGCGATCGCGCGACAAGATTTGGCATACTTGACAAATTGAGTCAATCATCAGTGCATCTTCTGGAGAACTTGATATGCAACAACCAACATCAGTCTCTAAGCACAAGCACATCGTTTTAACTTCCCACCCTGGCAGATCCGGGGCGAAACCGATACCGATACGTTGGGGAGAAAGCGATCCGCGGCAACGGGGGCCGATAATAGGGACATTGGGAAACGCTGCCCATCGTAACGTTATTGGCACCCACTCAGGTTCCTATGCAGTATATCGGGCATTGGCGATCGCATCTGGAAGCCTGCAAAGCGATCATCGGGCAGACTTGACCAATACCGCCCCCGTGGTGCAAATTGGGCCATATCCCAGTTGGTTCGATCCGCAAAAAATAGTTTCCCTCGATCCGTTTGGCGCAATGGTGGGAGAAGCATACGCCGAGTATTACGAACAAGGATACGATATTCGCCCCACGATCGCGGTTACCAAAGCGCACATTACCCTGCCCGAACTGCAAGATTGCATTGCCAAAGGGCGCTTGCAAGTTGACGGGGAAATCTTAAAAAGCAACGGTAGCTTGGTGGTAACAAAAGCCGCCATCGATCCAGTTTGGTACTTGCCGGGTATTGCCCACCGACTCGGCGTCAAAGAAAGCGACTTGCGCCGGATTCTGTTTCAGCAAACGGGGGGAATGTTCCCCGAATTGGTAACGCGCCCGGATTTGCACGCCTTCTTACCCCCTATCGGTGGTATCACGGTTTATATCGTTGGAGATGTAGCAGCTATTACAGACCCCAACAAACCCTTAGCCGTGCGAGTCCACGATGAGTGCAACGGCTCAGATGTATTTGGTTCGGATATTTGTACCTGTCGTCCTTATTTAGTGCATGGAATAGAAGTTTGCATCCAGACCGCACAATCAGGGGGAGCAGGTGTAATAGTATACTTGCGAAAAGAAGGCAGGGCGTTAGGGGAAGTGACCAAGTTTTTGGTTTACAATGCCCGCAAGCGCCAGGAAGGAGGCGATCGCGCCGATGCCTACTTCGCCCGCACCGAATGCGTCGCCGGGGTGCAAGATATGCGCTTCCAAGAATTAATGCCAGATATACTGCACTGGTTGGGAATTACACGCATCGATCGCTTAGTGTCGATGAGCGATATGAAATACAATGCGATCGTCAATTCTGGAATTGATGTAATTGAACGCATTCCCATCCCAGAAGATTGGATTCCAGAAGACGCACAGGTAGAAATTGCTGCCAAAAAAGCCGCTGGTTATTACACGCCAGATATCGTACCAGATGCAACAACTTTGGCAGAAATTAAAGGTAGAAATTTGGCAGATTAGCGAAGCTCTGAGAAACCGGGTTTTTGCATAGAATCAATAGAAATCCGGTTTCTCTGCGTCATATCATGTCCTTAAGATTACCCGTAATCAGAAGCCGGGACACGGCATTATTAACGTTATCTGTTTTAGTCGTTAGGCTTAATATGGCCTTAAGGTAGTTAATTCAGCGCTGCGATAATATCGCTAACATTTTGGTAGCGATCGCAAACTGAAATCTGTAACATTTTTCTCAGTACCTCTGCAAAATCTTGGCTAACCTGGACGTTACTCTGCCAGAGCATTTCCCCTGTTGAAGGATTGTGTGCCAAATCTTCGGGAGATTTGGCGCACAGCAGATAAATGCAAGTAACTCCCAAGGCATAGATATCGCTGGCGTAGACTGGACGCAGCGCCATTTGTTCGGGGGGTGCAAATCCAGGCGTGCCGACAGCATAAGCGGTTAAGGCGATTGGTGAGAAATTGTTTGCCTGGTTTTGGTTGGGTTGATTTTTAACCAGCCCAAAACCTGTCAACATCAGCTTGCCGTCTTGAGCGCGACGAATCACGTGAGCTGGTTTAATGTCTCGGTGTATTACCTGCTGGCTGTGGATATATTCTAATACCGGCAGGATCTCCCTCAAGAAATGTTTGACTTCTGCTTCGCTATAGGAGCCGTTTTGTTTAACTTCCTCCTGTAGAGTTAAGCCAGCAGCGTACTCATGGCACAGGTAAAACTGCTGATTGGCTACAAAATAATCTAATAATCGCGGCACTTGGGGATGATTGCCAATCTTGCCCAGCGTCATCGCTTCATGCTGAAACAATTGTCGCGCCATCTGGGAAGCTGCCGGTGTCGTGGTTGATGGACGCAATTGCTTGATAACACAAAAGCCACGACCTGGCAGGCTTTCATCAATTGCTAGAAACTTGGCGCTGAACTGCTCTAGACCCAAAGGTTGCATAATCCGATAGCGATCGCACAACAAAAGCTTTTGACCGCAGCTCAGACAAACATCACTGCGGCTAGGATTTTCAGGATGCGGACACAGCGGATTGAGGCAATAGCTCATCTTTACTTATCCCTACCTCTTGCCTTATCTAGTTACTATGTCATCATGACAAATTAATCAGAGTCTTTATGACAAACCTTTCCCCGCACGTTGCTGCCTGCGAACAACTGCTCAAAGTGCTTGAACCGAAGTCAGAAATAGTTGTTGAAACCATCGACACACTAGAGCGCCTCGAAGAACTCTGGCGAATCGACAGCGAAGCTTATGGAAACTGTAGTCTAACCTTAGAGGAATTTTCTGCTTGGTGGCGGCGCTACGAGTTCGGTTCCAGAAATTTGATATCCCAAGGGAGAATAGCCGCTTCGATTGGCATTTATCCCCTGTACCCAGAGCAAGCGCTCTTGTTTTCTACTGGTCAGATGGAAGAGTCTGATTTAACCCCCGTCACACTCACTGAATGCGAGCAGTGTCCGGTGAGTGACTGGTATTTTTCTGGGATTGTTGTGCGGAACGACCTGCGGGGCTGGGGTAGTCCGCTGCCTATGCTGCTCAAACTTGGAATCGGTTACTGGCTTGCATCTGGACACGTCGCATATCCACTCTCAGCGTGGGCGATCGCCGAGTACTCTGCTGGTGCAAGATTGTTAAACTTTCTGGGTTTTTCTAAGTTTAAAGACGGTTCTCTATTGCCAGATGGCTACGATTTATATCGCTTACATCTGGCTTGCGAAAGAGAAGCGCTTACAGTGTTCCGCACCAGGGGGCTTTAATGCATCCAAAAGAATTTATCGCCAAGTGGCACTTGACTAGGCAAGAGCTTGCCCAACTAACTGGCAAAAGTGCTGATACTGTATATCACTGGTTTGTAGAGGGAAGCAGCCAGCGAACCGTACCACCAGAAGTGACCAATTATTTGTGTTTATTGGATGCGCTCTGGACACAGCGACAGATTTTAGAGGAGAGCTTACCGCCGCACATTAACGCATTGTACGAGCTTTCAAGGTCGAGACAGTTCCCAAAAAGCTTGTCATAATGACAGATTTATTATAGGCTTAATGACAAAGCGATCGCACCACGCCTGCACAGCTAAATGCGATCGCCACCTACAAGAGATAAATCAAGAGGTACATTAATCATGACAAACTTTGGCATCGGGTGGGGAACTACACTAAGTTTCCCGCCGCAATTCGTTTACGCGCAAACTCAGGGCTTCGTGCCTGGGGGTGGCGACACTTTACCTTCGGTGATTCCTGGTCTTGATACTCTACCAGCTCCCTTGGGCGATCGCGAAGTTGTCAGGGTAATGATTTTTGGCTCGCACTATGGAGTCAGTTACACGATTCGTTGGCTTTACAAGCTCAATTTCGCCCAGGTGAGCGAATGGAGTTTCCTCATGCCTGCTCCCAATGGGGAAGTCATGAGTATAGTTACCAAGCGAATTCCGAGCGATCGCAACAACTGATTAGTCTTCGATCAAATCTGATAACGACTTTGTACCAACGCTGGCGATAGTCTCAGTTTTTATCAGCTGGTGACGATTCGCCAGTTTCTTGGCTCAGTAAGGAATAACGATTAAAGAGTTTTTACTCGGATTACTCACATCTTGCACCAGAGCCAACAGAAATAAATTTCGCAGCTTTAAGCTAAAACCCGTTGAAACGGGATAAAACCTTGATTGTAGTTAGCTTTAGCTAACTTAAGCTTTCAGCCCCAAATTTATTTGGAGGCTGTTTATCTCTTAGGTGCAAGATGTGAGATTAGCCATTAGCAGTTTGTTTGAGATAACTAGCAACTTACGTTAATATCAAATCTGGTTGTATCTGAATCATTGGTAGGGACACGGCAACCGAGGAATTTTGTGCTGGCGACAAAGTTGATTGATGTTCCCTACTGCTGTGAACGAAGGGTTTTGCTTTATGAATGACCAACAAACGATCGCATACTTGAGGACTCCGGCGGCGATTAGGGAAAGGTGCGATCGCATATTTAAATTAGCGTGCGATCGCCAACTCAATTACTTTCGCTGCGACTTATCCAACTTAGACAAAACAGCGGATTACGTCATCGACGTGATGCGGGAAAATTATCCCGATTTCAACATCCCTTTTCACAGTCGCTGGCGACATTTCGAGGTGGGGGATAGTTCGCGCCTTGCCAAATTAGAGCTAGATTTAACACCAATTGCAACAGCGAAACTCAAATTCGATCTAGCCATTATCAGCGTTTTACTCGATGCGGGCGCGGGTGCAGATTGGCAATATTACGAACCAGAAACTAGACAAATATTTCGCCGTTCCGAAGGGTTGGCAGTAGCGAGTTTTAGGATGTTTTGTCAAGGTGCTTTTTCTAGTAACCCAGAACAACCTTTACAAGCAGATGCAAAAGGATTGCAAGGAATAACAATAGAAAAGCTAGCCCAAGGATTTCAAGTAAGTTCAGAAAACCCGTTAGTAGGTTTAGAGGGGCGCGTTAAATTGCTGCAACGATTAGGAGAGATACTAACTCAAAATCCGCTATTTTTTGGCGACGAAAACCCGCGCCCCGGCAACTTAGTTGATTATCTGCTCCCAAATAAATTAAGTACATTTACTCAGTTACCTGCATCCTTGGTACTAAGTGCGGTTTTAGAGGGAATGGGGGAAATTTGGCCTGGGCGCGTGACCATTACAGGAGTAAACTTAGGGGATGTGTGGATTCATCCAGCATTAGGGGGGGAGAAAGAGAGCGATCGCTATATCCCATTCCACAAACTATCCCAGTGGTTAACCTACTCGCTGCTAGAACCCCTCCAAGAACTCGGCGTAGAAATAACTGGATTAGAGGAGATGACGGGATTGCCAGAATATCGCAATGGTGGATTATGCCTGGATATGGGATTGATCCAAGTCGCCAGGGAGGATATCCTTCAGAAAAGTCACTTGCCTGGATCTGAAGCGATCGTTGAATGGCGGGCATTAACCGTGATTCTCTTAGATCGAATTGCCGCAGCGATTCGAGACAAGTTGAACCTGAACCAATCCGAATTACCCCTAGTCAAAATTTTACAAGGAGGAACTTGGAATGCTGGCAGAAAAATTGCCGCACAATTAAGAGCAGGTGGAGTGCCGCCAATTAAAATAGAAAGTGATGGAACGGTGTTTTAATTTTAGATTTTAGATTTTAGATTTTAGATTTAAGTTAAATTTAGAATCTGAAATCTAAAAGTAGCAATAACTAATAAGTAACAACAAATGATAGCCGAAGTTACAGTCATAGATCATCCATTAATCCAGCACAAGTTGACGCTGATGCGTCAAGCGCAAACCAGTACGGGGAAATTTCGTCAACTTTTGCAAGAAATTGGCATTTTGTTAGCCTACGAAGTGACGCGAGATTTACCGCTGAAATACGAAGAAATTAAAACGCCACTTGCGCCGATGATTGCGCCGATGCTTGCCCCCGATAAGAAAATGGTAATAGTATCGATTATGCGGGCAGGGCAAGGTCTTTTAGACGGAATTTTAGAATTAATTCCTTCAGCCAGGGTGGGACATATTGGATTGTACCGCGACCCAATTACCCACGTAGCAGTTGAATATTATTTTAAAGTACCCCACGATATCGAGCAGCGAGATGTGTTAATAGTAGATCCGATGCTAGCAACGGGTAATTCAGCAGTTGCTGCGGTAGATAGACTGAAAGAAGTTAACCCAAAATCAATTAAATTTTTATGCTTGTTAGCAGCACCCGAAGGCATTACCCATTTTCACGCGCAACATCCGGATGTGCCTATCTATACGGCTGCGATTGATGAGTATTTGGACGAAAACGGTTATATCATTCCTGGACTTGGGGATGCAGGCGATCGCATGTATGGCACTAAGTAAGGCAAGGGGTGTTTCTGATTGCGATTATCAATCGTTACATGGTAGATTTCGACGATATTTTTGGCTTTTTCTTCCCAGGTAAATTCTCGAGATCTTTCTATTGATTTGGCAGACATCTTTTGCCTTAGTTCTTCGTTTTCAACCAGAATTTGAATTTTTTGGGTTAACTCTTGCGTTAAATAGTCTCTAGAAATCGGATCGAGCTTAAATCCGGTTTCTTCTGTTACATATTCCCCAATTCCACCATTGTTCGCCACAATGCAAGGAAGTCCACAAGCCATCGCTTCCAGTACCACTGCGCCCCCAAATTCTCGAATTGAAGGGAAGCAAAATATATCTGATTTGCGATAATATAGAAGTGTCTCTTCTTGGTTAACCCAGCCTGTAAATTTGACAATTTCGCCTAAATTTAACTCCTGGACTTTAGCTTCTAAGCTGCTTTTCTCCGAACCATCTCCCACAATTGTTAGCAAGATTTTTTCCTTGATTGAGTCTGCAAGTTTAGCGATCGCTTCAATCAACATATCCGCACCTTTATAAGGTACTAATCTGCCCACAAAGAGTAAGTTAACCTTGTTGTTGTCTTTCCGGGTAGGCTCGGCATGTAAAAAACTACTTGAAATGCCATTTTCATAAAACAAGCTAATTTTGTCATCAGGGAGTGAAAACAAATTTTTCAACAGATTTAATGTAAAAGTCGAACCCGCTAATATTTTGTCTGCTTTCTGATAAGTTTCTCTATACCCTGGGATCAAGAATCGACCAACTGCCCTTAAAAAATTCAAGTAAGCAAATTCTTGTTTGGCTATATCTTGGAAACCTGCTGGAAAAGGAACACCGCCATTAACTGGCCCTATAAGAAAAGGAGTCTTTTTACATGCTTTAATTATTTTAACCGCATATCGAGGCATCATCGGAGTTATTGCATGAACTAAGTCATAGTCTCCCCGGAGTACTTGATTTTTGAATTTTTCGTATACCTGGTGATTAAATTCGGCATAGATTAGGTAATTCAATGCGTTGTAAAGAGGCCAATTGAATCGTCCCATATTTGCAACATGTGAGACAAACTCATGGTAGATTTTGCTGAATTTACTCTCGCGTATATAAACAACGTTTTGATGCTTTTTTTTATTTTCAATCGCCTGCTTATTTCTTTCATGGGTGACAAGCGTTGCATCGACTAACTTGCTAATTTCCTTGTAGTAATTATATCCTTCAAGGGGGACAGAAGCCCAATCTGGATTGCATTGTTCAATGACAAGTAAAACTTTTAGTTTTGAGTTACTCATGAGCTTGTCTCTCTCCTTGTCTAGCTTTTTTCAGTTTTTAGGTATAAAAATATCTCTTTTACTTCACTGTAAGCTATCATTCATAATTGGCTTTTGTCCATCAATCGAAAGTAGTATAAAAGTCTATCAAAAGTAGTAAAAAGCTCATAAAATTATTTATTTTTCAAAAAATTGGTATCACACAACACTTCTTGAACAATAAAGGTAAGTTTTGATACAATTTGGTATCAATATTAAAGTAGATAAGCTTAGAGCCATTAAAGATTTGGTCGTAGGTTAATTTGAGCGATCGCTGAGTGCAGTCATGCAGTCAGCGATCGCGACTTTGGGGAATATAAGGAATGCCCAGAGAAGCGGGCGGGGTAGACTTTCCTGCCAATCCCACTAACGCGAATAGGGCAATCAGATAAGGCAACATGACTAAAAATTGATAGGGAATATTTAAGTTAAACGCTTGAATTCGCAGTTGCAATGCTTCTGTTGCACCAAATAACAGGCAAGCAAAAAATGTGCTGACGGGATGCCACCTGCCAAAAATTAACGCAGCTAGGGCAATAAAACCTTTGCCTGCACTCATATCTTCTACGAAAAATTTGACGTGTACTAAAGCTAGATACGCGCCTCCCAATCCGGCAAGACAACCGCTGAGAGTCACGGCTACATACCGCACTAATTTCACAGAAATTCCGGCTGTATCTGCGGCGCGGGGGTATTCTCCAACTGCTCGCAAGGATAAACCGATGCTGGTGCGAAATAGGATATAAGTTAGAATAGGAATTAATAAAAACAACAGGTAAACAAGCGGATCTTCGTTAAACAGGATATCTCCCACAATTGGGAGATTTTTTAAGCCGGGAATGCCGATAATATTAATGCCTGGTAACGACTGCGCTTGTCCGCTATTGAACAAAATCCGCGCCCAGAATGAAGTTAATCCCGCTGCGGTAAGATTAATCGCCAATCCGGAAACTAATTGATCTACTCGTAGGGTGACGCAAAGATAGGCGTGGAGAATTCCTACCAATCCGCCAAGGAAGATGGCTAATAAAATTCCTAGCCAACTATTGCCGGTAAAAAAAGCGCCGACAGCACTAGCGAATGCACCAGATAGTAACATTCCTTCTAAAGCAATATTTAACACGCCAGAACGTTCTGATAACAGTCCTCCAAGCGCTGCAAAGGCTAAGGGAACTGCAAGGCGTAAGCTGGCAACTAGATAGTCAGTTAGAAAGTTAATCATTAATTGATTTTAGATTATCGATGGCTCGCTCTTCTCCCCCCGGATAGATGGCACTAACTTGTTGAAGAAATTCAATAGTTTTTAGAGGGTGAACGAAATGCTGTTTTAAATTTTATAGGAATATGCGAGCCTCGCAGCCTTTGTGTATGTCAAGATACTCTGACAATACGCTCGTTGCAATCCGCATAATTTGAGCAACAAAATAGAGAAACAGATTCACTATGGCAAAAGGTCAAATCTACTGCTTCAGAGCTAGTTGTGAAGGTGCAAATAAGTTTAACAATGGTAATGTGCCGGGGTGGCTTTGTTTGGGGGTGAATTGGCAAGGTTATATGCTTTGGACGGTTCCAGAAGTTGTTGACGTGGCAAGATTATTAGGGGCGCTAGAATTTGAAGACGATACTCCCTCTGAATGGATATCGCACTTGGAAAGTTTGGGATTTAAAGATATTACTCCTGTGTGTTGCGAGGAGATGTTTGAGTCGAAAGGGTATTCTTTTTAATCGTTTTAGATTTCAGATTTTAGAGTTTAGATTTGGCGCTCCTAGAAACCGGGTTTCTGCGTAGATCTCTGGTTACCGACGATTTTTCAGAGAAACCCGGTTTCTTTGCATGTTGAAGTTGAATTAAATCTGAAATCTGCAATTTGCAATCTGCAATTACAAGCGATTTATCCGTCTTTCAATGGCAAAACTAATGGCTATAAATAATACGGTTAATCCTTGGATGGCGTAAACGACAGTAACGGGAACACCTGCACTGCGTTGCATGACATTTGCACCTGTGCGGAGGATGGCGAAAAAGACGGAGGTGAGGAGGATACCGCCAATGTTACCGCGAGACAGGAGAGCGATCGCAATGGCATCAAATCCATATCCGGGGGAAAATCGGTCAAATAATCGATATTTTAGCCCCATTACCTCACCCGCACCCGCCAATCCCGCCAATCCTCCTGCGATCGCCATCACAGCAACGATCGTGCCTTCTACTGACATTCCGGCATAACGCGCCGCAACTGGGTTTAAACCGACGGCTTCGATTTGGTATCCTAGAGGCGATCGCGCCAAGATTACCCACAATATTACCGTCGCCAATAACCCAATAAAAATCCCCGCATGAGCTTGGGTTTGAGGCATAATAATTGGCAATCTAGCAGATTCAGAAATCAGCGAAGAATAAGCACTCGGCGCACCGGGTTCTTTTAAAGGATTGTTGGCTAAATATCCAATAAAATTTAGCGCTACGTAGTTGAGTAATAACGTAGTTATTACTTCATTTACACCTCGAATTGCTTTCAAATATCCGGGAATCAATCCCCAAATTGCACCTAGAAGAAATCCTCCAAATAATGCTAGGGGTACGTGAATCAATCCTGGTATTCCTGGCAAGAATAATCCCACCAAAGCGCTACCGAGTCCACCCATGTAAATTTGTCCTTCGGCGCCGATATTAAATAAGCCTGCTTTTAATGCTAGCAATACACCTAAACTGGATAACAATAAAGGTGCCGTTTTGGTTAGCATATTACCAAAACCGTAATAGTTGGTGAGAGATTCTTGAATCAGAATGGTGTAAGCGGTGATGGGATTGGCTTTTGCTAGCAGAATGAGGATAGCGCCGACTCCGAGGGCGAGTGCGATCGCTATCAGCGGTGATAGAATGGGTAATGTAAGGGGTAGAATCCGATGAATTTTTGTCATGTAAGCTAGATAGAATAACTAGGAAAATATGAAAGTAGATGTACGTTCTGCTGTGTATACAGCACAAAACTATATTCAGTCTATACAAGATTTGATGGGTTCCATAGAAGATCTTAGACTGGAAGAAGTCGAACTATCAGACGATCAACAATTTTGGTTAGTTACATTAGGGTATAATCGTCCTGTAGACAAAACTCAAAACCCCCTTGCCGAGATTATTCCTTCGAGTAAGTTTGAGAGAGACTATAAAATATTTAAAATAGATGCGGAAACAGGTGATGTCAAGTCAATGAAAATTAGAGAACTATGAAAGATTTAATTCGTTCTCTGTTTGGGCAGTATAGACAAAAAGGGATTTTAGTAGATACAAACATTTTACTGCTCTGGTTCGTTGGCACAGTTAATCGCTCTCGAATCTCAAAATTTAATCGGACTGAGAAGTTTATACCAGAAGATTACGATACTTTATTACAAATTTTGTCATTTTTTCAAAAAATTGTAACAACTCCCAACATTCTGACAGAGGTCAATAGCTTGCTAAACCAATTGGGGGAACCAGAACGTTCTCAATGTTTAGCCATATTTGCTCAAGGAATTGCGCGATTAGATGAGTTTTATCTTGAAAGTATAAATGTTGCCAACGCGGATAATTTTGCTAAATTTGGTTTGACGGATTGTGGAATTGTCAACTTATCTAGAAATCAATACTTAGTACTTACTGACGATCTAAAGTTAGCGAATTACCTGCAAAGAGAAGGGATTGACACGATTAATTTCAATAATATTCGTACATACGGCTGGAAATAGAAAAGCGATCGGGTAGATAATACCCCTTAACGCAGCTAGTAAATAGATATCAAGATAGCATTACCTCTTTCCGAAGCATTTTTGTAATAATCTACAAAATTGGTAAAGTCTATAAAATTTTCATCTCGATCATCTTCTGTATACCAAAGATATATTCTACTCGTTCTAGGTGGCTGTTTTAGTTTTTTCCATCTTTCTGCAAAATTTTCTTGTCTGGCAATCCTGGATAAAGCTTTTGCTACTTGCTTAACTTCATCAGGCGTGAAATATCTTAAATCAAAATCAGCCTTGATTCTCGTTCCACCCAAAACAGCATTTACCAATAAAGGCTCGTATCCGTTTGTACTTTCGTTAACTATGAACGGTAAATTGTATTCCTCCGATTCACCTGTAAGAAACCAGTGCATTGAATGCCAACCTGTAACTAAATCAAAAAACTCAGTTTTTCCTTCAGCAAGAATGAGAGTAATGTCATCATTGATTTTCTCAATCAATTCTATAAGCCAGTCATTAGGGTCAGATATATCTTCAGACAAAGAAAGTAATGTCATAATATCTGGATATTCTTTGACCTTCTCTAGAACATAAGGCGATACCTGTCGAACTTTCCCCTGTAATGACATATCTATTTCTCCTATAAAAAACTACAGCGCTCGCCAAGCTCAAATGGTAGAATTATTAAGCACATTTACCTCAAAATAGTTTTTCCTCAATTTTACATAACAACTACTGCACCCGCTACTCTTCTCTTCCTAAAACCTTACCACCTGTCATCAAATAACCGATTTGTTCTACAGTAGCAGTGCTAGCATCTAAGATATCTACGAATTTTCCTTCATAGATGACGGCAATGCGATCGCTCATCATCATCACCTCTTCTAACTCTGTCGAAATATACAGAATCGCCGCCCCTCTTTCGCGTTCGGCTAATAATTTTTGCTGTACGTATTCCGTCGCGCCGACATCTAATCCCCGCGTTGGTTGCATGGCGATAATTAAATCTGGTTCCCCAGAAAGTTCCCGCGCCAATACAACTTTTTGTTGATTACCACCCGATAATTGACTAACTTTAACGGAGGGGCTTTCAGCCCGAATATCAAACCCGTTAATTGCCGATGTGGCATTATCATTTATTATCCCAGATTGAAGCAACCAACGACGACAGAACGGCAACAAATTAAACACTTTCAGAATCAAGTTTCTAGCAATGCTAAATCCCAAAACCAAACCCATCTTTTGTCGATCTTCAGGAATATAAGCGATCCCCCCCCCACCCCCCCTTGCCAAGGGGGGGCAAAGAGAAGATTTTGTCTCCCCTCTTTGTAAGGAGAGGTTAATTATTCTTGTCCCCCCCCTTGGCAAGGGGGGGCTAGGGGGGGATCGGCGAATTGTACCCGCAGCGAGAGGGCGCAAACTGGCTAAAGCATCCGCCAATTCCCTTTGTCCATTCCCATCCACTCCAGCAATTCCTAATATTTCTCCTGCGTGCAATTGAAACGAAACATCACGCACAGCTAATAATTTTCGGTCATCCTGAACTCGCAATCCCTGCACTTCCAACACCAACGAACCCAATTTTTTGGCAGGTTTATCTAACTGAAACAATACTTCCCTTCCCACCATCAATTCGGCTAATTGCTGACGGTTAGTAGTGGCGGTGATTGTCGTCGCAACTACCTGTCCTCGTCGCAACACGGTGACGGTATCGCAGAGATTCATTACCTCTTCTAACTTATGACTAATAAAAATAATTGTCTTGCCATTTGAGGCAAGTTGGCGTAAAATATTAATCAAAACTTCTACTTCTGCTGGAGTTAATACCGCTGTTGGTTCATCTAAAATTAAAAGTTGTGCTTGGCGGTAAAGTGCTTTGATAATTTCCACTCGCTGCTGCAAGCCTACGGGTAAATCTCCCACTTTTGCTAAAGCATCGACTTCCAGATTGTAGGATTTTGAAAGGGATGAAATTGTCTCGGCTTTTTGCTTTAAATTTAGCCGCCAATTCCAGTCTTTGCCAAGGATAATATTTTCCGTGACGGTGAGTTGGGGGACTAGCATAAAGTGCTGGTGAATCATGGCGATTTTGTGAGCGATCGCATCGCTAGGCGAAGATATATTTATCGGCTTATCTTCGAGATAAATTTGCCCCGCATCTGGCTGATACAGTCCGCACAAAATATTCATCAAAGTGGTTTTACCCGCCCCATTCTCGCCGAGTAACGCATGGATTGAACCGCGACTGATGGTTAAACTGATATTGTCATTGGCGACAAAATCGCCAAAGTGTTTGGTAATGTTTTCCAGCCGTAAATAGGTCATAGTAATTGTGGCTTTTTGATTAAGATTACCAGACTAAAGTCTGGCGCTACACAAACGAAGTCCGCCTACGCGGACTTTTTGATAATTTCAACCCGCGCAGGCGGGTGTTGTTTGTGTAGCCGCGAATTTGATTCGTTAAGGCTTCACGCATGTCGGGGCGGGTTTATTAATGTTATCTGTTTCCTACCAATATATCGGTAAAACCCGCCCCTACAAGATATTATGCTTGCTTCGCGCAACGAGTATCCTTGCCATTTTGCTTGCAAGGTTCAAACAGAATTTTTTTAGCCAAAATCGCCTGTTTTGTCTGCATTGCTTGTTGCTGCACCTCCGGGGAAACCATCGCCCCAAACTTGCCCAGATGTAAAATTTCTGGATTTTCTAAACCAATCGTGTAAATCTCTCCTTTAAGATTACCCTTCACCGCCAAATCTGCTAAATAAGCAATTGCTAAATCAATTCGCTTCACTGCACTGGTTAACACCGCTTTTGGCGCAACATCTAATTGATCTGCCGTATTCCCAAACGCAAATACACCCTTTTCCGCAGCAGTTTGCAACACGGCGGGCGAGGCATTATCTAACCACTGATAAACCACATCCACTCCAGAAGAAATTAAAGCTAGGGTTGCTTCTTTCGCCTTGGCTGCATCATTCCAGTCACCTGTATAACTGGAAGCAATTTTAATATTCGGCTTCACAGAATTAGCGCCTAATTCAAATCCGCGCAATTCTTCATCCGTTGCTTGAAATGACTGCGCTGCCAGATAAGCTAATTTTCCAGATTTTGTCATCCTAGCCGCAATAATGCCGCAGATATAACTTGCTTGCAGGTGATCGATGCGTAACGAGGCAATATTATTTCCCTTGACGTTACCATTGACACCTACAAAAAAAGTATTGGGAAATTGCGCCGCTACTTGTTGAATTGCGGCATCAAATTGTCCGCCGTGGGCAAATACTACTTGATAACCTCGCCGCGCAAAGTCGGAAATTGCTTCTGCTTGATCTGCTGGCTGGACTTTTTCTATATAAGCGGTTGCAATTCCTAGCTTTTCTTTTGCAGTTTGTAAGCCTTGATAACCAGATTGATTCCAAGCTTTATCGGTGATAATTCCCGGTAAAACAATCGCAGCTTGGAAATTTTTCGCCGTTGTTGTGGTTTGAGTATTGCCGCCGCAAGCTTTCAGCAATAAACTTGTTCCCCATGCAGCCCAAGTGTATAACAAAAATCTACGCCGAGTTACGTTTTCTGCCATGCGCGAAGCTCTCCAATATCCTCGATATGCAGTTATGTTAAAGCTAGCGGCTCTATTTTGCGATCGCGAAGCGTGCCGGAGGCATATCGCTTCACCCCAGATCAAACGATCAAATAGCGCATCAGGACAGGCTGGCGCGTCAATCTACCCCGCTGCTGTTAAACTCAGCTTCATAACGGGCATCCTGAATAATGATACTTGAAGGCATTCAGGGAGAGTGACTGGGATGAACATGCTGCCGGGTGGTGCGATCGCCGGATATCAAATTACCGAACAACTTTACGCAGGGTCGAGAACTTTAGTATATCGAGCAATTCGAGAATCTGACCAAAAACAGGTAATTTTGAAACTGCTGCGAAACGAAATGCCCACCTTTAGCGAGTTGGTGCAGTTTCGCAATCAGTACGCGGTTATGCGTGGAATTACTGAGGTATATAGTAACAATATATCGGGAATTATCCAACCTTATAGTTTAGAACATTTTGGCAATGGCTACGTTCTGGTGATGGAAGACTTTGGCGGGATTTCTCTATCGCTATTTACCCAAGGACATCCCCTAGAAATTGCTGCATTTTTGGCGATCGCAATTCAACTCGCGGATATACTGCACCACCTGTACCAACACCGCGTTATTCATAAAGATATTAAACCTGCCAATATCTTGATTCATCCACAAACCAAAAAAGCCAAATTAATTGACTTTTCCATTTCGTCACTTTTACTTAGAGAAACCCAAGAAATCCAAAATCCCAACCTTCTAGAAGGAACCCTTGCCTACTTATCACCAGAACAAACCGGACGCATGAATCGCGGTATTGATTATCGCAGCGATTTTTATTCTTTGGGAGTTACATTCTATCAACTGCTGGCTGGAAAATTGCCCTTTGAATCCGACGATCCAATGGAGTTGATTCACTGTCACCTAGCTGCGAGGGCGATTCCTGTCCATAATGTGAATCCAAAAGTACCCGCAGTGCTATCGCAAATTGTAGAAAAATTGATGGCAAAAAATGCTGAAGATCGCTATCAAAGTGCAATGGGATTGAAGTACGATTTAGAAAATTGTCTGAATCAATGGAAAGAAACGGGAACGATTATCGAGTTTGAAATTGGGGAACAGGATAGAAGCGATCGCTTCATTATCCCAGAAAAACTCTACGGTCGAGAAACCGAAGTCAAAATGTTGCTAGAAGCCTTCGAGCGAGTTACATCTCGTTCCCAGGCTCATACCTCTCGTTCCCAGGCTGAGCCTGGGAATGCCTACCCAGAGGCTCAGCCTCTAGTAAATCAGGAGGCAGAGCCTCCTGTTAAGCCTTCCCAGGCTGAGCCTGGGAACGAGGCTCGCAAATCTGAGTTGATGCTAGTTGCAGGCTTTTCCGGGATTGGTAAAACTGCCGTAGTGAATGAAGTTCACAAACCAATTGTGCGTCAGCGCGGCTATTTTATTAAAGGGAAATACGACCAATTTCAGCGCAATATTCCTTTCTCTGCCTTTGTGCAAGCCTTCCGCGATTTGATGGCGCAATTGTTGGGAGAAAGTAAACCTAAAATTGCACAATGGCGAAGCAAAATCCTGCAAGCGGTGGGCGAAAATGGGCAGGTTATTATTGATGTGATTCCCGAACTAGAACGGATTATTGGCAAGCAGCCACCTGTGCCAGAATTGTCCGGCAGTGCGGCGCAGAATCGGTTTAACTTGCTGTTCCAGAAGTTCATTCAAGTCTTTACTACTAAAGAGCATCCGTTGGTGATGTTTTTGGATGACTTGCAGTGGGCAGATTCGGCATCGCTTTCTTTACTGAAACTGTTATTGAGCCAAACGGAAACCGGATATTTATTAGTACTGGGTGCTTATCGAGACAATGAAGTGTTTCCAGCGCATCCGTTGATGCTGACGCTGGAGGAAATCAAAAAAGCAGCAGCAACGATTAATACAATTACCCTCGCACCGTTGAAACATGCGGATATTAATGATTTGGTAGCAGATACGCTAAATTGCTCAAAAGAATTAGCGCAACCATTGACGGATTTAATCTATCAGAAAACCAAGGGAAATCCGTTTTTTGCGACGCAGTTTCTGAAGGCGCTGTATAGCGATCGCTTGATCGCATTCAACCACCAACAACACCACTGGGAATGCGATCTAGCCCAGGTAAAAGCCGCCGCCCTCACCGATGATGCGGTCGAGTTTATGGCAACGCAGTTGCAAAAATTGCCCGAACAAACTCAAGAAATGCTTAAATTAGCCGCTTGCATCGGTAATTCTTTTGATTTGACGACGTTGGCGATTGTGTCGGAAAAATCGCCCGTTGATGCGGCTGCTGATTTGTGGAAAGCGTTGCAAGAAGGCTTAATTTTGCCAATTAGTGAAACTTACAAATTCTTCCAGTCTGGCGATGACGTTTCGACTCAGGAAATTTCAGTACCGTATCGGTTTTTGCACGATCGCGTTCAACAAGCTGGCTATTCTCTAATTCCTGACGACCAAAAACAGGCAACTCATCTCAAAATCGGACGATTGCTCCAACAAAACTTATCAGAGATAGAAAAGGAAGAAAAGCTGTTTGATATTGTCGGACATTTGAATTTATCTCAAGATTTAATTACTCAACCTGGGGAACGAGAAGACTTAGCTCAACTTAACTTAGCAGCCGGACAGAAAGCCAGACATTCTACAGCCTATGCAGCCGCCAGAAGTTTTGTGCAAACGGGGATTGATTTGCTCTTTGCCAACTGTTGGCAAACTCAGTATGAATTAACCATGAATCTTTATGTGGCTGCGGCTGAAACTGCTTACTTAAATGCCGATTTTGATGGCATGGAACAAATGGCAGCAATAGTTTTGGAATCGGCGCAGACAATACTAGACAAAGTGAAAATTTATGAGATTCAAATCAACGCACTGACAACCCAGTGTCAGATGTTAGAAGCGATCGCTGTAGGTCAAAATGCTTTAGCACAATTGGGGGTTGAATTCTCATCTGAACCTGACAAAGCCTTGACAGACAAAGCACTACAAACCGTTGCCGAACAACTCCACGAGCGACAGATTGAGGAACTGATTAACCTCCCTGTAATGAGCGATCGAGAGACAATTGCAGCTATGCAACTGTTAGCCATGTTGTTTCTGCCCATTTCTATGGGAAATCCTGACTTACTGCCCCTGCATTGCTCCACAATGGTGAGTTTATCTCTCCAATTTGGAAATACACCCGCATCAACCATCGGGTACGCAGGTTATGGCATAGTGCTGTCTGCCTTTTTGGGAGAGGTAGAAAAAGGCTATTGTTTTGGGCGAGTGGCACTAAGCTTAGTCAATCACTTGAATGTGCGGGAATTCAAGTCCCTAACTTTAGCTGTGTTTGGCTATTATCTCCAGCATCGTACTGAAGCACTCTTGGCAACAATCCCAACGACGAAAGATGGCTATTTGGCGGGAATGGAAACTGGTGATTTCCTATATGCTGGCAACAATATCGATATTTATTTTGATGATAATTTCTTAGCTGGAGTGTATCTGGATGATTGGGAACCAAAAATCGAAAATTACTGTATTGTCTTAGCTCAAGTGAAGCAAGATTCTCCTCTGGCTTATTTGAAGATGAAACAACAGATGGTGCAGAACTTGAGGGAAATTGTCAATCAACCGGATTTATTAATCGGAACTGCCTACGATGAAACGGTGATGATTCCTAAGCATCATCAGGATAATGAACTTACTGCCCTCGCTACTGCCTATATCTATAAACTGCTGCTTGCCTATCTCTTTGGCAACTACACTAATGCCCTAGACTACATTGCCCAAGCGAATCAGTATTTGATGGCAGTAGCAGGAACAATTCATACTCCAGTTTTCCATTTCTATGCCGGGTTAACCTACTTGGCGATATGCTCTACGCAGTCAGAAATTAAAGTAGAGACGTTGAATTCAACGTCTCTACTCGCTCTGGTGGAAACTCATCAAACCACTCTAGCTCAATGGGCGCACCATGCCCCAATGAATCACCAACATAAACTTGACTTAGTAGAGGCAGAAAAATTCCGGGTTTTACGCAAGAATTATGAAGCAGGCGATTGGTACGATCGCGCGATTTTTGGAGCCAAAGAAAACGGATACCTCCAGGAAGAAGCTATTGCCAATGAACTTGCTGCTAAGTTTTACCTCGATTGGGGTAAAGAAAAAGTCGCCGCAGGTTATATGCAAGAAGCCTATTATTGCTACGCCAGATGGGGAGCTAAAGCCAAAGTTGAAGATTTGGCAACCCGCTATCCTCAACTGTTGACGCCAATTTTGCAAAGATCGCTTCTTAGCAATGTCTCACCCCTCACCACTTCGGTTAATACCCTTTTTACCCTGCACCAAACTGTCTCCAGTACTTCCACGTCCATTTCCAACCTGCTCGATCTCAGTACTGTCCTGAAAGCAGCTCAAACACTCTACAGCGAAATCCATCTCGATAAACTACTTGCCACTTTAATGCAAGTAATTGTCGAAAACTCTGGAGCAGATAAAGCAGCTTTATTTCTCGATCGCGACGGCGAGTTAGAAGTGGTTATCAAATATTTAGATAATGCCATTCAGTGTTTTTCTCCTAAGCCTGTAGATGAGTGCAACCATTTTCCCATAGCCGTAATTCACTATGTCGAACGTACCTTAGAAACCCTGATTACCGATGCTAAAACCCATCCCAGCATTGTGAGCGATGCTTATTTCACCCAACACCAGCCCCAAAGTCTGTTGTGTACCCCGATTCTGAATCAAGGCAAGCCGATCGGCGTGTTGTATTTAGAAAACTCCCTTGCCAGCCAAGCATTTACTCGCGATCGCGTCGAGTTACTAAAATTTCTCATATCCCAAGCCGCAATTTCCCTAGAAAATGCCCGACTCTATCAACAATCCCAAACTTATTCCCAACAACTAGAACAATCTTTTGAGAAACTACAACTCAGTGAAGCCCGCTATCGTTACCTCGCGACTGCTACATCCCAGATCATCTGGCTAGCAAGTCCTGAAGGAGAAAACCTCGATACAGTCCACTGGATGGCATATACTGGGCAGACAGAAGAAGAAGTGAAGGGAACCGGATGGCTTAACGCGCTTCATCCCGATGATATTGAAAACACAACCAAAGTTTGGCTCCAAGCAGTTGAAACAAAGAGCCACTACGAGACAGAATACCGCATTCGAGGAGCTGATGGAATTTACCGTTACTTTGCTGTCCGAGGAGTTCCCATCCTAGCAGAAAACGGCACCGTCAAAGAATGGATTGGCACTTGCAATGACATCGACGCCCGCAGACGTGCCGAAGATCAACTGCGCCAGAAATCTCAACAATTAGAGCAAACCTTACAAGAACTTCAAACAATGCAACTGCAACTGGTGCAGAACGAAAAGATGTCGGCTCTAGGCAATTTAGTAGCAGGCGTAGCCCACGAAATAAACAATCCAGTCGGCTTCCTTAAAGGCAACATTCAGCCAGCCCTCGACTATATCAAAGACTTATTTGGCTTAGTCGATTTATATCAAGAAAAATACCCCAATCCAGATGCAGAAATTGAAGATGAAATCGAAACAATCGATCTAGAATTTGTGCGCGAAGATTTACCCAAATTGGTAGGCTCGATGCAAGAAGGAGTCGATCGCATCGCCAATATCAGCACTTCACTGCGAACCTTCTCCCGCGCTGATAGCGACACTCCAGTTGCCTTCAACTTGCATGAAGGAATCGACAGCACAATTTTGATTCTCAAACATCGCCTCAAAGCCAACGAAAATCGTCCGGCGATTAAAGTCATCAAAAATTACGGTCTGATTCCCAAAGTAGAATGCTTTGCCGGACAAGTAAATCAGGTATTTATGAACGTTCTAGCAAATGCCATCGACGCGCTGGAGGATTCAAATATAGGACGCAGTTTTGCAGAGATTCAAGCGGATCAAAATTGGATTGCCATTACAACTGAATGCGTCGAAAATAAAACCGCAGTTTGCGTTAAAATTAAAGACAATGGCACGGGAATGTCAGAAGAAGTGAAACAGAAGATATTCGATCATCTCTTCACTACTAAGGGAGTTGGTAAAGGGACAGGATTGGGGTTAGCGATCGCGCATCAAATTGTGACTCAAAAACACAATGGTTTTCTAGAAGTCAACTCCACCCTCGGTCAAGGTTCTGAATTTATCATCACACTCCCCATCAAAACCAACCTGTAGTTATCTGAAATTATCTGTAGGGTGCGTTAGCTTTCTTCGTAACGCACCATCCACTATATTTAATCTCTTAGCGATCGCTCCCGTAGTAGCAACATGACTAAAGCTGCGTGTCATACCCTCGTCCCTTCGTATCGGACTTGTACAGTTAATGGCGTTGTAGGGGCGGGTTTTACCAGATACTTTTGATGCCAAGCGAATTATGTTGATAAACCCGCCTCCCGTGCGATGCCGATACAAGCGGAAATGATATCACAATCGGTGCTTGGTGCGTGACGCTACAAGTCTCATTGCTACGATCAAATATTCTCGCAGCGTCACGCACCCTACAGAAAAATATGCCAGTTGCGTAAGTCCTAAGCAAGATAAAATAATAAAATAGTTCAGTCGCTGGTTTTGTATATGGATAGCGGCTACAAAGAAGATCTTGCTTACATTCACGATGTAGGATTTGGCACTTTCGCCACTCAATCCGCACCCGGATTGCTAGAAATATTGCGCCAAAAAGGTATAGAAAAAGGTCTAATTGTCGATTTAGGATGCGGTAGCGGCATTTGGGCAAAAGCCCTCACCGAAGCCGGATATGATGTTTTGGGGATAGATATATCCGATGCTATGATAGATTTAGCCAGAAAAAAAGCACCAAAGGCTAATTTCCAAACAGCATCTTTAGTGAGAGTCGAGCTGCCAAAATGCGATGCCATCACCTCAATCGGAGAATGCTTAAATTATCAATTTGACGAACATGGCTTAGGCGAAATACAACAACTATTTGCTCGAATATACGAAGCATTACGCCCAGGCGGATTATTTATTTTTGATATTCTGCAACCAGGATCTTTAACCGTTTCCAATCCCCACCAAATTTATTACGAAGGGGAAGAATGGGCAATTTTGCTGGAAAAAGAAGAAGATAAAAAAACAAGTACGTTAACTCGTAAAATGACTATCTTCCGTCAAGTTGGCGAGCTTTATCGCAAAAGTGCAGAAATTCATCGCGTTAGATTGTATAAAAGTGCTGAAATTGCCAAAGAACTGCGGCAAGTTGGCTTTCGAGTCAGAATAATTCGCGGATATGGAGAATTAACATTTAGAAAAGCTCACGTTGGATTTATCGCCACCAAAATAGCTTAACCGTGATGCGATCGCTCTCTGCTTGACAGTGGATTAAGTGCTATCTTTGACAAAACTTTAAGGGTTCAATCATGGCTACTATCGATATGACCTTCCCCCTCTGGGGTTTAGCAATCTTCATCCTGTGGACGATTGCGATCGTTGTCTTTTTACTCATAGTCAGGATTCGTCATCTATCTGCCGGTGGATCTGTAAAAGATTTCGCCATACAGAACGATGAAAGCTTGCTTTGGCGACTATTTCGGGTGCAGTCCAATTTGGTAGAAAACCTGCCTTTGTATATAGGAGTTGTCTTCCTGCTTACAGTTCGCGGTGTATCCGGAATAGCCGTAGATTCGCTTGTTGTTATATACATCGTATTTCGGCTTATACACTCAGGAATTCACATAGCTGGTATCGATCCAACGTTTAGGTTATTAAGCTTAATTATTCAGTTAGTCTGCTTAGTCGCCTTAACTGCTTTGGCAATTTTTTAGTTGTGGATGCTTGCAGCAAGTGTTGGTAGGATTCAATCAAAGGATTTAGCCCACAGATGAGTATAGAAAAACTCTCGATCGCTCGCCTGACAACTGATGAATGGGAAAAAGCAATAGATAGCATTACGCTGTTTTGGGATACACCACCTAGTCAGGAAACAATTGTCAAATTTCTGAGCAATTCTCAAAACATTTTGTTATCAGCAGAGCTAGATGATGCGCCAGTCGGTCAACTTATTGGTTATATTCTCGATCGCTGGGATAAAAATGAACCAATGTTATTTTTGTATTCAGTTGATGTGGCAGAAACCTACCAACGCAGAGGAATTGGAAAAGCATTAATCGCAGCAGTCAGAAAACTTGGTCGGATAGAGGGTTGCTCTGAAGCATTTGTGTTAACGAATGAAAGCAATCTTCCAGCTATGCAGTTGTATCAATCTACGGGGGGAAAAAGATCGAACCCAGATGATGTTGTGATGTTTGAGTACGATTAGTTGCAGAAATCCTTGAGGTAGCAAGAGATGGCATCATTACAGGAATTTATGGCGGCAAATCAGCAGAGGGATATTTTTGCGATCGCTCAATACATAGAAGCTCATATTGCTCAAGTTCCTTAAGTAACAATTCTTTTACACTCAGCTTGGCTTGCATAGAGTCAAGGTAGGCAGCGACTTCTCTTTTATTGTACTTTCTGGGAAGTAGGGTGCGTTACGCTGTCGCTAACGCACCCTACAGGATTTTAACTGCCCAACAGAGATTGATAGCGCCCTAAAGCTGTTAGCGGGAAATGTTGAAAATACAGATGATACTTCAGATAAAAGTGGCAGGGGAAACCCGTACCTGTAAAGTAATCTTCATCCCAAGTTCCATCCGCACGTTGCGTTTCAACTAAATAATTTACTCCTCGTTCAATCGCTGCTTTGGCATAGTTTCCAGTTGCTTCACCTGCTGCTAGTAAACCAATTAATGCCCAAGCAGTTTGAGATGCTGTACTATCTCCTTTGCCTTTCAAACTGGGGTCATTATAACTGCGGCAAGTTTCGCCCCATCCGCCATCTTTGTTTTGGCAAGAAACTAACCATGCTGCACCGCGTTCGATATTTTGGCGGTGCGATTTCGGCGCAACTAAAGCCAGTGCAGCGAGTACTCCACTCGTTCCATAAATATAGTTAACGCCCCAACGTCCAAACCAGCAACCTTCTGGTTCTTGTTCTTTAACGAGATAAGCTAAGGCGCGATCGCAGTTATATTTATCAATAGATAAATCGCAACGCCCCAACATTTCTAAAACCCGCGCCGTCACATCTGCCGTGTTGGGATCGATCATCGCTTTTAAATCGCCATAAGGCACGGCATTCAACCAATCTGCATTATTATTCAGATCGAATGCTGCCCAACCTCCATCAACGCATTGCATCGAAGCCACCCAATTTAAGGCGCGGATAATTGCCTGTTTCTTCAAATTTTCATTCGGCAATTTCACCCCTTGTAATGCCATCATGACAACGGCAGTATCATCCACATCTGGATAGAAGCGATTTTCAAATTCAAATGCCCAGGCGCCCGGTTTTCCTACCTTATTTTTAACCGCCCAATCGCCATAGGAAAGAATTTGTTTCTCGATTAACCATTCTCCACCTTTGACTACAGCAGGATGATCCGGGGCGAGTCCAGAATCAACCAATCCGCGCATGACTAACGCCGTATCCCAAACCGGGGAAATGCAACAATTCATGCGGTAAGTATCTTCGGTTTCAATCGCAAATCCATCTACCGCTTTTAACCCTCTTTCCACAAATGGATCTGACGGATCGTAATTTAAGCAGCGCAATGCTAATAGGGAATTCAACATCGCGGGAATAATGCCGCCCCAGTCGCCGGTTACTTCTTGACGTTCCAATACCCATTTTTCTGCGGCTTTAATTCCTTCCTCGCGGAACGGAACTAAATTTAAATTCTCGGCTAATTTAAAGGCATTGTCCAGGTAAACAAAGATATCCGTCCAATCATTGTTGCGGGGTAATTCAAATTTGGCGTTTTCAATTCCTTCTGCATAAAGTTCGTCCAAATTAATCGCCGGATTTGTTTTAAAAATCGGCTTGCGGTCAAATACAATTAATAAAGGAACCGTGCTACTGCGCGCCCAACTCGACATTTCGTAGATGGGGAAAGATTCCGGCAATAACATAATTGAAGGCGGAATTGAGGGAACGCCGCGCCAGTTGTAACACCCAATTAATGCCAGGTGGAGTTTAGTAAAAATGCGCGTTTTGCTAATGCCGCCCCGCTCTAAGATAAACTTACGCGCTTTCACCATTGCCGGGTCATTTTCTGATACACCCAGCAACTTCAGCGCCATATACGCTTCTACCGATGCGCTGATTTCTCCGCCATCGCCGTAGTATAATTCCCAACCGCCATGTTCGCGCTGTTCTCTGCGGAGATAGGTTTCTGCTTTGTGCAAGGATCGCGTTTTATCTGTTCCCCAAATTTTGTGCAGGAGAACGACTTCTGCGGTAATCGATACGTTTGATTCTAATTCTGCCCACCAGTAACCTTGCGGGTTTTGAATCGAAAGCAGGTAGTTTTGAGATGCTGCGATCGCACTCTCTACGCTAGTCTCAGTCGTAGTCCTGTCTTGAGTTTGCATGTTTACCGTTCACTCTACAACTTGGTCGGTCATTAGCTATCGGTAGGTAAGAATAACAAATGACTAACAAATTATTACAAAATTTGAAGCAGATGTAATACCGTCGCGTTCTATGTCCAACTCTTCTATCACCGTCACCGTCAAACTGTTTGCTGTCTACCAGGAAGCTTACAAAGTCCCTGAATTAGTCCTGGAATTTCCTCAAGATACACCTGTGGTTGCTGTGCGCGATCGCTTCATCTCCGAACACCCCTCTCTCGCACAATGGCGCGACATCACCCGCTTTGGTATCAATCTCCAATTCGTCGAACCCGATACCGTTATGCAAGATGGCGACGAAGTTGTGCTAATTCCACCCGTCAGCGGCGGGTAGCAGAGGGGGAAGGGGGAAAGGGAAAAAGGGGGAAAGGGGAAAAAGGGGGAAGGGGAAAAAGGGGGGAAAGGATGAACGAACCCTTTGCGATTACGCCCCGATCGAATGATGATTTCTAGGTCAGGGCACTTTCACGGACTTTGCCTCTTTCCCCCTTTTTCCCCCTTTCCCCTTCCCCCTCCGCAACTTTTGTCAAGGCTAATGCAATCAATATTGAAATTTATTTTTAATTATTAATAATTGGGAGTTTTGGGGTAGCGTTAGCGAAGCTGTCCGCAGGAATCGCACTCAATCCTACTGCTGACTCAGCTTATCCCATACCCGACAAAAAAAGTCGGATATGTTTGACGAGTATTTTTACTGCGTGATAGCATCGAATGCATGTTGACGGATTGCCAAGAAAGTAGAGATTAAACCCATGACTGTTGCGACTACCACCCCAACCCAGGCTAAAACCGCTAACTTTAAACACTTGAAGTGTAAAGAGTGCGGCGCGGAATACGAAGCCAAAGCGCTGCACGTGTGCGAGTTATGCTTTGGGCCGTTGGAAGTCGCATACGACTACGACGCCATTCGTCGTCAAGTCACTCGCGAAAGCATTCAATCAGGGCCAAACTCGATTTGGCGTTACAAGCAATTTTTACCCGTCGCCACCGACAACGTAATTGACGTGGGAACCGGGATGACCCCGCTGGTGCGTTCTCACCGCCTCGCCCGCCGCTTAGGACTGAAAAATCTCTACATCAAAAACGACGCCGTCAACATGCCCACTCTCAGCTTCAAAGATAGAGTGGTATCAGTCGCACTGTCTCGCGCCCGCGAGTTGGGATTCACCACGGTATCTTGCGCCAGCACGGGGAATTTAGCTAATTCTACAGCCGCGATCGCCGCCCACGCCGGACTCGAATGCTGCGTCTTCATCCCCTCCGACTTGGAAGCCGGTAAAGTTTTGGGTACGTTAATCTACGGCCCCACCGTCATGGCAGTTCAAGGCAACTATGACCAAGTCAACCGCCTCTGCTCCGAAGTTGCCAATACATATGGATGGGGATTTGTCAATATCAATTTGCGCCCCTATTATTCAGAAGGTTCCAAAACCCTGGGTTACGAAGTAATCGAACAACTCGGCTGGAAACTCCCCGACCACATCGTCGCCCCCCTGGCATCGGGTTCCTTATTCACCAAGATTTACAAAGGCTTCCAAGAATTCGTCAAAGTCGGCTTAGTAGATGAAAAACCAGTCCGCTTCAGCGGCGCGCAAGCCGAAGGTTGTTCTCCCATCGCCTCAGCCTTCCGGGAAAATCGCGACTTCATCAAGCCAGTCAAACCCAGCACCATCGCCAAATCGATCGCCATCGGCAACCCAGCAGACGGAGTTTATGCCGTAGACATCGCCAAGAAAACCAACGGTAACATCGAATCCGTCACCGACGCCGAAATCGTCGAAGGCATCAAACTGCTAGCCGAAACCGAAGGTATTTTTACCGAAACCGCAGGCGGAACCACCATCGCCGTATTAAAGAAATTAGTGGAAGCTGGGAAAATTGACCCAGAAGAAACTACAGTGGTATACATCACCGGCAACGGTTTGAAAACTCAGGAAGCCGTACAAGGTTACATCGGCGAACCCCTGACCATCGAACCGAAGCTAGACAGTTTCGAGCGAGCTTTGGAACGCGCTCAAACCCTCGAACGCCTAGAATGGCAACAAGTGCTTGTGTAAGTGCTAATCGGTAATGGGTCATGGGTAATCTAATCCCAATGACCCATCACCAATTACCAATTACCAATTACCAATTACCAATTACCTATGACCGTAAAAGTTTTAGTCCCCACCCCACTGCAAAAATTTACCAACGACCAAGCAACCTTAGAATGTAGCGCTAGCAACATTGGTGAACTGATAGATTCTTTAGAGGAAAGTTGTCCCGGAATTAAATCCCGTCTGTGCGACGAAGAAGGAAAGCCGAGAAGATTTTTGAACTTCTACGTCAACAGCGAAGACATCCGCTTCTTAGAAGGAACCGAGACACCGCTTAAAGATGGCGATGAAGTGAGTATTGTGCCAGCCGTTGCAGGTGGTTGAAGTTGGATTTTAGATTTTAGATTGCATCACCACCAACGGGTTTCGACCGTCTGCTGCAACCTAATTGCCTTGAAATAAATTTCAGGCTAAAAGCTAAAACCCGTTAAAACGGGTTGAAAATTTTTACCAGTCCGTTTCAACTGAGATCTTGCACCATTCTCAATAAGAGGCAGAGCCTCGATATTCTCGTTCCCAGGTTCAACCTGGGAACGAGGGTTTGGAGGCTCTGCCTCCGGTTTATTGCCACTGGTGCAAGATCTCAATTTCAACCGACTTAAGCTTTCAGCCCGAATATTTCAGGGCTGAATTTTGCAAGAGGTCTAAGATAAAGGGATTCCTACCGAGCAAATAGCGATATCACGTCCGGTTACATCGGTTGTGTATATTTTCAGGTGGTATAGGGGCGGGTAATACCTGCCAATTTCTGACACTAACAGACAAACTATATAAACCCGCCCCGGCTTATACAAGACCGAAGCTAGCGTACATCATACGAGAAGTAATTAACAGCATAGTTATCGGAGAGCAGTATTTAGCACATATGCTCTCACCACGTTAGGTGGTGAAGAGAGCTGCTCAGCTTGTCTGTCAAACTGCTCTCTTGCTTCGTCAATACTGATTTTTGGCGCTTTTCCCTTTCTTGAATCCTTATCATCCCACTGATTACAGTTAAACCAACCAACTAGGTAAAGACCATATTTTGAAGAATTATCTTGCAAATAACGCTGAACAAGCTGTTCCTCCATCGCACTGTTGAGATCCGTAGCACATGCCTGAAGAGTTCCTTCTTCTTTCAGTTGTGACAAAACATTGTCTCTTAGATTAGCCATACCTTCTCTAGCAGTTACAGAGTGGACAATAACCCCATCGCTGTATTCGGGGTCTTCATCGTAAGGATATTGCTGAACAAGCCAAAGGTATAGGTCAGCTAATTGTGTTTCGGTCAAATGTAACTGAATACCAAAAGAATAACGGTCGGTAGCTAATTCGAGAACTTCCCGCCCAAACGATGAGTCTTGTTGAATCAGTGACCAAAGAAATGACCAACTAGATGGATCTGAATTTTCAACCAATACTCTAGAGGCAATCAGAGCCTTTTCACGCTCATTCTCAACTAATGGTAATGGAAAAGAAATTAGGGACTTTGCAAAATCTCTAGCTTCAGTTAATCCTTGCTTTAGAAGTTCTTCGAGCAACTGCCCAACACATTGGGGTTTCAGTGAAGGATCTTTAGCCTTTTCTAGTAAGGCTAACTTTAGTCGTTCATCCCAACACTTATCAAAGCGATTAATCCCAAATATATAGTCATGATATTGATTATCTTTATCAATGAGTGTTATCAGTGTATTGATAGACTCTTGGGGCGCATTTAGATAGGCACGTTTGATTATTTCCAAATACGATTCCCCATGTTGATTACTACTGGGAGCAGCAATAATGACAGGTGACCATTTTCTGCATATTTCAGGTGAAAGAGTATTTAAGAAATCTAAGCTTTCTTTTAAAAGCAAATGTAAAGCTCTGCAACCTGCTAGTGCTGGTCGGTTGTAAGTGTGTGTTCCTATCCAGTCATAAGGTATATCATTTTGTTGTTGAATATAATTCTTAGCACCTTCAATGATTCTCTTCCGAGTAGCTTCATCTGCTTCTTGCCATCCAGGCAGTTTAGTCAAATCTAATTCAAGTTCATTGTCATAGTATTTACTTTCAGGATTAAGAGTCATTGCCATATTAAGCCGCCACCAAGCTGATAGATCCCCAGCTTCTAACTTCTCTAAAAGTTGGAGGACTCTTTCTCTGGGTGGTGGATCTAGCAAAGGACGATTTTGCCTACGCTCTTGCATTTCTTGCATTCTTAGGTAGTCAGCCCTCAGTTTTTTAGCTTGATTTGAATCTAGTTCAATTGGTTCAAAATAAGGTGCGAAAAATTGCTGCAAAATGTTATTAGTCTGAGTAGCAGTAATAATTGCATCTATTTGCTTTACATCTTGACGGTTAAAGCTCCATTGAAGCAGTTGAATCCAATTTTTTTGAACCTTTTCACAATCAAAACTATGAAGCCTCTCAATTATCCAAAAAACATCTTCTGGAATTAGAACGTTTTCGGTCATAGAGTTAAATAGATAAAATGGATCTTCTTCTATTTCTGAAATCATTAAAACTGCTCGCTCGATTAGAGTGCGTCGTTTTTTACTGTCATTCAAAAGTGATGATGCAAATTGCTCTTGTAGCTTACTATCATGAGTAATAATTTTCTGATGCTCTCTCCACTGCACTAAAGCAACTTTAGTAAAGCTTTCTGCTACATCAGCTAAATCAAAATATTCCCAAGCTTTGATGATAATAGTATCTGCAAATTCTTCAAAAGGATGCCCATAGCATCTAACGCCTTGCTTTTCAATCCAATTGAGGGCAAATACTAAGTCAATTGGCTGTAGTTGTGGAGCAAGATGGTATTTGAGAAACATCTGGTATGCACCGAAAAAGTTCAATTTCTTCGGTGGGGTCAAAGCTTGAAATAATTCCTCTACTGTCAAATGCTCTGACCAAAGCGCCTGAAGAATATACGATTTAAGGCTATCATCTTGATCTTCCTGAAGCTGACTAAAAGCTAGGGGCTTCAACTTCAATCTCGTACCCGCATCACCAATAGAGCAAAGAGTTTTGGTAGCACTCTCTCTTAGATAAATCGATTGTGATGAATCAAGAACAAGATTCACTAACTCTTCCTGAAGTTCATGAACTTCGCAAACTTCAGCAATATCAATTGCTAAATTTCGCGCATCAATCTGCTTATTGGAGCCACAGATATAAGGGCGTAACTGATCAGCTATTCCGGAATGATTAAGTTTGGCATATTTGCGATAGTTATCTAGGTTTCTATCAAATAGTTTTTCCTGTTCGTATTGGAGCAACAGATTATCAACAATTGATGCTCTAACATCTGCATCGGTAGGTATATCACTTCTCAACAGAACATCTGGATCGGTCTTTATGATTTCTTGTAGGACATCCGCTCTCATGCTAGCTAACCATGCAGCAGTTTCATGAAGCTGAGGGATTAGTTTACGATCTGGATCTTCAGATGAAAAGATTAATTCCGTTATCTGAGTTAGAGGTATTTCATGTTGCAACAAATACCAAGCTGCAAGAAATTCAGCATAAGTTTGGTGCGCCCATCCCATTCGATGCAACCCACGAGACGAAAACAAACCAGTGTCTAAAACTTCTTCAATGACTCCTCTGGTAATCTCAAACGGCCTTTCGTTGGCATTTTCATAGCCGTGACACAACTTTTGAAGAATCACATCTTCAGCAGGTACATCACCTCTATCAACCTCTGTCCATACAGCAAATCGGTTGGTCAGGATGGTGATAGCTGCAATTCGAGCAGCAACAATCAGGCGTTGGTCACTCTCAAGATTTCCCTTTCGATTGGAACCAAGACGGCTTGGGTTAACTTCCTCACAGAGAAGCTTACATCCTTCAAGATAAAGTTCATGAAGTCTCTGATTTGCAGGGAATTGACGATTATGACGACGGTAGCTATTCAGAAGAAATCCCAGAGTGACTGGTTTTATAGCTAGAGGTACAATATTCTTTTGCCCAACTTCCTTTAGAAAATCATCAAGAGAAAACCCTTCAGCTTTTGCTGCTTCCATAACGTCTACACGGCGAAGTGGAGCTAGTTCATATATTTCTACGGAGTTTTTGCCCCACAATTCTTCTAATCCTTTTTCCAAAATCTCTGGGAAAACAGCCGTCCGACAAGCTATGCGGAGATAGAGACGATTAAGCCGATCTCGGTACTTCCTTTTCTTGAAATTATCAACTAACTGTGTTGCTATATTCGGAACTCCCAATAGTCCTTCATCCAAGCTATCTAGAAATAGGTAGAGATTATTAGTACTATCTATCCAGGCAAGAAATGTTTCATCCTTGAATAGATCGTCCATTAAGTTGGTACATGAGCGAAGATTCAGTTCTAAGACTTCGTGGACTTGCTCAATGGTTTCTTCTGTATATTTTTTCAGGTTTTCCATTTCCTGAGATTTGCCGATACCTGGTTCGCCTAGCAAAACCAGACATGGAATGTTAGCGATCGCTTCAAGGCTAACCAGATTGGGATTATAATATTGACCCCATTCTGAACTTGGATCGCCAAGGTAGCCACCATCAGCTAGGTTAAGGCTGCCAGATCGAGGACACCAGAATCGCTTCCAACTGTAAACTTGCTCTGACATTCCAAATAATTCTTAGAGCGAACAAAAGCTTGTATTTATTAGGATAACCCAACCTAATTTGGCTCTGTCTCACCAGAAGTTGCCTGTTGAATCCTTTGTTCTAGGGTTTTCTCCCACTCAGGATCGTCTGGGTTGATGGTTATCATGCGCCCTGCTGCTTTTGAACGATCGACATAGACATGAAAAGCATTTATGTCTTCTCGATGCATCAGCACATACCGACGTAGTTCGTCAAGACTCATATTGTTGTAGTTGACTAATGTCATGGCTCATAGCCTCCTGTTGGCTTGATTTCAAAGTCAAGACTATCTCCAGCAAGTATGTATAAATTTCCAGTACGCTCATCCATTCTGACAAGTTCAACAGCTTTGTACTGCCAGCCAGGGTAGATGACGTTAGTCAGTCGGTAACAAAGCCTATAAAGCCCTTGGGCTTGCTTGTTGTTGGGTTCCATACTCGTTGAGTTTAACTCACCAAATGATAGTCAATAAAACCTGAAGTCTCGCAGCGATCGCTCCCTGTCCCCCAGTAAACGCTAAAATTTCCCCATGACCAATCAATAAATAATCCTAAATTCTGTTGAATTGAGCTATGGCAGAAGCAACCAATCACAATGAAGCGGGTGAAGTAGCACCCAGCACCGTTGAACAGCAAGCACCCAGCGTCGCTGAAGAACGCGCACCCAGCACTGACTCCCCCGTGGCGACGGATATTCCCTCTGCAAACGCGCCCGATCCAACAGCATTAAATCCCGAAACCAGCCCGAATGCGGCAGTGGAGAAAACCGCGAAAAAGCCAGCTGCCAAACCGGCGGGTGATGCAGCCAAACCAGCTGCTGCTAAAAAGGAAAAAGCACCAGCACTTGAAGATAAACCCTTCGCCGAGTTTATTCAACAAGACTTCATGCCAGCGTTGACAGCAAAACTGGCTAAGCAAGGTGTGGAAGATTTAGAACTGACGCTGGCAAAGGAAAAAATTCCCGTGATTGGCTATGCCAATGCGCCGGAATGTTCGCAAATTATCGGTCGCTGGAATGACGGCTGGCGTGAATTTCGCGTTTATTTCATTGAAGACAATCTTCAAGCGCAACGGGGTTTTTCTTATGCTGAAAATAAAGGAAAGCCGAGTACAATTGAGCCTTTCTTGATTGACGAACGGAAAATCACCCTAGATTTGCTATTGTTTGGCGTTGTCCAGCGGTTAAATGGTCAAAAGTGGCTGGTGAGAAATTAGCCAATGTTTAAAAACCCGGTTTCTTAAAGAAACCGGGTTGGCTCTCCGGTAAATGTGGTGATAGCAAAAACTTATCTAAATCTTAGGGTGGGTTAGGCACGGGCGATAAGTTCAGCACCAAAACCAATAATTAACTGCCCGTGCCGTAACCCACCATCCCGCTCATCTGCAACATAATGAACATTCTTCACCATCAACCCGAAAGCGCCTGAATTTGCTAATAGTTAATTGCTAATTGCTTATCAGCATATTATTTATTTTTATATAAAAAAGTAAATTTTTTTTCTATATCTTACGATATTCGAGATATTGTATTTTACTTACTGGCAATCTTAAGTAAGCGTAAGGCAAAGTATTACGGCTACATGATACTGTGTGTAATAATTTACCAAAAAGTAAAATATCTGTGGCTGCGATCGCAAATCGTCTAATACTTCCCGTAAAATCAAACTATGCTAAAGCTTAAAGGCTACGAAATTCTCAACCAAATCTACGAAAGCTCTAACACCCTAGTTTATCGCGGCATCCGAGTTGAGGATCGCCAAGCTGTTATCCTCAAGGTACTCAAACAAGATTATCCCACTCCCGCGGAACTGACGCGATATAAGCAGGAATATGAGATCGCGCGTAACTTGAACGTAGATGGAGCGATCGCTGCTTATAGTTTAGAGCCATTACAGAGAACGTTAGTAATTATTCTTGAGGATTTTGGCGGTTCATCCTTAAAACAATTGATTGATTTAGGGAAGATGGCTTTGCCTTTACCAGAATTCCTCAACATCGCCATCAAAATATCTGAAAGTTTGGGCAATATTCACAGTGCTAATGTCATCCATAAAGATATTAATCCCGCCAATATTATCTATAACCCAGTTTCAGGAATTGTTAAAATTATCGATTTTGGCATTTCTACTGTCTTAAACCGCGAAAATCCTACCCTAAAAAATCCCAACGTTCTAGAAGGAACTTTAGCCTATATGTCCCCGGAGCAAACCGGACGGATGAACCGCTCTTTGGATTACCGCACGGATTTTTACTCTCTTGGCGTCACCTTCTACGAACTGCTAACGGGAGAACTACCTTTTAAAGCAAATGATGCATTAGAGTTGGTGCATTGTCATATTGCTAAACAGCCAGTCGCACCCCATTATATTTTACCAGAAATTCCGGAAGTTATTTCAGATATAGTGATGAAAATGATGGCAAAAACGGCTGAGGAAAGATATCAAAGTGCCTTTGGAATTAAGGCAGATTTAGAGAAATGTCTGGCTCAGTTGCAGGATACAGGAAATATATATTACTTTGCGATCGCTACCAAAGATATATCTGACAAATTTCAAATTCCCCAAAAACTCTACGGGCGCGAAACCGAAGTTGAAACTTTACTCGCAGCATTTGAACGAGTAGCAAACAACCCCCAATCCAAAACCGAATTAATGTTAGTAGCAGGTTACTCCGGTATCGGTAAATCCTCGCTAGTTGCCGAAATTCATAAACCTAATACCAGACTGCGCGGCTATTTTACTTCTGGCAAATTTGACCAATTTCAACGCAACGTTCCCTACTCAGCTATCGTCAACGCCTTTAAAGGGTTGGTGCGGCAACTGTTAACAGAAAGCGAAGCACAACTAAATCAATGGCAAGCAAAACTTTTAGCAGCATTTGGCTCTAACGGGCAAGTTATTATTGACGTGATTCCGGAAGTAGAACTGATTATTGGCAAGCAGCCACCCGTGCCAGAATTAGGGCCATCCGAAGCTCAAAATCGCTTTAATTTAGTCTTCCAAAAGTTCATCCGGGTATTTTGCACTCAAGAGCATCCTTTAGTCATCTTTTTGGACGATTTGCAGTGGGCTGACTCCGCCACGCTCAAACTAATAGAACTAATGATGACAGATACAGAGATGCAATATCTGTTTTTAATCGGAGCATATCGCGATAATGAAGTCAGCCCGACACACCCCTTGATGATGACCGTTGATGGATTGCATAAAGCAGGAGCAACTATTAATTTTATTAGCTTATCTCCCTTAAAAATAGAGCATATTAACCAGCTAATTGCTGACACATTACATAGCAACACCGATAACAGCCAGCCCTTAGCAGAATTGGTGATAAGCAAAACTGGCGGTAATCCATTTTTTGTCAATCAGTTTCTCAAAACACTGCACGCTGAAAACTTGATAACCTTTGATTTCGATCGCATAGGCTGGCAGTGGAACATGGCTGAAATTGAAGCCCAAGATATCACCGATAACGTAGTAGATTTGATGATTGGCAAGTTGAAAAAACTGCCAAAATCCACGCAGCAAATTTTACGTTTAGCATCTTGTGTAGGAGCTGATTTTGATTTAAATACCCTCTCTATTGTCTGTGAAAAGTCGCAAGAGGCAATTTCCCCAGACCTAGTTACAGCAGTTCAGTCCGGGTTAATACTGCCCTTATCAGAATTAGATGAAAAACTGTTAATTCAAGATTATAAATTTGGACACGACCGCATCCAACAGGCGGCTTATGCTCTGATTGATGATGACCGCAAAAAAGCAGTACACCTTCAGATTGGACGGCTGCTACTAGCGAACGTATCGGCGGTAGAACTATCGGAAAAACTGTTTGAAATAGTCGATCATTTGAATTTAGGTCGAGAGTTGATAGCTGATAAATCAGAACGGATTGAATTAGCAAAACTGAATTTTGAAGCGGGTAAAAAAGCCAAAGATTCAACTGCTTACGCTGCTGCTTTTGGGTATTTAACTGCGGGAATGGAACTTGCCGATAATGGGTGGCAAGAATGCTATGACCTGATGCTGGCTCTACATAATGAAGCGCTGGAAGCAGCTAACTTGAGCGGTAACTACGACCAGATGAATGTTCTGGTTGAAGTTGTTCTGCAACAAGCCAAAACCCTGCTGGACAAAATGAAAGTTTATCAGGTACAAATTCAAGCTTCTGTGTCGCAGGGTAACACCAAAGCAGCGATTAAAATTGGGCTGGCGGTGCTAAAATTTTTAGGTTTAATATTACCAGAAGAGCCGAGTCAGTTGGATATTCAAGCAGGACTTCAGGAAACAGCTTCACTCTCGGCGAGGCAAGAAATCGAAGACTTAATTAATCTGCCAGAAATGACAGATCCGGAACAACTGGCAGCTATGGATATGCTAGCGAGCATAATATCTGCTACCTATGTAGCTGCTCCTCAACTTTTCGTGCTGGTTGTGCTATCAAAGGTTAATTTATCGATCAAATATGGCAATACTTCTGTGTCTCCTTTTGGCTATGTCACTTACGGAATTCTCCTTTGTGGAGTTTTAGGAGAGCTTGATTTAGGCTATCGGTTCGGTCAATTAGCTCTAAATTTGGTGTCGAAGTTGAATGCCAAAAAAATCAGCGCCAGAACCAGCTTTGTAGTATCTGGATTTATTCGGCATTGGAGAGAACACATCAGGGAAAGCGTAAAACCTTTGCAGTCAGCTTATTCTATTGGAGTGGAAACCGGAGATTTAGAATATGCTGGATTAGCTTTATATCTAAGCTTTGTTCACGCCTATTTTTCCGGCAAGGAACTGACCAAACTGGAACCAGAGATTGTCCCTTACAGAGATGCTCTTAGTAACATTAAGCAAGAAGTAGCGGTTGAATATCACAAAATTTATGGGCAGGCTGTTTTAAACTTGCTAGGAAAAGCTGAAAATCCCTGCCGCTTAATTCATGAACCGGGCGACGAGGAAGCGTTGCTGCCGCTGCATTACTCAACAAACAATGGCTGTACGCTCCACTATTTTTACGCTAACAAACTTTTGCTTTGTTATTTGTTTGAAAATTATCCTGAAGCACTTAAAAGTGCGGCTTTAGCCGAAAAATATTTAGAAGCTGCGCCCGGTTTGGTAGTTGTGGCTGTCTTCCATTTTTACGATTCTCTAGCGCGACTGGCGGTTTATCCTGATTCTCCCGATTCGGAACAAAAAGCCATTCTCGACAAAGTAATAGCTAATCAAGAAAAAATGCAAAAATGGGCCGATTGTGCCCCAATGAATTACCTGCATAAATTTTATTTAATCGAGGCAGAGAAAGCACGGATTTTGGGTCAAATTGTTGAAGCAATGGAATTGTATGAGCGAGCTATTAAAGCAGCAAGAAATAACCGCTACATTCAAGACGAAGCTTTAGCTTATGAGTTAGGGGCAAAGTTTTATTTGGCACGAGGTATGGAGGAGATTGCCCAAACTTATATGGCGAAGGCTCATTACTGCTATAGCACCTGGGAAGCTACAGCAAAAGTCAACGATATAGAAGCGAAATACCCGCAGTTATTAAACTCTTCAGCAACCCGCCCCGCAGATAAACCCCCGACAATTGGTAATTTTATCACTACGAGTGGTTCGGTAGAGGCGCTGGATTTAGCCACTGTAATGAAAGCGTCTCAAGCAATTTCCGGTGAAATTGTGCTGGACAAGTTACTGGAAAATTTGATGAAAATTATTATCGAGAATGCTGGCGCCCAGGTAGGATATTTAATTCTAGAAACCGATGGGGAACTATTAATTGAAGCTGCACGAGAGGTGAATTCCGATCGGATTGCCGTCTTGCAGTCAATTCCCATCGATAACCGTTTATCAGCAGCTATTCTCAACTATGTTGTCCGCACCAAGGAGAGCGTAGTCTTAGATGATGCCACAAGTAAGGGAAATTTTACAAATGACCCCTACATCAAACAGAATCAGACCAAATCTATCTTGTGCCTGCCGCTGATTAATCAAGGTCAACTTGTCAGTATTGTATATTTAGAAAATAATCTGACGGTGGGTGCTTTTACGCGCGATCGCTTAGAAGTATTAAAAATTTTATCCTCCCAAGCTGCGATCTCGATTGAAAATGCCCGACTCTATCAAACCCTAGAAGATAAAGTTAAAGAACGCACTGCCCAACTCGCCAAAGCTAACGAAGAAATTTCCACTCTCAACTCACTGCTTCAGTCGGAAAATCTCCGCATGAGTGCCGAACTTGATATCCTCAAACAAATGCAGCAGATGATTCTGCCAAAACCTGACGAACTCGAAGGTATTGAAAACTTAGATATTGCCGGATTTATGGAACCTGCCGACGAAGTGGGGGGCGATTATTATGATGTCCTTTACACCGACGGTGTTGTTACCATTGGGATTGGGGATGTCACCGGACATGGGCTAGAAAGTGGTATTTTGATGGTGATGACTCAAGCTATAGTTCGTGCGCTCAAGGAAATTCAAGAACAAGACCCCGTGCGCTTTTTAGCTACCCTCAATCGCACGATTTACAAAAATATCGAACGCATGAACTCAATCAAAAACCTGACGCTAGCTATCCTCAATTATGCTGATGGCAGAATCAGTATCAGCGGTCAACACGAGGAAGTTATCCTGGTGAGAAAAGGCGGTCAAATTGAGCGCATTGATACAATTGATTTAGGTTTCCCTATCGGGTTAGATGAAGAAATTACTGATTTTATTAGCCAGACAACAGTGGAATTAGCGCCGGGGGATGGGATTGTGCTTTATACCGATGGCATTACCGAAGCTCAAAATATTCATCAAAAATTTTACGGTATCGAAAGACTCTGTGAAGTAGTTGCTCAAAATTGGCACTTGAGTGCGGAAGAAATTAAGCAAGCAGCAATCGATTACCTGCGACAATTTATTGGAGAACAAAAAGTGTTTGATGATATTACTTTGGTGGTTTTGAAACAGAAATAGTCATGGATTGCTAATTGCTCATGGGAATATTTTCCGGCTTTACCATTAGCTATTAGCCATTAGCCATTAGCTATTAGCCGGATTTGTCTTATGCGATCGCACAATCTCAAAGTTCTATAAAATCATAAATTACCACCCCACTGACGGGATCGTTACCCACATCGATATAGCCGCTTTGCACCATTTCCTTTAATGTCGCTTCCACCTCGGCAAAGCTAACCCCGGTATCCATTACTGCTTGAGTGACCGTAATTTTACCGCCACGCAGCGCCGCCGCTTTCACCAGTTTTACCATCAATTGCTCGCGGGGAGTTTCAACAACAACTGCTGCAACAGCGGCTTGAGTTAAAGGAATTCCTGTGGGAGATAAACCTAATTTGGTTCTAGTTTGGGCGTTGTGTTCGTCCACCATGTTGGGAACTAAAACTAAATCGATAAATTGCCCAACGCCAAATAAGCCCCAGGTACAAAACCATAGCAACCCCGTGCCAATCTTTTTGTTATACAGCCGGTGCAGTCCGCCTAAGCCGAAAAACCAACCCAGCCAGAACAGATAGCTAGTGCCTATATCGTTCATCGGTGACTAACGCTAAAGTTATTCAATTTTAATCATAGTAGGTTTTCTCTTCACACAAACTTTACAAATAGCGCCGGATTTTAAAGTTATGGTAAAAAATTGCGTAAAAACACTTGTAGCGGTTGAGCCTGTATTTTGATCGCGGGATAATACGGATGTCGTGACAGGCGAATCATATCTGCGTCTGATGAGCGATCGCTTACCCTTGCTGGTAACCTCAAATTTACCGCAGCTCAAGCCCAGCCTCGCTCCCCCTAGCGAATCGATTACGAAAACAGACAACCTCGATAACTTCCCTTGGGAAGCGGGAACTGCTTTCATCAGCTATGGGCTACAGATCGGGATTCGAGTCAACGACCCAGATGTCTTAATCGGACTTCTAGATTACCTACCGCCGGGGTGGGAACCCTCCCCATTACCCGTTGTAGATAAGTTGTACTCGTTGATCGTCGGTTCTGGTAATCAATATCATCTGCTATACGACGAAGAGGGCGAACTAGAGCGTACAACAGAACTAGATGGAGTTCTACACGCCCTAGACTCTCACTTGCGTTTGTGGATTGGTGCATCGGTGCAAGATCTACTATTTGTTCATGCCGGTGTGGTGGCTTGGCATAACAGAGCAATCGTTATTCCTGGACGGAGTTTTAGCGGTAAAACCACTTTGGTAGCAGCACTGGTCAAAGCTGGAGCAACTTACTACTCCGATGAATATGCAGTGTTTGATACCAATGGACTGGTTCATCCTTACCCCAGACCGCTGTCTGTGCGTCAAGGAAAGCGCGATATGCCTCCGGCACGCTGGCGCGATCGCATTAGAACTTGTCCAGTGACAGAATTGGGTGGCAAATCTGGCACCAAACCACTTTCTGTGGGTTTAATTTTGAGCGCGCAGTATCAGTCAGGGGCGCAATGGCATCCTAGTTTAATTTCTCCAGGAGAAGCCTTACTCGCGCTCCTAGATAACACTATTGTCGCCCGGATTAGACCTCAATTTGCCCTATCAATTTTAGCTGTTGTTGTTTCTGACACCTTAGCAATCCAAGCTAAGCGGGGGGAAGCCCAGGATGTGGCTGTAGCACTGTTGCAACAACTGGAACAATGGCTAATCGCTAATAGCTAATTGTGAAAAATTGCCGGTTTGTATTAGAAATTAGCGACTATCAATACTACACAAATTACGGGAGAAAACCATCATGATCCCTGTGGCTAGAAGCAAAAAACTTCTGATTCAAGAACTAGGAGAAGAAGTCATTGTTTACGACCAGGAACGGAACACAACCCATTGTTTAAATTCATTAGCAGCCAGAGTTTGGTATTGCTGCGACGGTCAAAACACCGTAGAAGACATTGCCAAAATACTAGAAGAAGAGTTGGAAATACCTCTCGGTGAGAGCGTAGATTTGAGAGGAACCGTATCGCGAATCGTAAACGAGTTGGAAAGTTTCCACCTGATTGAGGAATATCTATTACAACCAACAAATGAGCCAAAGATTTCGCGGCGGCGGATGATGAAGAAGGCAGCATTGGTGAGTGCATTTGCAATGGGTGCCCTCTTCCCCACCATTAAGTCAATCGTCGCCCCAGCTCCGGCGATGGCATCGTCAGGGCCACCAAGAACTACTCGACCACCAAGAACTACCGAACCACCAAGAACTACTCGACCACCAAGAACTACCGAACCACCAAGAACTACTCGACCACCAAGAACTACAAGACCACCAAGACCAGGACGAGAAGAAGAAACTGAAGATTAAACAAGGATTAAAGGTGAGAAACATTGGTCAGTTTTTCACCTTATTTTGGCAAAATATGGCTCAAGTTTATGGATTAACAAAGGTTATGGGGTCTTAGCAAGTAGGAAAAATGGACAATATTTTTATTCAAATTGCGGCGTATCGCGATCGCGAACTTGTCCCTACCGTGCAAGATGCGATCGCACAAGCTACCCATCCGGAACGCATCAGTTTTGGCATTTGTTGGCAATATGAAGGTCAAGCAGAAATAGATTACATAGAGCCGCTCAAAACTATCAAAAATTGCCGTATTAAAGCCATTCCTGCCAGCAAATCTCGCGGTCTTGGTTGGGCGCGTTCCCAAACCGAAAAACTATGGAAAGGAGAGCTATACACTTTACAAATAGACGCTCACATGCGCTTTGCCGAGGGATGGGATACTCTATTAATTGAAATGCTCTCCATGTGTCCCAGCGAAAAACCCATCCTCACAACTTATCCCCCTGCCTACGAACCTCCAAGGAACTTACTTTCAGACTTTTCTTCTCGCTTAGTTGCTGGTACATTCTCTGAAGTTGGCACGATTACACCCCAAGCTAGCGGAGATTTGAGTGACTGCACCGCCCCTGAATTGGGTGCGTTTGTAGCTGGCGGTTTTATGTTTGCGGATGCATCAATTATTCGCCAAGTCCCGCACGATCCTAATATTTATTTTTCTTGTACAGAAGTGCTTTATGCTGCTAGAGCTTGGACGCGGGGATGGGATATCTACTATCCCCATCGCCCAGCTTGCTGGCATTACTACAACACCGACACAGGAGAAGGAGAGCGCCCGTTACATTGGACAGACCATCAAAAATGGGGAGAGCTTAATCAAATCTCTCAGCAGCGCTTTCGGCAAATATTAAAGATGGAGCCTGCAAATAAAAATTTTGGTATTTACGGTTTAGGGAAAACTCGCACCCTGGAAGAGTATGAAGCTATTGCAGGGGTCAACTTTCGGGAGTGGAAGAAAAAAACAGAATTAGAACTACTTATTTGCTGTGTCCGCACTGATATAAATGCTGCTACCTCTGAGCGAATTATCACTTTGCTTCAGCAGGATATTGACTGGAATTATTTGCTGGAACTCGCATCCCAATACCAAGTAATACCGCTGCTATATGGGACTATTAATAAACACTTTCAATTGTTTGTTCCCACAGATATTTTAAGTCAGCTGCAAAATCATTTTTATGGCAACGCTCAACGCAACATGTTCCTCACTCAGGAACTTCTAGATATTCTCAGCTTGTTTGAAAACAATCAAATTCCGGCAATTCCATTTAAAGGCCCGGTTCTAGCTGCTTTAGCTTACGATAACCTGCTACTTCGCCAGTTTACCGACTTGGATATTCTGGTTCACCCGCAACATATCCAAAAAGCCAAAGAATTACTGATTGCTCAGGGATATCATCTCCGCAGCAAACTCGATTGGGAGTATGACTTTATTCACCCACAACGCCAAATCGATGTAGACCTGCACCAGGCAATTACACCTAGCTTCTGCTCTTTACCGCTCCAATTTGAGGATTTATGGTCGCGGCTGCAATCTGTATCTGTTGCTAGCACGACGGTACAAAGCTTTCCGTCAGAAGATTTGTTGTTAATTCTTGTCGGTCAGTGTGCTAAAGACTTGATGGAAGGGCGACAAAGATTGGCTCAAATTTGCGATATTGCCGAACTAATCCGCGCTCATCAAGAAATGGATTGGGAATATGTTCTCAAGCAAGCAACGAAGCTGGGCAATCAAACCATACTGTTTCTGAGCTTGCTGTTAGCAACAGATCTGCTAGGAATAACCCTGCCGGAAGCAGTGCGGCAAAAAATGGAGGCAAACTCGGCAGCTAAATTGCTAGCAAAACAAGTAAGCAACCGCCTTTTTCACCCAGAAAGAAATTTAATTGATAGTTTTTTGTTCTATTTCAAGGTCAGAGAACGCCTGCGGGATAAACTTAAATTCTTGTTGATTTTTTTGATTCCCGATTCTGAAGATAGGATGTTAATGCCACTGCCTGAGTTTCTCTCTTTTCTGTACTATTTGACTCGACCATTGCGGTTAGTTGCTAAAGCATTGTTTCCGCGAACCAATCTGGCTGGTTAGAAAGCTGGGTGCGATCGCGCCGGACTTACCCAAAGAAACCGGGTTTCTCCCGTGCGATCGCACATCGTTTCATCTATAACTTACGCACAGAAACTAAGGTGATGGCCTCGGCGCGTAGGGCAAACTTGTTGACAAAAATAATATTTTGTGATATTAAGAATCATTGCTTTGCGTGCTGCCTTGTCACTAACCTTTGCAAGTCTTAACAAAATCCGCAACAATTAGTAGCCTAGACCTTGGTAGACTAAAACCCAGCCCCTGAATTGCTGGAAACAGGCAAAAAGTTAAAAACAGATAAAAGAACAATTACCTATGGTAGATTCCCTCAAGAAACCCAGCTTTGAAGAACTAAGGCCCGGTATTAAAGTCCCAGCTAAGGACACCATCCTGACGCCTCGGTTCTACACCACCGACTTCGACGAAATGGCGAAAATGGACATTTCGCCCAACGAAGACGAGTTGAGGGCGATTTTAGAAGAGTTTCGCACCGACTACAATCGCAACCACTTCGTGCGCGATGCTGAGTTTGAACAATCCTGGGATCGCATCGACGGGGAAACTCGCAAGTTGTTCATCGAGTTCTTGGAACGTTCCTGTACGGCAGAATTTTCCGGCTTTTTGCTGTATAAGGAACTGGGACGCCGGTTAAAAGATAAAAGCCCGGTTTTGGCAGAATGCTTTAACCTGATGTCGCGAGATGAAGCGCGCCACGCGGGTTTCCTCAACAAGGCGATGTCGGATTTTAATCTGTCCCTGGACTTGGGCTTTTTGACCAAGAATAAAAAATACACCTTCTTCAAACCCAAGTTTATTTTCTACGCCACCTACCTTTCAGAAAAAATTGGTTACTGGCGCTATATCACAATTTATCGCCATTTGGAAGCGCATCCAGAAGATCGGATTTATCCGATTTTCCGCTTCTTTGAAAATTGGTGTCAGGATGAAAACCGCCACGGGGACTTCTTTGACGCCATCATGAAGTCGCAACCTCACACGCTGAACGATTGGAAGGCGAAGCTGTGGAGTCGCTTCTTCCTGCTGTCGGTGTTTGCGACGATGTATCTCAACGACATTCAGCGGAAAGATTTCTATGCATCGATTGGTTTGGATGCGCGGGAATATGATATTCACGTGATCGAGAAAACCAACGAAACCGCTGGGCGCGTATTCCCGGTAATGTTGGATGTGAACAATCCAGAGTTTTATCAGCGACTGGATGTATGCGTCAAGAATAACGAAAAATTGACCGCGATCGCTAACTCCAACACTCCCAAATTCCTGCAATTGTTCCAAAAGCTGCCCCACTACATCTCCAACGGTTGGCAGTTACTGCGGCTGTACTTAATGAAGCCAATTGATGTCACTCCTCTCGCAGGTACGGTTAAATAGTTTTTCATCTGTTGCTCCTTGATTATCCCGGTTCTGCTGTTGGCGGAACCGTTTTTTTTTGGCACAGATTTTGCAGAAAATCTCACTGATGCTATATTTGCTAACGTATCAGGATCGCCTATACCCTCCATTTGGTTCGCTGCTGGCACTTTGTGGGTTTAAACTTATCTTTTCGCTTGCAATGAAATTTAATTCCTGGCTTGTACCGATTGGCATTAGCTTGACACTGGTAACCACTCCTGCTTGGTGTCAAACTCAACCCCAAGCAACTCCCACGCCTGCTGGTGGCGAACAAACTCAGCCCCAACCAAATCCTACCCCTGGGGCTAGCGATCTAGATTTAAGTCCAGAAATTATTGAAAGCAGTCCGGTGTTGCAGCGGTGGCGAGAGGAAGTACCGAATGTTCTGCGAGAAATTAGAAATGACCCTAGTTTTCGGACGCGACTGCGGTTAGGTTACTCGCAGTTTCTTGGGAGCGATCGCGCTAGTGGTGTAAATTTAGGCGTAGAAGATTTCTTTCTCGGTCGAACCGGGTTAACCCTCAGTGGAGAATACCAAACTTCCTTTAACGGCGAACGATCTGCCTATGGTGGAGATTTGCGTTATTATGTACTACCTTTGGGCGGCTATATAAATGTTGCCCCTTTAGTCGGTTATCGCTATTTAGAAACCGAAAAATACTCCAGAGGCGGGGTGAATATCGGTGCTAGGTTAATGCTGGTATTATCTCGCGGTGGTGCGGCAGATATTTCTTTGACTCAGAGTTGGGTATCCCCAGGAAGCGATGAAGAAATTGGTTTGACAACGCTTTCTTTTGGTTATGCCGTTACCCGCAATGTCCGACTTGCTACAGATATTCAACGGCAAAATGCCAGGGAAGATAAAGATAATCGGGTGGGAATTGTTTTCGAGTGGATGCCGTAAATTGGTCCTGGGATAAAACCACAGGATATTGCCAGTAATTGTTTACCCATTTCTGCTTTTAAGGGGCGCGATCGCTGTATCTTGGTAACAGTGTAAAATACCTTCGTGTTCCCTACTTTATCTATGATTTCAAAGCATACTTTTTTGTTGAAGTTAGGGGTAGTTATTCTATTATTGGTTGCTGGATGTGATTCGACCTTTGGGCGAGCCGCTTGGCTGAATCGCCAAACCAAAATCGTCACTCACAAAGACCTTGAATATAGTAGCTATGCGACTAAACAAGGAAAACAAAAACTGCTTTTAGATTTGTTTGTACCTGAGCAAAATACATCTCAACCCTTGCCGGTTCTGATTTATATACACGGGGGTGGGTGGTTCCGAGGAAGTAAGGATTTATGTCAAAAAAACATTCAAAAACGGCAAGGAATGGAAAAATTTATCGAGCGAGGATATGCCTTAGCTTGTATTAATTATAGGTTGAGCGATCGCGCCATTTTTCCCGCTCAAATTCAAGACATTAAAACCTCCGTTCGCTGGTTAAGGCAAAATGCCAATAAATACAATTTAAACCCGGATAAAATTGGCGCTTGGGGTGAATCTGCCGGGGGGCATTTAAGTGCTTTATTAGGAACCTCAGCCGGAGTCAAAGAACTGGAAGGAAATCCCAAAAATCCCCAATACTCTAGCCGCGTCCAAGCCGTTGTTAACCTATATGGGCCAACAGATTTTACCAAAGTTCCACCCGCTTTCGATCAACCTTATACACCTGCTGTCGAGAAATACAAAGAAAGACCTTGGTATCATTATACAAAGGTGACGAATCTATTGCTAGGCGGCCCAGTATCCAAAAACCTTAAATTAGCAACCTTGGCTAACCCTATTACTCATATTGATAAAAACGATCCGCCATTTTTAATTGCTCATGGTGGCTTAGATGATATTGTCCCCTTAAGTCAAAGCGAGTTATTAGTTAAAGCTTTGCGAGCTAAAGGCGTCGAGGTTACTTATATTCAAGAGCCAAAACGAAACCATTATTTTGGTGGAGATCGAGGCGAATACTTTGCGCCCAAATATATCGATATGATGTTGGATTTTTTTGATACTAATTTGAAAAATAAGTAATATCAGCGGTAGAAACCGGGTTTCTCTAAGAAACCCGGTTTCTGTCCATCTACATCCAGTGACAGCCAATTTTTCCCGCCACTCCATCAACCCTAAACCAACAACTTTGCCCTAGAAACCGGGTTTCTTTAAGAAACCCGGTTTCTGTTCAAAGTTTTTCCCTACAAGATCTCTCTTGCTATCCAGCCTATTTAATCTTCATCTTCATCTTCCGGCGATCGCGTCAGAATATCAAACACAACCGCTGCGCCGAACTCTTTTTTCACATCAATCTCTTTCACCCGCGCTGCTATTTCTTTGGCTGGTTCTAGCTGTCCCAACCTAGCTAAAATAAAGCCAGAACCTGCATAAGCGCTGAGATATAACCTGATTAACGGCTCGTTTTGCCGCTGCATCAATATCGGCTTCAGTTCCTGCCAATCAAGGGGTAATTTTTCTGCTTCTTTAACAATATTGATAACTTTGTCCGCCGCTTCCAGTGCTTGGGCAAACTTATTTTTATAGAAAAAGAATCTATAAGCTGTCACCAAAACGTCTATATTTTCCGAAGTTTTTGCCAGCGCTTCGTTGATGTATTTCTCTGCTATTGCAGTATTGTCCCAGTTATCTGCTGCCAACTTCAACAAATTTTTGACATCGGCGGGAACTTGATACCATGAATATCTTTCTTCAGCAACTAACATTTTGAGGAACCTGATAATTGGTAATTGGTAATTGGTAATTGGTAATTGGTAATTGGGTCATAGCGATTACCCATTACCCATTACCCATTACCAATTAATTAAAACTGGGTCATGATGTACAGCAAGGTAAACAGAATCACCCAGATGATATCTACAAAGTGCCAGTAGATTTCTGCCATCTCGATGCCTGTATGCTTGGTGTTGGAATAATGTCCGGGACGACGAGAACGCCACAGAACGCCCAAAATTAGCAACAGTCCCACGAATACGTGCAAACCGTGGAACCCTGTCATCATGTAGAAACAATTAGAAAAGATGTTGGTGGTCAAACCATATCCCAGGGTCAAGTATTCGTAAGCTTGACCGCCCAAGAATATGGCACCCATGATGGCGGTGATAGCATACCACAGGCGCATTCCTTTGACATCATTCTTTTTAATTGCCGAATCGCCCATGTGAATGACGAAACTGCTGGAAACCAGAATGATGGTGTTAATTGTCGGCAAAAATAATTCGACTTCCGTGCCTTCAGGAGGCCAAACTTCCGCCCCGCCGCGCAAGATTAAATAGGTGGCAAACAGCGCCCCAAACATCAGAGATTCAGAAATCAGAAATGTTAACAGTCCCAAAACCCGAAAATCTCCATGCCCTTCATGAGCGTGGTCGGTTGATACCGCTGCTGGCGGAACGGATGAGTTAACAATAACTTCGGGTGGATTAACAGTTGAACCTTGCATAGTTTTCCTTGGTAATTAGTAATTGGTAATTGGTAATGGGTAATTGGTAATTGGTAATTGGTAATTGCAGATTGCTGATTTCAAATTTCAGATTTAACTTTAATCTCAATCTAAAATCCAAAATTACCCATTACCCATTACCCATTACCCATTACCTATTACCAAATTAATTCACAGACACAGTAGGTTCTGTCGCGGTAGCTGGTTTTTCTTCCGCACTGCGACCATTCATACCATAGTCGTATGGGCCGTGAGTGACAACGGGTAACACTTCCCAGTTTTCGATTAACGGGGGCGAGTCGGTTGTCCATTCTAGGGTTAGACCTTTCCAGGGGTTACCTTCAGCTTTTGGTCCTGCTATCCAACTCCAAATGGCGTTGATGTAAAACGGAATTACCGACAACCCCAGCACGATCGCACCATAAGTGCAAATCTGGTTAATAGTGGTAAATTGCGGGTCGTACATGGCGACGCGACGGGGCATCCCTTGCAAACCTAACTGGTGCATCGGTAAAAAGGTCAGGTTAGTACCGATGAAGGTGAGGACGAAGTGAATCCGCCCCAGAGTTTCGTTCATCATCCGTCCGGTGATTTTGGGGAACCAGTGGTACACACCAGCGTAAATACCGAACACCGAACCGCCAAACAGTACGTAGTGGAAGTGAGCCACCACAAAGTAAGTATCGTGGACGTGAACGTCAAAGGGAGCGTTACCTAACATAACGCCGCTCAAGCCGCCCATGACGAACATTGCCAGCAAACCGATAGCGAAGAGCATGGCGCTGGTGTAGCGAATTTTACCGCCCCACAGAGTAGCCGTCCAACTAAAAATCTTCACCCCAGTAGGCACCGCGACGATCAGAGTAGAAACGGTGAAGAACATCCGCATCCAAGGAGGGGTGGCGCTGGTAAACATGTGGTGTACCCAGACGAACAACCCGACGAAGCAGATGGCTAAGCTGGAATAGGCGATCGCTTTATACCCAAAAATCGGCTTGCGCGCGTGTACCGGAATCACTTCCGACATAATCCCGAAAATCGGCAGAATCATCAGATACACTGCCGGGTGGGAATAAAACCAGAATAAGTGCTGGTAAATCACAATGTTCCCACCAGCATCCGGTTTAAAAAACGAAGTGCCGAAGTTAATGTCAAACAACAACAACAGCAACCCAATTGCCAACACCGGCGTCGAACACAGTGCCAAAATCGAAGTCGCCATAATCGCCCAGCAGAACAAAGGCAATTGATCCCACTTCATGCTGGGAAGTTTCATCTTCCAGATCGTAATCACGAAGTTGAGCGAACCCAAAATCGAGCTGGTTCCTACCAAAACAATGGAAAGAATCCAGAAAGTTTGAGCCATCGGTGCGGTAATCTGGCTTAAAGGCGGATAGGAAGTCCAACCCGCTTGGGCGCCGCCACCAAAGAAGAAACTGGCGATTAACAATAACCCTGCCGGGGGGTTAAGCCAAAACGCGGCGGCATTGAGTCGGGGGAATGCTAAATCCCTGGCGCCAATCATCAGCGGCACTAAAAAGTTACCAAATCCCCCAATCGCAGCGGGGACGATCCAATAGAAAATCATGATCGTCCCGTGATTGGTCATGAAGGCGTTGTACAAATTGGGGTCGAGAACGTCGGGATCGGGCGTATACAGTTCTGTCCGCATCGCCTCCGCCATAGCGCCGCCAACTAAGTAGAAGATAAACGCCAAAACCAGGTATTGAATCCCTATTACCTTATGGTCGATGTTGAAGGTGAAATAGTCGTACCATTTCCACGCCTTGGGATGCCCGCCGTGGGAACTACTTGGTGTTTGTTGTGACTTTTCTACTGGTGTTTGTGCTTGTGTCATAGCTTAACTAGCTGTTAACTGCTTAGCAGAAAAAATGGGTTGTCAGCCTCCCCTTTTAACGGGGAAAGGGGGAAAAAGAGGGAAATAGGGACACTGGGGGCAACAGAGGAGAAAAGAGTCGGTGATGGAAATAGCAACAAAGGAAAACGAAAGCTTTCCCCTTTTCCCCTTTCTCTCTTTTCCCCTTCAAGGTCAACTGTCCACTGTCCACTGTCCACTGTCCACTGTTGCGCTATGGATGAATTTGAGCCAAAGTGTCGGAAGTCACTCCCATTTCTGCAACGTAGGGAGCCAAAAATTCCGCTGTGGATAACTCGGCTGGGTTCACCGCTACCGCATTTTGCATATCTTGCTGCTGAGCAATTTGGTTTTCTTTCAACCAGGTGTCATACTCTTCCGGTGTATGAACGATTACCCGCGTTCTCATTGAGCCGTGGTAACCGCCGCACAATTCCGTGCAAACTACGTCAAATTCCCCCGTTTTAGTGGCTACAAAGTTGAATTTGCTCGGAAGTCCCGGCATCACGTCTTGCTTAATCCGGAACTGGGGTACCCAAAACGAGTGAATCACGTCGGTAGCTGTGAGGTTGAGTTCAACCGTTTTACCCAGGGGGACGTGTAGTTCCCCAGAGACAACGCCGCTGTCTGGATAGTTAAAAATCCAAGCAAACTGCATCCCGGTGACGTTTACAGACAAATCCACTGGTTTGCCTTGATTGTCTGGGGCAGCACCAAAACCGTATTTTTTCTCCACGGGGGCTGCTGCTGTCTCAGATGCCATGCCCTCGGTATCGGCAATTAAGGGTGCTGCTACGGCGCTGCCTGACATTTTCGCCATATGGGATGGAGCATGATGGACGTGCGCCATCATCTGATGCCCCGTATCGAAGCCCCCCATATCCCGGTACACTTCGACGCTGTAAACTCCCAACCCCATGACTAGAATCGCCGGAATTGCCGTCCAAAACACTTCTAGGGCAAAGTTTTCGTTTACCGGCACGCCGTCGGTTTCATCCCCTGCCCGTTTGCGGTACTTGATGACAAAATACAGGATTGCTCCTTCTACCACAATAAACAGCGCCGTGGCGATGCCCACCATCACGTTAAAAAACCCATCTACCAGGGGCGCTTGTTCTGATGCCTGTACTGGCATCAGGTGGTTATTTTGACCATACCAAAAGCTGACAAGGGTAACTACAATGCCAGCCACTAGGGCCAATATTGATGAAGGAATTTGGTTCATGTGTTTCTTCCTTAAGTTTGGGCGGCTTCAAGGGTGAGCGATCGCTCGCATCCGCCGCCCGCTTGATTTGTAATTTTGGATACCAGTTAACTGCGAATCCCGACTATTTCTTAAGGTAGAGGTGAAACCTGTTCTACCAAGCTATTCATAACTATTTCTTAATAGCCGAGCGCATTTACCTATTTCTTCCGATAGAGCCAACTGCCAGCGATCGCCCTTCTGAAGTTTCACGGTTTTGCTGTATCAATTTTGACTTTTACTTTAAAAAAGTTCACATTTATAGATGTAATTAACTTAGGGAGGATGACGCTAGAAACCGGCTTTATTCCTAAATTTCTACTTTTCTTGCTCAACAATTTTTCACATAAACCCGGTATCTTGGCGTCATCAATAAATTTGGCACGGCAATCGCAATCCAATATTTGCCGTGCCCCTCGCGGTTTTTTAGACAGTACCTTTGTCAAAAGATTACCCTGTAAGCTTTGATTTGACCTAGAGAACCTTGGAAACGACTTTGAGGAAACTAAACAGGGTTGTTTTATACAGGCAGGATCTGAACTCTATAGCCTGTGAGGGCTATGCTGATTGGAGATCAACAAGGAACGATGGGAACGATGGGCAAAGGTATTGCGTTCAAAACCGGATTTCTTGATGGCTGAATGCTTAGTTTTCCAGTGGAGAGTGGGTATAGCAATTCTTGGGACAAATTCTGGCGCAAGCTTGACAACCGATGCAAAGTTCGGAATAAGCGATGGTCATTACCTTGCGTTCGATTTCTTCGTCTTCCTCATCCTCAACAAATTCGCCCTCTTCGTTAAGCGCTTTTAACTCGAGGACATTGCGACCACACGCCTTAAAGCAGCGACCGCATCCGATACATTTATCCTGGTTAATTTCCTGGACAAATTTGGGAGTCCAAGTTTTACCACCAAGGGTGACGCCAGTTACTAATGCCATGAAAACTGTTCTCCTTCCAAATAACGTCGAGATTGCGTTCGCCGAAAGCTACAGGACTTAAGTAAGATCGGCGTAGAAACCGGGTTTCTGTGTAGATCTCTGTTTCCAAACCGACTATTTTTCATAGAAACCCGGTTTCTTTGCCTAAGTCCTATGCTATACAGCTTGCTTTCGGCGTGTCCGATTACTTTGCTTATACCAAATGCCTCCCAATCGACTTTTTGAGCGCGATCGCATTAGGATTTATTAAACTTATTAAGCTTGTACTCAACCGCCCCAAACCCAATACCATCAGCGTTGCAAATTTTCTTTGGGGTTGGGGGTCTAGTATTTTTTCATATAGGTACGAGTATTTATGGGTAGGGGTGCGGGTATTTGAGTACTCAATTCCCTACCTTATGTAAAATTATTCTCAATTAAATGCACCCCAACTTGAGAGATTTTGGGCGCTTTTAAAGTATACACCTTTTCTGTGATTTCTGATACCATTTTTTGGGCGCTGATATCGAATCAGGAAAGCATCTGACATTGGTAGGGGCACGGCATCAGTCAGCTTTGTCGCCAGGACAAAGTTCCTCGATGCCGTGCCCCTACAGCCGTAATTCGGATGCCATCGGGCATGATATGACGCCAAGAAACCCGGTTTCTATCAACTATCAACTATCAACTATCAACTATCAACTATCAACTATCAACTATC
>CAYXCW010000024.1:0-38584 GCA_964463555.1 uncultured bacterium
TGTCCACTGTCCACTGTCCACTGTCCACTGTCCACTGTCCACTGTCCACTGTTAAACTATTCATCAATTTGCCATAAATCTTTAGTCACTTCTTCATCTAAAATCCGCTTGGGACGCATGATGACGATAACCTTTCCCAAGATGGGAATATCGGTTTCTTCTTCCAACCACTGGATTTGCAATTGCTCGGCTTGTTCGACGAGAAAATAACTATTATCATCCCATTCGCGGGCGGCGCGATCGCAAACAACGAGCAATTCTTCCCCGCCGCTAGTTGATTGGTTGGGAAGTAGCGAGCGATCGCATAAAATACCCACAGGATCTTCGGCACCCAAAATCACCTGCCATCCAGGTATCGCTACCCAAGCACCATTACCGGCAAACTTGACAATGCGGAAAGCGCCGCTTTCGTCGATTATCGGTACGGCTTTAAATTCGCTAGGGTTTAAAGGCAGTTTACCGGCAAGGGGGATGATGCGAGGTAATTCTTCTTCTGAATCTAGGCGGTAGACGGGTAAAATCGGTGCCGGACGCTTGGGCGTGACGGTAAAATCGGTTAGCAGTTTTTCGACTTGTTGACGTGCCGTATCGCTGTGAGCAAATTTTAAACCACTGGCAATCAGACGCGATCGCGCTTGCAAATCCGACTGCTGTTTAGCCAATTTCCAGTACATATACGCAAGGGCGTCGCCCGGATGGTTGGAAAACCCATTGGGTAAAGTTCGCAAGCGGGAAAACTCTTTCATCGCTTTGGCGACTTCGCGGGAATCAGTAGAATCGAGTTTGTGTGCTAAAACAAACGTAGCCGCCGCGGCTCGTTCGGTTTGGCTGAGAATGCGAAACTCGTATAATGTATCGCTACCGATGCGCTCAAAATGCTGGCGCACCTCCTCCGCTACCCCAGCACTCACCATACTGGTGTAAACTTGAGCAGCGACAATGACTTGATTTTGCTGGATTGGCTCAAACCCAGTTTCTTCAAAAATCTTTTGGGAAGCATAGCCCGCCTTTTGCAGCGTAGCGCAAGCTTGTCCCCACTCAACCCAAGTGCCTTCTTTGCGTCTGAGGCGCAGCAGTAAAGATTCTAACTCGTTCGGGTTGGGAGCATTGGGTGAAAAGTCGGTCATAAAACCTCACAGACTGGCGATCGTACCGCTCTTTTCAAACTGTACCGCGATCGCGTCCTCAATCTGCTTGTGGGCTAATACTTAGTTTGCCAAATTGCCTGAATCAGCAAAAACCGAGAATACCCGATATCCAACGGTAGCCATCTAAAGGTAGATTAGGTTATGCATTACCGACCTTGTTCTGTGGACTTTGTTTAAGAAATCAAAAGGTTTGAACGATTTGACACAAGTCGTTCGTTAAATTGATATGGATAATACTATTCCTGAACTAGAGAGCATTCGCCGTCAGCTAATGAGCGTAGAACGACGCAAAAAAGCCAAAATGCTGGTTGTAGATGATGAGCCAGATAATTTAGATCTGCTCTACCGCACCTTCCGGCGCGATTTCAACGTCCTCAAGGCAGAAAGTGGAATTCAAGCATTAGAAGTGCTGGCTGCTGAGGGGGAAGTTGCTGTTATTATCTCGGATCAGCGGATGCCAGAAATGAAGGGAACCGAGTTTCTCAGCAAAACCGTACCCAAATTCCCCGATACGGTGCGAATTATCCTCACCGGGTTCACCGATATCGAGGACTTGGTAGACGCGATTAATTCGGGACAAGTATACAAGTACATTACCAAGCCTTGGGACCCGAACGAATTAAAGGCAGTGGTGCAGCGAGCGGCGGAAACTTACGAAGTTCTCAAACAACGCACCGAAGAACTACGTCGCGCCCAAGCGCAAACGGCTTTGCTTTCTACAATCGTACATGTCGCCCAATCCTCGGAGCGGGTAGAAGATTGTTTAGAACCGATTGCTAAGGCATTTGGCGAGAATTTTGCTGCCGATGGCTGTATTTTGCAACTGGTAGAGGGGGATGCTTTAAGTTCTACCTCTGGGATCTACAGTGCTGACGATGCGGTGGTAAACTGGCTGGCAGAAGATCCGTTGGTGAAGGATGCGATCGCTAACTCCCAAATGCAAGTTTCCCTCAACATACCATCCGATCCCGCTTTATCAGCCGTCGAACATTACTCGAATTCGGGAATTCAAGCGCATCTAGTCACCGCGATCGCCTATCGAGGTAAACTATTAGCCGTCCTATCCCTGCAATGGAAAAAACCCTGCCAATTGCGCGAAGATGAAATCAAGCTGATCCATCTATCCGCCCAACAGGTAGCCCTCGCCCTCACTAGCACCCGCACCGCTGCATGAGTTTGGATACAGAAGCAAATTCTATTCGCGCCATTTTCAACCGCATCGCCCCAGTTTACGACTCGCTCAACGATTGGTTAAGCTTGGGGCTGCATCGCATTTGGAAGCAAATGGCGGTCAAGTGGAGCGATGCTAAACCGGGAGATACTTGTCTAGATCTATGCTGCGGTAGCGGCGATCTGGCTCAAATACTAGCACGTCGCGTCGGACTTACAGGCAAAGTCAAAGGGGTAGATTTTTCCCCAGCACAGTTAGCCAATGCTGCTACCCGCGTCGCCGCCTGCTATCCCCCGCTTCCCATCGACTGGGTAGAAGCAGACGCCCTCAATTTACCCTTCCCCGATAATTATTTCGACGCCGCTACAATGGGTTACGGACTGAGGAACGTTACCGATATTCCTCGCGCCTTGCAAGAATTGCATCGCGTTCTCAAACCCAACGCCAAAGCTGCTATTCTGGACTTCCATCGCCCCAATAATTCCACCCTCCGCAGTTTTCAACAGTGGTATCTGGACAACTTAGTTGTTCCTACTGCCAAACAATTCGGCCTCACGGAAGAGTACGCTTACATCAGTCCCAGCTTAGATAAATTTCCCACAGGCTCAGAACAAGTGCAACTAGCGAGGCAGGCGGGATTTACCGCAGCTACTCATTATCCTATTGCTGGTGGCATGATGGGTGTTTTGGTAATTACAAAATAGAATGGAAATAGGTAATGGGTAATGGGTAATAGTTCCCCCAATTACCAATTACCGATTACCAATTACCAATTACCCGCTACTTTATAATTCTAAGTTGAATATATCTGACCTCTGGCTTTATATAAGCCCTCCGATACTAGGGGCAATTATCGGCTATTTCACCAACGATATAGCGATAAAAATGCTATTCCGTCCTTATCGAGCCATATACATCGGTAAGCGACGCCTTCCCTTTACTCCCGGTTTAATACCAGCGAACCAAGAACGACTTGCCAAGCGCGTTTCTGATACGATCATGGGGTCGCTGCTAACGCCAGATGAATTGCAAAAACTGGCGCGGCGCTTGCTACACACCGAAAGAGTACAAGCAGGAATTCTCTGGTTGTTGCGGTTGGCGCTCGATCAAATTCAAGCCGATAAGGAACAAAAAACTGCTAAAATATTAGCAGCTATTTTGCGAGATTTGTTGAGCGAATCTGTCCCCCGCTTGCTCAAAGTATTGGCTCGCCGCGATGATTTTTTAGAAGCGCAAATCAACCAAATATTTGACCAAATTTTACTAGATTTCCAACTAACAGAACAGCAATCTGGACAGTTGGCAGATTGGTTATTACACGTAGTTTTACCGCCTGATGTGGTACGCTTAGCTATTATTGATTTTTTAACCGACCGCAACATTCAAGTAATTGATGAAGGATTCCGCGAGAAAACCAGCGGCACTTATTGGGTAGTAGCAAACTTATTTGGATTGAGAAATACATTAACTCGCCTGCGGACATTTTGTTTAGATGAAAAAGAAGTATCGAATCAGCGTTTAGCCGAGTTAATGCAATCTTTAGAATTGCGCGATCGCCTAAAACGCTGGTTGCACAATCTATCATTACAAAATCTCCCCATTTCCACCGTGCGCCAGTTGCGTAAAACCATCAAAGACAGCATTCGCAGCTACATTCAAAATCGTGGAGGCGACTTACTACAAGGGTTAAGCGGTTCAATTAACTGGGAAGACACAGCCGCTTTAATATTAAGTAGGCTGCGAAGTTCAGCCGTCGTAAATACTTCTTTAGAAGTGATGAGTAAAGAACTCGCTTTAGTTTTAGAACGCTATTTAGAGCGAGATTTAGAAAAAATTGTGGCTCAAACAATTCCAATTTTAAATATCGATCAAGTGATTATCGAGCGAGTAAAAGCCACATCTCCCGCCGATTTAGAAACAGCAATTGAGGGAATTGTCAAGAATGAATTGCAAGCAATTGTTAATTTAGGCGGTATTTTAGGCTTTGTTGTGGGGTTGATTCAAACCGCTTTGCTACTGCTGCGATAAATTACCTTCACATCGGTTGTATTTGGTAGGAATGAATGTTAACCCAGCGCGGGTTTTACCAGTCATGTTGGGAAAAAACAAACAATTTCTCTAAACCTGCCCCCAAGTGTAGCGCATTGATGGGAAAACGGTATTATATCGTGTCCGGTCGATTACCCATAATCCCGAGTTGGGAACATTATTCACCTTATTTGTTTGTCCGAAATATCTATGATGTTACCTACGCAATTACGGGGTGAGGTTTTTTATTATTGGTAATTCAACGGACATGAGATTGCATAAGATAAGGGGACTTAAACAAAACTTATATTAATAGGCTAAAACCCACTTGCCTAACTCACTTAAGGTCAATTTGCCTTTTTCCTTGCCGCAACTGGGCTTGAGCCTTGTTTACTCTAATTGAGCTAAACCCGTTTCCCAAAAAAGAATGCAGACCGATTTTAACCCAAATTTGTTTAAGTTTTCATAATTACTTAAAAAAGTATATTTTTAAAATTATAAATTATGCCTTTAAATCGGTTTTATTCCGGTTATATACGGTAAAAGATATATTTTTTTGTCTTACTAATTGATAGCGATAAGTAAAAACCGATGGTGACAGTTGAATATACGGAATATGGGCTGTAAACCCAATAAATATTTCATGAATAACAAACATACTTACGAGTTAGAAGTTTGAAATAAACAGAACAAATAAAAATTTTTAATTGCTGCCAAAATATGCTAACAACTATTCTTGCTTGGGGAAATATATATACATAGGAAGTGAACCGAACAAAGCGAGTAAGACGAAATAACAGGAAACGCAAAAATGGCAAGAAATCCAATTTATAATAAAATATACGAAAGCTTGGACAACTTTCGTAAAGATTTTCCTTGGGCAACTAAGAAAGACTGGTGGGATCACAATGCCAGCATCAATAGCATGGGCAACATTCCAGATCCAGTTGATTCGCCGAATTTCAAAGGTCGAGGCATGGATTATTGTTTGTCACACAGAAACAAAACAGTTAATGATAAGTGCGACAAGGTTGGTTGCGTAGAGTTAGGTTGTGGTGGTGGTAGGTGAAAAAAGGTTTTCCACGAGCGATCGCCATCTGATATCATGTCCTTAAGCAACGTTCGTGTATAATTTTTTGACAAAAGTAGGGACGGGTTTTACGAAATATATTTGCCAGGAGCGCTATAAATAAACCCGCCCCAGCTTACTACCGATGCCACCGGAGATGATATAAGTCCTGAGATTCTCAAACTACCACAAGCGCTGAATCCCATAGGTATCAAACACAGAATCAGCACTCAATATAGGTATTTGCTCCACCATCGCCTGTGCAATTATTAGTCGATCGAAAGGATCTCGATGGTAAAAAGGTAACGTGACCACAATTTCAATATGGTCTAAATTGATATTCAGCAACTCGATGCTGTTAGCACTAAGTTGCTGTTCTATCAACACTCTAAAAGGTAAACCAAAATATAACTTACCTGTGCTTTGCTTAATAGCTATTTCCCAGATACTAGCTACACTGATAAGCTTCTCGTTATTCTCATCTTCAATTTGATATTTTACATTGGCACTAAGCTTAGGGCTATCGATGACAAACCAAATAAAGGTGTGAGTATCTAATAGCAGCCTCATTGCAGATAGTCCTCAAAATCTGCGATTGGTTCATCAAAATCATCCGACAAAGTAACCAAACCTTTAGCACTCCCAGCCTTAGCGGGCCATCGCTTCTTAACAAGTGTCATAGGAACTAATTTTACAACAGGCTGATCGTCTTTTATAATTACAATCTCTTCGCCTTTAATTGCTGCTTCAATTAAAGAAGGTAAATCTTTATATGCCTCAGCTAGACTAATTTGCTGCATAGCTTTCACCTCTTTTTATAGATCGCTATCTTGATACAATTCTTCCAATTTTTGTTGCTCGGTGCGCCGGGAAGGACGGCGATATTTTTTACTTTCTAACCGGGGTTCGTACTGACTTTTTCCCCTTTTGGTTTTTAATTTTAGCGCTTCGTCTCGATCGGATTGTTGATTGAGTTTCTCTTGACGCGCGATCGCATCTTCGAGAAAATCCAAATAATGCTCGTACCGCTCCCACTCTCCCCGCACTGCACAGTTCGGTTCATCGCTATGCAGACAATCGCTAAACTGACAGGTATCGCTTTCTAAGCGGTGTCTGGCTTCGGGAAAATAAAACGCTAACTCTTCTGGACTAGCATCTAAATCTGGTTGATTAAAACCGGGCGTATCCGCGAGTAACCCCCCCGTGGGTAATTCAAACAATTCTACGTGTCGGGTAGTGTGACGCCCCCGGCTGAGTTTTCCCGAAACTTCTCCCACTCGCAAGTTGACATTGGGAATTAAATAGTTTATAATGCTCGACTTCCCTACACCGGAAGGGCCAGCGAGGACGGTGATGCGATCGCGCAGCGAGTCTTTTAGTTGTTCTAAACCAGTTCCGGTGCGGACGCTGATGGCGATCGCTTCGTAGCCCCAGGATAATATGCGTGAGCGCCACTCTTGGATCTGTTCTTCTGCGACCAAATCGCTTTTATTCAAACAAAGGCTGACATCCAATCCAGTCGTCTCGGCTTTCACCAGAAATCGACTCAGTTGGTAAGGTTCTAGGGGCGGATCTGCCAGGGCAAAGACTAGCAGAATTTGGTTGGCATTGGCAATCGGCGGACGATCTAGTTCGGTTTCGCGGGGGAGAATATCTGCGATCGCACCCCTACCCCCGATCCAATCCGGTTCCTCTACGAGCGCGCGATCGCCCACCATTACCTGCTGTCCAATTTTTTTCAACCTTGCCCTGCGGGTGCAAAGCAATTTACCCGTATTTTCCCTGCCCGCATCTAGTTGCACCCAATAATAATTTGCTTGTACTGCCAGCACCGTTCCCAACAGCGGTTCGGTGCTGAATTCTGGTTGCTGTCCCTGAGATTGGTTATCCACTCAGCACTCTGGAGGTTGGGCTGGACGGCGCACTTTTAAGGCAAAAAAGCCAGCGCGGTCTTCAATTTGTTCGATTTTATACCCTGCCATCGTCAAGCTATCGGGTACTTGCTCGATTGGTTCTCCCCCATCCAGCCACACTTCCAACAGTTCACCGGGCGCCATTTTTTCCAAGCGCAGTTTAGTCCGCACAAAATTAATCGGGCAAGGGGTGCCGCGTAAATCCATTTGGGCGTCGGGAGTCAACAGGGTCGGGTTACTCATTTGTGAAAGAAATTCCCCAAAAAGCCTTCTATACCGCCTTTACCAGTCCGTTCACCCTTAATTTTAGCCAACTTTTCTAATAGTTCCCGTTCCTCAGCGGTGAGACGATTGGGAATTTCGATACCCACTGTAATCAGATGGTCGCCGCGACTGACTGGATTGCCCAACCGAGGTACGCCGCGATTTTCCAGCTTTAGCACAGTATTGGGCTGAGTTCCGGGGGGAATAGTTAATTCTTCCGGCCCATCAACGGTATTAACTTGGATGCGACAGCCTAAAATTGCTTGGAGATAGCTGATCTGAATTTCTGACAGGACATTGATCCCATCTCGCTGAAACTCCTGATCGGAATTCACGAACAAGTAGACGTATAAATCTCCCGGAGGGCCGCCGCGCTGTCCGGTATCTCCTTCATTGGCGACGCGCAGGCGGGTGCCGTCATCGACTCCGGCGGGAATCGTGATTTTCAGTTTTTTGGTGACTTGTTTTTGCCCTTTACCTTCGCAAGCTTCGCACTTATCTTCGATTACCTGTCCCGTGCCGTTGCAGGTGGGACAGACGGAAACTTGAGTAAAGCTGCCAAAAGGGGTGCGGGTGACGCGGCGAACTTGACCCGAACCGCTGCAACTCGAACAAGTCCGAGGGCGAGTGCCCGGTTTAGCGCCGGTGCCGCTGCACACTTCGCAGGTTTCTAAATGGCTGATGCGGATTTCTTTTTCGCCGCCAAATACGGCTTCGCGGAATTCCAGCTTTAGATCGAGGCGCAGATCGTCTCCGCGGGTTGGGCCGCTGCGCCGCCGTCCAGCGGTGGTTTGAGTTCCCATGCCGCCAAAGCCGCTAAAGAAGCTTTCAAAGATATCGGCAAAGCCGCCGATATCTCCTAAATCTTGGAATCCACTCGCGGCTGCACCGGAGACGCCCGCTTCGCCAAAGCGGTCGTAGCGGGCGCGGGTTTCGGGTTCGGAGAGGACTTCGTAAGCGCGGTTAATTTCTTTAAAGCGCTCCTCTGCGCCCGGTTCTTTATTCACGTCGGGGTGGTATTTCCGAGCGAGGCGGCGATAGGCGCGTTTAATTTCTTCTTTATCGGCGGATCGATTTACGCCAAGGATGTCATAGTAGTCGCGGGGCATAGAGCGCTCTTTGCTGGGGAATTTAAACTATCTAACGAATGGCGATCGCATTCAGCTAGTCTACGGCTTCGTAGTCGGCACTGACAGTATTGTCTTCCAGATCGAAATTGAAATCGTCTTCTGCATCAGGGTTTGATTGCATATACTCTTCTGGAGGGGGTGCTGCGACCGTTTCAGCCGAGTCTGAGTACTCATCCCGACTGCGGTTTGCTTGCTGGTACACGGCGGCACCGATGACAAACAGGGTTTGCTGGAAGTTTTCGATCTGCTGCCGCATATCATCTATCCCAATTCTAGGGTTGGCGATCGCGGCTCGCAGTTCTTCTGCCTTTGCCTCTGCGTCGGCTTTCAACTCAGCGCTGATGAATTCGCCATTATCTTTGAGCGTAGACTCATAGCTATAGAATAGGCTATCGGCTTGGTTTTTGAGTTCGATCACCTGCCTGCGCCTGATATCTTCCTCGGCAAACATTTCGGCTTCTTGGCGCATCCGTTCGATTTCTGACGCCGTTAAGCCTCCTGTATTGGTAATCCGGATGCTTTGCTCTCTGCCGGTGCCTTTGTCTCTTGCTGCCACTTTCAGGATGCCATTGACATCGATCTCGAAAGCAACTTCGATTTGGGGTACGCCGCGGGGTGCGGGGGGAATCCCTGCCAGCAGGAAGCGGCCCAGACTTTTATTATCTTTCACCAGCGCCCGCTCGCCTTGCAAGACGTGGATTTCTACTGAAGTTTGACCGTCGGTGGCGGTGGAAAATATTTGTGCTTTGCTGGTGGGAATCGTGGTGTTGCGATCGATAATTTTGGTGAATACTTCTCCCAAAGTTTCAATCCCCAACGATAGGGGCGTCACGTCTAACAACAGTAAATCTTTGACTTCGCCACCCAGCACCCCGCCTTGAATTGCTGCTCCCAATGCTACAGCCTCGTCGGGATTGACCGATCTGTCTGGGGCTTTGCCGCCAAAAAATTGCCGAATTCCTTCTTGGACTGCGGGAATGCGAGTTGAACCGCCCACCAGGATAATCCGGTCGATCTGCTGCGGTTGCATATCTGCGTCTTTGAGCGCTTGGGTAACGGGTTCGATGGTACTTTCCACCAAATGCGCCACCAATTCTTCAAATTTAGAGCGCGAGAGGGTTGTTTCTAGGTGTTTTGGCCCTGTTTCATCTGCGGTGATAAACGGCAAGTTAATCGAGGTGTTAACCATGCTCGACAGTTCGATTTTGGCTTTTTCCGCGGCTTCCCGCAGGCGCTGGATTGCCATTTTATCGCTGGATAAGTCGATGCCCTCAGATGCCTTGAAGTTTTCCATCATCCACTGCACCAGGCAGTTATCGAAGTCATCGCCGCCCAGGTGGTTGTTGCCGGAAGTGGCTTTAACTTCAAACACTCCATCGCCCAACTGTAAGATCGAGACATCGAAGGTGCCGCCTCCCAAGTCAAACACCAAAACCGTTTGGTCTTCGTGTTGTTTATCCAACCCATAGGATAGGGCGGCGGCGGTGGGTTCGTTGATGATCCGCAGCACTTCCAATCCGGCGATGGTACCTGCGTCTTTAGTTGCCTGCCGTTGGGCGTCGGTGAAGTAGGCAGGGACTGTAATCACTGCTTGATCGACAGTTTCGCCCAAAAAGTTTTCGGCATCCTGCTTGAGTTTTTGCAGGATCATCGCCGATACTTCTTGAGGCGAGTAAGTCCTGCCCCTGACTTGGACATCAACGGTATCGTCTTTGCCTTTGACGCAGTTGTAGGGAACGCGCGATCGCTCTTCTACGGTATCATCCCAACGACGACCGATAAACCGCTTGATACTGTATACGGTATTTTCCGCATTGGTAACCGCTTGCCGCTTTGCCAGTTGACCCACCAAGCGATCGCCCGCTTTGCCAAATCCGACGATGCTGGGCGTTGTTCGCCCTCCTTCCGAATTTGGTATGACAATCGGTTGACCGCCTTCTAAAACGGCTACACAACTATTAGTCGTGCCTAAATCGATGCCAATGACTTTTCCCATAGATCGCCGCAGTGTTGTGGATGCTTTTGTTGAGGGTTTTCGTTTCGATGCGCGGATTTTAATTTAAAATTCCCAATCGCCTTTTCCCATTACGCGATCGCGGTTATTCTGGCTGATTTTCCTCTGAGGTTACCACGCCCTCATTCGCCGCAGCAACTTTGACCATTGCGTGGCGCAGAACCTTTTCTCCCAGGAAATAACCGGGCATCAATTCATCAGTTACCGTGCCTTCGGGATATTCGTCGGTTGGTTCTCGCATCACTGCTTCATGGAGGTTGGGGTCAAATTCTTTACCCTTCGGGCGCATCGGCGACACGCCCAAGCGCTTGAGGCAGTCTACCAGTTGCTTGTAAACGCTTTGGTAGCTTTTATGAATCGTCATTTCCCCATCGGTTTGGGGTTTTAGTTGACCTCGCGCCCGCTCAAAATTATCCACTACAGGCAGTATTTCCAAAATTGTGGCGGACTTCGCCTGCTGCTCTAATTCTTCCTTTTCTTTTGCCGTGCGCTTGCGGAAATTATCAAAATCTGCCGCAATTCGCATGTATTGGGTCGTCCGATCTTCTAACTGAGCTTTCAAACTCTCAACTTGCTGCTTTAATGCAGTTATGGCTAATGCCATTTCCTCTTGTGCTGCGGTTTTGTTGTCGGTTTCTGCTTCTACCTCAGATCCCGTACTTGTGTCAGCCGTCGCCGCTTGGGAGTCCGACTCGGTTACCGCTGGTAATTCTTCTACCCCATCGGCACTTACGCCGCTTGCCATTGCCTCTGGAACTTCGGTTGTTGTGGGGTTTTGGGTGTTATGTGTCTGGTTAGCTTCGTCAATCATCGTCTGCTTATTTCCCTCTAGAGGCTGCTATCGCGCGCTATCCAAGCCGGTTATTTGGGTTAATTTTCCTTGGTTTTACAGTCCCTACCTAATCCCAATCCGGTTTCCGGCGGGATAGTTATCGGTCTAGACTTTAACTGCACGGAAAATGGGATTGGTTCCCACCCCCTACCTTTTAGTCTACCCGCTTGGGCAGTCGCGAAATCTCTCTTCACCTATTTACTGGTCATGATAGCGCGCTAACCTGCCCAGAGCAGAGGAAAATAACCGTACTTTCCTTACTAGGGCTGGCAGAGGGTGCGATCGCTTTGACTAACATGCGGATTTGTCTGTAAATAATCTTGCAGCCAGTGGCAAGCACGTTCTAAAAGTCGATCGAGATCCAAACTCCACAGTACAATGCGATCGCTGCTAGCCAAAACCAGACTCTTACCATCGGGACTAAACCTCGCGCCTCCCCAAACACCGATGCCTTGCGCTGGTATCGTTTCGAGCAAGTAACCATCGCGACTCCACAGTCTCACTCTACCGTCACCACTTACTGTGACAACGATTTGACCATCCGGGCTAAAACTCGCATTAGAGACACCGGCATTATGCCCTTTCAAAGTGCCGAGCAACTCACCATCGCGACTCCAAAGTTTAGCAGTTCCGTCCGCACTGGCTGAAATAATAGTTTGACTATCAAGACTAAAACCTACATCCCACACCCAACTGCTATGCCCGTGCAAAGTTTTCCGCAGTTTACCGTCAATTCCCCAAAGTTTAATCGTATTATCATCGCTAGCCGAAGCAAGCAGCTGAGAGTCGGGTGAAAAACTGACTTGGTTAACAGCTTGTTGATGTCCTGGCAAAATTTTGAGCAAGCTACCATCCCGTTGCCAGAGTTTAACCAAATTGTCAGCCCCCGCAGATGCTAAAATTTTACCGTTTTGGCTAAAACTCACATCCCGCACCGTCTGTTCGTGTGCTTTCCAGTTGTGTAATGGTTTCCCATCTTGGTGGAAAAGTTGAATTTTGTCCGCAATGGTAGAGGCGAGAATTTGACCATCGGGTGAAAAACTTGCGTTTAAAACGGCAGCCTTTCCTCGCCAAGTTTTGATTGGGCGTCCATCGCTACTCCAGATGTTTATGGTTTGGTCGCCATTTGTTGTATAAAGTATGCGATCGCTTGCAAAACTAATGTTTGTTTTCACCCCACGATTCTGGGGCAAAGTTGGCATATTAGTTTGATGCCAAAATCTAATCGTTTCGTCTGCACTGGCACTTGCCAAAGTTCCTCCGTCTGGTGAGAAACTGACGCTATAACTCGCAGCCGTATGACCTTTAAAAGTTTGGAGCAATCTCCCATTACGGCTCCAAAGTTTGACGGTATTATCTGCCCCCGCCGAAGCAAATGCACTTCCATCTGGACGCCAAACTACGCTCCAAACCCTCCCGTCATGGGCTGGGATAGTTTTGATTAGCTTACCATTTGTTTGCCAGAGTTTGAGCGTGCGATCGCTCGCAGCAGATGCCAGCATCTCACCATCTGGTGAAAAACTTACGCTCAGCACATAACCATTATGTCCTGCGAGGGTTTTTAACAGCGTGCCGTCTTTACGCCAGAGTTTAATAGTTTTATCTTTACTGGCAGCAGCTAGTATTTCACCATCGGGCGAAAAAGCCACCTGTTCAACCCAAGAACGATGTTTTAAAATTGTCTTGGGCGTCTTTGCCAAACCCGTATTATTTACCAGCCAAAGTTTGACGGTGTTATCTCCACCTACAGAAGCGAGAAATTGACCGTTGGGCGAAAAACTGACGCTTGTCACCTGCTTATTTTGATGACCGATCAAAGTTTGTAATAATTTACCGTTTCTGCGCCAAAGTTTAATTGTCCCGTCATAACTTGCCGAAGCAATTATTTGACCATTGGGACTAAAACTAACGCTCCTAACGCTGTCATTATGCTCAAGCGTATGCAGCAGCTTGCCATCAATTTGCCATAGTTTAACGGTGCGGTCATCGCTAGCAGAAGCCAGCATCTCACCATCGGGGGAAAAACTTACCCGCAATACAGTTTTACCATGTCTTTCTAAACGGTTGCGCTCTCGGATGCCGTCAAGTTCCTGTTGGAGCGCAGTCACTACTCGAATGCGGGTAGCGGCGTTTACTCCTGTTAAATTTTGCAGTTGTTTACCTGCGCGTAAACTTTCTAGCAGCGCTTCCAAAACTTGCTCCGAATTAAACAAGGTTTTAGAAGTAACAACTCGGTCAATAACTAAGGCAATTTTTTTTTGCAGTTCGGCTTGCTGCCATTGAAATATCGCAGTTGCGCCCAGAGTCATTCCCAAGAGCCAACCCACTAACCACAGAGGTTTTATGCGTCGCGATCGCTTGGTAAAATTTACTATAATTCCGTCTTTTTTTACGGTTAATTCTTCCCATTTAGGGGGAATTTTGCTGGGATTTTGGCAAATAACTGGTAACCAGGTGGCGCAGGGAAATTGAGTTTCTAAACCTTGCAACTTTTCCCTAGCTTCGCGTACAGATAGATAGAGAGACTTTCCGCCAGCAAAAGCTGCGATAAAATGTTGTAAAAATTCTTGCGCGACTAAATCAGGCACGGGTTCGCGCATCACAATTATTTGCGGAATCTGCAAACTTTCTAGATAATTTGCTAATCCTAAACCATCGCAGGAGTTAAAAATAGCAATAGTTAAACCGCGTGCGATCGCTCGTTTCAATGCATGTTTAATTTCCCCAATTGTCACCCGTTCGTGACGATTTAGCCAAATCTGACCCGTTTCTCCCCAAATTGAACTATGACCCGCAAAAAATAAAATATCCCAGCCTTGTTCATCCCACAACCATTTATCTAATTCTCGTCGTTGCGGTTCAAATAAAAATAGCGTTTCTGCCTTTTCTGATAATTTTTCTAACATCATTCTATCTACTTCGATATTAATACCAGTACGGCTACCCAAAATGGCTAAAATTCTAACTTTAGTTCTGGTATGTGCTGAGGTTTCAACTCGTTCGTAAGCCGGGGAACTTAATGCTACTTCTGCGAAAGGATACCGTTCAAAAAAATCCCACAAGTGCCAAGGAAGTCGCCGTATATGAATATCTTCCACTTGTACAATGACTTGAATTGTCTCATCGCCCATTAATTTTTCTAGCAATTTCTCGCGCACCGGGCGAAAAGATGGGGTATTCAGCCAATTATTCAAACTATCTTTTAAGATTTCACCAGCTTTTTGACAAGCTGCTATTGCTTCACCTCTAGTGAAATTGGTGACTTGTCCTGGCAAGTCTTCTATTCTGAATAAAAAATCTAAACTGCGATAAAGCGACTGCCAGTGACGGTATTGTTCTAATAGGGTGGGATCTGGGGGTAACTTGCCTTTCTGTCGCGTTTGGGTAGCAGCACGAAACTGTTCCCGAATTTCCAGGGTAACCGAAGCGCCTTGATTTAAGTCACCCTCAATGTCTAGGAGGACTAACTTTGCCATCGCTAGCACCTTGATTCAAGTCATCCTCAATGTCTAAAAAGACTAAATTTGCCATCAGAAACAAGTCGGGGTTCTAGGTCAGATCTGGGTCAAATAACAAAAGGCTGGGTAACGCTAACTTCTCCCAAAGCAATTCTAACACTAAATTGCTCTCTTCTTTGACCGCTAAATTCATATTGAATAAATTCATCATTACTTCTAGCCGTAACTTCGCGGAAAATTTTCCCAGTTTCAGTCAGGATGGTTAGTTTAAGTTGGGCTGGTAAGTAGATGCGATCGCTCCCAGAATACACTCGTAGCTGAATCCGCATTTTTTGATTATTCTCAGGTTTCAAAGTCACTACAATAGCAACTGTATAACCTGCCAAATCAATTAATTTACCCCGTCTTAAATCAGCATCTCTAAATGCCAAACTCCAAGAGCGATTAACAAAAATTTCCTCTAGCGATCGCCAACTTTCTGGAAAAATATTGTGCAGCCATTGGCTCAAATTAATTTCAGATTGCAGATTTGGGATTTTAGATTGTTCGAGCAATTGATTAAGATGGGATATAAAGTCGTCGAGACTTCGCAACTCACCAAGCGATACTTGACCTGTAGCTATACTTGTGGTAAATCCTAATAATTTTACCGTTTCTAAGCGATCGCTAAACTGCACCACTAAGCAGCCAATTCTGTCCGATATCGCTTCTTCTGGCACCCAACAAACAGTTTCTTTTGGTAGTACCGGACGACATTCTAACTTGCCAATATTCGGTATAACCAAATCTGCCAGATCGAAAAGCGATCGCTTCCCCGAATCCCAACAATCACCTTGACTCAAATCCGTTTCAACCTGCAACCATTTAAGATAGCGATGAACAGCATAAACAGCCAGCGTATTCAAATAAACTTGCTTCCCCTTTTTAGCATTCACTTGTTCTGCCGCAAATTGCATCGCCAAACTGCGTATTTTTTTACCAAGCGGAACAGTTAAAACCTGAACTTCCATACTATTCATTTCGCGAAAACCTCTCCTTACTTCTTCCTCTGCGTTCTCTGCGTATCTGCGGTTCAAAAAAGATTACTATATCTAACTATCAGATCGATATCCAAAATTTTCCGCAATTTTTTGCAGCAAGGGAATGCATCGATCAAACCAATGAGAAGTCACCTTTCCTAATGCCATATCCAAATCTTCAGCAATATCCTTAAATTTATCAGGTGGCTCTTTCAAACACCGCCTTTGACTGAGTAGATGACAGTGACAGCGAGGATAGGCACGAGGATAACAATTTCGCAGCTTCCCTTCTGGATCTTGTTCGATATATTGCCGCATTTTAATCCCAATTCTTTGATTTTGTAATTTTTCCTGGTGCCGTTGAATCTCCGCTTCTAAATCCCATAAGGTAGAAGAACTTTCATCTGGTAAAAGGTCGCCGAATGTTTCCCCACTGTCATCGCTAACGGGAGTATCCAGGGAGAGAGGAAGCTTGCGAAGTTGCGCTTTGTATTCGGCTATTGCAGTTTTGGGCTTTGATCGAATGCGTTCTGGTGATGAGAGCGATCGCACTTCATATCTTAACCTTAATTTTCGGTTAATCCACACCACTAAACTTTTTTCCATCGATGGATATCTGGGTTCAAATTCCTTTATTTTCTCCCCCAGTTGCATCAACGTATCGTCCAAAACCTCCCAATAATCAGGATGAGAAGAACGCACTAACCCCGGTAGTTGTTGAATTTCCATCAGCAGTTGATTCATCGCTTTTCGCCACAGAGGACTCACTGGCGGGTGTTGACGCACCGCCGCAATCAGTTGGCATAGCCGTTTATCTCGTTCGTTCATACTTTTTGTAAAGTTTTGTGACAATTTGGCGATTTCTGGCCTAAAAATTTTGCTATTGGTCTGACAGATTAGCAGATGGAGATCTGACATCAGGAAAGAGGAAAGCCAACGAACCCGGTTTAAGTTTGGCTGGGATTGCTGCGGCAACACACAGTTTAGAATTAAGTGGAGAAGATACAATGAAAACCTTTTCAATTTTGCTATTTTTGCTGCAAAATCGCCAAGAATTTATTGCGGAAATTTGCCAAGGGGTAAAAATTAACAACAAGATTATAGGGCAACTGATTGTTAGTTTCATTTTGTTGGCAATTTATGGAGCGATTATAGGGGCAAATCATAGTTGGTTGCAAGCTTTTTCTTCTGGGGTTAAACTCCCGGCACTTTACTTGGTTACACTATTGATTTGTTTGCCGCCATTATACTTTTTTAACATTCTTTCTGGTTCCAGATGCAGTATAGGTCAATACTTAGCGATGGTGCTAACAGGTGTATCGGTAAACAGCGTTTTATTATTTAGCTTGGCTCCCATCACCTTATTTTTTGGAATTTCGCTTAACAGTTACAAATTTTTCCAATTGTTCAATGTGGCAATTTTTGCGATCGCTGGATTGATTAGCGTCAATTACGTCTATCAAGCCATGAAGTTTTTCTACGAGCAAGAGTCCAAAAATCAAACGGCAAACATGAACATTTTGCGATTCTGGTTAGCACTTTATGCCTTTGTCGGTAGCCAACTAGGATGGACGCTCAGACCTTTTTTTGGCACGCCAGGAAAACCATTTCAGCTTTTCCGTTCTGAAATAGAAAGTAACTTCTATCTTCATATTCTTCACGTCTTAGGTTTTCCTGTCAAATAATTGGCTAATTACTAATGGCTAATAGTAATTGATTTTAACTATTAGCCTATTTATTTAAAAGAGGATAGCACCAATATGCACTCAAATCTTCATCGGTTTAAAATTACCGAAAAAGAACTATACAACTTAATCGGATTAGAGGTAAACAATGTATTAATGCTTGATGCTTTCAACTTGCCTGTTTCGCAGATATTGCGCCATCCTCAGAGGTTGTTTTCCTTGTGCTTGGCTGAATTTTTTATGTTTGGATTTATTTTGGTAGTTGTGTTTACGATTGGCTTGCTGCTAGCTCGCAATTCTAGTCAGTCATTTGAAGATACCTATAACATTTTTCTTTTTTTACAGATGGCTGTCGTCATCTCCCTGATGGTGACTCTGGGATGCAATCTTTACCTTTGGATTAAAGCCAAGAATTTTTTAGAGCTGCTCAATCTACTTGATGAAGTTAATAAATATAACGAATTAATTGAAGCGGTAGACATCATTGAACGGCTAGAAGCAGTCAGTCAATCAGAACGCAATCTGATGAACCGAGACGCTTTGATTGCAGCACTAGAGGTCACGAGGGAAAGTTTGATTGCTGCTTTGAGCACAGAAAAACTCTTGAGAGAAAACAAAGGTTTGATTGCGCGTCGAGCTGAAGTTTTTGCCTATTTAGAGAATAATTTTACCAGCTTGATGGCCTTGGATACTAGCAACAAAGCTGGTGAATATGGACGCTTACTCAACGAGTCCCTCCAGATTGGGATGAGCGTGCATAAAGAAGTTAGAAAGTTACAAAAGCGGCGAGTTATATGATGTCCGTTGAATTGCCTATAATAAAAAACCTCACTCTATCGTTGCGTAGGGACGCCTCTCGTCTTGCTTGATAAAACTAATATCAATTTCCCTTGGGAATGCTACACACAAGGGGTTGTTCCCCCGTCTCTGCCCCTTGTGTGTATTGCGTTTTGGTGCAAGCGCTTCTCGTCAAAGCTTATAATCTTAGTACCCAATAGACGTAAGCCTATTGGCAGAGGCCGGGATCTGAAGTTCCTACCCCATAAAATGTATTGCCATAGCCCGCTGTTACGGGCTAGTACAGGCTATGATGCGGAAATACATCTGTCATCTGTCTGGGTTTCCCTATATTAACCATCCTCACCTGTAGGGTAAGTCTCGAAGCCTTGTCAGGTCGGCTGTAACGGGAAGCGGTAATCTCTCGGTCAGTCATGAAAGCTTGCTTGAAGTACCGCGTTCCATCTAACTCCAGCTCTTGCTATCCCTTGCGATTTTGCCAAAAACTTTTGGGAATACTTTAATTTAGGAGACTTTCTGTTTCAGCTATGACTCAATCCTCATCACCCCGACGCAGTAACGCTCTAATTGCCCTTAATTTTTCTCCCTTTGGCAATAAGGTGGTGGCGTCTGGCTATGTTAATCCTGACCAGATGCATCAAGCTATCATTGAAAGTCGCAAATCTGGGAGACCGCTGACGGAAGTACTGGAGTCCCTCACCGGACGACAGCTGCCGCCAGAGTTGTTGCGGCAGTATAAGAAACAGCAGTTGTTTGAACTCAAAGTCCTTTATGGGGTTGAGTCGCTAGATCCAGAAATCAATCAGATACCAACAGAACAAGTTAACGAGCTAATTGAAACGCTGATACCTGTTGATATCTGTCGGAGGTATAATCTAGTACCGCTAGCTAAAAATGAAACTCAGCCGCCAAGCGTTTTGGTGGCAATGGTCAACCCTGATAACCTACAAGCGCTGGACGATTTGAACCGGATTCTCCGACCTCAAGGGATCGAGTTACAGCGGATGGTGATTACCATCGACGATTATCAGCAGTTAATTAACGATTACCTGAACGAGTTAACCGATAAAGAAAAGAAAAAGGAAATAGCAGCGCAAACAGACGTTACCAGTATTATTCAGGATTTAGACGTACCACAGCTGGAAGACGTGTCGGACGAGGATGATTTAGATCCTTCAGGTGGAGAAAATGACGCTCCCATCATCAACCTGGTCAATAAAATCATGCTCAAAGCGCTGCAAGAAAAAGCTTCCGACATTCACATCGAACCGCAGGAAGAACACTTGCGCGTTCGTTTCCGCAGAGATGGGGTACTGCAACAAGCATTCGATCCCTTCCCCAAGCAGATTATTCCAGCGGTGACCGCTCGTTTTAAAGTAATTTCCCAACTGGATATTGCCGAACGGCGACAAGCACAAGACGGTCGCATCCGCCGGATGTTTGAAGGGCGCAAAGTTGACTTCCGCGTCAGCACCTTACCCAGCCGCTACGGAGAAAAAGTGGTGCTGCGGATTTTGGACAACTCGGCGACTCAGTTGGGATTGGATAAATTAATTACCAATGAAGAATCCCTACAGTTAGTCAGAGAAATGGCTAGCCGTCCCTTCGGGCTGATTTTGGTGACGGGGCCAACGGGTTCAGGTAAGTCAACCACCTTGTACTCAGTGTTGGCAGAACGAAACGATCCGGGCGTCAATATCAGCACGGCGGAAGACCCGATCGAATACACCTTGGGTGGGATTACCCAATGTCAGGTGATTCGGGAGAAAGGACTGGATTTTGCCAAAATTCTGCGGGCGTTTCTGCGACAAGACCCAGACGTGATTCTGGTGGGTGAAACGCGGGACAAAGAAACGGCAAAAACGGCTATTGAAGCGGCACTAACGGGTCACTTGGTGTTGACAACGCTGCATACTAATGATGCGGCGGGTGCGATCGCTCGTTTAGACGAAATGGGCGTAGAACCTTTCATGGTATCCGGCGCATTGCTAGGTGTTCTGGCGCAACGCTTGATGCGCCGCGTTTGCCCTGACTGTCGCATTCCCTACGTTCCTGCAAGGGAAGAACTCGCGAGGTTTGGTTTAACTGCTTCTGGAGATGCCGATATCACTTTATACAAAGCCAATACCATTCCTCCAGCGGAAAGAGCGAACAACAAAAACCTTTGTAAAACCTGCAACGGAGCTGGCTATAAAGGTCGCGTTGGTGTGTATGAAGTGTTAAAAAATACAGAACGCCTGCAAGCTTTAATCAACGAAGGCGCTCCGACAGAACGGATCAAGGAAGCAGCAGTAGAAGAAGGCATGATAACTTTGCTAGCCTACAGCTTAAACTTGGTGCGTGAGGGACGAACCACCCTAGAAGAAGTTGAGCGGGTAACCTTTACCGATTCTGGTCTGGAAGCCGAACTGAAAGCTAAGCGCAAAACAGCCCTCACCTGTCGCACTTGCGATGCTGGATTGCAGCAAGAATGGCTAGAGTGCCCCTACTGTATGACACCTCGCTTCCAAGAGTAATTGGGGAATTTGAGATTTGAGATTTGAGATTGTAAATTTTAGATTAAATCTGCAATCGGCAATCTTAAATCTGCAATTAGCAATTACCAATTACCAATTACTACTGACAAGTGCAATCTATCAATCAACTTGACAAGGAGACAGCTTTATGGCAATGGAAATGATGATTGAAGACCTGATGGAGCAATTAATCGAGCGGGGTGGCTCGGACATGCACATCCAGGCAGGCGCTCCCGTCTACTTCCGCGTCAGCGGTAAGCTGGCTCCGGCAACTGATGAACCGCTGACGGCAGAAGAGTGTCAGCGATTAATTTTCAGTATGTTAAATAACTCCCAGCGCAAAGATTTGGAGCAAAACTGGGAGCTAGACTGTGCTTATGGCGTTAAAGGATTGGCTCGCTTCCGGGTAAACGTCTACCGGGAAAGGGGTGCTTGGGCGGCTTGCTTGCGAGCATTGGCTTCTAAAATTCCGAACTTCGACCAGCTGGGATTGCCTGATGTAGTTCGGGAAATGAGTGAAAGACCTCGCGGTATGGTACTGGTGACGGGACAAACGGGGTCTGGTAAAACAACCACGATGGCGGCGATGATCGACTTGATCAACCGGACGCGCGCCGAACACATTCTGACAGTAGAAGACCCGATTGAATATGTTTTCCCGAACGTTAAAAGCTTAATTCACCAACGTCAAAAGGGCGAAGATACCAAGAGTTTCGCCAATGCTCTAAGGGCAGCGTTGCGGGAAGACCCAGACGTGATTCTGGTGGGGGAAATGCGGGACTTGGAAACGATTGCTTTGGCGATTTCCGCCGCAGAAACGGGTCACTTGGTATTCGGTACCTTACACACCAACTCAGCAGCTCAAACGATTGACCGGATGCTGGATGTGTTCCCCCCAATTCAACAACCCCAAATCCGAGCCATGCTTTCTAACTCACTGTTGGCAGTATTCAGCCAAAACTTAGTACCGAAGAAAAATCCAAAACCAGGCGAGTATGGTCGGGTGATGGCTCAAGAAATCATGGTGGTGACGCCAGCTATTTCCAACCTGATCCGGGAAGGTAAAACGCCTCAAATTTACTCGGCGATTCAAACTGGGGCCAATTTGGGGATGCAGACAATGGAATCGTCTCTAGCCAAGCTGTACAAATCTGGAACGATTAGTTACGAAGCGGCGATGAGCAAGTCCTCCAAACCCGATGAATTACAACGTCTGATCGGTTCGGCTCCAGCAGGAGCCAAAGTAGGGGCAGGCGCTCACTAAGCCAGTAGCCTGTACCGTTGCTGAAAGCCCGTTAAAAATGGACTTTCAGCAATAAAATTAAGTTTTTTACTAATATTTGTTGACAACAAACTGCTCCAAGTAGACCTGGCAAATATTGCATGGTCGGGTACGGAACCGTTCCTGTTGGCGGCTTGGAGACAGGCGACTCAAACAACTAACTTGCGAGTAGGAGGTTTTTTCCTTCTTACTTTGGAAAGTTTCCAGAGTCAGAGCAACCCGCCACAAAAGTTTTAATTCCTGATACTGAAACTTCCGGATGTTGTAGCTCTAAATTAAATAGAGAAAGCCGGAGAGAAGTTGACAGCGAGTTAGAACCCCTATCCCTAAAAGGATGGGGTGGCTTCAGAAACAGATTTTTATCTTCTGTATCAGCTATGCCTACTTTCGTTGCCCAAGTTCGAGACGCTCAAGGAAACACTAAAAAAGAAAAAGTTGTCGCAGAAACGCTTAGAGAGGCGCGTACCAAACTGCGAGAACAATATGTCAGCGTTAACGACCTCAAGGAAGCCAAAGGTTTTAGCCTTGACTTTGACTTGCAAACCGCGATGGCAAGCGTGACAGTCAAGGACAAAGCTATTTTTTCTCGTCAATTTGCTGCAATGGTTAATGCAGGGGTGGCGTTGGTGAGAGCCTTGGGTGTATTAACCGAGCAAAGCACCAATCCCAAGCTAAAAAAAGCTCTCACAGGAATTAGCGCCGATGTCAATGAGGGGATTAGCCTTGCCGAGGCAATGCGTAAACATCCTCAGTGCTTCGATCAACTTTACACGGCGATGGTAGAAGCGGGGGAAGTCGGTGGGGTTCTAGATGAAGTATTGAACCGGATTGCTAAATTGCTCGAAGATGCAGCCAGACTGCAAAATCAGGTCAAATCTGCCATGTCCTACCCAGTCGCGGTTGGCTCATTGGCTGTGATCATCTTTATCGGGATGACTACATTTCTATTGCCAACATTTGCCCAGATTTTCGAGGATATTGGCATGGAGCTGCCTGAATTTACCAAATTTATGCTAGCAATCAGTGAATTTTTGCGCGGCCCTACCCTGCCCCCGCCAAAAACAAATTACAACATTATCTTGTTTATAGCTGCCCTATTTGGAGCTGCTTTTGCCTACAAGCAGTGGTACAAAACTCCACCGGGTCGATTAGCAATGGACAAATTTTTCCTAAAAGCACCGATTTTTGGGGATATTGTCGAAAAAACTGCTGTGGCTCGTTTCTGCCGCACCTTTGGTACTTTGACCCGTTCCGGGGTACCCATTCTAACTTCTTTGGAAATTGTCAGAGATACGGCGGGTAACCAAGTCATTGCCAATGCGATTGAATCCGCTAGGAAAGAAATTCAAACCGGGGGGATGATCAGCATTGCCCTACAAAGAGAAAAAGTATTTCCCATCCTGGCGATTCAAATGATCAGCATTGGCGAAGAAACGGGCGAAATCGACAAAATGCTGATGAAAGTTGCGGATTTCTATGAAGACGAAGTAGAGCAAGCGGTTAAAGCACTCACGAGTGTCCTAGAACCGCTGATGATGATTGTAATTGCGGTGATGGTAGGTGCGATTTTGCTATCGATGTATCTACCGATGTTTAAGGTATTTGACGGTTTGGGCTAATCGTTACCAATTTATGCCAGTGCGAGTGGCCTGAATACAATAGAAGTATCGGAGTCCCAACCAGAACAATGGCGATTAAACCATCCCATTACGAAGCATTACTGGCAGAGTATAGCAACCAGCAGGGGGCGCTCTTGCTGTTAAAGCAGCATCGCCCCTACCTAGAGCTAATACCGAGTCTGCGCCGACCTGACGAGAGTATTATTACCATTCCCCTACCCATCGTGCGCCTGCGGCAAACAGCACCATCGACCAAGCACAGCGGTGTGGTTACTGCCGGACACGAAGCAACTAGCTTGCCCTGCGATGTGGCAATCTTGATGTGCGACCCGGAATGGAAAATTAAAACGGGGGTGGAAATTTTAGTTTTTATTCATCGACCCCAAGAAGACTTTTCTGACTTGCTGAGTCGCTGGCGTCAAACGCAGGTATGGCTAGACAGAGGTTATGAGTGGGTCATGCCCCCTCGCTACAAACACATCCTGAGCGAGGGAGCTGACCATATTCATCCGTTATTTGTGGTTTTCGATGAAACACCGGAGCGAGTTAAGCGGGGACTGAAGGGAGCCTTTTTACCGTTTGTGGTTCAATCTTTAAACTTGGCAGTTGAGGAAGAAGTTCCAGAAATTGTCTCTACCGAAAGCCCACCGGCATAAGAGATTTTAGATTTTAGATTTTGGATTTTAGATTGAAATTACTAATCAGCCTTTAATCCAAAATCTACAATCTATAATTGTTTACCGGACGAATTGGGGCATGATTTCTGCTGCGGTGAATAAACCGTAAATGCCCCGACGGTGTAACGATACGCCCGCTTTGAGATAGCCAAAAGCTGGGCCTGTGACGTTGGCTGCCATGCTGGTTTCATCTCCCAGGGTGAAGGTATGGGTAGAAATTTTGCCCTCAAAGGTGCGCCCCGTCACCTTGACGTTGGTGCTGAGGGGTTTTTTGGGATTGCGGGTATCGACGACGCCGCCTACGGTGACGCGATCGCGCGCACAAATTCCCCCTAACTCCAGCATGATATCGTCAGCATGTTCCATATTTTCCAAGCTCAGAATCCCATTGGTTTGGTCTAAGAGCGCTTCTACTTCCGCATCCGTCATCGCCCTGGCGCGCTCAACGTTATAACCTGGCATATGGGCAATATCTTCGCGGATGGTGGCTCGATAAGCTTCCCAATTGGCAATTCCGACACCAAATTCAATCTTGACGCTGTGAATCTCAGCATAGCTTTGGGCGGCTAAAGCAGCCGCTGCCGTTAACAGTCCCGGCGTGGCACCGCACCCGGTCATGTAGGTAATCCCCGCCGCCTGTAATTCATTCTTTAGTGCCAATATTTGCTCCATCGCACTGGTGCGCTTGAGCGCATCAACCAAAACTCCTCGCCACCCCGATGCGATAAACTGACGCGCCACCTCAGCCATAAATGTGTTGGGCAAGTTTGGCAATGCCAAAAAATACCCCTCCACCGATGCCGCTGTTTCGATTAAATCCTCGATGCTGCGGCTGCTCAAAGTTCCCTCTGGCTCTACATAACCCAGGGAACCTTGAGATTGGTAAGCGGCTATGCAGGCGTGTGGATTTAACCCTTCACTGTTATAGGCATACCCTTTTTGATCTGCCGCCGCTACCCAAAGCATCTGTTGTTTGGGCGCTAGTACCCTGGCGGCGGCTTGTCCGAGTCCACCAAATCCCAGTACCCCGACGCGAATCGCCGTGGAATCAAGCAAACCAGTAATATTCTCTGCACTCATGGCACATCCCCTTAGCTCTTGACAGACTTTTATTATCCTGCTGTAGGTGGGTGAATGGGGTATCCAAAAGGTATCGCGTAATACTCAAGGCATAAATACCTTGACTGCTGGAGAAAGTTACGCGAAACTGACAAATAACTGAAGAACTAATCTCTCTTTTCATAAGCTTTGTTAAGTTTTATCTCGTGTCTAGCGATCTAGATTGAGAAAAATTAACAATAAGACAGCAAGTAGCCTTGCTGCCGAACCCTACCTCAAACGGCATCTTCCATAGCACACCCCGTGCTATTGCCAAATTAACTACAGTCCCTAGCGTTCAGCCAACAGCATGGAAACACTAGAGTTTGTCATTTACCCGGATGGTCGGGTTCTAGAAAAAGTGACTGGCATTGTTGGTAGCTCCTGCGCCGAGGTAACTGCTGCGATTGAAGCGCAACTCGGACGGGTGGTTAACCAGGAGACTACCTCCGAATACTTCGCTGCGGTGCAAAATCAAGTGCAAGCAGCGACGACTCAAGCCACTTTTAGCGAGTGGTAATTTCTGCGTTCAGTTCGATTGATTCTGTGAGATACTATGTCACACTTTAGCCAAATCAAAACTCAAATCCGTAACCTTGCGTCCCTGCAAGCTGCTTTGACCGATCTAGGGATTGACTGGAAAGCTGGCCCTGAGCAAGTGCGCGGCTATCAAGGTCAAACCCGGAATGCTGAAGTTGCCATCGAGCAAGAAAATGGCTATGATATTGGGTTTAGCTGGAATGGCAGCGAGTACGAACTGGTTGCCGATTTACAATTCTGGCAGCAAGCTTGGTCGGTGGATCGCTTCCTGCAAAAGGTGACCCAGCGTTATGCTTTCCGCACTGTGATGAGCGAAACTGCTAAGCAAGGTTTCCAAGTTACGGAACAAGAACAAAATCAAGATGGTTCTATCCGCCTCGTGGTGCAACGCTGGAGGGCCTAATGACCGATTTCTCGCCTTCGCAAGGGGATGACGGGGATGGTCGTTCGGGTTTTGAACCTGAATTAGGGGGTATTTGGAGAGATGCTCCCGAGCGTTCGGGTTTTGAACCTGAATTAGGCGGCGCGTTGCGCCAAAAAGGGGTTTATGTTGATGAGGTGACTTGTATTGGCTGCAAGCACTGCGCTCATGTAGCTCGCAACACCTTTTTTATTGAACCCGATTATGGGCGATCGCGCGTCATTCGTCAGGATGGCGACTCTGAAGATCTGATTCAAGAAGCGATCGATACCTGTCCGGTGGATTGCATTCACTGGGTAGACTATACCGAGCTGAAGAAATTAGAGGAAGAGCGTCAGTATCAGGTGATTCCGCTGGCGGGTTTTCCGATTGATCCGGCTATGGTTGCTGCTAAACGCCGTCAAAGGCGGGCAAAACGCAAGCCAAGTTCTTAGTTGTTCTGGGTTTGTTGGTTGTAGTAAAGAAAAAATAGGGCTGCTGATGGCAGTCCTTTTACTTTTTTAGGATTGGTTTTTTACTCGTTTCCCGCTTTAAGAATATCTGTTAAACGAACCACAGAGGCACAGAGAACGCAGAGGGAAGAGGAAAGAAGAAGGGTTATTCATCCCTTGTCTTCTTTTATTTGAGCGGATGGTGTTCGCTGAGTAATTTTTCGACTTTGGCTTCGTCGATTCGGGCTGTTATTTTAGAAGCTTCGTGATTGTCTCTGATGGTTTTGGCTAGGGTAAATGAGGAGCCAACTGTGAAGGTTAAACCCATTCCCATGAAGCCTTTTACCCAGCTATCTACGGGCAGGTAGGCAATTCCTATTGCCGTTGAACCGAAGGAAAGTATAAATGATGTCCAAACTTGAATTATCCAGGCAGCTGTATCTTTTTGTGGGGTGATGTTTGGCATAGGTTTTCCCGCCTTCCGATATGTTTGAGTGGTTGGCATTATTAGCTCAATTATTCGGCTATATAGTATGCTATGTTAGGAGTCTAATTGGGAGAACACCCAAACGGGTGAGCCAGTTTTTCAACTGTCTGAATTTGTGGTTTTTTGTTGGTGGTTTTTTGTTGGCGATCGCTTGTCTTCAATCTCCTCAAGCGCTTGATTAGCCTCAAGTTTCCTGATGTGGAGTCGATAACGCCTCAAGCTTTGGCTCAATGGCTCGAAGATGCTTCTAAAATACAGCCTGTTCTATTCGATGCCCGCAGCGAGGCGGAGTATGAAATAAGTCATCTTTGCCACGCAAGGCGCATCGATCCTGAGCTGTCTGATTTGTCAGTGTTAGCAGATGTATCTTTTCAAACACCGTTAGTTGTGTATTGTTCGATAGGCTATCGTAGTGCTGCGGTTGCTTCTAGACTTTTACAGGTAGGGTTTTCTCGCGTTTACAATTTGGAGGGCAGTATTTTTCAATGGGTTAACGAGGGGAAAGCAGTGTATAAAGATGAACAAACAAAAAGCGTGGTGCATCCGTATAATTGGCTGTGGGGGAAGTTGCTGAAGTTGCAGTATCGGGGCAAAATTTGAACCGAGGGAGGATGCGATCGCTTTCTATGAAAAACTGGGATATCGTACTAACTATCGCCATATGAAAAAGACTACTATATAAGAAAATAACGCAAGCTTTCTAGCAGTAATGATCGGATCTGGCGTTAGTATAATTATTCCTACTCTGAATGAGGCAACTTCTTTAGGACGCACTCTGCGTCTGCTTCAACTACTTTCTCCCCCTGCTAGTGAAGTGTTGGTGGTTGATGGGGGAAGTGATGATGAAACAATTGCTGTAGCAAAGGCATTTGATGTGCGAGTTTTTTCCTCGGAAAAACGAGGGCGTTCAATTCAAATGAATTTGGGTGCAGATGCTGCAACGGGAGATTTTCTTTGCTTCCTCCACGCTGATACTATTGTACCGGATGACCTGGTAGCGGTAATCGAGCAAACTTTGTCAGATAAAACGATCGCCTGTGGGGGTTTTATTTCGTTGATGACTGGTTCTATGACGACTAGATGGGGGATATCTCTGCATAATTATCTCAAAACTTACTACGCTCCGCTGATTTTTAAACCTCGTTTGTTTTTTAAGGGATTGCGTCTTTTGTTTGGCGATCAGGTCATATTTTGCCGTCGTTCTGATTTTTGGGAATGTGGCGGTTTTGATGAAAGTTTGCCGATTATGGAAGAGGCGGATTTATGTTTAAAGTTGGTAAAAAAAGGACGGATTTGTCAGGTTAATCGGATCGTACAAAGTTCAGATCGTCGTGTTGCTCGTTGGGGTTCTCTGAAAGCAACGGGGATATATCTTTATATTGGCATTTTGTGGGGTTTGGGCGTTCCAGCAAGTTATTTGAAGAAGTTTTATCAGGATATGCGCTGAAGAAAAGCGAGGCAGGTGAATCTAACCCGTTTTAACAGGTTTTAGCTTTAAGCCAGAAATTTATTTCTGGGCTTTTGGTTTAAATTCCAGTCGTAGGGTAAATAAACTATAGGGGCTGAAGAGTTAATTGGTGCCTCTGTTTTAAGGTAAGTGCGGATATATTCGGGAACTGAAGGGGCAATTTTTAGAAAGTCTTGGCGATACCATTTGAAAATCTTGCTACAGTACAAGGTTCCGGTTTCTATATCGTAGCGGACTTTATCGGGGTTATTAATAAAACGGCTGGCTTCTTCATCTAATTGCTGATGTATTTGTGCTGGTTTGTAAGCGCTGTTACGCAATAAGGGACAACCAATTGAGGCACAAACAAGTGCAAAGTGTATGCGCGGTTCTTGGAATTCTCGACGCAGGATATTATGTTCTATTTGATTGAGGCTGTATCGTTTTCCGGCGAAGGAATGGGCAGGAAAAAGGAAGAACGACAAGAAAGCTAGCCAGTTAGGTATACCGAGTATTTTCGGCTGGATTGATTTAATTGGGTAGCGTTTTAGAATGGCAGAAATTGTGAAAGCGTTGTAGATATTTATCCACAATGCTAACTTTTCATCTGGATTAATATTGGGCAGATGAAGCTGTTTTTCTAAGTTTTTTATCCAGTGGTTAATTGCTTGGGGTTGCTCCTTTTTCCAGTTATAGTAGTCTACGCGACCTTGCGTATCTACGTACTGGCGTAAAAGTGCATCCCAAGGGGCAAAGTTGACCATTGATTAAACAAATAAATCCAGGGGTAAATGTCCGTAGAGTCCGTTAATTGATTCTTCTTGTGAAGATTGGCAAGATACGAGGACGCCGCGATATGGCCCAATGTAAGAATCAAGATATAATGCCCCTCGCATGGAGTTGTATTTTATATAAACGGGGCCAACTATTGAAGTGATGTCGGGTTGTTCGTCGGGCATTGGGTAGCCTAAAGCTTTTAAATAAGTTTCCAAGGTTAAAAAACCTTCGGTTGCGCTATTGGCGCAAATACCAAGATTTTGCGAATCTGATAAATTGCTGAAAAATAAAAGCGCTTGGCGCAGTTGTTCTTTTTCTTCGGCTGAGCCTACGGTTTTTGTTTCGTTGCAACTAAATTCGCTTAAGATTTTTTGTGCTTGTGTTATGTCCATATTGTTTTCAACAGTTGACAGTTGACAGTTGACAGTTGATAGTTGATAGTTGACAGTTGACAGTTACCTTTTCGTAAAGCTTATAGGATTGAGAACTAGGGAAGTTAATTTTGCCTTTTCTCCTTAAAGGGGGCTTTAAACCCATTTTTTCTGGGAACTAAAGTGATGTTTTTTACTGTAACAGGCTGGTTTTAATCTTTTATGCGTAAGGTGGATTAGATATGACTATCCATCTTACCGTTGATTGATGCAGGAGTCTAGGTCTTTGGCTATTGGTTTAATATCATGTCCGTTGGCATCGGCATCGGGCGGGGGGCGGGTTGATCGATACTATTGGCTTGCGCTCAAACGTAACTGGTAAAACCCGCCCCTACAATACTATTAACTATCTAGTATACTCTTTTTTGGTCGCTATTCTTCCCTACTTTTTAAGAAGGCGGGGATTGCGGCGTTTCGTTCAGCTACTGCTAAAGCTTCAAGTGCTGACTGGATTAAGGATTCAAAGCTAGGCTGACAAATATCAACTTCTTCAGATTCTTCACGCTTCATGCCTAGTAAACCTGTTGTTTTACCAGGTGTAATGGCTAGGATTTTTCCTTCATGATTTCTGATTCTTAATTCTCGTTCGGAACCGTTTTTAAATAAGCCGCAAGTGTAGCGGCGTTGTTTATAGTAAAACGCTGCATTCACTGGAATGGTGGGAAAATCAAATGGGGAAAACGATTGCTTTCTAAGGCTTTGGCGGTTAAATTGATGCGAATTCAGATGTCGTGGGAGTCGCACGCCTACTAATTGCAGTTCAATGTTTTGGCTGCCATTCCAGTTGTTTTGCTGCAATCGATATGCTATATCGAGGCGGGATGGTAGGGGAAAATAATCGCGCCAGCGCCATGCGATCGCTTGAATTTTGCTAATTGGTAATTGGTAATTGCTAATTGGTAAAGATTCTGGATCAAACCCGCCGCTAACATTGCGATTTTCTGCTTTAATATCTTGAATTAGGGTGAGTTTGATGTGTCCTTTACCAACTATTTGTTGGTCAAATACTCGCACGTTGGGCGTCCAAAATACCGGATCGGAATTTTCAATCCCGCAAGGATGGAGGGCGTCTATTTGTTGATAAAGCTCAAGGTTTATTTGCTCTAAACTCGCTTGGGCATCAATTTTTACTACTGGTTTGAGATGTTCCGGGTGCAGGCATTGATGGGCAAAGGTGCTAAGGCGCGATCGCATTTTTTCCAAGTTCGCACCCGGTAAAGAAAACCCCCCGGCGGCTTTGTGTCCGCCAAATTTACCTAAGAGGTTGGCGCAAAATTCTAACGCTTCAAATACGTGAAATTCCGGAATTCCCCGCGCTGAACCGCGAATGTGTTCGCCTCCATCATCTTCGTATGTGCCAATGAATACCGGCACGCCGTAACGTTCGACGAGGCGAGAGGCGACGATGCCGATGACGCCGTGATGCCAGTTGGGTTGGACGAGAAGTAAGACGCGCTCTTGCTGTAAGTTTAGCTGATTTTGTTCGATGTATGCGATCGCTTGTTGTTCGATCTCTTCGCACAGTAGCTGTCGCTGTCGGTTAATTTGTTCGCACTGCATCGCCCTTTCTAGGGCTAATCCCATATCATCGGTTGTGAGTAAATCAATTACAATTTGAGGGTCGGCAATGCGTCCGACTGCATTAATTCTTGGCCCCAATCTAAAGCCAATATCTTCTGGTTTTAAAGATTTTGAATTGGTAATTGGTAATGGGTAATTGGTAATGGGTAATTGGTAATTGTCCTGTGCCCCTCTGCCCTGGACTCCAGAGACTTGAATTAATGCTTGTACGCCTGCTAGCTGAGATTGGGGCAGTAGCTGCAAACCGCGTTTTACCCAGCGACGGTTAACGCCGGTTAAAGGTGCGAGGTCGGCAATCGTTCCTAATGTAAATAATTCTAATAATTGCTTGACTAATCCTTTGGCTTTGCCCATTTGTTGTGCCAAAGATACTGCTAAGATATAGGCAACCCCAACACCGGCAAGTCCGCGATAGGGGGAAGATTCGGGAATTAATTTGGGGTTGAGAATGGCATCGGCGGGGGGTAATTGCTGGGGCAGGTCGTGATGATCTGTCACAATAACTTTGACACCCAATTGGCGCGCCCGATCGATTGGATCGTAAGCGGAAATGCCGTTATCTACGGTTAAAATTAGGGCTACGCCTTCGGCGTGGAAGTCTTCTACAATGCGACAATTGATGCCGTAGCCTTCCTTCATACGACTGGGGATGGCGTAATCGACGTTTGCGCCTAACCAGCGGAGACTTCGCAATAATAAAGCGGTACTGGTCATGCCATCGGCATCGTAGTCGCCGCAGATGGCGATTTTTTGATGGTTAGCGATCGCATTTTCCAACAATTCCAGGCTAATCGCCAAATCGGGAAATTCTACAATTGGTTCGGGTAAAGCCGCTAATTCCGGCGATAAAAACAGCTGGGCTTGTTCGGGCGCTTCAATGCCCCGATTTAGCAGTACTTGCGCCAAAAGAGGTGAAAGTTGGGTAACTTCCGCCAACTTTTGGGCTGATTCTATTTGCGCTGGGGCAATTTCCCAGCGCTGGTTAGGTAAGTGAAAATTAGCCACTAGAAGATGTACAGTGTATCGTTAAATTCGGAATCAAAAATCGCGCGATCGTCATTATAGTAACTACTGGGGCGCAATTCTACCTGTAAAGTTTTGCTATTTGGTTTAGCTACCTTTGCTTGCAGGGGTAGATTTGCTTCCGGACTCCAGTATAAAAAAGACACACCTTTATCTCTCGGCCTCAGTCTAAAGCTTAATTTTAGTCTTTGTCGGGGTCGCATGGTAATGGGGCCGGTGTAAGATGGCAGTTCGACTTGAATTGATTCGGAAGTATTGTTTGTTACCTGTACGCTGACAGCTTGTCCGGGTTGGATTGTCTTTCCGGTGCCCAAAAATTTTGGCCCTGCTTCTACTAATTTGGGTAGGATGGCAGGAGCAATCAGCAGAGCAGTTGCGGTTAAAATCCCCGGCAGAAGTTTTTTTAACATATGTAGATAACCCCCAAAAACTTGTTTTTGGTTTTGAACTCAAAACTTATATATTGTGACCCTACCTTGGGTATCAGTTTTATGGGTAAAAGTCAAGATTTTTTTAAGTCTTTTTCTCTGTTTCTGCGATCGCAGGTAGGGATCGCGATTGGGTGGATTGGTATTGCGATCGCGCTACTGTTACTAACAGAGGCGATCGCAACCAACCACTTCCAGGGAATTAAGATAATAAGTAGGAGGGAAAGACAGCATGAAAATTACCCTTGATATTCCCGACAACATTGCCCAGCAACTTACCGAAACACCAGAGGAGTTGCAGCGTTACCTACTCGAACTCCTAGTAGTCGAAGCATACCGTACCGAACGGATAACTCATTTTCAGGTGGGGCAAATTCTCAATCTACCCTCCCGTTGGGCGGTCGATGCCTTCCTCAGAGCTTACCATGCTTACCTACATTACAACGAAGAAGACTTGGAAAGCGATCGCGAAACCCTGCGCCAGTTGAGAGACAAACAAGCCATAAATTCATGATTGTTATCTCGGATACTTCTTCTATTCTCTACCTACTGCTAATTAATCAACTAGACTTGCTGCCCCAAATGTATGGTCAAGTCATCATTCCGGAAATTGTAAGGGATGAACTCGCAGATCCGGGGGCACCTATCCAGCTTCAGCAATGGATCGCCAATGCACCTGAATGGCTAATCGTTCAGCCAGTAATTAGCACACCCGATGCAACCCTTAGCAACCTCAATCCAGGTGAACAAGCTGCCATCACCCTCGCTCAAGAATGCCTTGCAGACTTACTTATCATTGATGAAAGAGCTGGAAGACGAGCTGCGACAAATCTGGGAATCCGTATCATTGGCCTACTAGGTATTTTAGATGAAGCAGCTGCACAAGGCTTAATCAATTTGCCAGAAGCGAGCGCCCAACTTCAGCAAACTAATTTTCGTGTTTCTCCGGTATTAATTCAGCGCCTCCTTGATAGCTAGCAATAATATCAAGTATCAAGAAAACCTCTGAAGAGAACACCTGATCTATCCCCAGTAATAGAGATAGTGAGGACTTACAGAAATCACCTTTGTTTCTATGAAAAATCGTTGCTGGGAAACTAAAGATTTACCCAGAAACCCGGTTTCTAGGCTCGTCGTGCGTAAGTTCTGATAGTGCTAGCCTTCTGGATAGCGATCGCATGATAATCTATACAAACCCTAAAAAGATCGGCTAGGAGAGGGCAAAATGGACGTTAAAGCAGCAGTCGCCTTTGAAGCTGGCAAACCTTTAAGCATCGAAACCGTACAATTAGAAGGCCCCAAAGAAGGGGAAGTGCTGGTAGAAATTAAAGCCACGGGCGTGTGTCATACCGATGCATTTACCCTCTCCGGTGCCGATCCAGAAGGTTTATTTCCCGCTATCTTGGGGCATGAAGGCGCGGGTGTAGTGGTGGAAGTAGGGGCGGGAGTAAAATCAGTCAAAGTGGGCGACCATGTGATTCCCCTTTACATCCCAGAATGCCGCAACTGCGAATACTGTCTCAGCGGCAAAACCAACCTCTGTCAAGCGATTCGGGTAACCCAAGGGCGGGGTGTGATGCCCGATGGTACGAGTCGATTCTCACTCAATGGGCAGAAAATTCTTCATTATATGGGAACTTCCACCTTTTCCAACTATACAGTATTACCCGAAATCGCCGTCGCCAAAATTCGCGAAGATGCCCCTTTTGAGAAAGTTTGTTTAATCGGTTGCGGCGTTACAACTGGAATAGGTGCAGTTATCAATACTGCCAAAGTTGAACCCGGTTCTAATGTCGTTGTATTCGGTTTAGGCGGGGTGGGCTTAAACGTAATTCAAGGCGCGAAAATGGTAGGCGCTAATATGATTGTCGGAGTAGATCTCAACCCCGCCAAGCGCGAATTAGCCGAAAAATTTGGCATGACCCACTTTGTCAATCCCAAAGAAATCGACGGCGATTTAGTTGCCTACCTGGTGGAATTAACCAAAGGAGGAGCAGATTACAGTTTTGAATGCATCGGTAATATTAACGTGATGCGCCAAGCATTAGAATGCTGTCACAAAGGTTGGGGAACGAGCGTAATTATTGGGGTTGCAGGTGCAGGACAAGAAATTAGTACCCGTCCGTTTCAATTAGTCACCGGGCGCGTTTGGAAAGGCAGCGCTTTTGGTGGGGCAAAAGGTCGCACTGACGTGCCTAAAATTGTTGAATGGTTCATGAACGGCAAGATTGATATTGATAGCTTGATTACTCAAGTAATGCCGATTGAACAGGTGAATGAAGCATTTGATTTAATGCATAAAGGGGAATCAATTCGCAGCGTTTTAACATTTTGAACGAATTTGAGATTTTGGGAGCTAGAAACTGGGTTTCTACCAGCGGTATCTGGTAAAAACCGCCAATTTTTCCGAGAAACCCGGTTTCTTTGCGATCGTTTCCGTTTATGCCTGAATGAATCAACCGCAGAGGCGCAGAGAACGCAGAGAAAGAGAAGAGAGATTAGTAATTCAGATGCAAACGGATTTGATATCAGTTATGATTCTGGCTGTTATCTGGAAATATTTTATGCAGATTTCCATTGACTGGTTGTTTTTGTTAGCGACAACGAGTTATCACCAACTCACTACTTGGATTGAAAATAGGAGGCATAAACCCCCCGGTGAATTGATTGATGTAGGGGGATACAAACTGCACCTGTACTCGCGAGGAGAAGGCAGCCCAACCGTTATCCTCGATCATAGTTTGGGTGGAATTGAGGGGTACTTATTAATCGAAGAAATTGCTCAAATCACAAGGGTTTGTATTTATGACCGAGGGGGATATGGATGGAGCGATTCTAGTCCAAATGAGCGTTCCAGCCAGCAAATTGTTAAAGAATTAGATGCCATGCTGGTTAAAGCAGGGATAGCGCCGCCTTACATCTTGGTTGGTAACTCTTTTGGCAGTTATAACGTGCGGCTTTATGCGAGTCAGTTTCCGGAAAAAGTTGTCGGAATTGTTTTCACCGATGGGTTGCATGAAGTAGCAATGTTAAACATGTCCTTGACTCTGCGGCTGCTACAATTATTTTTTATGTCTGGATTTGCGATGTCAATGCTGGGTTCGACGTTAGGTTTAATCCGGCTTTTGGGAATGATGGGAACGTTTGAAATTATTAAAAAAGAACTGGGTAAATTTCCCTCAGCAACTAGACAAAAAATCAAGCGCTCTTTTTACCGTTCTCAACATTGGATAACGATGTGGCGGGAAATGTGGAATTTAGAGACGAGTGCTAAGCAAGTTCATCAGGTAAGTAATTTGGGGAATATTCCGATTGTTAGTATTAAATCGAGTACCTTTTTTAAGCGTTCAATTTGGAATTTTTATATGCCAATTGCAGCGGCAAATCAACTGCGAGACAAAATGCACGTCGAATTGCTCAAACTCTCAACAGATTGTACTCAAATCCAAGCGAATCGCAGCAGTCATTTCGTTTGGGTAGATGAGCCAGAGGTTATCATAGAAGCAATTAAAATCTTATTGAATAAAATCGAATTAGCCAATTAAATAAGTGTAAAATACCCTAGAGGATGGGTTGTGTTATGAACGATTTACTAAGCCGCTTAAAATTATTACCTTGGGGAGCGCTGCTAAAATATGCGGCGATAACGACAGCGATCGCTACCGCATTTGACTTATTATTACTGTTGGTGCAGGTGTACATTACTCCTCTGCAAGAAATGTTCGCGATTATATTAGCGCCACCTTTGGGGATTTTGATTGCGATCGCAATAGCATTAGGCATTGGGGCGCTAGCGGTTTATATCACAGAACGCCAGCGCGATTTCATCCTTAACACCTCGACTTTATGGGCTTTAGTAGCCTGTTTGATATTGTGTATTTGGATTAAGTCGCTGCTACCAATTCCCTTATTTATGTTAAATTTTTCCGAATTCACATCGATTGGCATCATATTAGGCGTATTCTGGAAAAGTCGGCCTTACTGGAGATAAAAAATCTAGAACAATCTATTTACGGTAATCGCGAACAAATCCGAGCGATCGCTAACTCCTAGAAGCCGGGTTTCTACGTATATCTCTCGAAACCAAATCGAAGTTTATTTACATAGTCTGAAGTAGCAATTACCCATTAGCAATTAGCAATTAACTTATGTCTGCATCTCCCAATTTAGTCAGCGAACATGCTTGTTTTGGTGGAACTGTTGCTTTTTACAGCCATCATTCCTCTGCCTGCAATAGCGAAATGAAATTCGCCGTGTATCTACCACCGCAGGCAAAATCAAAATCGGTGCCGGTTTTATATTTTCTCTCAGGTTTAACCTGCACCGAAGAAAACTTTATGGTCAAGGCAGGGGCGCAACAATTTGCAGCCAAATATGGATTAATGTTAGTAGTGCCAGATACCAGTCCTCGCGATGCAGGAATTCCAGGTGAAGATGACGATTGGGATTTTGGCACAGGGGCAGGTTTTTACGTAGATGCTACGGTTGAACCTTGGAAATCGCACTATCAAATGTATAGCTATGTAGTGGATGAATTACCCGATTTAATACTGGAAAATTTTCCAGTCAATGGCGAAAGACAAGGGATTTTTGGTCATTCGATGGGAGGACATGGGGCGCTAATTTGTGCGTTGAAAAACCCCGAACGCTATCAATCTGTTTCTGCATTTGCTCCTATTGTTGCACCGATGCGCTGTGGTTGGGGTCAAAAAGCATTTAGCAATTATCTTGGAGCTGATACGGAAATTTGGCGTGGATATGATGCGAGCGAATTGGTATTAACTGCACAATATAATCGTCCAATTTTAATCGACCAAGGCACGGCAGATAAGTTTCTTTCTAACCAATTGCTACCAGAAGTATTCGAGGAAGCTTGTGCAAAAGTTGGACAAACGCTAAGCTTGCGAATGCGGGAAGGTTACGACCATAGCTATTATTTTATCGCTTCGTTTGTGGAAGAACATATCCGCCATCATGCTGCTGTTTTGTGTGGGTAAGGGCTTAACGACTGAAGTCGCGGCTATACGAACAAAGACCGCCTGCGCGGTCTGTAATAATGAATTTGGGTGGGGTATTAGCAGGAAAATCCGGCATTTTTGACGGGTTGCAGGGGAGAAATTTCGCTTGTAGCATGGCGCGGGTTGATTAACTCAATTCGCTTGAGATCGAAGGCGTTTGGTAAAACCCGCCTCTACAATACTATTAACGATATGAGCCTAACGACTGAAGTCGCGGCTATACAAACAAAGACCGCCTGCGCGGTCTGTAATAATGAATTTGGGTGGGGTATTAGCAGG
>CAYXCW010000024.1:38684-46983 GCA_964463555.1 uncultured bacterium
AAAATCCGGCATTTTTGACGGGTTGCAGCGTATAAGCTCGGTTTAGAGGCGTGGGAGGCGCTTTTTCAGCATTTTTTGTTGGTACTGATGTACTAGACAAGTGGGGCGATCGCGGCTAAACTATGGGCAAAACCAGCAGGCTAGCGCAGTAGAGGGAAAAGGCGATGGGGAGGAATGCGATCGCTTTGCTTCAATGCGTGGGTATTCTGCGATTGAGTGATGCTAAATCAAAAGCGTTATGAACAACAATCCGAATCAACCCAGAGACTATGATGCGGTGTTGGGCGGTGAAAATCCGCCTCCAGTACAAGGTGTTGTTTTAGGAGGAATTCAAGGCGTTAAAAGGCGTTTGGCGAGTCGGGTTGTAGAAGCGCGAATTGCGGCGCTTTCCGAAGCATTGAACTATGGGAATGAAGGCTTAGAATTGGCGATTTCTGCCTTAAAAGATGGGGCAAAACAAGTTCAACGTTCTGCTTATTTGCTGTTGCGGCAAAGAGAAGAGCTTCAAGTTAAGCAAGCACTACGCGAGTACAAAAATTGGGATTTAATTGAGCGCCTCCAAGTCAAGGGATATCCCAATACCGCTACCACTTTTGCTAACCGAAAAGTTGAGGAATTCAACTCAGAATATTGTATTACCGATCCTGCCAATATTGCTTTAGCTCTAAGAGTGGAAGGCATGTGGCACAATCCTGAAGATATTGGATCTCACATCGCCAAGCTGTTGGAAGATGAGCGAGCAAACCTGGTGGAAGCACTGGTGTTTGGAACCTGGGATGAATATGACAATCTTCTGAATGAAAACTCTTCTGCTATTTTGATCGATGCACTGGTTGCAGCTAAAGAACAGTTGCCCAATCTTAAGGCTATTTTTATCGGCGATATTACTTCCGGTGAATCCGAAATTTCTTGGTTTTATCAGAGCGATATCAGCCCGCTTTTGACAGCTTATCCCAATTTAGAAATTCTGCAAGTTCGAGGAGGGAATGGTCTGGAATTTAGCCCCGTGCGACACGAAAATTTGACAGCTCTGATCGTCGAAACTGGTGGACTTAGCCGCGAAACTATTGCTCAGATTTGCGCTTTAGATTTGCCAGCATTAGAGCATCTTGAATTGTGGTTGGGTTGTTATGATTACGGTGGGAACTCGACAATAGAGGATTTAATGCCAATTCTGGCTAACGAAGCTTTTCCCAATTTAACTTACTTAGGGCTGCGAAATAGCGAATACTCTGACGAAATTGCCAAAGCTTTAGTCAATGCACCCGTACTCGAACAGATTACCGTGCTAGATCTCTCAATGGGAACTTTGACCGATCGAGGAGCATTAACTTTGTTAAATTGTCCGGCAATTAATCAACTGGAGCTGCTCAATATTTCGGAGAATTATCTGTCGGGTGAAACAAGCGAAAAATTATCTGAGTTGGATGTTGAAGTTAAAGCCGACAATCAAAAAGGTGAAAAAAACTATGAGGATGTAACCTATCGCTATTGCTCGGTATCTGAGTGAAAATTGAATAGATTTGTGCGAGTGGAGGGGATGCGATCGCAATTCCCCAATATGTGGGAATCCATGAATTATGCGCCAGAAATTGCGGCGATGTTCGATATACCGCTGTGTCAAGAATTGTTTAGGCGCAATGCGATACCTGTCGCGCGATCGCTTCCCAACATCCGCAATTACGATCAACTGCGCCAACAGATGAGAGAGATGGAGTGCGTAGGCGGCAGCCGAGGCGCTAGCCATCGCGTTTTCGTCAAACTTTCCCACGGATCTGCGGCTTCCGGTGTCGTCGCCTACTATACCAGTCCGCGCGGCGAATGCGCCATCACCACAGTAGAAAGAGTGCGCGAAAACGGGCAAACTCTACTTTACAATTCCCGGAAAATTCGACAATACACCCGCCGCGAAGAAGTTGCGGATATTATCAATATTCTCACCGCAGAAGGCGTTCAAGTTGAAGAATGGTTACCCAAAGCTTATTTGCAAGGATGCCAATTCGATGTCCGAGTAGTAGTCATTAATCGTGAAGCGCAACACCTTGTCGTGCGTTTAGGTAAAAGTCCGATGACCAACTTACATTTAGGTGGCGATCGCGGCGATACCGAGCAATTTTTAACCAAAGTTGGGACAGAAAATTGGGCAGCGATGAAGCAAACTTGCGAAGCAGCAGCGGCTTTATTTCCCCATAGTTTATACTGCGGCGTCGATTTGCTGGTGGCACCGGATTTTAAACATCATACAATTCTAGAAATTAATGCCTTCGGCGATTTATTACCGGGCATTATTTGGCAGGGCATGGATACTTATACCAGCGAGGTCAAGGCGATGTTAGAGCGAGTCAATACGAGGAATTTATGAAAGTCTATTTACCTTTTTTGCCAGCGCAACGGACGATTGTCCGTTGCGCTCCAACTACCTACCTTTAGCAAGCATTTAGTCAGACAAATACAATTACTATATTATGATGTTTGACCGTTATAAACAAGAGAATTTTGATTTAAAAAATCGATCAATTTGAGAGGATCGATCAGTTTTTCTGATCGATGGGGAAGAAACGCGATCGCTTTAAAAAAAGGAAAAAACAGCATGGTAAAAAACCAACAAATAAGAGAAAAATCCATCGACATGAACCAAATCGTCGGCTCGCACGATATCGGATTCATTAACCTTAGATACGCTGCGATACGACGTAGCCAAAAACTTGATCGCACAAGGAAAAACGCCGAATTTAGCAGCAGTATTACCAGCGGAAGGATGGGAAGAAAGACACTCACCCGGAAACTTCACCTACGCCGCACACCAGGCATTTTTTGCAGGTTTTTTCCCCACACCGATTGCGCCAGGAATTCACCCGCGCCCCTTTGAATTGCGGTTTGAAGGCAGTACAACAATTGCCGAAACTACCTAGATTTTAGATAGTGCAAATATCCTTAACGAACTAGCTGAAAAAGGCTATCATACAGCTTGTATAGGTGGCGTTGGTTTCTTCAACAAACTCAAGCCATTAAGTAAAGTATTGCCCTCTTTATTTGACGAAAGTTACTGGAGTCCAGAACTAGGCGTGACTAACCCAAAATCCACAGAGAAACAGATGGCGATCGCGCAAAACATCCTCACCCAAACACCCCCCAACAAACGCCTATTTTTATTGATCAATATCTGGTATCTTAGAACGCATTCCCGATCTTTGGGTATCTACCTATGACAATGCACGGTTTCATTCCACCAGCACGCTTTTTTCCCTACCTCACCTGGACGGAAATCCAGGCGATGCCCGATAAAGATAATGTAGTAATTATCCAACCCGTAGGGGCAATTGAGCAACATGGCCCCCACTTACCGCTAATCGTCGATTCTGCTATCGGTGTGGGAGTTTTGGGCAAGGCACTGGAAAAACTCGATGCCGATATTCCAGCCTATGCTTTGCCGCCTTTATACTATGGAAAATCGACGGAACATTTGCATTTTCCTGGCACAATTACTTTAAGCGCACAAACTTTGCTGGCAATTCTCTATGAAATGGCGGAAAGTATTTATCAAGCAGGATTTCGCAAATTGGTGTTGATGAATTCCCACGGCGGACAACCCCAAGTGATGGAAATTGCCGCGCGAGATATTCACTTAAAATATGGGGATTTTATGGTTTTTCCGCTATTTACTTGGCGCGTACCTCATATTACTAAAGAATTGCTCGCGCCGAAAGAAGCACAATTGGGAATTCATGCTGGAGATGCGGAAACGAGTTTGATGCTTTCGATTCTGCCAGAGCAAGTAAAAATGGATAAAGCTGTTGCCGAGTATCCCGATTTGCCACAAGATACGCTGCTAAGTATGGAAGGCAGATTGCCCTTTGCTTGGGCGACGATAGATTTGAGTAAAACAGGGGTATTTGGCGATCCTACCGTGGCGACGAAGGAAAAAGGCGATCGCATTCTAGACTCAGTATCCGACGGCTGGGTGCAAGTGATTAAAGATATCTACGCTTTTCAACAACCTCAAGCTTTTGATCGGGATTAAAAATGAACTGTTTGATAAGTTAGACAGTTTTCCATGAATCAGAAATATCAAGCCATTAGCTAGAATGAATTCACTGATACTCAACGAAACTGTTATGAGCCTTACTCTTCCCACTGAACTCTTGCAAATAGCCCAAATGACTGAAGCAGAAATGCTTCAGGAAATTGCTATTATGCTTTATCAGCAACAGCGCATTCACCTTGAACAAGCAGCGCAACTAATAGGAATATCGAACGATGACTTCTACCAATTGCTAGTATACCGTAATATCGTCACTCCACCTACTGACCCCGACGACGAACCAAACGAACTTATCCTCGCCAGTTTCCGCACCTCCCTTCAGCAAGCTAAAGAAGGCAAATTACATCCTATCTCTGAACTGTGGGATGGCATAGATGTCTGAAGAAATCCCCTCGATTCAAATACTTTTCTCCGATGATTTCAAAGTGCGACTTCGCACCCTCGCCAAACGCTATCGTAGTATTCGCACTGACCTACAACCGTTAATTGACGACCTTCAGGCAGGAAACTTCATCGGCGATCAAATCCCTGGAATAGGCTATGCTGTCTTCAAGGTTCGCCTCAAAAACAGTGACATCCAAAAGGGAAAAAGTAGCGGATATCGCGTCATCTATCAACTTAAAGATAATACTTGTATTCTTATGCTCGTCATCTACGCCAAATCCGACCAGGCTGATATCGCAGCGCACCAACTTCGAGATATCATCAATAAATTTGATGAAGGCTAGAAGCATTAGCAAACAATAACAGTTTCCCTATCGCGTGCGATCGCTCAATTCACTACGGCAAGAACTCATCGCTTAGAACTTGTTCTAAGGTATAGGGACAACCTTCAGGTAAATCGTCATAATCGAGGGGCGTTTCTTGCACCACTAAGTCAGTTCCTAGTGCGTAGGAAATTGCCAGCGCTTCACTCAGATAAGGTTTAAGACTCGGATTTTCTTCTAGCAGAATAGTCAGACGGCGGCGCTGTTCCCGAATCGTTGCCAACCAACTTTTACTGCGATGATTCGTTTGGAATTGCCATTTCAGCAAATGCCCCAAAAGTACCCCTAAACGGTTCCGCAATTGCTGACGTTCCTGCTTCCCCAAACTTTCGATTTCCTCAATAATATTTTTCAAGTCAAGCTGATACCACTTACCTTCAGACAAGAGCTTTACTTGCTCTTGTGTCCAGGCGTAGAAATCGGTTTCGTAAAGAGAGGGTTTCAAGCTCATTTCTTGGATTGGCAAGGCTTGATACATCATAACAAATTGCCACAGAAATTAGTTTACTCACATCTTGCACCTTGAGACGGAGCCTCAGTATTTTCGTTCCCAGGTTCAACCTGGGAACGAGATCTGGGAGGTTCTACCTCCGGTGGTGGAAGATGTGAGTTTATTTCCACTTGATAGGCGCAGCGTCGTGCACCGGCGACGATATGTTCGGTGCGCTCAATTTTCACGTTTTCCCCTAAAACGCTCTGAAATACTTCTAATTCCCTCGCGCACAATCCCGTACAAGCGGTAGCAGCAGCGCAGATGGGGCAGTGATTTTCGATTAATAAAAACGAGCCATCTTCTAACTTTTCAACTTCTGCCATGTAACCCTCGTTGGTACGCAGGATTGCCAATGCTTCCAACTTTTCTTGCAACCCTTCTTGTGCAACTTGCTCTCGATAGGCGGCTATTTGATGGCGAGTTCTCACTTCTAAAAGGCGGTCAATTCCTCCTTCACCAAATGCCTCTGTTACCGAATTAATTAAGCTTAATGTCAATTCGGCGTATCCCGCAGGAAAAAAGCGATCCGCCGCTGGAGTTAACCGCCAAAGTTTAGCCGGACGCCCCATCGGACGGGGTTCTTCTTGATAGGTGACCAAGCGTTCCGACTGCAAGGCGTACAGGTGTTGTCTAATTGCCATTGCGGAAACTCCCAAGCGCTTAGATAGCTCTTTCGAGTCCATTGCTCCTTCTTGCTTGAGCAAGTTCACGATCGCGCGTCGAGTCCGCACTGCGGCATCTTTTTTCTGCGAGTTGGCTTCCATATTAAGAAATTAAAGGGAACTCTTTACAAAGTCAAGGGGGTATGACTATCGTAGTTTGTAAAGAGTTTTCTTTAGAAAGGTGAGACGGGCGTCCCGCCTAGCTTACTAATGGAGGAAAAAATATGATTGCCAATTCGATAAACGGCTACGTTTGTGCGGCTAAATTGGCGGATGTGCAAGCAAAAGGGAGCTTGCTGGTAAATTTAGAGAAATATGCGATCGCGCTCTTCTACGCCAACGACGAAGTATACGCAATCGATAACCGCTGTCCTCATATGGGATTTCCCCTCCACGGCAGTACTTGCAAAGATGGTATCGTGACTTGTCCCTGGCATTACGCCCGTTTTGACCTCAAAAGTGGCGGTACTTTTGATTCTTGGGCAGATGATGTGCGCGGTTTTCCAGTGCAAATTCGCGATGGGGAGGTGTGGGTAAATTTAGCGCCGCAAGTTGACCCTTACGCGCACCAACGCCAGCGATTGCAAGATGGCTTACAGCACAGTATATCGTTGGTGATTGCTAAGTCTGCGATCGCGCTGTTAGACTTAGGCGCTAATTTTACCGAACCGTTTCAAATCGGACTAGAATTTGGCACTCGCTACAACAAAAATGGATGGGATACTGGGTTATCCATTCATACCTGCTTGATGAATTTACTGCCTTATTTAGATGCAGAAGATCGTCCTCGCGCCCTTTATCAAGGACTTTCCGCAGTTGCCCGCGATAGTGCAAATTCGCCGCCTCACTTCGTTGTTCACCCGCTGCCAAATTTTTCTGGTGATATTAATGCGCTCAAAAGTTGGTTCCGCCAATTTATCGAACGGCGCGACAGCGAAGCAGCAGAACGCTGTTTAGTTACGGCAATTCGGATTGGTGTAAGTTCCCAAGAAATTGCCGATATGTTATTTGCCTCTGCCACGGATCGCCGCTACATTGATGTCGGTCATACCGTGGATTTTATTAACAAGGCATTAGAAGCTTTAGATGCTGTCAATTGGCAAGGGGCAGAGGCGGTTTTAGCCAGTTTAGTAGGCGGTTTGGCGAATGCAACTCGCATGGAAGAATCTAACTCTTGGCGCTATCCAGTCGATTTGGTAGAAATTTTAGATGGCGCGTTTGAGCAATTGCCAAAAGCTTTAGAAATCGGTCAATCTCATCGGGGAAATTGGTCTGGTTTTGAGCAATTGATCCCGATTTTATTGGGTGATGATGCTTTTGCGATCGCCGACTCCCTATTAACAGCTTTAAAAGCAGGTTGCACAGAAGAACAATTAGCAGGGGCTGTTACTTACGCTGCCGCCTTGCGCGTTGCCCGCTTCCATACCAACAACGATCGCAGCGATTGGAATACAGCACACCATCCTTTTACATTTGCCAATGCGGTTCACCAAGGTTTGCGCCGAGTGAGTTCTCTTGAATTACTCAGGGGTGTTTTCGATGCGGCGATGAGCGTTTATTTGAATCGATTTTTGAACATACCCGCTGCCAAACTTCCAGAACCAAAAGAAGGGGTAGAAAATCCAGCAGAATTGCTCAAACAATTACCAGAATTGTTGGATCGACAGCAACAAGTAAATCAGGTGGGGCAATTAGTGGCGCAATATTTGTACGCTGGTGGCAAACCCGAAACATTGATGGCGATGTTGGGCAAGTTAATGTTACGAGAAAATCGCGATTTCCACGTCATTCAAGAAATGGAAGCGGCATTTCGCCAGTATTCTTTGCTGGGTCAAAATCCTGCGGGAGTTCATGTCTTAGTTGCTGCGGCAAGGTATTTAGCCGCTCACGCACCGACGATGCGGAGTCAAGAGCAAACCTATCAAATGGCGTATCGGTTGCATCGCGGCGATCGCTTGTTTGAAGAATCTTAACTCACCTTTATCTTACCAATACAGCAGATTGCAGCCGTATGAGGTACAGCGTTTTCGCTTCGTTTGTCAAGCGCGCACCCTAAAGAGTGCCGCTACACAAACAAAGCTGTACCTCACTCGAAAAGCAAGCCGCTATAATGGCGACGGGGCGGGTTTAAAAAGGTTATTTGTGGGAATCTGATATTGTCGGTAAAACCCGCCCCTACAAAATCCGTAACTTACGCAAAGAAACCGGGTTTCTAGGAAAAATCTGCGTTTTGAAACCATAGATCTTAGCCAGAAACCCGGTTTCTAGGTTCCTTGTGCGTTAAAAAGGTTATTTGTGGGAATCTGATATTGTCGGTAAAACCCGCCCCTACAAA
>CAYXCW010000024.1:47083-51500 GCA_964463555.1 uncultured bacterium
ATCCGGAACTTACGCAAAGAAACCGGGTTTTTAGTAGCAACAAAAACCCGATCAAAATTCTTACCGGCGATCTCCAGTATCAATAGCCTTCTGTTATACTCAAAGCGAGTTGCGGGGGGTCTTTATGATAGACGCAGAAAATAACGCTAAATCGCCATTTCAGTCATTTTTACAAGATTTATATTCTAAGTACAAATCTCTACCCGATGGCAAGGTTGCTAGTTATATCCCCGAATTGGCAAAAGTAGATCCGGACTTGTTTAGTATTTGTGCGATGACAACCGATGGTCGGATGTTCGAGGTTGGGGATTTTAATCAATTATTTACAATTCAGTCGATTTCTAAAGTATTTGTTTACGGATTGGCGTTAGAAGATCGGGGGCGCGATTATGTATTGACGCGAGTTGGGGTTGAACCGACGGGGGATGCATTTAACTCTATTATTTTAGATGAGCGATCGCAAAGGCCATATAATCCGATGGTGAATGCGGGAGCGATCGCAACTACAAGTTTAATCAAAGGTGCGGGACCAACGGAACGACTGAATCGCTTATTAGAAATGTTCCGGCGTTATATTGGTCGTCACGATATTTTTATAGATATTTCTGTGTTTATGTCCGAACGCACAACCGGACATCGCAATCGGGCAATGGCGCATTTAATGCATCATTTTGGCATGATTGATGAGAAATTTGATGAAGCACTTGATTTATATTTTCAGCAATGTTCGTTGATGGTTACTTGTCGCGATTTGGCAGTGATGGCGGCAACTTTGGCAAATAATGGGGTGAATCCGATTACCAAAGAACAAGCGGTTGATTGTGCTTATGTGAAAGATATTTTGAGTGTAATGTATACCTGCGGTATGTACAATTTTGCCGGAGAATGGGCGTATACAGTTGGACTTCCGGCGAAAAGTGGAGTGAGTGGGGGGATTATTGTGGTGGTGCCGAATCAAATTGGCATTGGGATATTTTCACCGCTGTTGGATGAACGGGGAAATAGCGTGCGAGGGGTGAAAGTTTGCGAGGAACTTTCGCGGCAGTTTGGGTTACATATGTTTGATGCGGCGATGGGGAGTTGTAAGTTTTTGGAGATGTTGAATTATGGTAATGGGTAATGGGTAATTGGTAATTGGATGGAATTGTAACCCATTACCTGTTGGTAGTGCGCCCCGATCTTGATTCGCCAATTGTGCTATCGGTCTTTTTTGCTGGTTTTGATCAATTTAGCGATCGCATCCAGTAATGTTTGGGAAAAGTAAGCTAGTGCGAAAATCACCGCAACTGAAACTCCGCCATATACCAGCAACGGGTTTAAACCGCCTTCGGGTTGCGCCGCAGGTTCAGTTGGATTGGTGGCGACGAGAATCACCTGCTTTGTGCTATATTGAGACATAGGAAATCCTTGGTCTGTCTAGACCATTGAATGGATAATTTAAAGCAAGAATGCAGGGTTTGTGGTGGCAGCCACTTCCCTAAACATTGAGAGCGTCTCTGGTAGCAGCTAGGGGCGCTCTCATGCTTCTGTGGAAAGCATAACACGACCTCAGCAAAATATACAATGAAATTGTCGTATATTTATAAAGTGGGTTAAAATTCAGATATTGTAAGGCTTGCATCGTTAGCGCGCTAACCCGACAGCCCGCCAGGGGTTCAAACCCCTGGCTAATAGCTAAAGTCCTCTAAAGAGGACTCAAACAAAATTTCAGTCCATTTTAATGGACTTTTGCTATTAGCCCGGAAATTGATTTCCGGGCGGGTTGTGAAGCTGACGGCGGAAATTGATTTTCGGGTGGGTTGTGAAGCTGACGGTGGAAATTGATTTTCGGGTGGGTTTTGAAGCTGACGATGGAAATTGATTTCCGGGCGGGTTGTGAAGCTGACGGTGGAAATTGATTTTCGGGTAGATTTTGAAACGAATAATAAAACTATGAAAAATGCTTTCCTTTCTCGCTTTACTCCTAGTTTGATGTCAGCAGAAACCCTGGAGGCTATGTTTGTCAAGCGGCACAAACTGGCAGAGGATTTAGTAGAGGTGATTCGGGTAAGTGCTACGACAGATAATAAGCATTTTCGCCTGTTAGTTGGGCCGCGAGGGATTGGCAAAACTCATTTAATCTCGCTAATTTATCACCGCGTCAGCAAGATGGATGATTTACGGGATAAGTTACTGATCGGGTGGCTGGTAGAGGAAGAGTGGGGCGTTACGTCATTTTTAGATTTGCTGTTGCGGATATTTAGGGCGTTGGAAAAAGAATATCCAACCGAATATAATGCCAAGTTAAATCAGCAAGTAGAGGCACTTTATCAATTGTCGGCTCATGAGGCTGAATATAGAGCAGCCTCTTTGCTAAGAGAGTTTGTTGGTAAGCGGGTTTTGCTGCTATTGATCGAGAATTTAGATGATTTGTTTGACGGGTTGGGCGATATTGGGCAAAAGCAACTCCGAGCTTACATCCAAAATTATTCTTTTCTGACGATTCTGGCAACTGCACAAAGTCTTTTCAAGGCTGTCCGATTGCAAGATTACCCGTTTTATGGCTTTTTCTATTCTGATGAATTAGAAAAGTTAAACCTAGATGAGGCGGTGGAGTTGTTGGCGCATATTGCCAAATTATCAGGCGATCGCGAGTTAGAATCTTTTATCTTAACGCCGACGGGGCGATCGCGCATCAAAGCGATTCATCACTTAGCGGCTGGAAACCCCCGCGTCTACGTAATTTTTTCCCAGTTTCTGACTCGCAAGTCGTTAGATGAACTGGTGGAACCGTTTATGCAGACGTTGGATGAATTGACGCCTTACTATCAAGCGCGAATGTTATGGGTTTCACCGCAGCAAAGGAAAATAATTGAGTTTCTAGTTGAACGCCGGGGTACTGCTACTGTGAAAGAAATTGCCCAACGCTGTTTTATTAGTCACCAAACTGCATCTAGCCAACTCAAAGATTTGCGAGATAAAGGATATGTGAATTCAGAAAGCATTGGGCGCGAATCTTTTTACGAACTTCAGGAACCGCTGATGCGTTTTTGCCTCGAAGTGAAGAAACAGCGGGGCGAACAGATTGGGTTAATAGTTGATTTTTTGCGAATTTGGTATACGCGCACAGAGTTGCAACAGCTTTTGGGATTGGAGAGAAGGGATTTTAGCAATGAGCTAATCTCTGATGGTTTGGCGCTAATTGATGGATCGCAGCACGAACAAAGCGATGATAAAGATTGGCAACCTATAGAAGCGCTTCCCGCTGATTCTGTCAGAGAACGAGGCTATGTTATGGCTGCGCTTCAGACTGAAGAAGAGGAAGAAGATCCTCGCATAGCTGCGTATTGGGGTGAGTGTGAAAATTGCATTGAAAATACAGACTACGAATCTGCTTTAAAATGGGCTGAAAAATTAGTAGAAATTAGCGGTCACGCAGAATATTGGTCAGTGCGAGGAGGTTTATTATACGAACTCAAACGCTATGAAGAAGCCGTAGCATCCTGCAAAAAAGCTGTTGCACTTGACCCCAATTCTGCCAAGGCTTGGTCTAGTCAAGCCTATGTGTTGGACAACCTCAAACGCTACGAGGAGGCATTAGCATCCTACGATAAAGCTGTTGCGCTTGATCCCAATTTTGACTTTGCTTGGGCTAACCGAGGCAATGTACTGAACAATCTCAAACGCTACGAAGAAGCATTAGAATCCTACGACAAAGCCATTGCACTTGACCCCAATTATGCCTGGGCTTGGGCTAACCGAGGCTATGTACTGAACAATCTCAAACGCTACGAAGAAGCATTAGAATCCTACGACAAAGCCATTGCACTTGACCCCAATTATGCCTGGGCTTGGGCTAACCGAGGCTATGTGCTGAACAATCTCAAACGCTACGAGGAAGAATTAGAATCCTTTGACAAAGCTGTTGCGCTTGACCCCAATTATGCAATTGCTTGGCGCAACCGAGGCTTATTGCTATCCGACCTCAACCGAAAAGAGGAAGCATTAGAATCCTACGACAAAGCAATTGAACTTGGCTTTAATCGTGCAGATGCTTGGTTCAGGCGAGGCTTATTGTTATCCGACCTCAACCGAAAAGAGGAAGCATTAGAATCCTACGACAAAGCGATCGCACTTTACCCCAATTTTGCAGGTACTTGGATCTTCCGAGGCTTATTGTTATCCGACCTCAACCGAAAAGAGGAAGCATTAGAATCCTACGATAAAGCAATTGAACTTGACCCCAATGATCCAATTGCTTGGGGCTGGCGAGGCGATGTGCTATCCAACCTAAACCGAAATGAGAAAGCATTAGAATCCTACGATAAAGCAATTGAAGTTGGCTTTAATGATGCCAGAGCTTGGCGCAACCGAGGTAATATTCTATACGACCTCAACCGCAAAGAGGAAGCATTAGAATCCTACGATAAAGCAATTG
>CAYXCW010000024.1:51600-76535 GCA_964463555.1 uncultured bacterium
ATTAGAATCCTACGATAAAGCAATTGAACTTGACCCCAATGATCCAATTGCTTGGTACAACCGAGGCTTATTGCTATACGACCTCAACCGCAAAGAGGAAGCATTAGAATCCTACGATAAAGCAATTGAACTTGACCCCAATTATGTCTATGCTTGGAACAACCGAGGCAGTGTGCTATACGGTCTTAACCGAAAAGAGGAAGCATTACAATCTTGCGATCAAGCGATCGCACTTGACCCCAATTTTGCGCTAGCTTGGGGCAAGCGAGGTGGTGTGCTAGACGACCTGAACCGAAAAGAGGAAGCATTACAATCCTACGATAAAGCGATTGAGCTTGATCCCAATGATGCAGGTGCTTGGTGCAGGCGAGGCGATGTCCTATCCGACCTCAACCGAAAAGAGGAAGCATTAGAATCTTACGACCAAGCGATTGAGCTTAGACCTGATCATAAAATTAATTGGCAATTACGAGCCTTTCTGCTTGCCGATCTCAAACACTATGAAAAAGCCTTAGTATCCTACGATAAAGCGATTGAGCTTGAGCCTAATGATGGGTTTATTTGGTACAGCCGAGGCTGGATGCTATTTCAGCTAGGACAATATAACGAAGCGTTAACTTCCTGCGATCAGGCGATCGCACTCGGTGAACAAGATTGGGTTGTTTTATTCATCCGATCCCTCGCACTGCTGGCGCTGAATCACTGGGACAAAGGCATCTTTGTATTGGAAAATGCACTCAATCGTTTTGCTAATGGGGCGGAACCAGATGCCGATGACAACAAGTTAATTATCAGTATCCTGTTTAATAGCACGCAGGATGCAACGATCTGGAAAAGTCTCATCACAACCCTGATAGAGCTTTACGACAAGTACAAATTTATCGCAACATTAGGTCAGGGGCTTGTGCAAAACATACCCGAATTGATGTCAGAAATGGTGAGCGACAAAGCAGCACAAACCTGGCTGGAAGTGTGGCGGAAATTGGTAGGCGATGTATCTGAATTTGTTATCCCTCTGCGTCTGCTCAATGCTGGGGTTCGCTATAAGATAACGAAAGGCGATCGCCGTGTTTTGCTCGAACTTCCTATCGAAGAACGCAATTTGTTACAACCTTTGCTAGAAACAGAAACATCAGGACATTAAAACCAAATGCCATATTTTTTCACAGTTCAGACCAACTCAAAAACACCAATTGAGCGATTGATTAAAAATTGCGATCGCCTAGCCAAAGATATCCAAGTTTCCACCACTGTTTTTATTCTGGCTCAACGAGTCAAGAAAAAAGTCAAGGGTCTTTTTCAACAGGTTGTTATCCATTTAGCTAGAATACTAGGTGAGCCTGTTGCTGGTAGACCTCCTGACCATCAGGACGACCCAGATCAAGACCGTTCTCATTGGTGGGGAGAAATTAAAAACTTTATCAAGCAAATCCAAGCCGAAAAACTTTCCGAAGCTCAATTACGTAAAATACTTGAAGATGGCTTTAGTGCCGAAGAGATAGATGCTGTAATAGAAGCATTAAACAAAGCATCTGAACTGATGGGAGATTCTACACCAACATTATTTCAATAAAGTAAAGAGGTGATAATCGTGGGTCATAAATCCTATTCACTCCGAGAAGCAATTATCGTTTTGAAACAGCATCAAGAGCAGTTAGAAGCACAAATGGGTAAAAATAAAATAGAACGATTGATTTTTAATTTAGAAGAAATCAGTTTAGATATGGAAAATATTTCATCTCAACTGATAAACGTGGCGACAGGAGAGAAAAAAGCGCAGGAACTTCCAGATATATTTGACTTTTTTCAATATGGCGCGATTCCTCACATTGTAGGACATCTTGAGGCAATTGAGGAATTGCTAGAAAAGATTCCAGAAGAAAGCAAAACTTCAATTCATAGATGAGTTAAAGTGGGAAAAACCTATGCTCAAAGATATTGTTGCCGTTCAACCTTTAGAAGGATACAAACTTCACCTTCGCTTTGAAGATGGAGTGGAAGGAGTGGTGGATGTGAATGAATTAATTGAATTGTCAGGAGTTTTTGCTCCTTTTAAAGACTTGTCTTTCTTTAATCAAGTGCAATTAAATCCAGAGTTAGGGACAATTGTATGGCCTAACGAAGCAGATTTAGATCCAGATGTACTCTATGCTATTGTCACAGGTCAGCCTATACCTGATTACAAAGAAAGAGTATTTCAGTAAAGAAACCCGGTTTTTTAGAAAAACCGGGTTTCTGGCGCGCATCTCGGCGGGGCGGGTTTATAGAGGTTATTTGCGAGTATCAAATATTGTCGGTAAAACCCGCCCCTACAAAAATATTACTTTTGTGATAATTGATTGACAAACTCCCCATGTTCTGCTGAATTAATCCCCTCTTGCAATACCGCCATCACAGTTGCTAAATCTCCAGATAATAAAGCTGGAACTGCTAACCACAAACCTGGAAAAACTTGACTGCGAATCACACCATTTTCATCGGGTTTGAGCGAAACGTATTTACCTTGTTCAAGTCTGAACCAATACAAACTATTTTTGCGAATTTGCCAGACGATATACTCTTGGACACCGTTACGACGGTAAGCTTTTTTCTTATCGTTTAAATCGTAGGATGCACTGCTGGCGGCTATTTCTGCAATTAATTCCGGCGCACCCTCGATATAATCATCCTCATTGATTTGCGAGTTTCCGCCATTTTCTATTCGCAGTAAAGCATCGGGTTGGGGTTCGTTATCTAAATCTAGCAAGACTGTGGTTTCAAGTCCCAAATCTACTCCTGGGGTTGCTATCTGATAATTTAGCAACCATCCGGCGATCGCAGCGTGGGGTTGTCCGTGTCTTCTGTGGCGTACTGGCGGTGCAATATACACGATTCCTTCGATTAGTTCGGCTTTCTTGACATGGGGCATGGCTAGATAGCGTTGGTGAAATTCGGGTTGTGTCAAGCGATCGCCGTTTTCCAGAGGCGGTATTTCCTCACCTGTTTTATGTGTATTTTCTGCTGATATTTTAGTCATAAATTGCTCCTTAAAAATCAAACTCCTATTTCTATTTTACACACTGTAATTGAACCAATTACCAATTACCAATTACCCATTACCAAATTAAGAAAAAGACACTAGCAAAAACCCGCCCACATACAGCAACAACAATAAAAAACTCTCGAAACCAATATTGCCGATGCCGTGTTTTTCTCGTCGCAACAATCCTAAAACCAGAATCCCAGTCATGACAATAGTTAACGCCAGGATGAATATTTCATGCTCGGTTAAAGCTTGATAAATTGAGCCGTTGCGATAGGCTAAATCGGAAAAGGATAAGAACAATATATCGAAACTATTGCCGCCTAAAACATTACTCACAGCTAGGGTAAGCGCCCCTCGACGCACGGCTACAAGTGCTGTTACTAATTCGGGGAGCGAAGTTGATAGGGCGGTGAATAAACTTCCGACTACATTTTCAGAAAGATGGGTAGATTTGGCAATGCTGACGCCTGTTTGTTCTAATCCATATCCGGCAATAGCTAGCACAACAGATAGTAATAAAAACCGCAACCATAAATCGATTAATCCATCTGGTTCTAATTCGGATGGATCGGGTTTTTCGATGGGTAATTTTTCCGGTTGCTGCGGTGTCCACATCGGGCGGTTTTGTGCAGATGCTACCAAACGCAATCCGAAAATATAGGTGAACACAAGCGCAATTGAAGCGGGATGAATTCCCCACAAAGTGAACCCAGGATTTGCTATAGTTAATAAAGGAATTGCTAGTAAAACGATTAGCAAAGTTCCTTGGGTTAAAGTTGCAGCCGAGGCGGCGACGTATTCTAAATTAAACTCAAGGTAAGTAATATCGGCAATTCCTAAAAATGCTGTTTGGGCGGCAATATCGCCAAGGGCGTTGCTGATGGATAGTTCTCCATAGCCGCCAAAAGCAGCGGTAACTGAGGTGACAATTCCAGGTAAAGAGGTGCTGAGTCCCAAAAACAAAGCACCCATGAGGGCTTCGCCGAGTCCGGTTTGCTTGGCTAGACGTTCTGCGATCGCAATCATCATCGTACCGCTGATCCCAATTGCCAAAGCTGAAACTAAAAATAAACTTATGCTAATCGTCAGCGAATCGCTAGTGAATTCCGTCATAGTATGGTATGGGTTTAAAGGTTCGCGTTTAGAGGTTCATAGTTAAAACCTGTTTGAGAACTAGGGAATAGATGAAATATTGGTTGTCAAACCAGAACTATCGATCGTCTTCCCTACCAGGTTTCTCTCAGGATAAGAATCCTCTTTAACTAACTTAGAGTAAACCTTTAGGCTTAGTTAACCCGCTGAAGACATAACCAGTTAAAACAATTGATGCGGAGATAAGAAATGGTTCGATACACCTTGCCTCAAAGTCCAGAAGTCGTCCTGACTGTTTCCGGAAAAGATTCAGCTAAAGCACGGGAAAAGGCGATGGATCAGCTGATGGAATTGATAGATGCTGGTAAACTCCCTACAGAACTCGATGAAGGTTTTGGCGCTAAAGATTTTATTGAAGTTAAAGATCTCGAACCCGATGGGACGGCTGGAGATGAAGATGCTGTTACCGGCGCTATCCAAATTCTCAGCAATCTTGCTTCATTAAAACTTAAGGTGCAAGAGACACGCGCTGAAGCGTTGAAAGTTCGCGCTCAAGTTGATATTTTATTTTCCGATAACTCTGTAAGCGAAGAGGAAATATCGAGCCTCAAGGAAGGTTTTAAAGTTCTGAAAAACTTTGCTCAAATGAATCTCCGTTACCAAGAAGCCAGATCTAAAGCCGAGCAAGCTCGTACTATTTTAGATCAGGCTTTAAAATCTCCTGAAATTTCTGCCGGTACGGTGGAAGAAAACGGCGATTTTCCAGTTAGTGCTGAAAAAGGTAAGCCAGCGGAACGCACTAAACCGCAAAAAAATTAATCCCGTGTTCCCATCAATGTGCTACACAAGGGGCGGGTTTATTTAAATTGTTCGTTTTTATCAAAAGTAACTGGTAAAACCCGCACCTACAGCGTATAGGATCTGTATCATCCATCATTCCCCCAGAAACCCGGTTTTTGCAAAAAACCGGGTTTCTTTCATCCGCAAATAAACCCGGTTTATCGGCTCGTCGCTGATTAATTAGCAATTAGCAATTTTACTCAAATTCCCAATCGCGGCAGAGTTCTTCAGGGCGCCCAAAAGGATGTACCGCACAATTTATGCCTTCTTTGCCGTGATAATATTGACAAACTCGGCAAGGTTTTGTTTGTTCTAATTTTTGTAACAAAATATCCCATTTTTTCTTAACATTATCTCGATATTTTAGGGCGGCTGCATGATTGGGATTGATTAATAACGCTTGTTGAAAAGCTGCCAGGGCGTTGTTATAAAACCGCGTAATTAGTAAACCATATTTTGTCCAAGCATCGGCACGACATTCGTAGAGTTCGATCGTGTGTAAAAGCAAAAAGCCGTATTTTACCCAAGCATCGGCAGAGCCACTAGCGCGCAGTTTTTTATGGTTAAGAATCAAGCGTTTAATCGTGTTAATCAATTCTTTCGGTTGCCAAGGCTTTCCTAAATAGGCTTCGGCATTTTTCAGCCCCCAAGTAAAATCTATATCTTGGATTTTTGCGGTTAAAAATACTACGGGAATATTGCGGGTGTCAGGATTGGCTTTAATCAGCCGACAAACGCCGTAACCATCCATCCGAGGCATGACGATATCTAATAACACTAAATCGGGATTATTTGCCTCAATTTTTTCTAAAGCTTCGATGCCATCGCTGGCTTGGATGACGTGCAATCCACTCCATTCCAACTGATTGGAAATGCATTCCCGTTGGGCATGAGAGTCTTCTACTACCAATACAGTATTCATAACTGCCTCACTTCTCTATGCTGATAAAACCTTGACGGCAAAGGGCAGTGCTTGCCGATTCGACTGGCACTTGCTAAAGCAAATGTACCCAATATAGCTGAGTTTATTATCACCCTCTCAGTAATTTCTCTGAGATGGGAGCTGATATTCTGCGATCGCGTAGCGTGCCCTTGGCATATCGCTCATCTAAAATTTTGAAAAAGCTTGCACCCTAGTAACGCACCAGGGCAGAGACTTTGACAGTCTCTGCTGGGAAATTCAGTTTAAATCGGCTTGACTGCTTTTTTCTACGATAACCTGCGGATCGCTAAATACGGAAGTCTAAAATGCGTTGGGCGGCGATTTGCGGTTGTTCTAGGTGAGGGACGTGTCCAGCATCAGAGATCCAAATCAGTTGGCTGTGAGCGATCGCATTCTTAAACTTCTCTGCATCAGCAATCCCCAGAATCTTATCCGCATCTCCCCATAAAATCAGCGTTGGCTGTGTAATTTCGCCTAGTTTATCTTTAAACGAGCCGTAACCCCCGCTTTTGGTAAAGGCGATCAATGCTTGCCGCCAACCGGGCATACCTAAGTGTAAAGCGCCACATCTGAGCGCATCCGTAGTGGCGAGGCTGGAGTTTTTATACGCATCGCGACTAATGCGATCGCGCACGCCAAGATTCCGCAAAAACTCCGCCGATAAGTAATCCAACGGCGGAAACATGAATTTCCCAATTGCTGGGGGACTTACCAATCCCGCGCTGTCAATCAGTATCAATTTTTGCACTACTTCTGGATATGTCAGGGTAAAATCAATTGCTGCCGCGCCTCCCATCGAAACGCCAACTAAAATTACCGGCTGCGAGATCAGCGTTTTCCAAAAGTAATAAAGATGGGTTTTAATCCCATCTGGACTAAAGGGAATTCCTGCCAATCTATCGGTAAAACCAAACCCTAATAAATCGACTGCCCAGGTTTCGTTTTCCGCAGCGAGTAAGGGAATAAGGCGACGGAATTCTATTACCGAACTATCGAAACCGTGGAGGAGTAAAATCGGCGTACCGCCGCTACCTTGGCGCACAAAAGTTGTGTTAATCGGTGCGGTAGTTAAGGGGGTTGAGATCGCTTCCCGTTGTATATTTTGGGCAAGAGCGATCGCGGCGGGTTCGGTGATTTCAGCAACTGCGGCTGGGAGAAAATCGGCAAACATGTGGGGAATTGGGAATTGGTAATGGGTAATTGGTAATTGGGGATTAAGGGAGAGTTGGGATTAAAAGAATGGTAATGTATAATCTCTCCCTCTCTCTAGCTAATTAGATGGCTGTTGTTTATCTAAACTGAGTGGCCCTGAACCAAAAGCATACACCATTAACAATCCACCCAAAAGCCCTAAGTTTTTCAAGAACTGAATTACTTGCATTCGTTCGGCAAAATTGGTATGGAAGATCAGGGTGGCTGGAATTAAGAAGATAATTAGAGCGATCGCACCCCAACGCGCTTTGTAACCCAGCAATACGGAGAATCCACCAAACACTTCGCAAACAATCGCACCCACTAGCAATATGCCAGTTAACCCAGCCGGAATGCCAGCGCCAGCCATATATTGTTGCGTACCGCTAAAGCCGGTAATCTTGCCATAGGCGGAATTGAAAAAAATCGCGGTTAAAAAAACTCGCGCGACGAGTGGGATGTACTTTTGCATGGTTAAAACCTACTAACGCCCTGTTTTTGGTTATAACAGCATTCCGGCGATCGCAGCAGTCATGAAACAAGCCAGCGATCCGGCGATCATCGCCCGCACACCGAGACGGGCTAAGTCTTTTTGGCGATTTGGTGCGATCGCGCCAATCCCGCCGAGTTGAATGCCAATCGAACCAATATTAGAAAAACCGCACAAAGCATAGGTGGCAATAATAATTGTTCGTTCTGAAATTGCCTTGGTTTCAATTAAATTTTTCAAATCTAAATAAGCAATAAATTCGTTCAAAATTGTTTTTTTACCCAACAATATTCCCACCTGCCCGCACTCAGTCCAAGGTATCCCCATCAACCAAGCAACGGGGGCAAGTAAAACCGAAAAAATCGCCTCTAACGACAACTGGGGAAAACCTATTTGAGTGCCAATCCAACCGAGGAAGGCATTAAACATCGCCAGCAATCCCAAAAACGCAATCAGCATTGCTACCACGTTCAATACTAATTTCATGCCATCGCTTGCACCCGCAGCTGCGGCATCGATTCCATTATCATAAATCTGCTCAACTTTTAACCGCACTGTCCCAGCGGTGTCGGATGATTCTGTTTCTGGATACAGCAATTTTGAGATTGCCAATGCAGCGGGGGCAGACATCACCGAAGCAGCTATTAAATGCGTTGGCGATATGCCAAAAGAAATGTAAGCCGCCATCACTCCACCGGCAATTGTGGCAAATCCTCCGGTCATAACCGCGTGCAGTTCCGATTGCGTCATTGTTGGGACGTAGGGTTTAATTAGCAGCGGCGCTTCGGTTTGCCCGACAAAAATATTAGCCGCACAAGAAAGCGATTCTGCCCCCGATGTTTTCATCGTTCTCATCATCAACCACGCCACCCACTCTACCACTCGCTGTAAAATTCCGTAGTGATAAAGGATGGTAATAAAAGAAGAGAAAAAGATAATCGTGGGCAGAACTTTAAATGCCAGGAAATGTTCTTCAAAATTATCGCCAAAAACAAACTTGGCTCCGGCGTCGGAAAAGTTGAGAAACTGACTTACCACATCGCCCAAAAACTTAAAGATGGCATATCCAAAGGTGGTTCTTAAAATCAGCAGTGCCAAAGCAATCTGCAACGCAATTCCCCACAGCACCGGGCGCCAGCGCACCGCTTTGCGATTCACCGAAAAAGCATAAGCGATACCGATGAAAGATATTAACCCCAAAACTGAAATCAACCGTTCCATTAATTTTCTCACTGCGATCGCAACAATAGAGCGGATCATACCCTGGATAGATGTCAAAAAGAGTTACTTATTTGATCGATTCGTTGCTCGCTACCGAACCTTCTGATCCAGGAAGTTAATTTTGTGTAACACTTTAAGTTGAAAGTGGTACCAGAGCGAACTCCAAGTCCATCGCAGTTATCTTTGATATTAGACTAGCTAATCGGTGCAACTATTAAATAATAACTATTTTCAGTAAAATCACGGTTGCATATGAGTAAAATCACTGATATTTGTTATTGTATAAAAAATAGCCAGTGAATCAGCCGGATAGGGGATTGTTTTAAGCGAAACCCTACCGGGTGATATTTTTTAGTCACAAGACATTTCTAGCAATTCAAAATTATTTTCCTTTGGGAGATATAAATCTTTCCGGTTTTCTGTGAATGGGTGCAGTTAATTCTCTTTGTTAAACGTAAATCAATCAAAAATTGACACGGCAAAAACGCATCCATGTTAATAAAAACTGCTTATCAATTAGTAGCAAAAGCTGCACAAAATTTACCTTTAAGAACAGTTCTCACAATTCCATTTGTCGTGCAAATTGTGGGAGCGGTGGGTTTAACTGGATGGCTGTCATTCCGGAACGGACAACAAGCGGTTGATAATGTCGCCATCCAGTTGCGATTGGAGATTACAGACCGGATTAAAGATCGCCTTGACACATATTTAGCCACGCCCGATCTGATCGTTAAAACAAATGAAGCTGCTATCAGTCAAGGTCTGTTGAATCCAGATGACCCCCAGGTGATGGGACGCTATTTTTGGCAGCAGATCCAATTTTTTGAACATATAACTTTTATTTCTTACAGCAATCGGCAAGGAGAATATATTGCTGCAACTCGGAGTTTAGACGATGGAAGATTGCAGCTAATTATAGCGAATCAATCTACTAATAATGCTTTAAATACCTACGCGGTAGATATTCAGGGGAATCGTACCAAATTGCTGAAATCGGGACAACAATTCGATCCGCGCCAGCAAATTTGGTATCAAAAAGCTGTAAAAGCAGGTCAAGAAGTTTGGTATCCGATTTACAAATATATTGCCTACAACAGTCTTAAAATTGGTCTAGCCAGTCCCGTTTACGATCGAAATGGTAAGTTACGCGGTGTCCTAACTGCCGATCTAGCGCTGGAACAAATCGGTAAATTTTTGCACAGCCTCAAAATCGGTCGCACGGGACGAGCATTTATTATCCGACCCGATGGTCAGTTGGTAGCTGCTTCCAACGTTGAGCAACAATTAAATACCAAAATAATTCAGGCAACTGAAAGCAAAGATTTCTTGGTTAAAAGCGCTGCTAAATATTTAAAAACACGCTTTAATAACTTGAACCAAATTAACAGCAACCAGCAGCTAGAGTTCAAGATTAATGGAAAGCGACAATTTTTACAGTTGCTACCTTACCAAGATGTTTTGGGGTTGAATTTAATCGTTGTTGTGGTGGTTCCAGAAGCGGATTTTATGGAACAAATCAATGCCCATACTCGCACGACAATTTTGTTGTGTTTGGCAGCTTTAGTATTAGCTGTAATTTTGGGTATTTTGACGGCTCGTTGGGTGGTACGACCGCTGTTAGATTTAAACGAATCCGCTAAAGGATTGGCAACAGGCGACTGGGATAAAAGAGTTAAAATTCAACGTTCAGATGAAGTAGGACAGCTAGGTTATTCGTTCAACAAAATGGCTCAGCAATTGCAAGTATTTTTTACGACCTTAGAATCGCAAAATGCTGAGATGAAAAGCTTAAATAATGCTTTATTTGCTAGTGAAAGCCGACTGAAACAATTTCTAGAAGCAATTCCGGTAGGTGTGTTTGTCGTTGATGGGAGCGGTAAACCTTTCTATGTCAATTCTCGCGCCCAGCAATTATTCGGTCAAGGCATCATCGCTAATGCAAAAGCCGAGCAATTGCCAACAGTTTATAGAACCTATCTTGCGGGTAGCCAGCACATTTACCCCAAAGAGCGCGATCCGATTTTGCGGGCATTGCAAGGGGAAAGCATCCGCGTAGATGATATGGAAATTCGCCGCACCAATATCACGATACCCATAGAAGTTTGGGGCAGGCCAATTTATGACGATAAAGGTAAGATTGCTTATGCGATCGCGGCTTTTACCGACATTACCGAACGCAAGCAAGCCGAAGCAGAACGGCACAAGTTGATTCAAGAACTATGCGAACTAAATGGCAATTTAGAAATCGCTCTTGATGCGGAATTAAACTTAATTCAAGCCGCCACGCGCTTTGTCCCAAATCAATTTCTTTCCCTGTTAGGACATCAGAGTCTAGTTGATGTTGAATTAGGCGATCAAGTGCAACAGGAAATGTCGGTATTATTTTCCGATATTCGCGATTTCACTGCACTTTCCGAAGCCATGACTCCCCAGGAAACTTTTGCATTTATCAATGCTTATCTGGAACGCATGGAACCTGCGATCGCACAACATAATGGCTTTATCGATAAATATATGGGTGACGGAATTATGGCACTGTTTAGCGGCGGTGCCGATGATGCCGTGAAAGCTGGAATTGCTATGCTAAAAATCCTCGCCGAATATAATCAATATCGCGCTAATACTGGCTTTATTCCCATCCAAATTGGCATCGGCATTAATACAGGTTCTTTGATGTTAGGAACGGTTGGCGGCAAAAATCGCATGGATGGTACAGTAATTAGCGATGCGGTAAATTTAGCCTCGCGAGTTGAAGGCTTGACCAAACTTTATGGGGTATCAATGTTAATTACTGACCAAACTTTTCTCGAGTTAAACGAACCCATCTATGCGATTCGCCCCATCGAGCGAGTCAAAGTTAAGGGAAAATCAAAATTAGTCATGATTTATGAAGTGTTTGAAGCCGATCCACCAGAGGTTAAACAAGGTAAGTTAGCCACTTCTCATATATTTATCGCCGCCTTGTATCAGTATAAATTAAAAAACTTTAGAGCCGCTGGCAAACTGTTTGCTGATTGTCTGCGTCAAAACGCCAAAGATAGCGTCGCTAAAATTTATCTGCACCGCTGTCACGAAAATGATAGAATCCTAATGAATAATCCTCAGCTATTTTCCTATTCGGCATGATAGGGAAACTTAAAACTTCCTACTAGATCCCCGACTTCTCTAAGAAGTTGGGGTTTTGGGTGTGATGAAGGGAAACGAACAATGAACAACAACGACTCAATCGAGCATCAAACTGCCTCTCTCAATCCTGCCACGAAATTGGGCAAGGGAGAAGTTCGCCCGCTTAAAGACGCCTTGTTGAGGCTATCCGTCTCCCCGATTAAAGCCGATCGAGAAGCAATTTCGCGCCTCGAACGCGAGACGGGTAAAGATATTTTGGCACTAATTCGAGAACTGGATAGCGCCGATCTGACTTTAAAAGCCATAGAAGAAAAACCAGCGCTGGAAAAAAGCCTAATAAAAAGGCGGGTTGAGTGGGGATTTTTTTGCGGTTCGCTAGTAGGAATTGCTGCACTTTTTATGGTGTCGCCGCAACAATTGCCAGTAGCGATCGCATTAGGAATTGTGCTAGGAATTTCCCTACCATTTCCCCGCCGCTAACGATCGCATCTTGGTTATCAATTCAGGAAATTCTCTGCTTGTTCAACAAATAGCTGTGCATATGCGATCGAGCAGAGGTAACTATCAACTATCAACTATCAACTATCAACTATCAACTATCAACTCTTTAATTAACTGCATCGCCGCATTATGCCCCGCAGCACCAATAACTGAACCTGCTGGATGACACCCCGCACTAGCAGAATAAAGTCCTTGAATCGGGGTAGTATAAGGTAAGCGATCGCTAAATCCAAAAGAGTTATCCACGTGGTGGATATGCCCCCGCGTTAAACCGAAGTGCTGTTCTATTTTTTGGGGATGCAAGGGGAAGACTTCCTGTACTATTTGTGACGTGTTGGGGGCGAAGCGATCGCATATTTCTAACAAATGTCTAATATACCTTTCTTCTTCCACTTCCCAACTCGTTCCCGCCAATTTGTAGGGAACCCATTGCACAAACAAAGCCGAATTGTGATGTCCTTCTGCATCTTGTAAAGACGGATCTACAGGAGTGTGAATATACCACTCAATAGCCGGAAATTCTGGTAACTTCCCCGCCTGAACATCGGCAAAACCACTGCGGATTGCAGACATTACCTCGCTTTCATCTGGTAGCAAGTGAATCGTCGTCCCGTACTGCCCCAAATCCTCTGGCAAACAGGTGAATTTTGGCAAGCCTTTTAAACATAAATTTACCTTAAAAGTCGAGCCATCTTTTTTATAACTATCTAGGCGTTGATTGTAGTCTGATGGAAAATTTTTTATACCGACTAATTCGCGCATCCGAAACGGATCTGCGTTCGCCACAATCGTTTTTGCTCGGATTTCTCTTCCGTCTTTTAAAATAACTCCTTTGGCGATATTTTGCTCAACTATAATTTGACTGACACCGCATCCAGTTGCTATTTTTGCTCCTGCTTTTCTAGCAGCATCGGCGAGGCGACTGGTAACCGTTCCCATCCCGCCTTTAACTATCATCCAAGTGCCATCGCTACCCGGTAAGCGACACATATTGTGAATCAAAAAATTCATGCCAGTACCGGGAGTATCCCAACTGCCGTAGAGTCCAGAAAATCCATCGGTGACGGCGTACATTGCCTTGACTAAATCGCTTTTAAAATCGAAGCGATCGAGATATTCACCGACCGAATTGCGACAGAGATTGATAAAAATTTGTCGCAACGTCGGGCGCACGTACTTTTCTGCCGTTTCCTCAATTGAAAGCGGTGACTCTAACCAAGTTGGGGCAATATCCTCTCGCAATTGTTCCAGTTCATTTTGTAACGCCTCGTAGGCTTTCCAATCCGCTTCGGAAAAAAACGAAATAAACTGTTGTTGCATTGATTGTCGATCGGAACCAAACAGCAGAAATCGGTTATCTGTTGTTGGTAAGAAATAATGGGGATCGCGGCGAATCAGAGGAAGATCGATTTCTAAAATTTTGATTAACTCTGGCGGCATTAAACCCAGCAAATAAGCACCTGTAGAAGTGCCGAGATTAGGTGCGGTTTGAAAAGGCTTTTCAGTCCGACAAGCGCCGCCGATGACATTTTTTTCTTCCACGACTAGCACGTCAAGTCCATGACGCGCTAGTAACAAAGCCGACACCAATCCATTGTGTCCAGCACCGATAACAATTACATCCGGGTTATTGTTCATGTTTGGGTTATAATGCGAACGAGTGTGCAATGGCTGCCGTTTCCCGCCTTAAACAGCGATCCATGTTGATTAGATAACCAGCGACTATGCTATAGTCTTACCAGCATCTAGGCAATTCAATCAAGTACTACGCACCATTTTTAGTTAAAATTACAAAATTTTACTGTTGTATTGGCTTATAAAGCAACTTCAACTTAGGGGAAAAGATGAATTCGCAAGGAACAATAAAACATTTTATATCAGAAAAAAGGTGGCGCTATTTAGCGATAATTGTATTAGTATTAGGAATATTTTTCCGGTTTGTAAATATTGAACAAAAAGCATATTGGTACGACGAAACTTTTACCTCGCTACAGCTTTCTGGCTACAATGGAAAAGAAGTGATGGCAGAAGTACTCGATGGGGCTGTTGTAGGAAGCAAAGACTTAGAAAAATATCAGTATCCTTCTAACTCGGAAAAAACTGTCATCGATACGATTCAAGGAGTGGCAACAATTGAACCACAATTAACACCCCTTTACTTTGTCATCGCGCGATATTGGGCGCAGTGGGTGGGGCATTCTGTGACACTAATTCGGTCTTTGTCGGCTGTGTTTGGCTTGCTGGTTTTACCCTGTGCTTACTGGCTGTGCTGGGAATTATTTCGCTCGCCATCAATTGGATGGTTAGCAGTTATGTTGATGGCTGTATCACCGTTTCACCTGCTGTATGCACAAGAAGCCAGACCTTATAGTTTGTGGACGGTAGCCATCTTATTCTCTAGTACCTTATTTCTCCGAGCAATGCGGCTGCAAACTAGGGCAAGTTGGATTATATATGGCCTATCGGTGACTCTTGGATTGTTTTCATTTTTAATATCTATATTAGTTTATCTCGGTCATGGAATATATGTTTTGATTACCGAGAAATTTCGATTCACTAAAAAGTTAGTGGCTTACCTTATTTCATCAATAGCGGGCTTTTTGGCTTTCTTGCCCTGGATGTATTTCGTCGTGACCATTTTGCCAAAAATTGAGTCCAGTCCAGGAAACTTTAGATCTGAAACTCTACCGTTGCATCTATATATCATTAAATGGATTCGTAGTATTAGCCTATTCTTTTTTGCGGATTTCAATTTAAGTGAAGAAAGTCAATTAATTTATTTGGTTCCGTTTGGTGTGGTATTGTTATTGTTGCTGGGGTTAGTGGCATATTCAATTTATTTTATTGCGTTCCACGGTACGGAAAAAGCCCGTTTATTTGTTTTGACTTTAATTTTTACAACAGCGATCGCTCTAATGTTACTAGACTTAATCGCGGGCGGGAGCAGGTCAATAGTTACTCGCTATATGATTCCTTGTTTCTTAGGAATCCAGCTAGCTGTTTCTTATGTTTTAGCAAAGAACCTCGATAGTCATAAGTTATGGCAGCAAAGATTTTGGCAAGTAACAACAGTAGCGCTAATTTCGATCGGGATTCTCTCCTGTGTTAGTTATACTAACTCGGAGGTTTGGTGGACTAAAGCAGATGATAATGCCCATATTGAGATAGCGCGGATTATTAACCAAACCGAACGACCGCTTTTAGTCAGCGATGTTTGGATAGTTAAAGTGATATCGCTTAACCATAAGCTAGATGAAAAAGTGCGATTTCAGCTAGTGAGCGAAGGCCATATTCCTAAAATTGCTCAAGGCTTCAGCGATGTATTTTTATTCTCCCCTTCTGAAACGCTGCTAGCTGGACTTAAGAAAAATTATGGGATCGAGCCTGTGAGCGAACCTTGGCTGTGGAAATTAAAATAAAAGCGAGGGGCGTTTTTGGCAAACTATTTGACAGAGTTCTCGATAGAATAAGAAAGTTGAAGCCAAAACAGGACTGAGGTAAATGCAAGATCGCCTGAGTCTGGTGGATACTCATCACTCGCGCAGCACTCAGCATCGAACTATGTCTCTACCTATTGTCGCTATTATCGGTCGCCCAAATGTGGGTAAATCTACCTTTGTCAATCGCTTGGCAGGGGTACAAGATGCAATTGTACATGACGAACCGGGAGTGACGCGCGATCGCACGTATCGTCGTGCATACTGGTGCGATCGCGAATTCCTCGTCGTCGATACCGGCGGATTGGTCTTCGATGACGATACCGAATTTTTACCTTTAATCCGCGAACAGGCAATGGCAGCCCTCGCCGAAGCCACCGCGGCTATATTTGTCGTCGATGGACAAGATGGCCCAACTGTCGCCGACGAAGCGATCGCCGAATGGTTACGGACTCAAAGCGTCCCCGTCATCCTCGCCGTCAATAAATGCGAATCCCCCGAACAAGGTTTAATCCAATCTGCCCAATTTTGGGAATTAGGACTCGGCGAACCTTACCCCGTTTCCGCGATTCACGGTAGCGGTACTGGTGACTTATTAGATCGGTTAATTCAGTACTTACCCCCGATAGATGAAATCGAAGAAACCGAAGAAATCAAAGTAGCCATCGTAGGACGCCCCAATGTCGGGAAATCCAGCTTGTTAAACGCCTTTGTCGGCGAAAATCGCGCCATCGTTAGCCCAATTTCTGGAACCACCCGCGATGCAATTGATACCGTTGTCGAACGCAATGGCAAAACCTATCGCTTAATCGATACCGCAGGCATCCGCAAAAAGAAAAATGTCGAATATGGCCCGGAATATTTTGGCGTTAATCGTGCCTTCAAAGCGATTCGCCGCACCGATGTAGTTTTGTTAGTAATAGACGCCCTCGACGGCGTTACAGATCAAGACCAAAAACTCGCCGGACGCATCGAAGAAGACGGGCGAGCTTGCATAATTGTTGTGAATAAATGGGATGCAGTAGAAAAGGATTCTTACACGATTTACGAGTACGAAAAACAAATCAAAGACCGACTGCATTTTGTTGAATGGGCACCGATGATTTTTGTCAGCGCCCTCACCGGACAGCGGGTAGAAAATATAATCGATTTAGTCGATACAGCAGCCGCAGAACACAAACGCCGCGTCTCTACCGCCACGATTAACCAAGTCTTAGAAGAAGCGATTAGTTGGCTTTCTCCCCCAACCAACCGCCAAGGGCGTCAAGGCAAAATTTACTACGGCACCCAAGTCAGCACCGAACCGCCGACAATTGTTCTATTCGTTAACGATGCCAAACGCTTTAACGACAACTATCGTCGATACATAGAACGGCAATTTCGTCAACAGTTGGGATTCCAAGGAACTCCGGTAAAATTGTTCTGGCGCAGCAAAAAAGTGCGAGAAGCAGAAGCTGGCAGCAGAAACAAAGCAACGCGCGTGTAGAATTGCAGATTGCAGATTGCAGATTGCAGATTTAATCTGGGTGGAAGTCGAGAAAAAATCAAAGTGGCTTCTACCCAAAAAATCATCCCAAATCTAAAATCTAAAATTAACCAAATCTCAAATCTCAAATCTCAAATCAGAAGATGGATTTACTGCGAAGTTTGCCGTTGGGGCTGTACTTAGAACAACCGATAACTTGGCTGCACAAACTCGACCCGCGAGTTAAACTGGCGTGGTTAATGAGCTTTTTGTTCGCCCCTATATTGGCAAATTCGCTCTGGCGCATCGCTTTGGCGGGATTGCTGATTTTAATTACTTTAACCGCTAGGATTCCGCTGCGAGTGTGGCGGCAGCAAATGGGGTGGCTGCTATCCTTGAGCGTTTTGGTGTTTATTTTAAGCGCGATCGCTCCCGACGGACTCGCCGTTAGTCATCAACCCCGCCTCCCCTCTAATGACATAGCCTTGACGCAACCATCAACAGCAGGGGAGCAGCAGAGAACTACCAATTCCCCATTACCAATTACCAATCCCCAAAGTTACAGCTACATCTTGTTTAAACAAGGGCCGATTACCATTACTCGCCGCTCGTTGGATTTGGGAATTCGCGTTAGTACTTTGCTGTTTACTTTGATTTACAGCACCAACCTGTACCTGCTCACCACCGCGCCGGAAGAAATAACTGCGGGGATCGAAAGTTTAATGCATCCGCTGCGGTGGTTGAAATGGCCTGTCACAGAAATTGCCTTAACTTTAACTTTATCGCTGCGGTTTATTCCTTTAGTATTAGAAGAAGTGCAAAATTTAGGCCGTTCGGTGTGGACGAGGGCAATTAATTGGAACAAACTTGGATTGCGTAGAAGTATAAAAGTATGGTTGCTCGTAGCCGAGCGATTGTTAGAAAATCTATTACTGCGTGCCGAACAAATAGCTAGCGCTATGAAAGTAAGAGGTTTTACCACTCCCAATACCCATCGCGTTCAGTGGCATCAATTACGCTTCCACGCAGCTGACTGGCTCACTTTAGCCGGATTAGCATTATTCTGGGGAGCGAGGATAGTTTGGGGTCATACTAGCGGCACCTGGTGATGGAATTGTTACAACCTTGGTATTGGCGATCGCTTCCCCTGGAACATCGCACCGGCAGCGAAGTATTCGCGGCTCTTTTTCTCAAAGCAGGTGCGATCGCGACTCTTCTAGAAAGCCCTTCCCCTTCATCAGTTGGTAAGACAGCAGGCGAGGCAGCGGGCACTAGCCAATTTAAATTAGCTCGATACTCGATTTGCGCTGGCACGCCCCGCATTTTAAATGGCTCGCCAGCGGTATGGACGCCATCCCTCGGCAATATTCTTCCCTTTCTCAGACAACTGCTACGCCGAGGTGCAGCAGAGGATATTTTTTCCCCTCCGGTTCAACATCTTCCCTTTACAGGGGGTTGGCTGGGTTGGCTGGGTTACGATTTAGCTTGGGAAATCGAACGGCTGCCCAAATTAAACGCCGATCCCCTACCCTTCCCCGTCGCATACTGGTACGAACCAGAATGTTTTGCCGTCCTCGATCGCCAAGAGCAAATTTTATGGCTAGCTGCAACTGAGGAAAAACAACTCGATCTACTACAAAGTCAGCTGGAATCGATCCCCCCCTGCCCCCCCTTGAGAAGGGGGGGTTCTACAATTCCAAATCCTCTGCCGCGTTTCTGTACTTCCCAAACTGAATACGAAGACGCCGTCAGGCAAGCGAAAAAATATATTAAAGCGGGGGATATTTTTCAAGCCAATCTTTCAGCCCGGTTTGAAGCTTATACCAGCGCTGATAGCTGGGAAATTTATCGCTCGTTGCAACAAATCAATCCTTCTCCATTTGCCAGCTATTGGCAAACGCCTTGGGGAGCGGTTATCAGTTGTTCTCCAGAAAGATTGGTACAATTGCAAGGACGCAGTTGTCAAACCAGACCGATCGCCGGGACGCGATCGCGCGGCGCTACTCCAGAACAAGACGCGCTGCTGGCGCAAGAATTGCTCGCCAATGTCAAAGAAAGAGCCGAACACATCATGCTCGTTGACTTAGAACGCAATGACTTGGGGCGTGTTTGCGACTGGGGATCGGTTGTCGTCGATGAATTGCTCACCATCGAACGCTACAGTCACGTTATGCACCTCGTCAGTAATATTACCGGCAGCTTGCAAGCCGATTACAATGCTGTTGACTTGATTCGCGCCCTGTTTCCCGGCGGTACCATCACCGGCTGTCCTAAAGTACGCTGTATGGAGATTATCGAAGAATTAGAACCCGTGCGTCGCAGTTTATTCTATGGTTCCTGCGGCTATCTAGATCGGGGCGGTAACATAGACTTAAATATATTCATTCGCACCCTCCTATTTGCAAATCAAAATAGTTCTGTTTCATCAACTCACAATATCCTTTGGGGTCAAGTAGGGGCTGGGATCGTTGCTGACAGCGATCCAGAAAAAGAATGGTTCGAGTCGCTTCACAAAGCCGAAGCACAACTTGCAGCAATTTATCAAGCTCAAGTGACAAAATAGTGCGTTGGGTTTCCCTATCGTTCAACCCAACCTACAATATCCCACAGCCTATTTTTACGAAAAATTCTGTAAATTACTATACTCTTTTCTTGGGAAAACGCTATAAATATCTCACCTCACTTTTTTTCTTTGGTTCAAATACCATTGACTTGTCAAGCTGAAGCTGTAAACAAGTTATTATCTGCTGGAATTAAGCTATTATTTGCCGACGCCTAGCCTGAATGAGCGAAACTTACCTGAACCATCCTACCTTTGGCCTGCTTTTCCGGGTCTGCGTAGTTGACGAGAACAAGGAATTGTTCACCACTCTCTATGCCCAACGCTTGTTTTTTTTAGTCACAACTCGAGGTGATGGCATCACTTGCGAACCCATCGGGCGCGCCGATGCCCGCTTTTTGGTAGAAAACCGCCTGCGAGTATTGCGCCGCATGGGTCAATCTCAGGAGTACGATCAGCTAGTGGTGATTCACCAGCGCACGTTCTAATGATCCGATCCCACGAGTCTGACACGATATCCTCTCGCATCGCTGCCATCCGCGAACAGATACCTGCATCGGTGAGGTTGATTGCCGTTACCAAGCAGGTGTCGGTGGATGCCATGCGGGAAGCTTATGCAGCTGGGGTACGCGACTTTGGCGAAAGTCGCGTCCAAGAAGCCGCAGCCAAACAATCCCAGCTATTAGATTTACCCGATATTACCTGGCATCTGATCGGGCACCTGCAAAGCAATAAAGTGAAAAAAGCTCTGGAGCTATTTCAGTGGATTCACTCAATCGATAGTTTAAAATTAGCCCAGCAATGCGATGCGATCGCCAGCCAGATGTCCCTCTCGCCCCAAGTTTGCCTCCAAGTCAAACTTTTACCCGATCCCAATAAGTACGGCTTTTCGCTTGCCGAATTGCCAGACGCCCTCCCACAACTAGATCGATGCCAGCACCTACAAATCCAAGGGTTAATGACGATACCTCCCCTAGATTTGAACCGGGCAGAAATCGCAGCCTTGTTTGCACAAACTCGCCAACTCGCCCAAGAAATTCAACAGCAAAATTGGTCGCGGATTGACTTGCAGCACCTGTCGATGGGGATGTCGGATGATTACGAGCAGGCGATCGCACAAGGTGCGACAATGATTCGCTTGGGTAGCATCTTATTTGGCGAAAGACCGATAACTAGGGGTTAGGGGCTAGGGGAAGAAAGTCTATCAAGGGTTTTAGGAATTGGGAACGGCCTAAATTTCTTGGCGATTGCGATCAAAGATAATTCCCTCACCTGTTACTGATAAGCTAGCATCGTACCAAACTCATTCCCTTGCCGCTGACTGAACCAAATTTTAGCTGGCGGCGTATTCAAACCAACCGTCTAAGGTATACTATTGGCTCAGTTAATCGGTTAATTTCAACCACTCGCGATCGCGCCACAGCGTCACGAGTGTCCCATACACTCACAGTTGTACAAAGTGCAACCAGCTGAAATTAAGGCACGCTCTGGTCATCCTTGAGTTTGACCCCTCAAAATTTCGTCCAAAATTTTGTCAGCGGGACTTGAAAAAAAACTTAAAATTGTCAACTGTCCCTTCTTTTCAGCTAAATGTAAATCCAGTAGTGATGGAGCGCGAACAAAAATGGCTGGCATTTTTAGCAAGTTAAGAGAATTTGTTGGCATTAACGAGCCAGCAGATTACGACTACGACTACGACGATGATGGGGACTCCTACCAAAACCCCTATCAACAACAACAACAACAGCAACAGCAACAGCAACAACAAGACACTGCCCAAGCAAATCCTGAAGAGGAACCTCGCCAACGCCGTCGGATGCGGGATCGGGTTAATGTAGTAACAGATACAGGAGTAGCAGCCCCTACAATGAATAACGTGATTGGAATGCCCGGAGTTACCAGCGGTATCTCGGAAGTTTTGGTAATGGAACCGCGCACTTTTGAAGAAATGCCCCAAGCAATTCAAGCTTTGCGGGAACGGAAGTCTGTGGTATTAAACTTGACCATGATGGACCCAGACCAAGCGCAACGCGCGGTTGACTTTATCGCTGGTGGCACCTACGCTCTAGACGGTCATCAAGAACGCATCGGCGAAAGCATCTTCCTGTTTACCCCCAGCTGCGTCCAAGTCAGCACCCAAGCCGGTGTCGTCCACGAAGTCGCTCAAGGCCAAGTGCGCGCACCTCGTGCCACAACACCCACTCCCGCTTGGGCAACCGAACCGCGCATGGTTCAGTCAAATTAGCTAGTTGTTAATAGCTAATGGGTAATGGGTAATGGGTAATGGGTAATAGGTAGTGGGTGTAACTCTACCTACTACCCCAAGTTGCTAGTTACATCGCTTTTGCACGGGTAATAGGTAATTGTAACGATTTCATCCAATTACCAATTACCAATTACCAATTACCACTCCCACAGTTTATAACTAGCAACTTGAGTTACTACTAAACAACTAATGACTATCAAGTTTGGCATCATTGGTGGCGGGGTAATGGCAGAAGCTCTGTTATCCCGCTTAATTATTCAGGGAATTTATCAACCCCAAGAGGTAATTGTTAGCGAACCTCAGCCTGCACGTCGCGGTTTTTTGGTGCAGCAGTACGGCGTTTACGTCACGGCTGATAATCAGGAAGTGGCAAGGGCTGTAGCAGCGGAAGTGCTGTTTTTGGCGATTAAGCCCCAGGTATTTGAGACAGTGGCGGCGGAGTTGTCAGCTACTGCGATGATGCCGTCGCTGGTAATTTCGATTTTGGCGGGGGTGCCGTTGAGCAAGTTGGAAGCTGCTTTTCCCACTGTGCCGATAATTCGCGCTATGCCGAATACTCCGGCAACGGTGGGGGCGGGCATGACGGCGATCGCTCCCGGCAAACACGTTCAATCCCATCATCTACAACAGGCTCAGCAGCTGTTTAAAGCCGTGGGAGAAGTGGTGGAAGTACCCGAACCCCTGATGGATGCAGTGACTGGTTTATCGGGTTCTGGGCCAGCTTACGTGGCAATTTTGGTGGAAGCTCTCAGCGATGGGGGCGTGGCGGCGGGATTGCCGAGAGCGATCGCATCCCAATTAGCCCTGCAAACCGTACTCGGTACCGCTCAATTGTTGAAAGATTCTGGACTTCACCCGGCAGAACTCAAAGACCGAGTTACCAGCCCCGGCGGTACTACAATTGCTGGAATTGCCGAGTTAGAGCGTTCTGGTTTCCGTTCGGCTTTGATTGAGGCAGTTCAAGCCGCTGCTACTCGCTCCAAACAGCTTGGCACTTAGGCAAAGCAGCAAAATCGATCAAAATTAAACATCTCGGCGTTGCTGGATTGCTCATATCCAGCAACGCCGCCTGTATTTCCCAATCCTGTTTTTCTCTAATCCTTAGTCAGAGAAGGTTCGGGGCTATTAGATGTTAAGGTGAGCCTGACTGCCTCTGGGATAATTGCCCCACGTAAGTTGGTACTGGTGAGGTTGGCATTAGTCAGAATAGCATCGGTTAGATTGGCATTCGTCAAGTTTGCTTCGGTTAAATTGACTCCTGTCAGATTAGCATTCGTCAGATTGGCATAACTCAAATTAATTCTGGTGAGGTTTGCCTTCGTTAAGTTTGCGCCACTCAGATTTGCCCTGCTCAGGTTCGTATTCCTCAGGTTTGCTGCTATTAGGTTCAGATTCCTAAAATCCCTTTGCCCCGCCATGTATCGGCTGATCAGTTCTTTGATGTCCATAGAGTCCTTGAGGTGTTTAGAGAGGCTCGCCCGCGAAGTATGTTTGGATACACTTGCCATCTTTAAGATGCTGCTATGCTTCAACCAAGATCGGTTAATTTTTACCAGTGCAGTCAAAGATTTGACGTCGGTTTTTGCTGAAGCATCAGGTTTCCGATAGGCGTTTTGGGGTTTTGAGGATCAATAGCGCGATCGCCTCCTACCTTGCTTGTGCTTAGCCATTGCTTTACGCTTGCGCTTCTCAATCGGCGTTTCAAAGAAACGGTGCTTCTTGATATCGGGGAAAATTCCTGCCTTAGAAACTTCTCGCTTGAACCGACGTAACGTGGACTCAATTCCTTCATTTTCTCCGGGAATTACTTGGGTCATCCTACCTCCTTAATTGATTCGCTGACTGGGAGTTAGACAAAAAGGGCAGACGCCTTGTCTGCCCTCAAGACTTGAAAAGTTAAATCTGCAATCTAACAGCTTAGTAGCGTCGAGACGATCTATTATTGCCAGACCAGTTACCGCCTGAAGACCCTCTTTCTTCGCGAGGCTTAGCCTTATTTACCTTCAGGTCGCGACCCATCCATTCAGCACCATCAAGCGCTTCAATTGCTGCGGCTTCTTCTGCCTCTGTGTCCATTTCTACAAAAGCAAAACCCCGCACCCGACCCGTTTCTCGGTCTGTTGGCAGCTGAACGCGCTTCACCTTACCGTATTCTGCAAATGTTTGGATCAGGTCTTCTTGGGTTACTGAGTAAGATAAATTACCAACGTAAATAGACATGAAATATCTCCAGAATCACAGGGTGTAGAGGTCTAGATTCGGAGAAACGTTTGTAAAACCGAAAATAATCCTTACTCTGAAATCCTAACATACCATTAGGGTAAAGAGATTTAATTTCAGATTATGGATGAGATAGAACTCTTAATGCTTTACGCAGCGGGAGAAAGAGATTTTCAAGGTCTAGACCTCAGTTCGGCTAGCTTGGGTAATGCAGACCTCAGTAGTGCTAACCTCACCAGAGCTAAACTGCGCCATGCCAATCTACGTTGGGCAGTGCTGAAACAAACTAACTTGAGCTGGGCTGACTTACGGGGAGCGGATCTCAGTTGGGCTGATATTGAGGGGGCTGATTTGACTTATGCCAATCTCAAGGGCGCCAAGATGCCCGATGGTAGTATTCACGAGTAGCGATCGCACCTTAAAACCGACTAAACCGACTCGCTGCTTCACCATTTTATCGCTTGAAAATTTTTACCGCTCAGATTACCAGAAAAAATCTGTCCACCGTCCACTGTCCACTGTCCACTGTCCACTGTCCACTGTCCACTGTCCACTGTC